>NZ_JBQLZN010000038.1:0-7339 GCF_052168295.1 Parasphingopyxis sp. | reverse complement strand
TGGGAGGTCGGGAGGGCGGAGCGGGCCGGTGCCGCGCTCGACCGATAGGTCGAGTCTGACAAAGAATCCTGCCGCGATTTCCCGTAAGCGAAATTCCGACGATCAAATTCCCGCGCTCAGCATTTCTCGTACTTCCAGTTGCGCTTCTTGCCCTCGGCCAGCCATTCGATGGCCGTCGCGATCCGCTTGTCGCGTGTCGCTTCGCGCTTGGCGCCGGCGATCCATTCGACATAGTCGCGCTGCGCGCCGGGCGGGAAGCCGTCGAAAACGGTCCGGGCCTTCGTATCAGCGGCGAGCGCCTCGGCGAAGGGTTCCGGCAGCGGCGGGACCTCGATTGCCGGTCTCGTCGCCTTTCTGGGCGGCCCCGCTTTTTCGAGCGCGATCGCCTGCCGGGTCAGCGCGACGATCGCATCGTCGGGCGGGAGATCGTCCATGCTCTCGATCCGGCCGAGCCGTCCCATCGCCTCTCCGGCCTTGTCCTCCAGCCCCAATCCGTCGAGGTCGAACTCCTTGTCGCGCGAGAAACTGAGTACGGCATGGCGTTTGAAGCTCGCCATGATCGCCAGGGTCCGGCCGTCATAGAGAAAGGCCGGCACGCCCCATTTGATCCCCTCTTCGATCCCCTCGTCCACGCCATGCACGGTTTCGCGGATGTGGCGCAGGATGGGTTGCGCGAAGGCGGCCGTGCGCTCTTCGATATGGGTGTCGATCCGCTTGTCCCGGGTCATGGCGAGGCTCCTGCATTGGCGCGGAGCCGATCTCTACCGCATAGCGGCTGCCCGTTCCAGCGGGCGGCATATGATGGCCGCTTGTCGCGCACACCGCTCCACTGGCCGCACGACTGGAACCGGGCGTGGCGTCCCGCGCGTTGGTTTCCCGACCGCATGATTGTCCGGTCGCCAGTATGAGGAGACTAGTAATGCGTAACACTATCCTTGCCCTGGGCTCGGCCCTGTTGATCGCCGCCCCTGCCGCCGCGCACGATCGGGACTACCGGTCCGCCGAAGAGCCGCTCCGCGCGCCGATCGCGGGTGTCGAGAATGACTATTGGTTCGATTATCTCGCCGATATCCGCGAAGCCGAGCAGGAGCTGCAGAGCGATCTCGCCCGCGCGACCGATCCCGAAGACCGCAACGACGCCTGGGACGAATATCGCAACGAACTGGCCGATGCGCGCAGCGACTATGCCGGCGAGATGGCCGAACGCGGCTATCGCGAGGGCCGTGTGATCTTGGGCGCGGTCGACCGCTAAGGTCTCCATCGCCCGGTGCCGGGGCGGACGAACGCCGTTCGCCCCTCCCCTGAACCCGGACGGTCCCGCCCCGGCACGTCGATTTTTGCACCATTTGTCCAGCTATCTCAGTTGGTCATCCATCGAAAAAGGCTGGGCAATTCGCCCCGTTTCCTGCCATCAGGGCGCTGCGTCAAAGGGAGACGACCATGCGCCCGCTTTTGTCCATCATCGCCGCCATCGCCATGGCCGGTGCCGCCATACCGCTTGCCGCGCAGAACCCGGCTCCGCCCGAGCCTGCCCCGGAAGCCGTCGAGCAGCTTCGCCATGTGATCGGCCTGTGGGACGTCGAAACCGATTTCATCGGGCCGGACGGCGAGGTCCAGCGCACCTTTACCGGGCAGTATCGCTTCGGCTGGGTCGTGCCCGATCGGGTGGTGTCGGGCATGAGCGCGATCCCCGAGCTCAACCAGGCGTCCGCCATCCTCTTCTTCGTGCGGCCGAGCCGCAGCGAGATCGAGATGACCTCGGTCGCCGCGGACGGGCATCTGTGGCGGATGGTGGGGCCGGACACGAGCGAGACGCGCACGACGCCGAACACGCCGATGGCCGACGGCACCACGATGATGCTGCGCTTCACGCGCTATGACGTGCAGGAAGACAGTTTCCGGTCCCGTATGGAGATCTCGACCGATGGCGGCGAGAGTTGGGAACTGGGCAACGAACAGCGGTTCGAACGCGCGGACGACTGATCGCGGCGCCCGCCATTCGTCGCGCATGGCGAACCGCTGGTCGCGGCCGCCCCAGCGGTTGCCCGCCGTTCAGGTCGCGATTGTTAGCAATTGTTTGCGCGGGGACGAACTGACATACTCATCGCCGAAAGGATTGATCGATGCGCACTGAAATCTTTGCTTCCGCGGCTCTTGCCGCAGCGGCCTTCGCCGCGCCGGCCGCCGCTGCCGACGGATGGTCCGCCCCGCAACAGGGCTTCACCCAGATCGCCTATTATGATGACGACGACGACGATTATTATCGCGGCCGCGTCTGGCGCGATCGCCACGGCCGCTATCGCTGCCGCCGCGACGATGGCACGGTCGGCCTGCTGGTCGGCGGCGGTGTCGGTGCGCTCATCGGCCGCGAGATCGACGGCGGGCGCAACCGCGCCACCGGTACGATCATCGGCGGCGTCGCGGGCGCGCTGATCGGCCGCGAGATCGACCGCAGCGACTCGCGTTGCGAATAGCCGGCGCTTTCGTATCGCCAACACTTTCCCTGCCGCGTCCCCCGGCTTAGACTGATCGTCTGGCTCCCGGGCCGCGGAGGGATGAGTGGACGCACCGCCGACGCAGTATAAGGTTATCGAACGCGGCCGGAAGCTGATCGTGCTCGAGACGGCGACCAATCTGCCGCCAAAGCAGGCCCGCGACATGAATCCGAGCGCGCATACGACGCGCCGAATCGAGCGTCCGGCGGAAGCGGAGACCATCGGGTCGGCGCAGGCCAAGCATGAAGAGCAGTCCGAAATCAGGACGCTCGACGATTTCGAAACGCGGATGGACGGCCTGCTGCGCAGCGCCAGCGGCAAGGAGGGCCTCAACCCGGCCTCGATCGGCATGGGCGCGTTCGGGTTCGCGATGATCCTCGCCATCATGATCGGCGGGCTGACCGGTTTCCTGATGGCCGCCGCGGCGATCATCATCGCGGGCAATATCGCACTGAAGCGCTACGGAAAAAGGCTCTAAGCGGCGGCTAGGCGACGGGGATCAGGACCTCGTTGCGGCGCAGCGGGCCGGGGATGAAGGGCGAATTGTAAAAGGCATATTCGGCATCGCCGGCGGGCTCGAGACTGTTCGCCGCCATCCATTCGCGCAGGATTGCTTCATTCTCGGCCAGCATCGCATCGTCGGCGCTGCCTGAAAAGCGGATCGCGGCGACCTTGCGCGCGGGCTGCTCGGTCAGTTCCACGCCAGGCGCGGGATCGGGCAACTCGCTCTTGTGCAGTTTGCGCGGCATGACGAAGCGGGTCCGCCACCCGTCGCCCTCCTGCGCGCGATCGGAGAGGACCGGAGAGGTCATTGCGATCTTCTTGCCGGGGCGCGAGCGCGCGAAGATATAGTCCGCGAGCACGCGGAAACCGTTGCCGAGCGCCGTCTCGCGCTGGCCGGCTTGCACCGTTTCGGCCATCATCATTGCCGGATAGGCGCGCAGGGCGAAGCGGCCCTCCTCGACGAGCAGGTCGTACTCGGGCTTCTCGCTGTTACGCTCGTTCAGATAATAGGCGGCCGCGGCCACTGCCGCCGTGCCGGCCGCCGCGGCGGCAATCCATCGTGCTTTTCCCATGACGCCGACTGTGCCGCGAAACGCCGCGCGGCGCAAGCGGATGGGCGCCGCGGTCCCGCACCTTGACGCTGGCACGCTCGCAGGCGACGGTTGACGCATGAGCGATGAAAATTATGTCGACCCGAGCCGGGTCAATTTCGATGCCTTCAAGGCGCTGGACCGGGACGAGCCGGTGGCGATGCTGAACCTTGTGCGGTTCCGCGAGAAAGCCGCCTATCCCGACGATCATCCGCTGGCCGGAACGGGTCTGAGCGGCGCCGAGGCGTATGCGAACTATGGCCGCGACAGTGGACCGATCTTTGAGCGGGTCGGCGGTACGGTCCTATGGTCGGGCGAGCCGCAATCGATCGTGATCGGACCCGAGGACGAGCGCTGGGACACGGCTTTCGTCGCCTATTATCCGAGCGCCGGCGCGTTCCTCGAGATGGTCACCGATCCCGATTACCGCAAAGCCGTTATCCATCGCCAGGCCGCGGTGCAAACCTCGCGCCTGATCCGCCACAAGCCGCGCGACGCGGGCAAGGGGTTCGCCTAGCGGGCGAAGCGCGCGCGGCTAGATGATGCCGCCGCCGAGCATCAGGCGCAGCCCGCCGACGATCAGCACGATGATGTTGAGATTGCGGCCGAGATTGCCGTCCGACAGGACGCCGAGGATCAGCCCGATAAAGGCGACGGGCAGCATGAACCAGTTGACCCAGCCCAGAAGCGGAATGAGCCCGACAAAGGCGAGGATCGCCGCCAGCAGACCCGCCAGGATCGAGAGAATATTGAGCATCCGTCGTCACCTTCCCTGAAAAATCACTGTATTAGTGATATGGGTCACTCCAAGCTGTCATTCAAGGGCGCTATGGGGCAAAAGCGTCAGGACGACGACAGAAAAGGGGACTATGTCGATGCGGAAAGGATATGCGATTGCGGCGCTCGGCCTGCTAACTCTGGCGGCCTGTGGCGGACCTAACGAACAGGTCTATCGCGGGCCGGACGGCGAGGAAGTGCGCGTCGAGCGCGACGGCAGCGGGACGACCACCTATCGCCGCGCTGACGGCGAAACGGTCGTCACGACGGGCGATGCCGGCACGGCCATGCCCGGGGGTCTGCCGTCCTATCCGGGTGCCAGCGGCGCCGGCGGTTTTCAGATGAACGCAACCGGCCGGGACGGCGGATCGGGGCAGGTTTCGAGCTTCACCACCTCCGACGCGCCAGCCGACGTCATTACCTTCTATCGGAACGCGCTCGAAGCCGGCGGTTTCGAGATCGCCGCGACGATGGATATGGGCGAAACGCAGATGATCGTCGGCGAACGCGCCGACGGCAATGGCGGCGTCCAGATCTCGGCGACCGCAGTGCCGGGACAGGGCACGACGGTTTCTGTGATCGGCGGCGAGGGCGGCTGAGCGGAACTTGCAATTGCCGCCCATGCCCGCTTAACTCCCTCAATCCATAGGGCAATTGGAGGGGGAACATGAAGAGGACGATCATGCTGCTGTCGGCAGTAGCAGCGCTCGGCGCATGCAGCGGCGACACGGCGGAGGGCGATGCGCAGGATGAGGCGACGGACGCGGCGGCCGAGGAGAACGCGGCGGAGCCCGACTACAGCTTCCTGCCGCATGGCGGCCCGCTATTTCCCGGTGCTGACGAAGCCACTGTCGAAGAACATGCCGTGTTCGCCGACAGCTATGAGTATCGGTTGGATGCGCCCAAGCTTGAGATCGCCCAGTTTTATGGCGACTATATCGCACAGAGTGGCAGCATGCGTGTCATCTCGGCCGGCATCCGCACCGAGACCGGCCAGTCGATCCGGATCAACGGCAATATCGTCAACGCTTATCGCGCCGATGACGAGAGCTTCAACGCCGATCTGACGACGGGCATTACCACCGCGATACCGCTGCATCCCGAAGCGCGGACCGACACGCTCGACGCGCGTGACGAGGGCAGCACGCCCTATGTCAGCTATCAGGTCGACGATTCGATATCGCCGATGGACCTGCTCGCCTTTTATGAGGACGCGTTTCGCGAACAGGGCATGGAAATCCGCGAGCTCGGCGTGACCGGGCAGGGTGAGGATTTTCGGCCGAACCTGCAGGCGACGATCGGCGATGCGATGGGCGGCGGCCATTCCGTGATCGTCAAGGCGACCGGCTTCACGCCCGATGGGCAGGTGGCCGAAGAGTAGATCGGCGCGGCAAAAGAGGGTTAACCGGGCGAAAACTTACCGGAACGTTACCGGTTAACCATTTTTCTCAATGCGTTGATAACCTTTTCGCGCGACATCTGCCGCTCCTGACTGGGAGAAGCGGAAGATGCGCGCGAAGAATTTTGCCTGCGGCGCGGCCGTCGCACTGAGCCTGGCGCTCGGCGCCTGCGGCACGGGCGAGCAGGCCGAGACCGATGCCGATGCGATGGACGAAGCGCTGCTCGGCGAGGCGGACAATAGCGATCCGGCGCTGACGACAGCGCTCGAAGACCAGATCATGGTCGATCAGGATCTTGCCGGTCAGTCCAACGCCAATGCCGCGCTGCCCGGCGATGCCGTGAGCGGCGCGCCGATCCCCGAAACCCTGCATACGGTCAGCGACGCGCAGGCGGCGATCGATGCGCGCCGCCTGCTCTCCGCGCCCGAACCGACGGTCGGCCGGGAACGCGACGGCCGCAGCGCCGGTCGCGGCGAAACGACGCTCGGCAGAATGGCAGACAGCCAGGCCGCCGATCTCGATGTCTGCGACGGCACGGTCGAATATGGCATGGCCTGGGCGTCGTCGCTGCCGCCCGAGTTCAATCCCTATCCGGGCTCCGAAGTCGTCGAGGCGGCCGGTTTCAACCAGTCCGGATGCCGGATGCGCGTCGTCAGCTTTCGCTCGTCGGCGGACATGGATCGCCTGATCGACTGGTACTACACGCGCGCGATCCGCGCCGGCTATTCGTCCGAACATCAGCTGCGGCATAACAATAACGTGCTCGGCGGTTTCCGCGAACGCGACGAAGGCGCCTATTACATCATCTTCGCCCCGCGCCGCGGCGGCGGCACGGCGGTAGATGTGGTAACGAGCGCGGGGCGGTAGTTTTTTTGTCAGACTCGACCTGACGGTCGAGCGCCGCAGTTTTCTTTTGTCAGACCTTGCCTTCGGCTCGGCGCGGCACCGGCCCGCTCCCCCTCCCGACCTCCCATGAGTGTACCCTGTTTGGGAGGTCGGGAGGGGGAGCGGGCCGGTGCCGCGATTTTCCGAGCGGAAAATTCTGACAATCAAACCCTCACTGGCGGTGCGCCGCGCACTCGGCTAGATCGCGCCCATGCCTCATCTCCTTCTCGTCATGGCGGGCGGCGCGATCGGCGCGGGACTGCGTTTCCTGTTGGGGCGCTGGACGCTGCACCAGTTCGGCCCGGCGTTTCCCTGGGGCACGTTGACGGCGAATATCCTCGGCGGGCTGGCGATGGGCATCCTTGCCGGGCTGCTCGCGCGCTTCGGCACGGGCGGTGAGGGTTGGCGGCTTTTTCTCGGCATCGGCATCCTCGGCGGTTTCACGACCTTTTCAGCGTTCAGCCTCGAAACCGCGAACATGATCGAGCGCGGCGCGATGGGGCTCGCTGCCGGTTATGCGCTGGTCTCGGTCGTTGCGTCGGTCGCGGCCCTGTTCGCCGGGCTCTGGCTCGTGAGGCTCGCGGTATGACCGAGACGTTCAGTGACGATGTGCGCCAGTTCACGGTGGACGCGGAGGATGACGGCATCCGGCTCGACCGCTGGTTCAAGCGCAACCTGCCCGAGGCGA
>NZ_JBQLZN010000037.1:0-62801 GCF_052168295.1 Parasphingopyxis sp. | reverse complement strand
GGGGAGGCGGCGGCGGGGGCGGCGCATTGTTCGGGGTCAGCGTGAGCTCAGCATCGTTGCCGTCGCCGGCCGCATAATCGACGCTCGGCGTCAGGAAGGCGAACTGGTTCACGAGCGCGCCGAACGCGCCGGTAATCGCGTCCGAGCCGTCATTGGCGATGATCAGATAGTTGAACGGATCATCGCCCATAAAGTCGCCAATCTCGAGAACCGAAAGCGTCGAACCGCCCAGATCGACGAGACCGTTCACGATCACCCGGTCCGCATTGCCGACATCGTCGACCTCGACCTCGAAAATGCTGTCCGCGTCCATCGTCAGATCGCCATCGATAGTCAGCGTCCCGATGCCGCCTGCGAGCGGCCGTTCGCCAGCCGGGCCGATCGCGGCATGCGGCTGCTCCTCGGCAAATTCAGGCGCCGGGCTGTGCGGGATGTTTTCCGCGAAGTCCGGGCCGTGCGGTGCTTCCTCCGCAAAGTCGGGTGTGTGCGGCCCCTCTTCGGCGAAGTCCGGACGGTGCGGCGCTTCCTCGGCGAAATCGGGACCGGAAACGTGCGGAGCCTCCTCGGCGAAGTCCGGGCCGGCCGCGTGCGGCGCTTCCTCGGCAAACATCTCGCCCCGACCGCCCGTTGACCGGACCACCGCTTCAGGCGTGGAAATCTCTGCGTCGACGGCAGCGGTCGCTGCCGGAGCCACCTCCGCGTTCTGCGCGTTCGGCGCGGACGACGTGGCCACCGAGACCACGGCAACCGGGGTCGCATCCGGCGCCGCCCCCCGGCCCGGCGCCGCGCCGCCCGCCCCAGGCGACAATGTGCCGCCAACCAGATTCACCGATCCGACCGTTCCCGAGCCGCCGAGTACGCCGCCGGATTGAACCGTGAACCGGGTCGCCGACAGATCGCCGTCGACCGCCAGCAATCCGGCCTCGACGGCGAAGACACCGCCAAGCCCGCTGCCGTCGCCGATCAACTGCCAGCCACCGTCGCCGCGCTTGAAGAAGCGCTCGAACCCGATCAGCTCCGTCGCCGCGAAATCGAAGGTCGCGCTGGCGTCGGCTGCCGCGGAAAGCACGAAGCTGTCTTCATCGTCGCCGCCGTCGATCGTCTCGCCCACCGAGCCGCCGGCAACGAGCGTGAAGATATCGTCATTCGCGCCGAGCGCGACGGTGCCATTTATTACGCCGCTATTCGTTACGTCTTCGATCGCGATCCCGCCGACGATCGCCGCGCCGGAATCCGCTTCGATCAGCCCGACATTGTCGATCGTGTTGCGTTCTCCGTTGGTCAACCGGATGGCGGCGCCGGTGCCGCTACCGCCGCGCACGATGGATCCCTCTTCGAGTATGATCGAAGACTGGCCCCGGTTCTCGAACACAGGCCCGTCGCCGAAATCCCATCCGAAGCTCTGCAGCCGGATCCCGTCGGCGTTCACGCCATCGGCGATGATATCGCCGGAGCTCACGATGTTCGTGTCGAAGATATCTTCTTCAGAAATGAAAAGGCGCGAGACGATCACGCCGACCGTTTCATCGCCGGTCACTTCGACAACGCCACTATTGCGCAGATCGACCGCGCCGATTGCGAAGCGGTTTTCCAGGATAGTACCGGTCTGCTGAAATCCTTCCGACGCGATGATTCCGGCTGACTGATCGGCGATGACCGTGATCCGCCCGTCATTCTGGATATCCGGATCGCCGCCGAGAAACAGCACGCCATGCGTATTGGAAGAGCCCGTATCGCCAGCGTCGATCGTGATCGTCGCGTCCGGGCCGTTGATGAAACGGGTCAGGTTGCCGATCGGATTATGTTCGCGCGGACCGCGGCTCGGCGAATTGAAGTTGAACGCCACCGCCGCCTCGAAACTCTTGTTGGCGGCGACGTTGACCGTGCCGTAGTTTTCGATAACGCGATTGCCGCTCGAGAGGACTTCGATGCCCCGATTGACGACGTCGACCATGCCATTGTTGATGATCGTGAAGGTGGCGCCGGGCATGTCGGCGGCGCGGCCCTGGCCCAGCGCAGCGCTCGGGAACGGCGAGAAGGTTGGCGTGCCCAGCTCGATCCCGGTACTGAAATTGTCGGCGTCGCCGCTCAGCTCCCGGATGATGCCATTGTTGATGATCGTCGCCGGGTTATTGCCCTCGAGCGCCAAAGCCTTCTCGACCTGGATGGCATAGGCCGACTCCGATACCGGATCGTCGGTAAGGATGGTGCCATCGTTGACGATGGTCAGAAGCTGGGCCGCATCGGAATCCCTGACCTGGATGCCGTGGCTGTTGAGCGTCGCGTCCGTCGTCGTGACCCGGATCGATCCGCTGTTGACGATCTCCAGCTCGCCGCCATGCAGCGTATCGGCGACGATGCCGTTGCCGGTCGTGACGTCGATTTCCCCCAAATTGCGAATCTCGACACGGTCGATATTCACCCGATCGGGAACGGGCAGAAACGCGTTGATGTAGGAAAAGCCGGCGAAGATCCCGACCATACTGAGCGTGCCATCGCCCAGCCCGTCGTCGGTGATCGTGATCGAGCCGGTATTGACGATCGTGCCGCTCTGCCGCGTATCGCCGACGGGCAGGAAATCCGCAGCGATACCCGCCGTGAAATCGAGTACTGACCGATCAACGGGCGACGCGTCGATAACGATATCGGCGTTGCTCGTGATCGACACGCTGCGTGAGGACTGCCCGCGTACTCCGATGGCCGCCGCCGCATCGACCCGAAAGCCAGGCCGGTCGAACCGCGCCGCCTGCGACGTGATGACGGTACCCGGCGTATCGACATTGATCGTGACCGGCGCGTCGTCGTTGGTGAAATCGATCGCGATACCGTCCGCCGCCTGCCCGTCTATCCGGCCGGTAATCTGCGTCACAAGCAGTTCGCGCAGATTGGGGAGACTGCTTTCCTCGCGCACGTCGACGCCGTCGGGTAGCAAGCCCGAGCAGATCATCCGGTTGCCGTCGATCCGGCAGCCATCTTCCACGACAGCGTTGGGCATCAGCGTCAGCACGACATCGTTGCCGTCGCCCGACGCATAGCTGACCGTGGGTGTGAGGAAGGCGAGCTGGTTCGTGATCGTGCCGAAAATGCCCTCGACACCATCCGTCCCGTCATTGTCGATGATCGTATAGGTGAAGGGGTCAGCGCTATCGAACGTGCCGATTTCGGTAACGGCCAAAGTCGCGCTGCCGAGGCTCACGCCGCCATTGACGATCAGCGTGTCGGCATTCCCCATATCGTCGACATCGACCGCAAAGACACTCTGCGCGTCGAGCGAGAGATCGCCGTTCAGCGTGAACGTGCCGATCCCGCTCGTGCCCATATCGAACGATCCGGGCGATACGGTGCCGCCAGTAACCGATAGCCCGCCGAGGCTGCCCATGCCCCGCAGGACGGTATCCCGCGCGACGATGAAATCGATGGTCGGGCTCATCGTATCGGCGAACAGCGTGCCGCCTTCGACCGTGAATACCGCGTCGAACGCGCTGCCATCGCCGGTCAGTGTCGCCATCCCCTCGCCGCGCTTGAAGAGCCGTTCGAAGGAGCGGAAATCGGTCGTCGCGAAATCGAAGGTCGTGCTCTGGCCGTCGAACACATCGATGACGATGCGGTCTTCGCCCTCCTCGCCGTCGACCGGGCCGGTGAAGATTCCGGCCGCGGCATAGTTGATCGTGTCGTCGCCATCGCCCAGCGCAACGCTGCCGGCGATGGTTCCGGCATTCTCGACAGTATCGTCGCCCTCGCCGCCGATCACCGCCGCGCCCGACAGGGCGGTGACCGTGCCTTCGTTGAACAGTATCCCGCCGCCCCGTCCTTCGAACCGCACGCCCGCGCCGGTGCCGCTGCCGCCCGATACGGTAACGTCTTCGCCGACGAATATCGTCGCGCTCGCCGCATAGTCGTCGAAGAAGCTCGCGTCAGGACTGCCGAATATCCGCGTGCCGAGTTCGGCCCGTATGCCGTCCGAATTGGCGCCCGTGGCCGTGATATCGGCATCGGTGAAGAAAGTGATCGCGGAATTGAGGTCGCGCTCCGCGTCATAATTGCGCGCGACGACATCGTAGGTGTCGGGATCGACGGTGAAGTCCGCGATAAGGACAGCAAAGGCATCGTCGCCCGTCGCGGTGATCGCGCCGGTATTGAAGGCGAAGGCGTCCGTGAAGCTCGCAAGGAACAGCCCTGCCCCGCCGTCTCCATTGGCCGTCAACGCGCCCGAATTGTCGAAATCACCATTGCCGGTGAACTCGACGCCGAGCGCCGTCGCGAAATCGCCGGACACGGTGATATCGCCGCTATTGTCCAGGCTCGCGTCGAGATCGATATCGCCACCAAATTCGTTTCCAAACAGTTCGAGCGCGCCCTGAAAGGCATAGAGCCCGTCCGCGAACAGCCCGCGCGTTTCGATATTGCCGCTATTGGTGACGTCGAACACGCGCGCCTGGGCGCGGATGCCGCCATCGCCTTCTGCGTAAATGTTCCCGCTATTCTCGAAGGTCAGCACGCTCGCGATTTCGCTATTGCCGATGACTCGGCTGAACGTATCGCCAACGCTGACAAAGATCCCGTACCCGCCTGCGCCGGTGAAATCGGTGTCGCTGACAGTGCCCGTGCTGTCCGTGATGCGGATATCGCCTTCATTGACGAAGACATATTCGCCGCCCGCATTGTCGTTGAGGCTGATGCCGCCGCTGCGGCCGGCGGAATCGCCGACCGCGAGCGTGATCGGCGCATAGTTTTCAACCCGCACATTGCTGGTAACGAAATTCTCGATGGCCGTGCCGGAGACGTCGATCCCGATCGACCCGAAACCGGTAATGCCGCCGCGATTGACGAGCGTGATGACGTTCGATCCGCCACGCGACTGAACGTCCATGCCAAGAATGTCGATCCCCGCCAGATGGCGGCCGTTGAGTATGATATCGCCTTCGTTGATCACATGCGTCGCATTGTCGGAAGCGAAGCTCTGCGCGAAGATCGCCGCGGCATTGGTCGTCGTCGCCACATCGTCGGTTTCGGTTATTGTGATCGTGCCGGTATTGGTGATCCGCGTCGTGCCTTCCGCGAACATGCGAGACTGGATCCCGCTGGCGACGACGTTGAAATCGAAGCCGCTGCCCTGGCCGGCCACCACGGTGATCGGCGCAGAATTGGTGATTTCCACGGTGCCGGGATTGCGCTGGTTCGCCGGCGCCGTGCTCTCGCGGTTCAGGACGCGAATGCCGGACACATTGTAGCCGGTCGGTGCGGTGGCGCTGAGCGCCATGCTGTTGTCGACAACGATGCGGCTGGCCCGGCTTTCGGCGTAGATGGCGGACGCTTCACCCGTTGCCGAAATGCCGAAACCGTCGGGCTGGGTAACGATGGCCACGGGGTTCGCCGCACGGATGAAGGACAATCCGTTCGTACCGCTCGGCGGCGCGATCTGCTCGGTCAGGTTGCGTACGACGAGCCGGTCGACGCCGTCGCCATCGTCGACTGCGACGCCGCCGGGCAGTGCCCCTTCGCAGATCATCGTATTGCCGTCGATGAAGCAGCCGCTGCCGCCGACCGCATTGTTCGGCGTCAGGCTGAGGATGGCGTCGTTGCCGTCGCCGCCCATATAATCGACCGACGGCGTGAGAAAGGCGAGCCGGTTGAGAATGCTGCCGAAGGTGCCCGTGATCACATCCGATCCGTCATTGCCGATGATCGTGTAGACGAAGGGGTTGGTGCCGCTGAAATCGCCGGCGATCTCGCTGACGCTGAGCGTCGCGCCGCCGAGATCGACCGTGCCGGTCACATCGATCCGGTCGCCCTGCCCCTGGTCGTTGACGTCGATCTGCACGAGCGTCGAGGAATCGAGCGTGAGACTCCCCGTAGCCAATGTCCCGATCAGGCTTTCGCCGCGCTCGCTGCCAAGCAGCCCGCCCGGCGAGAGCACCGCGCCGCGGCTCAGCGTCAAATCCCCACCGATAGCGCCGGAACCGCCGAGCAGGCTGAAGCCCTCGACCGACACCGCCGTGTCGCCGAGCCGGCCATCGACGATCAGGCTGGCATCCGTCACCGTGGTCGGGCCGGTATAGCTGCTGGTGCCGGTCAGCCGCGTCGTCCCACCACGCACTTCGACCGCGCCGTTCCCACTGATCGGCATCGGGAACAGGAAATCGCTGTCGGTGTGATTGAACCGGATCGCGCTGCCCGTGCCTTCGAACACGACGCGGTCCGCGAAGAGCGACCCTGCGGGCGCCTTCACGAAGCGATCGCCGATTACCAGCCGACCGCCATTGGAAAGGAAGAGCGGCCCGAGGAACGTGCGCGTGGTCGTTTCGAATTCGGTACCGCTGAGGATGATTTCCGAATTCGCGCCGTCCACACGCACGAAGGGATCGCGCAGGATGTCGGTCTCGTCGCACAGGATGCTGCTCGGTTCGCAGAACTCGCCGATGCCGAGGCGGCGCGCCTCGAACACCGCGCCGTTCGAAACCACCAACTGCCCATCCACCTCTGCCCCGGACAGGACCCGGATAAGCGAACCGCTGCCATCGACCAGCGCGCGCGAGCCCGGATTCTGGAAATAGAAGCCGGTGCTTTCATACAGACCGCCGTCCAGCACTTCGAGCCGGCCGAGGCTGAAAAAGGCGACGCCCTCGGTTTCGAGCAGCGAACCGCGCCCGGTGACCGTAACCAAACCTCCCGCCGCGCCATCGACATTACTGCCGATCAGGAACACGAAGGCGCCGCTGACCCGGCCGCCATTGCGGATGGTGAGCGTTCCGTCCCCGCCGTCCGGCTCGTCGAACCCGCCATTGTTGAAGATGCGCAGATTGTTGACGCCGACATAGAAGGAACTGCGGTCGATCTGCAGATGCGAGCCGGGCCCGTCGACGATGACAGTACCGACGCCCGTGCTCGTGCTGCCGATCGCCATCGCGCGTACCTGCATCAGGCCGCCATTCTCGATGACCAGCGTGCCCGTGCCGGCCTTACCGACGTTGAACAGCTCCTGCCGCTCGCTGATCCAGGCGCTGCCCGGCCCCGAGATCAGCACCGAGCCGTTCGATCCCTCCTGCAGGCCGATAGCCGAATTGTCGTCCCGATCGCTCGAGCGCGTAAGGCCCTGACGGAAGATCGCCCCGTCGCGGATTTCGACCGTGGCGGTTCCGGCATCGCCGATGATGGTCTGGAATTCGGACAGCCATTCCGATCCGGCCCCGGTCAACAGAGCCGATCCCGTGCTGCCCGCATCGCGCCCGAAGGTGGTCAGTTGCGAGGTCAGCCGCCCGCCGCTCTCTATCGTAACCATGCCATCGGAACCGTCGACTGCGCCGATCGTAATGTCGAAAGCTGTCATCGCCCCGCCATTGGCCAGCGTGACCGCGCCCTCGCCTGCATCGCCGATCCGCGTCGCCGCCGCTTCGAACAGCGAGCCTGGCCCGTCCACCATGAGGCTGCCAAAGCCGCCCTGCTCGATGCCGAACGCCGCCTGCTGGGCGAGGAAGAGGCCGCCATTCTCCACGATGACCCGGCCCGTGCCGTTGCGCCCGACATTGGTCTGCTGCGTCGAGCGCACGCGGCTGCCTGCTCCCCGAACCGTGACCGTCCCTTCGCCGCCCGCATCGCTACCGACGAAATTGACCTCGGCCTCGGCAAGGCCGCCATCTTCGACGAGCAAGGTTCCGGTGCCGCTATTGCCGGTCTGGATTTGCAATGTCCTGAGATGCGAATCCGCGCCGGTAATCGTAAGTTCACCGGTGCCTTCGTCGCCGATAAATGTGGTCGTTCCCTCCAGCATAGCGCCGTCTGCCACGGTGGCGTTACCCGAGCCGAGATTGCCGATCACCAGCGTTTCCTGGAAACCGAAATAGCTGTCCGCGCCCGTCACGAGCAGCGTTCCGCTCGATCCCGCCCGTTCGCCGAGCCGGCCGAAATTCATGACGATCCGGCCACCATTGCGTACGGTCAGCGCGCCGCTGTCCGCCTCGCCGATGATCACCGCATTCGCCTGCGCCGTTGTCGCGCCTTCGACGATCGGCGCATCCGCGCCGCCGATCTCGATGACCGCGTTGTCGAGCGCATTGGGCACACGCGGCCCGCCGATCGGATCGGACCAGTTGCCGCCATCGAACCAGTCCGTCGAATTGCCGCCATCCCAGAAGATCGTGCCGAGGGAGTCAGCGGTTTGCGCGTACACGGGCGCGGGCAGCGCCGTCATGCCGGCGAGAATCGCAGCCATGCTGACGCCGGCAAATCTGCCCGCACGCGCAGCGGCTCGGCGTCTCCGGCCTGCGCCGGTCGCCCCGCGCGCAGCACGGCCTAAGCACGTCGTTGGCGGCCCCATGATACTCTCCCGCTCCTGTTCGGGAGCCATCCGCCGGCCGGTCGGATGGAATCCCCGAACATCTCGAGAACCGTTGATCGGGTCTCATGGATTGAAGCGGAGAATCCGGCGAAACCGGATCATGCGCCTGACGTTCTCCGGGAGGCAGGGCCGGGTTGTGTCATGGATCCGGTGTTCGTTTCGTACCCGGAGCGCGTGTACGCAGCGCGGCTGGGTCAAAGCCGCTCATCCAACACTCTCTACCGAGTTTGCGTTGTTCGTCGCGTTCAAGCTACGCTTGTGCCAGCGATTCTGAATCGATTTTGGTCAACTGGCGCCGATCTCGACACTCTGCGATCGAGGGGCGCGCTCGCGGCGCTGGGACATGACTTTCAAGAGGGGTAACACCGATCAGCACAGGAAAGGGCGCCGAATTGCGAATCCATGACCGGGTTTCCTGGGAAACCATGAGTCGGGCGTGCCGGAACGATCCCGGCGCTTTCCACGGCGATATCGCAAAACGCACGATCTGCTGGTTTCTTGCCGATCAGGGTGAAGGCGGCGCCTGGATCCATTGGGACGAGGAGCGCGAAAGCTGGTCGGGATGGGATGGGGCGACGGGCCAACCCGTTACCCCCGATCTGCCGGCCGATTTCGAACCTTGGGACCGCGCGTTCAACGATGACGATCCACCCAATTGGCGCTGGTTCGAAGGCGGATTGACGAGCGCCGCCTTCAACGAGGTCGACCGTCATGTGCTCGCCGGCCATGGCGACGAAGCCGCGCTGATCTTCGAGGGCGACCGCTGGAACATGGCCGAGGATGGCGGGCGTGGCGGGCCGGTCGACAGCGAGGTCATCAGCCGCAAGAAACTGATGCTAGAGAGCGCCAAATGCGCGCTGGCGCTCAAGGCGCTGGGCCTCGAGCCCGGCGACCGGATCGCGCTCAACATGCCGAGCATCGCCGAACAGATCTACTGGACCGAAGGCGCGAAACGGCTCGGCATCGTCTACACGCCGGTGTTCGGCGGCTTCAGCGACAAAACTTTGTCAGACCGGATCGCCGATGCCGGCGCGCGCGTCGTAATCACCGCCGATGGCAGCTATCGCAACGCACAGATGGCGCCGTTCAAGCCGAATTACACCGATCCTGCGCTCGACAATTTCGTCGCCGTGCCGGTGGCGATGGAGCTGCTCGACGCGGCGCTCGCGGATTACGATCTCGGCGTAACGGACGATCAGGCGGCGCTGATCCGCGATGCGGTGGCCGAACTGCTTGACGGCGAAGTCACCGTTGAGCGGTCGGACGTGATGCGCGGCGTTGGCAAGGCGCTGGCCAAGATGGGGCAAGCCGGCGGCATCGATGCGCGCCAGTCGGCGCAGCTCCGAATCGCGGTCGCGAGCGCGCTCGTCGATTCTCCGCCGCGCGTCGAGGCGGTGATCGTCGTCCGCCATACGGCGCAGCCCGACCTGATCTGGAACGCGGATCGCGACCGGTGGAGCCATGAGCTGACCGATGCGGCGGGCGAGGAATTGCTTGCCGCTGCGCGCCAAGCCGGGTTCGATGTCGCCGACGAAGAGGCGTTACTGGCGCTACCCGACACGGACTTCGTCCGTGCTGTCTGGGCCTCTTCGCCGGTGCTAGCGGTCGATGCCGAATATCCGAACTTCATCATCTATACTTCGGGCTCGACCGGCAAACCCAAGGGCGTCGTCCATGTCCATGGCGGCTATTGCGCGGGCGTCGCCGCAACGATGCCCGCCGCGTTCGGCGCCGAACCGGGCGACACCATGTATGTCGTCGCCGACCCTGGCTGGATCACGGGCCAGAGCTATCTGATCGCCGCTTCGCTGCTCTGCCGGGTGACGACGATCGTCACCGAAGGCTCGCCGGTCTTCCCCCATGCGGGCCGCTTCGCTTCGATCATCGAGCGCTACGAGGTCGATATCTTCAAGGCCGGCGTCACCTTCCTGAAGTCGGTCATGCAGAATCCGGAGAACCTGAAGGATATCGAGCGCTACGATCTCTCTTCGCTCAAGGTCGCGACCTTCTGCGCCGAACCCGTCTCGCCCGCCGTGCAGGCGTTCGCGATGGAGCATGTCGTCGAGCGCTATATCAACAGCTATTGGGCGACCGAACATGGCGGGATCGTCTGGACGCATTTCCATGGCAATGACGATTTTCCGCTCAACGCCGACGCGCATACCTATCCGCTGCCATGGATACTGGGCGATGTCTGGGTCGAGGATGCGAAAGGGAAAGGCCAAGCTGATGCCGTCCTTTTGGAGCGGGACGATGCCGAGACGGGCGTCGCCTGGCGGCGGGCGGAACTGGGCGAAAAGGGCGAGATCATCATCCGCCTGCCCTATCCCTATCTGGCGCGGACGATCTGGGGCGATGCGGATGGCTTCACCGTAGAGACAGATGACCGGACGGCGCGGATCGCTTCGGGCTGGCGCGGCAATTCCGAACGCTATGCCGACACCTATTGGAAGCGCTGGCGGGGGGCCTGGGCCTATACCCAGGGCGATTTCGCGATGCGGCATGAGGACGGCTCCTATTCGCTGCATGGCCGCTCGGACGATGTCATCAACGTCTCGGGCCACCGGATCGGCACCGAAGAAATCGAAGGCGCGATCCTGCGCGACAAGGCGCTCGACCCCAATTCGCCGGTCGGCAATGTCCTCGTGATCGGCGCGCCGCATCGCGAAAAGGGCGCGACGCCGATCGCCTTTGTGACGCCGGCCGCCGGGCAGCGGCTCACGCAGGAGGATCGCAACCGGCTGGCCGGACTAGTCCGCACCGAAAAGGGCGCGGTCGCCGTTCCGTCCGATTTTATCGAGCTGGCCGAATTCCCCGAAACGCGCAGCGGCAAATATATGCGCCGCATGGTGCGCGCGGTGGTCGAGGGCGAGGATGTCGGCGATGTCTCGACGCTGCGCAATCCGGAAAGCCTCGACGATCTCGCTCGCTCCGTCGAGGCCTGGAAGCGCAAGCAGCAGCTTTCCGACGAGCAGCAACTGTTCGAGCGCTACCGCTTCTTCATCATCCAGTATAACCGCGTCGCGCCGGGCAAGCGCGTCGCCACGGTCACGGTCACCAACCCGCCGGTCAATGCGCTCAACGAACGCGCGCTCGACGAACTCGGTATCATCGTCGATCACCTCGCGCGCAAAGACGATGTCGTCGCGGTCGTCTTCACCGGCGCGGGCAGCCAGAGCTTCGTCGCCGGCGCCGATATCCGGCAGATGCTCGAAGAGGTGAACAGCGTCGCCGAGGCCAAGGCGCTGCCGGACAATGCGCAGCTCGCCTTTACGAAGATCGAGGCGATGGGCAAACCGTGCATCGCCGCGATCCAGGGGGTGGCGCTGGGCGGCGGGATGGAATTCGCGCTCGCCTGCCATTACCGGATCGCCGATCCCAAGGCGCGCTTCGGCCAGCCCGAGATCAATCTTCGCTTGCTGCCCGGCTATGGCGGGACGCAGAGACTGCCCCGACTGCTGGCCGCCAAGCGGGGAGAGACCGGGCTGCGCGACGCGCTCGACTTGATCTTGGGTGGTCGGGCAATCGATGCCGACCAAGCGCTGGCGATCGGCGCGGTCGATGTGCTCGCGGAGGGGTCGGACGATGCGCTGTCGCGCGCCCATGCGATGGTCCGCGAATTCGTCCGCTCGCCGACCGATAGTCTTCTCGGCCAAGCTTTTGCCGAGCGAGAAAAGATGACCGAAAGCTGGTCGCAAGCGGCCGATATCGATCTCGATGCGGTACTCGCAGACGATTTCCTCCAGCGCATTCTGAAGCAACTCGCATGGGCGGGGCGCGACACGGCGGGAGACCGCGCGCTGGATGCAATCCGCACCGGCTGGACCGAGGGTATGGAGGCCGGCCTTGCACGCGAGGCGCAGCGTTTTGCCGAGGCGATCATCGATCCCGAAGGCGGCAAGACCGGCATCCAGCAATTCATGGACAAGCAGAGCCCGCCGCTGCCCGTGCGCCGCGACGGCGTCTGGATCGATGCTGAGCATGAGCCGCGAAAGGCGGCGATGATCGAGCGGGGCGATCTGCTGCCGGTCGGTGCGCCCTTCTATCCGGGCATAACGCCGATTCCCGATCACCAGCTCGCCTTCGGTATCGCCCGCGATCCCGATACCGGCGCGCCGCGCTTTGGCCCGCCGGCGACGCATGAGCACGAACTGATCGTGCCCGTGCCGCAGCCCGAGGCCAATGAAGCGCTCGTCTATCTCCTGTCTTCGGAGGTGAATTTCAACGATATCTGGGCGCTGACCGGCATCCCCGTCTCACCCTTCGATGCGCATGACGAGGATGTCCAGACGACCGGATCGGGCGGGCTGGCATTGGTGGCGGCGCTCGGCAGCGAGCTCAAGGCCGAAGGCCGGCTCAAGGTCGGCGATCTCGTGAACATATATTCCGGCACCAACGACCTGCTCTCGCCTGAGGTCGGTAACGATCCGATGTATGCGGGTTTCGCGATCCAGGGCTATGAGACGAAGACCGGCAGCCATGCGCAGTTCCTGACCGTACAGGGGCCCCAGCTCCACCGCGTGCCCGGCGATCTGACGCTCGAACAGGCCGGCGCCTACACGCTCAATCTCGGCACGATCACGCGCTGCCTGTTCACGACCCTCGGCATCGAGCCGGGCCGGACAATCTTCGTCGAGGGCGCTTCGACCGGCACCGGGCTCGATGCGCTCAAATCGAGCGTACGGACCGGGCTTTCCGCCGTCGGCATGGTGTCGAGCGCGGATCGCGCGGAGTTTGTCCGCAGCCAGGGCGCGGTCGGCGCGATCAACCGCAAGGCGCCGGAAATCGCCGATTGCTTCACGCCCGTGCCCGACGATCCCGACGAGGCGCGGCAATGGGAGGCCGATGGCGCGGCGCTGCTCGACCAGTATCGCGAGATGACCGGCGGCAAGCTCGCCGATTATGTCGTCAGCCATGCGGGCGAACGGGCTTTCCCGCGCAGTTTCCAGCTGCTCGAAGAGCATGGGACGCTGGCCTTTTACGGCGCTTCGTCCGGCTATCATTTCAGCTTCATGGGCAAGGCCGGTGCGGCGCGGCCCGAGGAGATGCTGCAGCGGGCCAATCTGCGCGGCGGCGAATCCGTGCTCCTCTATTACGGCCCCAACAGCCGAGATCTCGCCGACGAGACGGGCCTCGAGATGATCGAGGCAGCGCGGCTGTTCAAGGCGCGGATCGTGGTCGTTTCGACGACCGACGGGCAGCGCGAATTCCTCCAGTCGCTGGGCCTCGAAGAATCGATCGAGGGCGTGGTCAGTTTGGAAACGCTCAAACGCCGCGACGGTGCGAATTTCCACTGGCCCGATACGCTGCCGCGCCTGCCGGACGCGAAGCAGGATATCGAGAATTTCAAGATCGGCGTGCGCGATTACCAGCAGAAAACGATGAAGCCGTTCGGCACGGCGATCGGCAAGCTGCTGAGATCGCCCGGCAATCCGCGCGGGGTTCCCGATATCGTGTTCGAGCGGGCCGGGCAGGATACGCTCGGCGTTTCGACTTCGCTGGTAAAACCGTTCGGCGGTCGCGTCGTCTATGCCGAGGAGATGGCCGGACGCCGCTACACCTTCTACGCGCCGCAGGTCTGGACGCGGCAAAGGCGGATATTCATGCCGGGCGCCAATATCTTCGGCACGCACCTGTGCAATGCGCATGAGGTGACTTTGATGAATAATATGGTATCAGCGGGATTGCTCGATGTGACCGAGCCACTGGTTGTCCCCTGGGAAGGCCTTCCCGATGCGCATCAATCGATGTGGGACAATAAACATTCCGGCGCGACCTATGTCGTGAACCACGCGCTGCCCGCCATGGGCCTGCGCAGCAAAGACGAATTGTTCGAATATTGGGCGGCGGCCGAGGCCGAACCGCCCCAACAAGAATAACGACGCCCGCAAGCGGCGCGCTGCATCGGAGACAAGAGTCTATGGCCGAAACGAAAAAGAAGACCGCCGCGGCAGGGGCCGGGGCGGCCAAGGGGGTAGACGGGCGCCTTGCGGGCAAGGTCGCGCTGATCACCGGGGCGGCCGGCAATCTCGGCGGCGAAATCACCCGCGCCTATGCACGCGAGGGCGCGACCGTCATCATGACCGGGCGGACCAAGGACCGAATCGAGGCGGCGCGCGAGGCCGTGATCAAAGATACCGGCGTTGCGGCCGACAAGATCGATACCGCAATCCTCGATGGCGGCGATCCGGACTCGATCCGCGCCGCGATGGACGCGATCAAGAAAAAGCACAGCCGGATCAGTATCCTGGTCAACAATGCCGGGTCTGCCGGGCCGAAACAGCTGCTCGAAAATGTGCCTCTGACCGAAGAGGAAATGGACGCCAGCGGCGACACCGAAACCGTCGCCGACGCGATGCGCAATATCTTCGGCGTCACCTGGAATCTTTCCCGGATTGCCGCGCCGCTGATCCCGCCCGGCGGTTCGGTGATCAATATCTCGACGATTTTCTCGCACACCCGTTATTATGGCCGCACCGCCTATGTCGTGCCCAAGGCCGCGCTCAACGCGCTGTCCCGCCGCCTTGCCGAGGAGCTCGGGCCGAACGGCGTGCGGGTGAATACGGTGTTCCCCGGCCCGATCGAAAGCGACCGCATCCGCACCGTCTTCGCGGCCATGGACGAGCTGCAGGGCGACGAAGAAGGCGCGACCGCCGATCATTTCACCGGCCGCATGTCGCTCAGCCGCTCGATCAGCGGCACGGAGCCGAAAAAGACGCTGCCGCTCCCCGTCGATATCGCCGGCGCCTGCACTTTCCTCGCCAGCGAGGAATCGGCGGGCATGAACGGCAACGAGATCGACGTCACGCATGGCATGCGGGCGCGCAAGGATTCGCGCTCCACCTATCTCAACCGCCCGTCAATGCGCTCGCTCGACGGCGCCGGACTCACGGTGCTGATCGTCGCCGGAGAGGATTGGGAAGACGCGCTGGAGATGGCGCGCATCCAGATCGCGTGCGGCGCGAAGGTGCTGCTCGGCCTGCCGCGCGCCGCCGATGTCGCCCAGGCGACGGCCCGGGTGATGGCGCATCCGGCTGGCGACGGCCTCACCATCGTCCGCCTGCGCCGCTCCGAGGCGACGGGCATGGAAGAGGTGTTGGCTGGTTACAGCGCCGAGCATGGCCCGATTACGAGCGCTATCGTCCTGCCGCTCAAACCGGCTGGATATTATGCCGATCCCTTGCTCGAGGCCGATGACGAAATGGTCGAGAATTTCATGGATCAGGAACTGGTCGGCGCGATCGCGCTCGGCCGCACGCTGAGCCGTTACTGGAAGTTGCATCCCGATCTGCTGCAGGATCCGCGCTTCGTGTTCATGACGAACAAGAGCGACGGCAAGGGCGATATCTACAGCGAGATCTACGGTGCCGGTATCGCACAGTTGATCACCATCTGGCGCGACGAATCGCGGGTCGAGCGCGAGCAGAAACGGATCGAGCGCGCCGCATGGGGCAATCTCATCGTCCGGCACACCAATGCCGAGGAAGAGAACCTCCGCTTCGCAGGCGGCCATGCGACGCGGATCGTCTTCAAGGAACAGAAGATCGCCGAGACCAAGCTCTACCTGCCCGGCAATATCGGCGAAGAGGCCGGGGCGAGCAGCGCCATGGTCGGCTTTGCCGAAAACATCACCGGCCTGCATCTCGGCAAAGTCGCCTTCATCACCGGCGGTTCGGCCGGGATCGGCGGCCAGGTCGCTCGGCTGCTCGCGCTTGCCGGCGCCAAGGTCATGATGGTCGCCCGCAGCGAAGACCAACTCGTTGCCGCGCGCGACCGGATTGTCGGCGAGCTGCAGGATGTCGGCTTTTCCGGTGTCGATCGCCGGGTCAAATATATCGCCAATGTCGATGTCAGCGACTTCGAATCGCTGCGCGCCGCGTTCGACGAGACGATGGAGATATTCGGCCGCGTCGATTACCTCATCAACAATGCGGGCGTGGCCGGGGCCGAAGACATGGTCGTCGACATGGCGCTCGACGATTGGCGCTTCACGCTCGATGCCAATCTCGTCTCCAACTATCTGCTCATGCACCATGCGGTGCCGTTCATGCGCGCTCAGCGCAGCGGCTACATCCTCAACGTCTCTTCCTATTTCGGCGGCGAGAAGTTTCTCGCGGTCGCCTATCCCAACCGCGCCGATTATGCCGTCTCCAAGGCAGGCCAGCGCGCGATGGTCGAGAGTTTCTCGCGCTTTCTAGGCCCGGAAATCCAGTGCAACGCGATCGCGCCCGGCCCCGTCGCCGGCGACCGGCTGGCGGGCACTGGCGGGCGGCCCGGCCTGTTCAAGCGCCGCGCCCGGCTGATCCTCGAAAACAAGCGGCTCAACGCGATCTATGCCGCGGTGATCCGCGCGGTGCGCGAAGGCGCCGAGGTCGATCATGTCCTCGGGCGTCTCAAGCGCAACGACATCGCCTATCTGTCGCACGACAAGGAAACGCCGGAAGCGCTGCGCAAGCTGGTGCTGGATTGCGCGCGCGACGGCGACGGCACCTGCACCTGGGACCGGTTCCTGATGACGCAGGAACTCGCCGCCCGCCTGCTCAAGCGGATCGCGATGGGCGGTTATCTCCTCGACCTGTCCGAATGGAGCGGGCGCGCCGAAAAGGGCGAGGACTGGCTCGCCGTCGTGCCGCCCGAAGAGGTGCCGTTCCTGCCACAGCAACGCATCGAAGAGGATGCCGAGAAGATCGGCAAGGGCGTGACGTCCCAGTTGCATCTCGGCGCCATGCCGACCGAGGCCGATGTCGCGCAGGCGACGGTCTTCTATCTCGCCGATCGCGCGGTCAGCGGCGAGACTTTTATGCCGTCCGGCGGCCTCGCGGTCGAACGCTCGACCGTAGAGCGGGAAATGTTCGGCAGCCCCAAGGCCGAGCGTCTCGAAGCCATGAAGGGCAAGACGGTCTGGATCGTCTGCCAGCACCTCGCCGACTATATCGCGGCGACCGTACGCCACCTGATCGGCGACCTCGGCGTCGCGAAAGTGGTGCTGCTGACCCAGAGCAAGACCGGCGGTCAGGCGATCGTCAACAAGCTCGGCGATTGCCCGGCGGACAATGTCCACACGATCGTCGCCGGCGAGGATATCGAACCGGCGATGGACGAAGCGCTGCAAAAATGGGGCCGGCCGACCACCGTCGTCTCGATGCCCTATGAGGGCCTGCCAGACAGGCTGTTCGAGAGCGATGCGCCGCTATCGCCCGAAGAATTCCGGCATGTCGTCGAACAGAATCTGACCCATCATTTCCGCGTCTCGCGCAAGGCGTCGCTCTATGACGGCTGCCAGCTGGTGCTGGTGTCGCCCGATGTGCCGTTCGGGAAGAAAGGGCCCGCCTTCGCGCTCGCCAATTTCATCAAGACGACGCTCCACGCATTCACCGCCACGCTGGCGGTCGAAAATGAGCGGCTCGTCCATGATGTCGCGGCCAACCAGATCAACCTCACCCGTCGCGTCCGGTCCGAGGAGCCGCGTAACGAGGAGGAGCATCAGGAAGAACTCTCGCGTTTCGCCCGGGCGGTCTTGCTCGTCGGCGCACCGCTTCCCGATGCCGAGGACTCCCGCTACCGCTCACGCATCTATCGCGGCACATCGATGACGGTGTGACCGGCAGATGAGTTCCGGCGAACTTCCGGACACAGGTGGTGCCGCTTGCGTGACTCGAACACGCGACCCCATCATTACGAATGATGTGCTCTACCAGCTGAGCTAAAGCGGCCCATAACCTGAACGGGCGGTGGCCCCTACCAAGAACGGCGCGGCGAAACAAGCCGGATTTGCGCCGCTTGCCGCCATGGCTAACGAACAGCCTTTACCGTTCGTAAACCATCCCGGTGCATAAGGCTGGCGTAAACCATTTGCGCAAGGGCGAAACGCTATGGAAAACCCTCGGCCATTCGACGCCGACGAAGCCGATAGTGCCGATGCGGCGATCGAAGCGCCGCCGGAGATCGGCACCGACGAACGGCGGATGCATGTGCGCGCCTATAACCACTGGGCATCCCTGTTGCGCGACCGCGCCTATCCGTCGATCGAGGATCTCGATCCCGCGTCGATCGGCGATTTCGGCCCAAACAGCGTTCTCCTTGATTTCACCGGCAATGTCAGCGATCCGGCCATCGCCTGGCTCGGCGGCGCGCTGCGCGCGGAGTGTGATATCGAAGACGGTATCGAGAGCATCTCCGACGTGCCGCCCCGTTCACTGCTGTCGCGGCTCACCGATCATTATATGCAGATCATCGCCAACCAGGCGCCGGTCGGTTTCGAAGCCGAGTTCGAGAACCATCGGGGCGCGAACACCCTGTATCGCGGCATCCTGATGCCTTTCTCCTCGGACGACGATTCCATCGATTTCATCTACGGCGTCATCAACTGGAAAGAAGTCGCCGCGCCGGAACTGCAAGCGGATCTGCAAGACGCCGTCGGCCAAGCCTTGCAGGCCGAACTGCCGCCGATCGACGATAGCGCGGCGGTCTGGGCAGACGGCCCGGCACCCGGCTTCGAACCCGATACGGGACCCGTCGCCGAACCGTCCGAAAGCGCGTTCGTCGCGCCCGAACGCCCGGTGCAAGCGGCCGACGACGAACCCGAGAGCCTGGCCGATCATCTCGTCGCCGCGCGCGAAAGCGCCGAACAGGCCAAGGCGGCCGACCAGCGCAGCCGCGCCGCGCTCTACGATGCGCTCGGCCGCGCCTATGATTTCGCGCTGACCACCGAGGACGAGCCGGAGGACTATCAGGAGTTGCTCGACGATGCCGGGATTGCCGTGCAGGAGCGCGCGCCGATGACGCCGATCGTGAAGCTCGTCTTCGGCATCGATTACGACAAGACGCGGCTGACCGAGTTCGCGACAGCACTGTCGCACGCGAAGCGCGAGCATATCGCCCGCGGCGCGTTCTCCGATTATCTGAAGCGCCAGAAAGGCGGCCTAAAGGCCATCGTCGCTGCCGAACGCGCCGCCCGGCGCCCGGCCTCGCAGCCGGATCGCCTGGAAGAGGCGCGCGAGGCGCTGCGCAATGCGCCGGCACAGGCCTATGTCGAGCTGGATGGGGACGCCGACGGCGACGAGGAATTCGCGCTGTTGATGGCGCGCCGTCTGCCCGATGGACGGCTGGCCGTTATCGGCGCAGTGCCACACGACAAGGCGCTCACCGAGCGGGCCATCCGCAAGATCGCGCGATAGATCGACGCACCGGCTGGCGCGTCGATTACAATTGAAAACGTGCCGCCACTCTAGCCTTGAGTAGCCCGGTTTTGGGGCGCATATGCGGCCCCCATGAACCAGGTTCCGCACGACTCGCAAAGCGAGCAGACCGAAGCCCATATCGCCGCGATCGCCGACGCCCTTGTCGATGGCGCGCTGCCGGGGGAAACCGACAATTTCAGCGATACAGAAGCCCTGGAGGCGGCGCGTTTCGTCGCCGCCGCCGCGGCCGAACGGCTGCCGGGCATGGCCGAGGTCAGGCTGGAATCGATCACCGACGATACGGGCCGTCGTTTCATGCGCATGGCCATCGTCAACGACGATATGCCGTTCATCGTGGATTCGATCACGGGTGCGGTCGGCGCCCACGGCCTGACCGTCTTGCGCCTGCTCCATCCGATCGTGAGCATCCTGCGCGACGACCGACACCATATCGTCGAGTTTCGCTCCGAAGCCGAAAAGGCGGTGAACGAATCGCTCGTCTATCTGGAAACAGACCGCGCCGATGCCCGTACCCGGCTCGAACTGCTCGGCGACATCCATCAGGTACTGCTCGACGTGCGTGCGGCGGTGCGCGACTGGCCGGCGATGCAGGAGCGGATCAAGGCCGACGCGGCCGATATCGACAATGACGAAGGCCGCGCGCTGCTGAAATGGTTCGCCGATCATCATTTCACCCAGATCGGCCATTACACCGAAGATCGCGACGGCGAACGCGGCGAGGGTCTCGGTATCTTCGCCAAGCCGGGCCCATCCTGCTGGAACGCGCGAACCCGTCAGGCCGCCTTCGGTTATTTCGAGAATGGCGGCGCAGCGCCCTTGCTGTCCAAGGCGGACCGGATTTCGACCGTGCATCGCCGGGTGCCGCTCGATCTCGCTATCGTGCCGATTTACGAGAAAGGCGAATTGACCGAACTGTCCGTCCATGCCGGGCTGTGGACGAGCGCCGCGCTTAATGCGCCGGCCGACCAGGTGCCCGTTTTGCGCAAACGGCTCGAAGCATTGGAATCCGATCTCGGCTTCGCGCCCAATAGCCATGCGGGCAAGGCGCTCGAACATGCGCTCTCGCGCCTGCCGCACGACATCCTGATCGCGTTCGACGCGGAATCGATGAAACAGGCCGCATTGACCGCGATGTCCTTGGCCGACCGGCCGCGGCCCAAGCTGCTCCTCGTGAAGGGCCCGATGGGCCGCCATCTCTTCGCCTTTGTATGGATGCCACGCGACGAGATGTCGACGAAACGGCGCGTGACGATCGGCCGGCGCCTGGAAGAGGCGACCGGAGCGATGATGTCGAGCTGGTCGATCGAACTGGGCGATGGCGATCTCGCCTTTATTCGCTACACGCTCGATATCGGCGAACATCCGATAGAAGCGGACGCTGAAGCGCTCGATGCCGAAATCGAGCAGATGGTCCGCGGCTGGTCGACAGCGGTCGAGGCCGAACTCAACGAACGGCTGCCCTCGGCCCGTGCCGCACGCCTGACGCTCGCCTATGCCAACACCTTTCCGAACGGCTATCGCGGCGAATATGGCGCGGCCGAAGCCGCCAAGGACATCCTCCGGCTGCGCGGCCTGACCGAATATCAACGCGGCGTCCGCCTGTATCGCCTCGAAGGGGACTCCGGGTCGCAGCTGCGGCTCAAGCTCTATCGCCGCGGCGCGTCTATGCCGCTGTCCGATACCGTCCCCGTGCTCGAAAATTTCGGTTTCCGCGTGCTCGAGGAGATACCCACCCCGCTCGATGGCGGCCGGCTCGGCTATATTCACGATTTCCTGCTCGAAATCGACGATGTCGCGGATCTCGACGATCTGATCGACCATGCCGGAATCAAGGAGGGCGCGCTTTCGGCGGTACTCGAAGGGCGCGCGGAGAATGACGAGTTCAACCAGCTGATCGTCTCGGTCGGGCTGAACCCGCGCGACGTAACGCTGCTCCGCGCATGGTTCCGTTATCTGCGCCAGACCGGGCTAAGCTACGGCCTCGCCACGGTCGTCGAAACGCTGCGCGACGAACCCGATATCACGCGCGCGATCATCGGCCTGTTCGATACGCTGCACAATCCGGATTTCGAAGGCGATCGGGAAGCCGAGGCCGAGGCGGTCAACCGCCGGATCGACAGCGCGCTGACCGGCGTCGCGGCGATCGACGACGATACGATCCTGCGCGCGATCCGCTCGGTTGTCACCGCCTGTCTGCGCACCAATGCCTTTGCGCCGGCGGCCAACGAGGCGCTGGCCTTCAAGCTCGACAGTTCGGGCATTCCCGGCCTTCCCGCGCCGATCCCGTGGCGGGAAATCTGGGTGTATAGTCCGCGCGTTGAGGGCATCCATCTGCGCGGCGGACCGATCGCGCGCGGCGGGCTACGCTGGTCCGACCGGCGCGACGATTTCCGCACCGAAATTCTCGGCCTGATGAAGGCACAGCTGGTCAAGAATGCCGTGATCGTGCCGACCGGCGCGAAGGGCGGTTTCTTCCCCAAGGCGCTGCCCAATCCGGCCGAAGATCGCGACGCATGGATCGCCGAGGGCACGGAAAGCTATCGCATCTTCATCCGCACATTGCTCTCCGTCACCGACAATCTTGTCGAGAGCGAAATTGTCCATCCCGATCGCGTCGTCATCCGCGACGGCGAGGACCCCTATTTCGTCGTCGCCGCGGACAAGGGCACGGCAAGCTTCTCCGATGTCGCGAACGCCATCGCGCTGGAACGTAAATTCTGGCTCGGCGACGCTTTCGCAAGCGGTGGGGGCTATGGCTATGACCATAAGGCGATGGGGATCACCGCCAAAGGCGCCTGGATTTCCGTGCAGCGCCATTTCCTCGAAATGGGCGTCGACGTACAGACCGACCCGATCCGCGTGGCGGGCTGCGGCGACATGTCGGGTGACGTGTTCGGCAACGGCATGCTCTTGTCGAAGGCGATCCAGCTCGTCGCGGCCTTCGATCATCGCCATATCTTCCTCGATCCCAATCCCGACCCGGCGAAGAGCTGGGAAGAACGCGCGCGCATGTTCGCCCTGCCCCGGTCGAGCTGGGAGGATTATGACGAAAAGCTGATCTCCGAGGGCGGCGGCATCTTTCCGCGCAGCATGAAGGAGATTCCGCTCTCGCCGGAAGTGCGCGAAATGCTGGACGTGACCGAAGAGGTGATGCGCCCGTCCGAACTGATTTCCGCGATCCTCAAGGCGGAGATCGACCTGATCTGGTTCGGCGGCATCGGCACTTATATCAAGGCGTCGAGCGAAGCGCATATCGAGGTCGGCGATCCATCGAACGACAAGCTGCGCGTGAACGGCAAACATGTCCGCGCCAAGGCCATCGGCGAGGGCGCGAATCTTGGGCTCACCCAAGCCGGCCGCATCGAATTCGCGATGCATGGCGGGCGGATCAATACCGACTTTATCGACAATAGCGCGGGCGTCGATTGCTCGGATAACGAGGTCAATATCAAGATCCCGCTCAACCGCCTGATGCTGGAAGGCGGGCTGGAATTCGACGAGCGCAACGCGCTGCTCGTGTCGATGACGGACGAGGTCGCCGATATCGTACTCGAGGATAACCGCCTGCAGACGCTTGCCCTGTCGCTCGCCGAAAATGACGGGCACGACGCGCTGCCCAGTCAGGTCCGCGTGATCGAGATATTGGAGGCCAATGGGCGGATAGACCGGATGGTCGAGGGCCTCGACACGAACGAGGAACTGCTGCGCCGGGGACAGGACAATCGCGGGCTCACCCGCCCGGAACTCTCCGTGCTGCTCGCGCACAGCAAGCTCAATCTGCAGGACGCGGTCGAGCGGACCGAACTGCCCGAAGACCCGATCCTCGAACCCCTGCTGCGCCAAGCCTTCCCGACGGCGATGCGCGAGCGGTTCGGCGACGCGATCGCCGAGCACCGGCTGCGGCGCGAGATCATCTCCACCAAGATCGCCAACCGCGTGATCAACCGGATCGGCATCGTCGCGCCGTTCGAACTTGCCGAAGAGGAGGGCGTCGGCCTCGCTCAGGTCGCGAACGCCTATTTCGCGGCCGACACATTGTTCGAACTGGAATCGCTATGGGAAGCGATCGAAACGGCCGAGATCAGCGAAGCCGAACGTTTCCGCCTGTTCGCGAGCGCGCGCATGAGTTTGCGGCTGCACCTGTCCGATATTTTGCGCAACAGCGATGCGACGACGATGCCGAGCGCCATCGCCGAGTTGCTGGCGCCCGGCATCGCCCGGCTCGACGCGGCAGCAGACGATCTGCTCAAGGAAGAGGCCCGGCACGAGTCCGACGCGATGCGCCAGCGGCTCTCCGACATAGACGTCGATCCGGCGCTGATCGGTCGCATTGTCCGGCTCTACGAACTGGACGGTGCGGTCGGTACGTCCGCGCTCGCCGCACGGCTCGACGTCAGCGAGATGGATGTCACCCGGGCCTATACGCGGCTCGGCGAAGCGCTGGGCCTCGATTGGGCCAAGGCGGCGGCCGTCCGTTTCGGCACGAGCGACCCCTGGGAGCGTCTGCTGGCCGCCGGCCTCAGCCGGGACTTCGAACAACTCCGCCTCGATTTCCTCGCGCGCAACCGCACGAGCGACCCGGTCGCCGATGTGGAGAGCTGGCTGGTGCGGCAACGGCCGCGTATCCGGCAGTTCACCGAAGTGATCGACCGGGCGCGGCTGGCGCCGGCGCCGAGCGCCGCGATGCTCGCGCAGATCGCCGCTCAGGCGCGCATCCTGCTGAAACGCGAGGGGTAGCGGCTAGTCTACGTCTGTCGCATTCGCGTAGAGCCAACTGCGGAGCGCGCTCGCCAGATTGGGCGGCTCAACCGCCTCCAGCCGGTCGGCGTCGATGCGCGCGACGAGCGCGCTCAACGGCAGGCCGGCCTTCTCCGCCGCCGCTTCGAGCGCGCGCCAGAATAACGGTTCGAGCGTGATCGAGGTCTGGTGCCCGGCGATGGTTATGCTGCGCTTGACGGGCGGCCGATACAGCTCCTCCGCGTCCGGCAACCCGCCGCGCGGCGCCATCAATACATATGCTGGCCGCCATTGATCGACATGGTCGATCCGGTGACGAAGCCTGCATCTTCGGAGCAGAGAAAAGCGACGCCGCGCGCAATCTCTTTCGCCTTGCCCAGTCTGCCGACCGGGATTTTCGCGACGATCTTCTCCAGGACGGGCTCGGGCACGGCGGCGACCATATCGGTATCGATATAGCCGGGCGCGAGCGCGTTGACGGTCACGCCAGCTTTCGCGCCCTCCTGCGCCAGCGCCTTGGTAAAGCCGTGAATGCCGGACTTGGCGGCGGCATAGTTGACCTGGCCATATTGGCCGCCCTGCCCGTTGATCGAGCCGATATTGACGATCCGGCCCCAACCGCGCTCGCGCATGCCGGGAAAGCAGGCCTTGGCCATGTTGAAGCAGCCGCCGAGATTGACGCGCATCACCTCGTTCCAGTCGTCATAGCTCATCTTCGCGAGCGTGCCGTCGCGCGTGATGCCGGCATTGTTGACGAGCACATCGACGGGGCCGACCTCCTCCGCCACTTTCGCGCAGCCTTCCTGGCACGCATCGTAATCGCCGACATCCCATTTATGCGCCGCAATGCCGGTTCGTTCGCTGAACTCCCGCGCCTTTTCGTCATTTCCGCCATAATTGGCGACGACCGTCATCCCCAGGTCCTTGAGCGCAATGCTGATCGCCTCGCCAATACCCCGGGTTCCGCCTGTCACTATCGCAACGCGCTGCATATCCTATCCTCTTCCTGTGCTGGCTGCCCTCCCCGATGTGTAGGATAGAGGCTGTCGGACTCGCAAGCGCAATCGGGCGGCATAACGCGACCGCGGCGACCCGCCATTAGCGGCCGGTTAACCATTACCGACAAGCGAACGCTCACCATTATTGCCTATCGATCTGCCATGGACCTGAGGAGCGTTGTGGGCGAGGCCGAGGATGATCGGCAATCGAGCTGGGCCGTGGGCATGGGGCTTGCGGCGGCCGATAGCCCGTTCGAGACCGAAAACCAGATCCGCAAGATCCAACGCGTCGTGGCGATGTGGCCGGCCGTCATCGCCGCGCAGCTTGCGGCCATCATCGTCGCGCTGACCACCGCAATCTTCGCCGGAGCTTATGACCTTGCGGCCTGGATCGGCGTCTATGCGGGCACGACGTTCGGCATCTGCGTCACAGCGTTGCTGGTCAGCCGGACGGGGTTCTTCAAACGCGCCAAACCGCATCTGGTCACCTTATTGTCTCTGCCGTTAGCCGCGACGGTCGGCGTCGGCCTGACGCTCTTCGCGGGGCAGATCGTGCCGCTGACTGAAAGCGTCGCGGGCTGGCTGTGCATGATCGCGCTCGGCATGAGTGCGATACTCATGCTCACGGTGCTGATTTCGATGCATGCGACGGCGCTCGTTTTTCTTGCCGCGATTTTCGTGACCGGAACGGTTCTTTACGGCGATTATCGGGTGGCGGCCGTCGGCGCTGTCGCACTTTTCTGTTTCTGGATCGCGAGCCGCGTCAATGCGCGTTTCGACACGCGCGACAGCCGCATGCGCGAGAAAGCCGACCGCAAGGCGCTGCGCGCCAACCGCCTGCTCGAGGAGTTCGAAGCCAATGGCAATGGATGGTTCTGGGAAACCGATCGCAGCGGCGCGCTGATTTATCTCTCGCCGCGCCTGGCGAGCGCACTCAGCCGCCCGGGCCAGGAATTGATCGGCAAGCCTTTCACCTCGCTGATCCGCAGCGAGGGTGGATCGCTCGATGGCGAACGGACCCTGGGTTTTCACCTCTCGACCCGCAGCGCCTTCACCGACGTAACCGTGCAGGCAAATGTCCAAGATGAAGAGCTCTGGTGGTCGATCTCGGGCCGCCCGATCATCGATCAGATCGGCCAGTTCCGCGGCTATGCGGGCAGCGGCACCGATCTCACGGAAAAACGCCGGTCCGAAGCCGAGGCCAATCGCCTCGCCCGCTATGACGCGCTGACCGGTCTTGCCAATCGGCAGGAAATGCGGCTCGCGCTGGAGCGCGCACTGGGTGAGAATGGCGACAGCGTGGAAGATGTCGCACTGTTCCTACTCGATCTCGATCGCTTCAAGGTCGTCAACGATACCATGGGTCATCCGGTCGGCGACGAGCTCCTCAAACAGGTTTCGAAACGCCTGTTCCGGGTCGTCGGCGATCTCGGCATGGTCGGAAGGCTCGGCGGCGACGAGTTCGAAGTCGTGTTGCCGGAATTCGTCAATCCCAAAAACACCGCCGAGCTCGCGCGGCAGATTATCGGCGAACTCTCGCAGCCCTATATGATCGACGGCGTGACGCTGACGATCGGCTGTTCGATCGGCATCGCGGTCGCACCGGAGAACGGGAAGACGTCGGAAGAGCTGGTCCGCAACGCCGATCTCGCCCTCTATGCTGCCAAGGCCGATGGCCGCGGCGTGCACCGCTTCTATGAGCGCGAAATGCACGCCGGGGCGAAGAAGCGCAAACGCGTGGAAGACGATCTGCGTATCGCACTGTCGAAAGACGAGTTGCATGTCGCCTATCAGCCGCAGGTCAGCACGACGACCGAGAAGATTGTGGGATACGAGGCGTTGGTACGCTGGAACCATCCGAGCCGGGGCGCCATTTCGCCCGAGGATTTCGTACCGGTGGCCGAGGACATCCGGCTGATCGAGCAGATCGGCGAGTGGATTTTGCGCAAGTCGTGCGAAGATGCCGCCAAATGGCCGGGCAATGCGCGCGTAGCGGTCAATGTGTCGCCGATCCAGTTCGCCAATCCGAATTTCCCGAAGATCGTCACGAGCGCACTCACCAATGCCGGACTCCCGCCCGAACGGCTCGAGCTCGAACTGACCGAGTCCGTCTTTCTCGACGAGGATGCCGACCCGGTCACCATGTTCAAGACGCTGAAGCGGATCGGCGTGCGCCTGGCGCTCGACGATTTCGGCACCGGCTATTCCGCGCTCGGCTATCTGAAGACGGCGCCCTTCGACAAGATCAAGATCGACCAGTCCTTCATCCGCGGTGCGGCCGTCGTCGGCAACCGCAATGCCGCGATCATCAAGGCCATCGTCTCGCTCGCCGAGACGCTGTACATGGAGACCACCGCCGAAGGCGTCGAGATGGAAGACGAGATCGAACTGGTCAAACAGCTCGGCTGCTCGCACATCCAGGGTTATATCTACGGCAAGCCGATGCCGCACGAGGAAGTCCTCAAACAGCTCGGCGAAGACAAAGGCGTGGCGACCGCGCAAGGGCATCGGGCGAGCCGCAGCCCGCGCCGCCGCATCCTCCGGTCGGCCAATCTCGAAGTCGATGGCGGCAATCGCAAGGGCGTCGTCCGCAACATCTCCGCCACGGGCGCCATGGTTGAAGGATTAGGCGATATCGACGCGGGTACGGACGTTCTGATCGAGATCATCGAAGGCCAGATGTTCAAGAGCACGGTCCGCTGGTCGGACAAGGAACGGATCGGCGTCGAATTCGCCCGCAACTTCGATCTGGAGCGCCTCAACGATTCGAATGAAAAGCCCAAACGCTCCGTGCTGCGCGCCGCGTCCGGCTAGTCGATCCAGCCGGCAAGCTCACGCCGGATGATCGCCTCCAGCATTTCCATGCCAGGTGCGCTCGCATTGAGGCAGGGGATATAGGCGAAATCGGTGCCGCCAGCCGAGCGGAAATCGTCCCGGCCTTCCATCGCGAGTTCCTCCAGCGTTTCCAGGCAATCGACCGAGAAACCCGGCGCGAAAATCGCAACCTTACGGATATCCTTTTCCGGTAACGCGTTCAGGAGATCGGCCGTTGCAGGCTCAAGCCATTTGGCGTTGCCGAAGCGGGACTGGAAGCTCGTGAAGAGCGGCCGGCCCAGCTTTTCGCTGAGCAGGCGAGACGTTTTCTGGCACTGGCAGTGATAGGGGTCGCCGAGTTCGAGCGTACGGCGGGGCATGCCGTGAAAGCTCGCGATCAGCGCTTCGGGCTCGAAATCGAGGCCCGCCAGCCCCGCCTCGACCGACGCAGCCAGCGCATCGATATAGGCCGGATCGTCATGATAGGGCGGCAGCGTTCTGAGCGCCGGCTGCCAACGCATCTCGGCGATTTCTGCCCCGGCCTCGTCGACCGCCGTCGCCGTCGTAGCGCCGCAATATTGCGGATAGAGCGGCGCCAGCAGGATACGTTCGCAGCCCATCGCCTTCATCTGTTCGAGGCGGAAACCGATGCCGGGCCGCCCGTAGCGCATGGCGTAACTCACATGCACGCTATCGCCGAGGCGCTGTTGCAACCCCTCCACCTGCTGCTTGGTATAGACCGCGAGCGGCGATCCCTCTTCCATCCACACTTTGGCGTAGGCGGCGGCGGACCGGCGTGGGCGAGTGCTCAAGACGAGGCCATAGAGGATCGGCTTCCAGAATATGTCCGGGATTTCGATGACCCGCTTGTCGGACAGGAACTCGGCCAGATACCGGCGCACCGCGGGCACGGTCGGTTCGTCCGGCGTACCCAGATTGACGAGCAGCACACCGACCTTGGGCGGCGCGATATCCGGGTGGAAATCGGGTTTTTCGGTCATGCCACCCCGCCCACGACGAAGGGTAAGGAGCGCAACCGCTGGCCGGTCGCCGCATAGATCGCGTTGCCGATCGCGGGCGCCACGGGCGGTACGGCAATCTCGCCGACGCCGCCCGGTTCCTCGTCGCTCTCGATCAGTTCGATCTCGATGTCCGGAATATCGGCGAGGATCGGCAGTCCGAGATCTGGGAAGTTCATCGCGGTCGGCTCGTCATCGGCATAGCCGATCGCGCGCCCCAGCGCCTGCGACATGCCGAAGACGATGCCGCCCTCGATCTGTTGACGCACGATCTCCGGGTTGACCATCCGGCCGCAATCGACGGCGGCAGCGACATTCTGCAGCACGGGCCGCTGATCGTCGCCAATGCCGAGCCGCACGACGAGCGCGACATGGCTGCCGAAACAGCTATGCGCCGCGAGTCCCATGCCGCCGCCCTGTTCGCCGCCGTCCCAGCCGCCCAGCGTCGCGGCCCGGGTCAGGCAGCGGGCCAGCCGCGCCGAATCCCCGAGCATGGCGATGCGAAACGACAGCGGCTCGACGCCCGCCCGTATGGCGAGTTCGTCGATGAAACATTCGGTGAAAAAGGCCGTGTAGCTATGGCCGACCGACCGCCAGATGCCGGTTTCGACGCCGATATCGACCGGCATATGCTCCACGGCGATATTCGGGATGCGATAGGCCGGGCGCGCGCCTTCCACCGCGCCGGCTTCGGGTTCGTCGACCTCGCCGATCAGCATGTTTGGCATGATCCGCTGGAACATCTGGTTGTTCGTCGCCGGTGCCGCAATGCGCGTGTGCCAGGCGGCGATCGTATTGTCCGGCGCGAGCTTGGCCGTCAGCCGTCCGCGCGCGGCGGGCCGGAAATAATCGCTGCGCGTTTCCTCCTCGCGCGACCAGGTGAGCTGAACGGGCCGGTTCATCCGTCGCGCGATGATCGCGACCTGCACCGCCGCGTCATGCTCGATCTTGCGCCCGAAAGCGCCGCCCAGCAGCATCGGATAGATGGTCACCTGGCTCTCGCTATAGCCGATGGCCTCGGCGACCGCTGCGCGCATCAGGCCCGGCGCCTGGGTCGGCGCCCAGATCTCGAGCCGGTCGCCGGCGACGCGGGCGGTCGCGGTCAACGGCTCGATCGCGGCGTGCGGAGCGAGACCGACATCGTAGGTGGCGCGATGCGCGCCGGACGTGCCGAACGCGGCGGCGAGATCGCCTTCGTCGACGAAGCGCCGCCCGCTATCGCCATCCAGCGCCGACTGCAGCGCCGCATCGATACTCGCATCGTCGGTGACGGTCTCGCGCTCGCTCTCCCATTCTGGCGCCAGCGCTTCGACGCCGCGATTGGCCGCCCACCAATTGGTCGCGACGCACGCGGCAAAGCGCGGATTCTCGACGATAGCCGTCACGCCGAACACATTGTTCGCCGCATCGCGATTGACCGCGGCGAGCCGATGCTGGCGCGACGGCGCCTGGCGCGCGGCGGCGAAGACCATTTCGGGCAGCCGCACATCGCCCGCGTAACGCGCCGAGCCATCGACCTTGGACGGCAGATCGATGCGCGGCACGGACTGGCCGGTGATCGGCCGGCCGGACGGATTGCGCAACTCAAGCGTGCCGGGCGGGGAATAGTCGGCCGCTTCCGCCGCAAGCTCACCGAACCGCAAGCGCTGCTCGCCATAGGTGACGAACCCGTCGGCCGTGTCGCAGGCCTGCCAATCGATATCCCAGCGCGCGGCTGCCGCCTTGCAGAGCACGGCGCGCGCGGCCGCTCCCGCCTCGCGGAACCGTTGTTCGAAACCGCGCACGGAGGTCGACCCGCCGGTAATCATCAGCGCGTTGCGGACAGCGAATTCGCGCACCGCCCACTGGCCGATCGATCCGAAAAACCCGTCCTCGGCCTCGCCGGTCACGAGGAAGTCATTGGCGTAGAGCGGGTTGATCGGCGCGGTTTCGACGCCGACCGTGCGCCAGTCCGCGCCGAGTTCGTCGGCCAAAGCCTGCGGCAGTGCAGTCCAGACGCCCTGCCCCATTTCGGCCTGCGGCACGACGACGCTCACATTGCCGTCTTCACCGATCTTGAGAAACGCGTTGAAGATCGTCTCGCCCTCATTGGCGATCAGATTATGGACATATTGGCGGGGCCAAATGGCCCAGGCGACGGCAAGGCCGGCACCGACCCCGCCCCCGATCAGGACGCGGCGGCGCGTGATTCCAAAGCGGGACTTCTCCGACATGCAAGGCTCTGTAGAGACTGGCGCACGATGACGCTAGCCGCCCCGGAGAACAGGGCGGGAAAGGGTTTGGATCCGACCGGAATCGCTGCGGACGGCCTATGCCCTATGCGCAGCTTCGACTTTCACAAAGGCCAGAAATGCGAGGCCGATGGCGAAGAGTATCGCAATAGACGCCATGCCGATCCGCTGGCTGTTAAAGGCGGTCGTGAAGACCTGAACGAGCAGCGGGCCGAGCCACACCGTTACCGTACCGGCGATCGCATAGAGCCCGAAAAACTCACCGGCGCGCCCGGGCGGGGCGAGCGTAACCAGCATGGTGCGGCTCGAGGAAATACTCGCCGTCGCAGTCACCGCCAGCACTGCGGCGAGGCCCAGATAGACGAGATCGGAAAGGTCTTGGAATACCAGCCCCTCCCAGACCTGGTAATTGTCGACAAGGCCGAAGAACAGCGTCTCGTTCGTGACCGAGAGCTGCAGCGCGAGCACTGCGACCATGCCGAGAATTTCGAGGATAAGCGCCATCTTCACGCCGACTCTATTGTCGAGCCAGCCACCGACCAGCCCGCCGAGAAACGCCCAGGCCGAGGCGAAGATCGCATAGCCGGTCATTTCGAGAAATCCCCAGCCGAGGAAGAGCGATACATACACCGCGCCGAGCGCGAGCAACGCCGCCATGGCATCGGCGTAGAACATCCGCGCGATCAGGAACTTCATGAGCTGCGCATATTGCGCCGCCTCGCGCACCGTCCGCACGACGCTCTTCGCGCCGTCGATCGTCGCCATGGTCCAGCTCGCGCCGGGGCGGCCGGGGTCCTTGGCGTAGAGGAAGAAGGGGATCGCGAAGAGCGCCAGCCACACACCGCACAGCGGCCCCGCGATCCGCATATGTTCGTAGCGCGCGAGATCGAAGCCGAATTGCGGTTCGGCGAAGGGCCAGCCGATGCTGCCCGGCAGCGCGAACAGGCCGACCAATGCGATAAACATCAGCGTCGCCGCAAGATTGCCGAGCCCCAAACCCAGCCCGCTGATCATCGGCAGCGCTTCGGGCCGCCCCGCCGCGGGCAGCATCGAGTTATGCGTAACCTCCGAATAGGTGTAGCTGACATAGGCGACGACAAGGATCGCCATCACGACGCCGGTCGGCAGGCCTTCCTCGCCCGGTATCGCATACCAGAGCAGCCAGGACATGAGGGCGATGGTGCCGAGCATGACGGCGAGGATCGGCTTGCGCCGCCCGCCGCGATCGAGCGCGGCGCCGAGGAAGGGTGCGGTCAGCGCCGCGATGAGCCCGGCCCATTTTGTGACGGATGCGATGGCCGCCTGCCCCCGGGCATTCGCCGTCTGCTGCGCCGTTTCGGCGTCCATGCCGGCGAGTTCGCCGCTCGCCAATATGTCCGCACCGACGATATCGCGCGCGAAATAGGGCGCGAAAATGTAGATGACGATCAGGATATAATAGGGATTGCGCGCCCATTCGAAGATCGCCCAGGCAAAGCCCGTCTTGCCCAGCGCGCCGCCTTCGCCGTGATGCGCCACCGGCTTGGCGGCAACCGGCGAGGCGACATCCCCGCCAAACGGCGCTTCGGTCGCTATGTCAGCTATCCTCTACGAAATACTGCCCGTTGTGCAGGCAGCGGCGCGGATAGCCCTGAACGACCGGATGGCCAGCCGCGGCGCAGCTTGCGAAATCGGTGACATAACCCCGCTCGAGCTGCGCGGCCGTGGGGGTGGTCTGACATGCCGCGAGCAGCAACAGGCCTGCTGCGCAACTGACGGCTACGGCGAAGTCGGACATGCTGCTATCCCCTCATCATCGCCCAGACCGCCGGTGCCTCGCGACGCAATCCAATCTGCGTCACATCATTTTCGGCGTGCCGAAGACCCGCATGATTTCCGGCTCGAAGCTTTCGAGGCTGTCCACCTCGAAATCGGGATCGAAGGCCGGGGCGTCCCATTCGTCGACCAGCTTGCAGGCGAGCGGATACCAGCTCTTGTCCTTGTGATCCTCGCGCATCGTCGTCGATTTGCCGAGATAGTTGTAATAATAGGCGCCCTGGAAATCCTGGTGATATTTGATGACGTTGTAGAGATCGTCACTCACATAGGGCTTCAGGATTTCGGCCGCGATCGCGCCGTGATTGGGCACCGACATCGTCTTGCCGATATCGTGGCACAGCGCAGCGACGACTTCCTCGTCGCTCGCGCCCGAACGCCGCGCGAGCGTCGCCGTCATAAGGCTGTGCTGCAACTGGTCGCATCCGAAGCCGAGCGTCAATTCGCCGAGATCTTCGAGATGCTTGAGAATGCGCTTCGGCGCATCGCTCTTGTAGTGATCCTGATGCTCTTTCGCGATCACCATCCAGTGTTCGGGCTTGCCGTCCTGCATGCGCGTGAATGATTTTGCCGGGGCTTCCGCTTCGGGGGCCTGGGTTGCCATTGTCTCTCTCCTGCGCCGATTGCCGACGGCGCTTTCCGTTTTCGTCCGCCACCATTATGAGGGCAAAAAAGCGAAGGGGAAAGCCTTGGACTTTCTGGCACCAATAATGGCCGCGACCGGCGAGTATCTGCGGTTCGAGGATCTCGGCCTTTCGCCGATCGCGCTCGACCTCGGGTTCTTCCAGCTCAGATGGTATAGCCTCGCCTATATCGCCGGCATCATCGTCGGCTGGTGGTACCTGCTAAAGCTCATCGCCCAGCCCGGCGCACCGATGGCCCGGCGCCATGCGGACGATCTCGTTTTCTACGCGACGCTCGGCATCCTGCTCGGCGGGCGGCTGGGCTATGTGATCTTTTACAAACCGATGGAATATCTGGAAAATCCGGCTGACATCATCCGCGTCTGGGATGGCGGCATGTCCTTCCACGGCGGCGTGATCGGGGTCAGCCTCGCCATCCTGTTCATGGCCTGGAAGAACAAGCTCAACTGGCTGCGCATCCATGATTATGTCGCCTGCACGATCCCCTTCGGCATGTTCTTTGGCCGCATGGCGAACTTCGTGAACGGTGAATTATGGGGCCGCGAAACGACCGTCTCTTGGGCGATGCGCTTCGTCGAGGTGCAGAACGGCAATGCCGTGCTCGGCCCGCCCAGGCATCCGAGCCAGCTCTATCAGGCGGGGCTCGAGGGAATCGGTATCTTCCTGCTGCTCTGGTTCCTGTTCTGGAAGACGGACGCGCGCCGCTATCCTGGCATGCTGGTCGGCGCGTTCCTTATGAGCCTCGGCGCGGCGCGCTTCATCGTCGAATTCTTCCGCCAGCCCGACGAGCATCTCGGCCTGCTGAGCCTCGGCCTCTCGATGGGCCAATGGCTGACGATCCCTATGCTGATCGTCGGCGGGTGGCTGATCGCAACCGCGAAAGGGCGTGCCGACAGCGTCAAACCCGTGCCGCCTGCGGCAGATGCCGCCTGAGGCCACACCGCTCGCCGAACGGCTCGCCGGACTGATCGCCGCCACCGGCCCAATTTCGCTCGCCCAATATATGGCCGAAGCCAATGCGCATTATTATGCGAGCCGCGATCCGCTGGGCGCGGAGGGCGATTTCGTCACCGCGCCGGAAATCAGCCAGATGTTCGGCGAACTGGCCGGGCTGTGGCTCACCGATCTGTGGACGCGCGTCGGATCGCCGCAGGACGCGCATTATGTGGAGCTCGGCCCGGGGCGCGGCACGCTCGCCGAAGATGCGCTGCGCGCCATGCGCGCGGTGCGCTTCGAACCGCCGATCCATCTCGTCGAGACGAGCCCCGTTCTGCGCCAGAACCAGGCGACGCGCCTCCCCACGGCCCGCTGGCACGACGATATCGACAGCCTGCCTGAAACCGGGCCGCTGCTCGTAGTCGCCAACGAGTTTTTCGATGCGCTGCCGATCCGCCAGGTGCTCAAGACCGATAAGGGCTGGCGCGAGATCATGGTCGATCATCGCGACGATCGCTTCGTGCCGGTCAGCTCCGGCCCGGCGCTCGACGATCTGGTACCCGAACCGCTGCGCGACGCGCCCGAAGGCAGCATCATCGAAACCTCGCCCGCCGTCGAAAGCGCGGCGCGCGCTCTGGCGCAGCGAATCGCGAAACAGGGCGGCGCGGCGCTGATCGTCGACTACGGCTATGAAGGGCTGGCGACGGGCGACACGCTGCAGGCCGTATCGCGTCACGAGCATGCCGATGTCTTCGCCGAGCCGGGCGAGCGCGATCTGACGGCCCATGTCAATTTCGCCGTTCTCGACGCCGTCGGCCGGGGCGAAGGGCTGACCGTGCACGGCCCGATCGGCCAGGGGCAATGGCTCGAGTCGCTCGGCATCGGTGCGCGGACGGCCGCCCTCGTAAAGGCCGCGCCCTATCAGCAGGAGGAGCTGATAACGGCCCGCAATCGCCTCACGCGGGCCGACGAAATGGGCACCCTCTTCAAGGCGCTGGCGATGACCGGCAAGGACTGGCCCGTTCCGGCGGCATTCTGAATCCCCGCGTTGCAACCGCCGGAAACGCCGCTAAGAAGACCGGCCCGACAATCGCCGGGCAGGAGATCATGGTCGCAAAAATCGAAGTCATCCGCGCCGAAGCGCTGGGCGATGTCGCCCACGGTTTTCTCGCGCGCACGGGCGGCGCGTCCGCGGGTATCTACGAAAGCCTGAATGTCGGGCTGGGATCGGACGATATCAAATCGGATGTCGACACGAACCGGCGCCGGGCCGTCGAAGCCGTCGCGTCCGATGCAGCGCTCGTGACGCTGCACCAGGTGCATTCGTCCGATGCGGTGCGCGTGACCCATGCCATTCCCGAGGACGACCGGCCGGAAGCCGATGCGATGGTGACCGACAGGCCGGGCCTGGCCCTTGGAATACTGACCGCCGATTGCGCGCCGATCCTGCTCGCCGACAAGCAGGCGGGCGTGATCGGCGCGGCGCATGCCGGCTGGAAGGGGGCGATGACGGGCGTCGCCAAATCGGTCGTCGATGCGATGGAAGAGCTGGGGGCCGAGCGAAACCGGATCGCGGCGGCGATCGGCCCGTGCATCGGGCGCGGCTCCTATGAGGTGGACGACGCGTTCCGCAAACGCTTCGAAGCCATCGAGCCCGAGAACGAACAATATTTCCGCGACGGCGCGCCCGGCCATCATTATTTCGATCTCGAAGCCTATGTCGCCGCCTGGCTCGCCTTTGCGGGCGTACAGACGGTCGAGACTCTGAGCCTCGATACCTATGCCGATGAGGACCGCTTCTTCAGCTACCGTCGCGCGACGCACCGGAACGAACCCGATTATGGCCGGCAATTGTCCGTGATCGCTTTGTAAACCTGTCCCGGTGCCGCTTTCGCGGACGGGCCAAATGATGATAGGCGCGTATCTACGGAGGGGCGGATGACAGCGAAAAGAGCGGGATTTTTCGGCGGCTTGGCGCTGTTTGCGATCCTGCTCATGATGCCCGCGCCGGGCGGCATGCCTATCGAAGCCTGGCGGGTCACCGCGCTGGTCGTCCTCATGGCGAGCTGGTGGATGACCGAGGCGCTCCCGCTGACCGCGACCGCGCTGCTGCCGTTCGTCAGCCTGCCCTTCATGGGCGTGATGACCACCGGCGAGGTGGCGGGTGCCTATTATTCTCCGATATTGTTCCTGATACTGGGCGGTGCGTTCCTGGCGCTGGCCATCGAACGCACCGGGCTCCATCGCCGGCTCGCACTCGCGATCATCGGGCGCGCGGGCAAGACCGCTTGGGGCTTGCTCTTCGCCTTCATGGCGGCGACCGCGATCCTTTCGATGATCGTTTCCAATACATCGACGACGCTGATCATGGTGCCGATCGCCATCGCCGTGCTGGCCGCGGGCGGCGTGGCGGAGGGCGAAACCAAGGGCTTTGCCGGCGCGCTCCTGATGGGCATCGCTTTTTCGGCATCGATCGGCGGGATCGGGACGCTCGTCGGTTCGCCGACCAACGCCATCGCGGCGGGGCTCATGAACCGCGCCATCGGGACGGAGATCGACTTCCTGACCTGGGCGATGTTCGGCCTGCCGGTGGTCGCCATCGGCATTCCGCTTTGCCTGTTCATCCTCGTCCGCATGCAGCGCGTCGGCCGGGCGGCATTCGATACCGCGGCCGCCCAGGCTGCCATCGGCGATCCGGGCGAATGGTCGGGCGCGGAAAAACGGCTGATGCCGGTGATCCTGCTCGTGGTCGCGGGCTGGGTCGCGCTGCCCCTCATCAAGGATTACCTGCCCGACGGCGCGATCCATGACGGGACGATCGCGATCCTCGGCGGATTGCTGCTCTTTGTCTTGCCCGACGGCAGCGGACGGCCGATGCTCAAATGGCCGGAAGCCAATCGCGCGCCATGGGACGTGATCATGTTGTTCGGCGGCGGGCTCGCGCTCGCCTCCGGGATCATGGCATCCGGGCTCGGCACTTGGCTCGGCGAAGCGCTCGAGCCGCTCCAGGCGGTGGATGTGATCGTGATCGCGCTCGCCGTTACCGCGCTCGTCGTACTCGTCACCGAATTCGCATCAAACGTCGCGACGGCAAGCGCCGTCATCCCGGTCGTCGCCGCGCTGATCGTGGCGACGGGCGCGGACCCGATGCTGCTCGCCATGCCGGCCGCGATGGCCGCGAGCTGGGGCTTCATGCTGCCCTCCGGCACTGGGCCCAACGCCATCGCCTGGGCCTCCAATCACATCGCGCTGCCGAGCATGTTGAAATCCGGATTTCTGCTCGATATTTGCGGTATACCGATGATCGTCCTCGTGACATGGGGCGTCGTCGCTATGGCCGGTTGAGGGAGATGCGCGCCTGCGGAGGTTAGGCGCCCGGGGCCCCGACCGCCCCAAATCGAGCTCCTGCCTTCCTGGGAGCGTAAACTGGAAGGCCACTCCGCATGACCGACGGACCCGATAGCAATCCGAAAGACCTGACCGGCACGACTCCGCGCCGCAAGCCCAAGCCCGAAATCGAGAAGATCGGCAACCGCAAGCTGAAACCCGCCACTTTGATGATGGGCCATGGCTTCGATCCGGCGCTCTCGGAAGGTTCGCTCAAACCGCCCATCTTCCTCACCTCGACGTTCGCCTTCGAAAACGCCGCAGCCGGCAAGCGCCATTTCGAAGGGATTACCGGCAAGCGCCCGGGCGGAGCGGAAGGCCTTGTCTATTCGCGCTTCAACGGCCCGAACCAAGAGATCTGCGAAGACCGGCTTTCGGTGTGGGAAGAAGCCGAGGAAGCGCTGGTCTTTTCAAGCGGCATGTCGGCCATCGCCACCGTGCTCCTTGCCAATGTCCATCAGGGCGATGTCGTCGTGCATTCCGGCCCCCTCTATGCCGCGACCGAAACGCTGATCAATCGCGTGCTCGGCCGGTTCGGCATCACCTTTCTCGATTTTCCTGCCGGAGCGAGCCGCGAAGAGGTCGACACCGTGCTCGAGAAGGCGAAGGGCATGACGACGGGGTCCGGCAAAGTCGCGATCGTCTATCTCGAAAGCCCGGCCAACCCGACCAATGCGCTGGTCGATATCGAGATGGTGAAAGAGGCGCGCGACGCGGCGTTCGGCGAAGACGGCCCGCCCATCGCGATGGACAACACTTTCCTCGGCCCGCTCTGGCAGCAACCGCTCAAACATGGCGCGGACATCACCATCTACTCGCTCACCAAATATGTCGGCGGGCATAGCGATCTCGTCGCGGGCGGGGTGATGGGTTCGAAAGCGCATCTCGATCCGATCCGTGCGATGCGCAACACGATCGGTACAATCACCGATCCCAACACGGCCTGGATGCTGCTCCGCAGCCTCGAAACGGTCGAATTGCGCATGACGCGGGCCGGCGAGAATGCGGAAAAGGTCTGTGAATTCCTGCGCGATCATCCCAAGGTCGAAGGGCTCGGTTATCTCGGTTTCCTCGAAGAGGGATCGAGCCAGCGCGATATCTACGACCGCCACTGCACGGGCGCGGGATCGACCTTCTCGCTCTTCATCAAGGGCGGCGAAGAGGAAAGCTTCCGCTTCCTCGACGCGCTCAAGATCGCAAAGCTTGCGGTGAGCCTCGGCGGCACCGAGACGCTCGCCAGCCATCCGGCCGCCATGACGCATCTTTCGGTGCCCGACGAACGCAAGGCCGCGCTCGGCATCACCGAAAATCTGGTGCGCATCTCGATCGGCGTGGAAGATGCAGACGATCTGATCGCCGACTTCACCCAGGCATTGGCGGAGGTTTAGACGGAGTTCGGCGGCTTAGTCCGCCGCGCCTGTCCGATAGCGCTCGAACCATGCAAGGATCGCCGAGGCCTTGGCCGCGCTTTGCGACGGGCGGGCGGCGAGGCCGCTATGGCTGGCGCCGGGCACGCGGATCAGCGTGGTCGGCACGCCTTCCATGCGGAGCGCCATATAATATTGCTCGGCCTCGCTGACCGGGGTCCGCTCGTCCTCGCCGCCGACCAGCACGAGCGTCGGTGTTTCGACATTGCCGACCAGCGATAGCGGCGAGCGCGCCCAATAGGATTGCTGATCCTCCCAGGGCAGCGCGCCGAACCAATATTGCGCCACGAAGACCGGAATGTCGGAGACCAGCGCCTGGGTCGTCCAGTTGATCACGGGCTTCTGCGTCGCGGCGGCGCGGAAACGGTTCGTTTTGCCGACGATCCAGGACGTCAGCACCCCGCCGCCCGACCCGCCGGTCACGAACAGCTGGTCCGGATCGACATAGCCATCGGCGATCACGCCATCCACGGCGCTCATCAGGTCGTGATAATCGTCGCCCGGATAGGCATGGTGGATGAGGTTTGCGAATTCCGCGCCATAGGAAGTCGAACCGCGCGGATTGACCGACAGCACAGCATAGCCGGCCGCGGCATAGAGCTGGTTGTCGGTCGAGAAATGCGGGCCATAGGCGGCGAACGGACCGCCATGGATTTCAAGAATCAGCGGATGGCGCTGTCCCTCGACATGGGTCGGCGGCAGGGTCAGCCAGGATTCGATCCTGCGCCCATCGACCGAAGAGGTCGTCTCGACGCGGCGGACTTCGCCCATCGTCTTGGTTTCGAGCAGGTTTGCGTTGAGCCGCGTCAATTGCCGGCTATTGCCGCCGCGCACGAGCACGACGTCCGCCGGCCGGGTCGCCGGGCCGCCCGTAATGGCGAGCGTGCCATTGTCCGAAACGCTGAACGCGCCGCCCGAATAGGGACGGTCGAGCGTCGCGCCGGTTAGCCCCTCGGCGACCGTACGGATGCCGCCGGACAGCGAAACCCGCGCGACCTTGGTGCCGCCAAGATCGTCATAGGCGATATAGATGGATCGGCTGTCGGCAGACCAGGTCGCCGCATCGACGCTGCGGTCGAGCGATCCGGTCAGCACGCGCCGGTTCGATCCATCGCGGTTCATTACATGGAGCAGCGTATTGTGATAGCCGAGCCGCTGATCGTCGAAGCCGAGCCAGGCGATATAGCGGCCGTCGGGCGAAACGGTGGGATTGAAATCGGGGCCGTCGCGATCGGTAAGCGCACTGATCGTGCTCGTCGCGACGTCGAGCGCATAGACTTCGCTCTCGATCGGGTCGAGCTCCCAATCGGCAGAACGGTTTCCGCTGAACAGGATCGTCCCGCCATCCGCCGTCCAGGACAGCGGACCGCCGTGATGGAAATCGCCGAAACTCAATTGCCGCGCTGCGCCGCCGTCCGACGGAATCACGAAGATCTGGCTGTATCCGGGCTGGAGATAGCCGGCACCGTCAGCGCGGTAGCGGATCGCGCTCGTCACTTCGAGCGGCTCGGCCCATTCCGCGCCTTCGGGCGTATCGGGCGCCGATCCGATCCGTTCCGCCTCGCCCGGCACGAGCATGTCATAGGCGATCCGGCTGCCGTCCGGCGACCAGGCGATGCTGCCGGGCGCGTTGGCGAGCCCGGTAAGCCGCACGGCCTCGCCGCTTTCCATCCAGCGTACGAAGAGTTGAGACGCGCCGCCTTCGGCCGACGAGATATAGGCGAGGCGGCTGCCGTCCGGCGACCAGCGCGGGCTGCTATGGGAGCCGGGCCCCGCGGCAATCGGCATCTGGTCACCCGAGCGCGTATCGACCATCCAGATCGTCGGCCGGAACTGGTCCGTCATGATATCGCCCGAGCGGCGGACATAGGCGACCCAGCGCCCGTCCGGGCTGATCTGCGGGTCTGCCGCGATTTCGAGCGAGAACAGATCCGCGCCGGTGAACACGCGTTCCGGTCCCGTATCCTGCAGCGCCAGCGCCGGCGCGGCGAAGAACAGCAGAATGGCCGCAAAAAGTCGCTTGATCATCGGCATCCCCATTTTCCGTTTTGCGGGATCGTAAAGCATATAGCGGCGCGGCCGACCATAGCGCACGCCGTAAACCGCAATCCGCTTCGACTAACCGCCCTTTCGGAACGGCGTCATCTCGCCAAGAAAGGCGATCTCGCGTTCGACGGCATGGCGCTCGGCAGCGAGGAAATCGGCGACAGCGTTGCGGAAACCGGCATCGGGGAAATAATGGGCAGACCAGGTTTTGACGGGGCGGTATCCGCGCGCGATCTTGTGCGATCCCTGCGCCCCGGCCTCCACCCGTTTGAGCCCGCGCGCGATCGCGACGTCGATCGCCTGATAATAGCAAAGCTCGAAATGGAGGAAGGGCACGTCCGCGAGACAGCCCCAATAGCGGCCGTACAGCGTATCCGCGCCGATCAGGTTGAGCGCCCCGGCAATCGGCGCACCGTCGCGCCGGGCGATAATGAGCAGTGTCCGGTCGCCCATCCGCTCGCCGAGCAGCGAGAAAAATTCGCGCGTCAGATAGGGCCGGCCCCATTTGCGCATGCCAGTATCCTGGTAGAAATCCCAGAATATATCCCAATGGTCTTCGGTCAGGTCGGCGCCGGTGACATGTTCGATCTCGAGGCCCTCGACGGCCCGCCGCCGCTCCTTGCGGATCGTCTTGCGCTTGCGCGAGGAGAGCGCGCCGAGAAAAGCGTCGAAATCGGCATAGCCGTCATTTTCCCAGTGAAACTGCGTGCCCTCGCGGATCAGCCAGCCGGCATTTTCGAACCAGACGATCTCGTCTTCGGCGATGAACGTCGCATGGGCGGACGACATGCCATTGTCGCGCGTAATCGTTTCGAGCGCCGCGATCAGCGCCGGGATGCGGCCCGTGTCCTTGGCCAGCAGCCGGCGCCCCGGCACCGGCGTAAACGGCACCGCGACTTGGAGCTTGGGATAATAGCGCCCGCCCGCCCGCTCCCAGGCATCGGCCCAGGCATGGTCGAACACATATTCGCCCTGGCTATGGCCCTTGGCATAGGCGGGCGCGACGGCGTCGAGCGTTCCATCGGCGCCCGCGATCGACACGGGGAGTGCCTGCCAGCCGGTGCCGGGCGCGACGCTGCCCGATTCTTCGAGGATCGACAGGAAGGCGTGGCTGAGAAAGGGATTGTCGCCGCCCGCGCAGGCATCCCATTGCGCGGCGTCCAGCGACCGGACGCCATCGGCAATATGTGCGACGAGCGGTTCGGGATCGCCCTCGCTCATGGGTTCTCGTAGATGATCTGGTCGGCGCCCTCGGCCGCGCAGGCCCGCTCGCCCTCGGTCCGCACCGTCCAGGTGACGACCGGCACGCCCTTCTCGCGCAGCGAATCGGCGAAGGCCGAAGGCAGATCGCGGACGTCATAGGCGAGGAAATGCGGCTCGGCGCGAAACACCGAGAGCGACCGTTGCATCGCGCCTTTCAGCCGCGCGGCCAGCGTGATCTCGTCATGCTCGGTGACCACGAGTCCGCGCACGATGTCGGGGGCATTGCGCGCAAACCAGCGCCCGACCTCGGGGTTGAACGACATCACCGCCGCCTCGCCGTCATAATCGGCCAACGCATCCGCAACCGAGCGGCACAATTTCTTCACCTTGCGGTTCTTCGCCTTGAGTTCGATCAGCACCGGCGCGCGGCCGTCGATCAGCGCCAGCATCTCGGTCAGCCGCGGGATCGTCTCGTCGCTGTCCTTGAACTTGATCTTTTCCAGCTTTGCCGCCTTGCGCTCGATCACCGGGCCCGATTTTCGCGTCAGTCGATCCAGCTCGTAATCGTGGAACACCATCGCGACGCCGTCCTTGCTGACTTGGACGTCCGTTTCGACGCCATGGCCGGCGGCGATTGCGGCCTCGAAGGCCGCGCGGCTGTTCTCCACCACGTCCGGCCCGTGCAGCCCGCGATGGGCATGCGGCGTACGCGTGAGAAAGCCGAGATCAGCCATCGGACACCGCGACGATGGCATCGATTTCGACCGCAACGCCGAGCGGCAGGACCGGCACGCCGACCGCGCTGCGCGCATGGCGGCCCTGTTCGCCGAAAATCTCCTGCATGAGTTCCGACGCGCCATTGGCGACCTGCGCCTGATCGGTGAAACGGGGATCGGAATTCACGAACACGCCGAGCTTCACGATCTGCGCGACGCGGTCGAGATCGCCGAGCGCCGCCTTCATCTGGGCGACCAGCATCGACGCGCAGGCGCGCGCCGCCATCTGGCCGAATGCGATATCGCGATCCTCGCCAAGCCGGCCGCGCATCAGTTCGCCGGCATCGTCGAACGGCAACTGGCCGGAGATATGCAGGAAGCCGTGCTGCTCGACGGCGGGGACATAGGCCGCCACGGGCGCTGCCGGCTTGGGCAGGGTCAGGCCGATTTCGGCCAGCCGCGCTTCGACGGTGCCGCTCATGCCGATTCTCCTTCCGTGATCCGATCGATAATCCAGTGCCGGGCCTCGTGCCAGTCGTCGATGCGCGCATGGGCATGGTCGGCGGGCGGCACGTTCGGCGCGAGCGACGGCTCGGCGATCATATGCAGCCGCCAGACATGCGGGGCCGTGCGCGCGACCGATTCATGATGCACGCCGAGATCGTCGACGAACAGCGCGACCGACGGCGCATGGTCTGCCAACAACTGTTCGACCTTGTCGCCCTTGCCGCCCTGATTGGTATGGACGGGGAATTCGATCCCGAAGCGGCGGAGCTGCTGCGCCCGGGCGTCGCGAAATTCGTCCTGCAGGTTCGTCAGGATCACGACTTCGGCATATTCCGAGATCGAGACCAGCGCCTCGCTGGCTCCCGGCACGATCGTCTGGCGGTGCATCTCCGTATCGAAAAAACCGTTCAGGAGCGGCCAGATCTCCTCGCCCTTCAAAGGCGGGCTGCCGTCGCGCGGCCGGACCGCATCGATGAAGTTGCCGCCTTCGAGCACGAAATCGAGATCGTGCGCCTCGTCCAGCCAGTCGCCGAAATGGCTGACCATGTGCAGCAACACCTCGTCGCAATCGCAGATGACGAGCGGACGATTCATGTTTCCAATTCCCTTCGGGCCATTACCAGCGTCTCAGGTGGCGATCCGATGGCCTCCGCGCAAGCGAGGAGATCGGGCTCATGGGCTTCGAGAAAGCGGAGTATGGCCGCGAGCGTCGCCGGTTCGCCGAGTGCGCCCCGCAGATGATCAGCGGTAAGCCCGGTCAGGGCGAGCAGCCGCTGAGCCCGGTCTTCTTCGCTCAGCGTCCAGGCGAGCGCGCGCAGCGCCAGCGCGGCGGAATCGCCATCAGCGTTTGTATCGCTTCTCGTCATCGCCTAGACATTTTCCCGAACAATGGATCGGGGTGGGACGTGGCGAAAAAGGTGCTGGTTGTCGAGGATAACGACCTCAACCGAAAACTTTTCTGCGATCTGCTGCGCGCGCATGATTATGAGCCCGAACCGCTGAGCGACGGGCGCGAGGCGCTGGCGACGGCGAAGGCGAAAGCGCCGGACCTCATCATCATGGATATTCAGATGCCGCATGTCAGCGGCCTGGACCTGATCGGCGAATTGAAAAGCGATGCCGGGCTTAAAGCCATCCCGATCATGGCCGTCACCGCCTATGCGGCCAAGGGCGACGAAGAGCGTATTCGCGAAGCGGGCGCGGAGAGCTACATCTCCAAGCCGATATCGGTCGTCAAATTTATCGAGGAAGTGAAGACGCTGGTCTGAGCGCCGGCACGGTTTGCGAAGAAGGCAAACCTATTTGATCTTGGCTTCCTTGAACTCGACATGCTTGCGCGCGATCGGATCATATTTCCGCATGACCATCTTTTCCGTCAGGTTGCGCGGATTCTTCTTCGTTACATAGAAGAAACCCGTACCTTCGGTGCTGACGAGTTTGATTTTCACGGTCGCCGGTTTGGCCATGACCCTAACCTTTTCGATTACATGCTTTGAAGGGCGCGAAGGACACAGTCGTCATCGCCTGCCCGAAGCGCGGCCATCTGCCCTCCCGGAGCCCGATTGTCAACCCGGTGCAGCTGCCCGCCGCCGATTAACGCTTTGCTAACCATAAGGGCGCACAACGGTATCGCGACAGCAAGGAGCGAGGACGATGCAGCTTCACGAAGACGCTAACATGCCGGTCGGCGCGGACCTCTACACGCAGATCGAGCAGCTTGAACAGAATTGCCGTTCGATGACGATGCCCGCACTCCACGAAGCGATTGATGAAATCCGCGCAAAAGCGACCGCGCACGGCCTCGTCGCACTGGAAGGCATCGCGCACGCCTTTGAACGGTCCATCGCCCGCAATCGCGACGCCACGGCCTTCGGCCTCTATTTCGATCAGCTCAAGCTCGCCACCGGATGCGTCGATGCCGATGGCGACGAGGCGCGCGACGCCATGCTCGCCGCGATATCGGTGCGCCTGACCGGTTAGCCCGGCCCGCGATGGACGATCTCTTCCTCCCCCTGATGGCCGCGGCGCTCGCCGAATGGGGGGACAAGACCCAGATATTGGCGATGCTCCTTGCCGCGCGCTTTCCGCGGCCCCTTCTCGTATTCCTCGGCATCGGCGCGGCGGTTATCGCCCATATGAGCCTCGCGGCGTTCGGCGGGTCGCTGCTGACGACGATCATCACGCCCGACGCGATCCAGCTGTTTCTCGCGCTCGGCTTCCTCTTCGCCGGGGTCGCCGCCTTCCTGCCCTTCGCCGATCCCGACGTTGACGGTTATTGGAACATCGGCGCGGTCTTCACGAGCTTTTTCGCCTTTCTCGCCGCCGAGTTCGGCGACAAGACGCAGTTCATCACCGCCGGGTTCGGCGCGACGTCGGCCAGCTGGCCGTTCACGGCAACGGGCGCGACGCTCGGCGTGCTGATCGGCATCGCGCCGGCAATCCTGCTCGGCACGGCATTGCGCGATCGGGTGCCGCTGACACTCATTCGACGGTCCATCGGCGGCCTGTTCCTGTTTATTTCATCGATACTTGCGATCAATGCGCTTTCATTGATTTAGATAGTCGATCACAGCGACCGGGAGATTTTGCCCCAAAGGACACGGTTTTCCGGGACCCAAATGTCTATATGTGCGTTGAAGACGACGAATAGTAAGAACGCATAACAGGAGGCATTTATCATGGGTGAAGCCAATCTCGCCACACCGACCGATCTGAACGACAACCAGCTGAAAGACGTCGCCCAGGCGCTTAACGGCATTCTGGCAGACAGCTACGCGCTGTATCTGAAGACCAAGAATTTTCACTGGCACGTCTCGGGCCCGCATTTTCGCGACTATCACCTGATGCTCGACGAACAGGCGGCGGCGATCCTTGCCACGACCGACGACATCGCCGAGCGCGTACGCAAGACGGGCGGCACGACGCTGCGCTCGATCGGCGACATCGCGCGTCATCAGACGATCAAGGATAATGACGAAGACTATGTGAGCCCGGCCGACATGCTGAGCGAGCTGCGCGAAGACAATCTGAAGCTCGTCGAATCGCTGCGCGAAGCGAAGGAAGCGGCCGAAGCCGCCGGCGACAATGCGACGGACGGACTGCTCGACGACTGGACGGATCAGGCCGAAGAACGCGCCTGGTTCCTCTTCGAGGCCGGCCGCAACGCGTAATTACCGGTTTATACGGTGCCAAAGGGGCTGGTCCGTGGGGCCGGCCCCTTTTTCATTGCCCAAATGGCGCCTCTAGTATAAAAAGAAGACCGAGGGGAGGCTCGGTCTATGAAAAAGCTTATCGTCCTGATGGCGCTCTTGCTGCCGTCGCCGCTGCTGGCCGAGAATGTACGCACGCTCGGCGACGGCACGTCGCCGCCCGCCACGCTGGACCAGATCGCCTGGCTCGAGGGACGCTGGCAGGGCACGGGGCTTGGCGGCGAGAGCCATGAGGCGTGGTTGCCCGCGGTCAACGGCCAGATGGCGGGCATCTTCCACCAGACCAGCGACGGCGAACTGCAATTCTACGAGATCCTGCAGTTCGTGGAGCGCGAGGGATCGCTCGTCCTGCGGCTCAAACATTTCAATCGGGATCTGTCCGGCTGGGAGGATAATAGCGCGGAATCGGCGGTCGAATTCCCGCTCGTCGCGATCGAGGGCGAGACCGCCTATTTTTCGGGGCTCACCTATGAACGCGCCGGCGAAGACGGGCTGAACATCTATCTGCGGCTACGCAGCGGCGACGAAACCCGCGTCGAAACCTTCGCGCTGACCCGGATCGAATAGCCCTGCCCTAGCGGATCGCGGCCGGCCGCTCCTATATGACTGGTCATGCGCCGTTTCGCCCAGCTTCTCGACCGGCTCGTCTATACGCGCTCGCGCAATGCAAAGTTGCGGCTGATCGGCGATTATCTGCAATCCACGCCCGATCCGGACCGGGGCTGGGCACTCGCCGCCCTGACCGGCGCCATCGACATACCCGGCGTCAAGCGCGCGGCGGTGAACGCCATCGTCAGCGAACGCGTCGATCCGGTGCTCTTCAGGATGAGCCGGGACTATGTGGGCGACACGGCAGAGACGGTTTCGCTGATCTGGCCGACGCGCGAACTGGCAGACGGCGACACTGCGGATCTGGGGCTTGCAGCCGTCATCGAGCGGCTGCTCGCATTGGGCCGCGCCGATGCACCGGCGGCGCTCGCCGACATGCTCGACCGGCTCGATCCGCCCGGCCGCTACGCGCTCCTGAAACTGGCGATGGGGGGGCTCCGCGTCGGCGTCTCGGCCCGGCTCGCCAAGACGGCCTTCGCCCAGGCCTTCGATCTCGACGTCGAAGCGGTCGAAGAAGTGTGGCACGGGCTGAAACCGCCCTATCCCGAACTGTTCGCCTGGGCGGATGGCGGCGAACAGCCATCGATCGAGGACATTCCGGTGTTCCGGCCCTTCATGCTCGCGCACCCGCTCGGCGAGACGCAAGTGTCGATGGATGAGTTCGCCGCCGAATGGAAATGGGACGGCATTCGCATTCAGCTCGTCCATGTCGCAGGGGAAACCCGGCTGTTCAGCCGGACGGGCGACGATATCTCGCACAGCTTTCCTGATATCGCCCAGGCGTTTCGCGAAGCGGGCGCGCTCGACGGCGAATTGCTCGTGCGCGGCGATGCACAAGGGGGTGCCGAGGGCGGCGCGGCGAGCTTCAACGCGTTGCAGCAGCGATTAGGGCGCAAAAACGTGTCGGCGAAGATGCAGGCCGACTATCCGGCCTTTGTCCGGCTCTACGATATCCTGTTCGACGGCAGCGAAGATCTGCGCGATCTCACCTGGACGGAACGGCGGCAGCGGCTTGAGGCGTTTGTACCGCGCCTGCCCGACGACCGCTTCGATTTGTCGTCGACGATCGACGCGGACGATTTCGAGGCGCTGGCGGCACTGCGCGACGGCGCACGCGATGCCGCAATCGAGGGCGTGATGCTGAAACGCCGCGACAGCGCCTATCTGGCGGGCCGCAAGACCGGGCTCTGGTACAAGTGGAAGCGGGATCCGCTGATCGCCGATTGCGTCATCATGTATGCCCAGCGCGGCTCGGGCAAGCGATCGAGTTTCTATTCCGACTATACCTTCGGCTGCTGGACGGCGGACGGCGAACTGCACCCGGTTGGCAAGGCCTATTCCGGCTTTTCCGACGATGAACTCAAATGGCTCGACCGTTTCGTGCGCACTAACACGGTCAACCGGTTCGGTCCCGTACGCGAGGTCGAAAAAACGCTCGTCGTAGAGGTCGCGTTCGATTCCATCCACGCCTCCAAACGCCACAAATCGGGTCTCGCCATGCGCTTCCCCCGCATCTCCCGCCTGCGCCGCGACAAACCCGCGCACGAGGCAGATACGATCGCGACGCTGAAAAACATGATCGACTAGGCGACGGGATTGCCGCATCTATGATCTCGATCACAATGGTCGAGGAGCGAGTGACTATCAGCCGGATTGCCGCCATGGTGGCGGTGCCGATCGAGGCGATCCGCATTGCGACATACACCGTTCATCGCTGATACAGAACGGTTCGTCGATAGGGGTGACGGGTCGTACATAATGAGGCGGAGCCGAGCGGCTCCATCGACAGGGAGAATTTCAATGCCGACCCAGTTTTCCAGATACGCCCTTGCCGCCGCGCTTCTCGTCGCGCTGCCCGCGAGCGCCAACGCCCAGACGCCATTAACGCCCGGCGGCCCTGCCCAGGGCGAGCTGACGCGCGAAAGCGAACGCGTGACGACCAACGACTATTATCTCGACAGCTACACGGTCACCGGCGAGGCTGGCGACAGGATCGCGATCGCGATGCAGTCCGACGATTTCGATACGCTGCTCGAACTCGGCCAGATGGAAGGCGATCAGTTCATGCAGATGTTCGTCGATGACGATGGCGGCGAAGGGCTGAACTCGCGGCTCATCTTCACCTTCCCGCAAAGCGGCACCTATGTCGTGCGCGCCCGGACATTCGGTCCGGACTCGATCGGCAACTATACGATCGAAGTCACCGAGCTGCCGCCGCCCCCGCCGCCGCCCGACCCGATCCGCATCCGCCCGGGCAGCACGGCCGATGGCGTGCTGACCATGGACAGCCCGACCTATGTGTCGGACAGCTATGGTGTGGAGGGCCGGCATTACGCGCTCTACGAACTGCGCGGCCGCGCGGGCGATACCCGCACGATCACGCTGCGGTCCGGCGACTTCGACGCGTTCCTTGAAGTCGGTGGGATGACGCCGCTCGGCTTTGCCGTGTCGGAAAGCAATGATGACGGCGCGGCGGGCGACGGGGAAGAGTCGCTGGGGCTCGACTCCCGGCTGACGGTTACCTTCCAGCAATCGGGCACGCTGATGATCCGCGCGACGACACTCGGCGGCGGTGCCACGGGCACCTATTCGCTGACTGTAGAATAAGGTTAATTATTCCTAATCGGAAGAGCTCGGCGCCGGCCATCGGCCGCCGGGCTTTTCTTTTGTTTGCAGGCGCTTGGACACCCACCGACTGATGCAAAAATGCATCAGTTCGCCGCATGGAAGCCGGTGGCCAAACGGCGAAAAGCTCTGATTCCAGAGGCTTCCGAAGGTCCGCGGAAAAAACTTGCTGAATCCCGGCGCGAGCGTCAGAAAAGCAACCAGAGTTTACTATTCCGTGACTTCCAAAAAGGGGCATCGACAATGTCGGTAAAATCCAATCGTTTTCTCTCACTCGCGACGAGCACCGCCTGTGGTGCGATGGCGCTCGCGCTCGCTACGCCAGCCCAGGCGATCGTTCCCAATGACAATTTCACGCCGGATGAAATTATCGACGACACCGGCTTTAACGGCGTCGGCATGTTCTTCCGCAATGACGGGTTCGTGTGCTCGGGTACGCTGATCAATCCGCGTACGGTGCTCTTCGCCGCGCACTGCGTGAACGACCGCCCGGAAAGCGATTACGGAACGATCATCCGCTCGGCCTTCTCGTTCGACGATGATGCGCTGCCCGGCTTCATCGATTGGATCAACAACGGCTTCCGTTCGAGCAACGAGCTTGGCGTCTACGACATCGCACGGATCTCGTACGATCCGCGCTCGCTGGACGATCCGAACGCCTTCGGCTTCCTCGAAGCCGATATCGCGCTTGCCAGCCTCGCCATGCCGGTCGGTACGGAACTCGATCCGGCAACGCAGACCCTTCAATCGATCATTCCGACCTGGGCGCTGCTCTTCTCGCCGCTTCCGACGCCGGACAGCATCGATCCAGTCGATGGCACGGGCTATCATGTGAATATCACCGGCTATGGCCGCTCGGGCAGCGGCACGACCGGCGCTTCGCAGGGCATCGACTGGCGCCGCCGCGCGGCCGAGAACATGCTCGGCGCGCTGACCTCGTTCGACGAGCGTAACCAGTTCCTGTTCGGCAATCCGTTCGGCGATCTGCCGCAGAGCCTGTATCGCCTCGATTTCGACGATCCGAACAAGACCAATCCGTTCGACTTCAACCTCTACAAGGACGAACCGCGCGAGCGCGAAGCGACGACGGCCGGCGGCGACTCCGGCGGTCCGCTGATCCTCGACGCAGCGAACAACGATCTGTCCGACGAAGATCTCCAGATCGGCGTTCTCTCCGGCGGCAGCCGGTTCTTCGGCCCGCAGGTCTTTTCGAGCTATGGCACGGAAAGCTTCTATCAGCCGCTCTATCTCTATTGGGATTATATCGTCGCAACGAACCCGTATCGCTATGTCAGCGCGGTCGAGGGCGACGGCAACTGGGAAGACGCCAGCCACTGGGTCACCGAGCTCGATCCGATCTACCGGATCATAGACGACACGGGTGCGGTCGTTAACGGCCTGCCGAGCACGCCGGGTCTTGGGCCGGAAGGCGGTTCGCCCGATTTCGGCGAAGTCTGTTTCGACCCCGAAGGCGCCAACCCGGGCGATGGTTGCCAGGATCTCGAAAGCGGCGATCCGACACCGCCAGCCCGCGAAACCGGTGGTACGGTCGTTTCTGGCATCGGCACGGCCAATGTCGACGATCTGCTGAACCCGAATGTCAGCCCGGATTCGGGCGACGAAGGCGAGGCTGTCGCTGCGAATGCGGCTCCGGCGGCCGGTACGGAAGCATCGGCAAGCGCGCCGGGCACCCGCGCCGGTATGATCATGGGCGCCGAGCATCAGTCGCAGAACGGCGTCGAATTCGCCATCGAAGCACCGCACAATGGCGTCGACCTGGTCGAGAACCAGCCGCATGATGGCGACGGCGCGGAGATGGCTGAGGAGCAGCCGCAGGGTATCAATGGCGGCGGACCCGAGTTTGCCGACACGCCGAACCCGGCGCCGACGCTCGACAACGGCCTTCCGGGCGCAACCGGTTTCGTGCCCGATAACATCAATGACGATGTCGCCGCGGGCATCAACGGCCGCTATTTCGACGTCACGCTGAGCCGGGCCGGCACGACGACGCTCAGCAGCGCTGTCACGATCGACCGCCTGACGGTCACCGGCGCTGCCGGCCTGAATGTCGCGACCGGAGGGGATCTGACCTCGCTGATCGACATCACCCAGACGGGTGGCATGATCAATGTCGACGGATCGCTGAATACGCTCGGCGACTTCCTGATGGTTACCGGCGTACTTTCCGGCACCGGCACCGTGCAGACGCCGTTCCTGACCAACGTCGCGGGCGGCATCGCACCGGGTACGATGGGCACGATCGGCACGCTGACGGTTGACGGTAATCTGATCCTCGCATCGGGCTCGGTCCTGATGATCGATCTCAGCACGGCACCGGCTTCGGATGTCGTCGCCGTTACCGGCGCCGCCAATCTCGGCGGAAACGTGGCCTTTGGTGCGGTGCCGGGTTCGATCTTCACCGAAGATACGACCTACACCTTCCTGACCGCAGCTGGCGGCGTTACGGGCACGTTCAACGACGGTACGCTCAGTGCCATCCTGCAGCCGGTGTTCAGCTACACCGCGAACAGCGCACAGGTAACGATCGACATCGGCACCTATGCGAGCGTCGTGGATCCGGCGTCAGCGGTGCAGACTTCCTATGCGTCGATCCTCGACGACAATCGCAGCCGGGCCGGCGGGTTCCCCGAAATCTACGGTTTCCTCGATTTCGCCGATGCCGCGACGATCCAGTCGACGCTCGAAGGGCTCGCTCCGCTCACCGAAACGACGCGGACCGCGCTTGGCATGGCCGCGACGGAGAGCATGTCGCGCTTCTACCGGGATCGCATCCGGGCCGCGCGCTCGGGCGGTTTCCAGGGCGGCACGATCGCCTCGATCGGCCAGCCGATCCAGGTCGCGGCAGCCGGCAATCTCGGCGCGCCGTGGCAGAGCCAGGTCGCGATGGACAACCATGAAGGCTCGATGAGCGAACATGGCGGTCTCGACGAAACCATGGCCATCTACCTCGCCGGCGGCTTTATCGACGGCAGCTCGCGGGCCATGCCTGCGGCGATCGCAACGGGCCGCGACAATTTCGACGGCTATTTCCTTGCCGCCGGTATCGAGCATATGGCGAGCCACAATGTGCTGATCGGTTACTCGCTCTCCTTCTCCGATCTGGATGCCGATGCGTCGGCCGGCCAGACGGCCGATGGCAAGCTGTGGCAGGGCACGCTGTACGGCTCCTGGGAAATGTCCAACGGACTGGTTCTCTCGGGCCAGGCGAGCGCCGGTGTGTTCGACAACCAGACGCGGCGCACTGTCGCAGTCGGGCCGAACACGTTCAACCTGCAGCTTGACGAAGATGCACTGGCGGTTTCGGCTGAGGTCATGCTCGGCAAGGAATTCCAGTCGGGTGCGATCCAGTTCACGCCGAACGCGGCCCTGCGCTACGGCTATCTGGGCTTCGGCAACTCGTCCGAAACGGGCGGTGGACCGGCCATGCAGTTCCGCCGCGGCGCGACGCTCGACAGCCTGCAGGGCCGCCTGGGCATCGACGTGACGGCCAACACGGGTTCGTTCCGCCCGCGCTTCAATGCCACCTATGTCCACGATTTCGCGGACACGCCGGCTGTCTTCCTCGCCAACTTCGTCGGCGGCAGCGGCGGCGCCTTTGCCCCGTTCGCCCTCGGCGTGGCGCAGGACAGCAACTGGGTGGAAGTCAGCGGCGGTCTGCAGTTCGTGACCGACAACTTCGACATCGACTTTGCGGTCGACAGCACGATCTGGCGCAATGATGTGCGCAACCAGACGTACCGCGCGACGGCGACCTTCCGCTTCTAGGAAAGGCGCCCCAGCTAAAGAAAAGGGCTCCGGCAGACAATCTGCCGGAGCCCTTTTTCATGCGCGATCCGCGTTGCCGCGAACCCCGCTATCGCTTGGTCGCTAGTCGTGCTTCGGCACGAGATTGACAGCGGCATGCTTGCCGCGCCGGTCGACCTCCAGTTCGAAATCGAGCCGGTCGCCTTCGTTGAGCGTCGGCATACCGGCACGTTCCACGGCGCTGATATGCACGAACGCGTCGGGCTGGCCGTCGTCGCGCTGGATGAAGCCGAAGCCCTTCATCGTGTTGAAGAACTTCACGGTGCCGCTCGCCTTCTCGCCGGTAAGCTGGCGCTGCGGTCCGCGATCCTGCCGATCGGGAACCGGCAGCGGCTCGCCGTCGATCACGAGATCGCTGGCCGAAACCTTGCCGTTGCGGTCGACGAGATTGAAACTCAGCGGCTGGCCTTCGGCGAGGCCGGTCAGTCCGGCGCGCTCGACCGCGCTGATATGCACGAAGACATCGTCGCCGCCATCGTCGCGGACGATGAAGCCGAATCCTTTTTGCGCGTTGAAGAATTTGACGACGCCCTTGCCTTCGCCGACGACCTGGGCCGGCATCCGGTCGCCACCGCCGCCGCGATAGCCACCGCCACCACCGCCGCCGCCGCGATCTTCATAGCCGCCGGATTCGCGGAAACCGCCAAACCCGCCCGGTTGTTCGTTATAGCCCTGGTAGTTTTCGTCGCCGAAACTGTCGCGCTTATCCCGCCGGCGTCCCCGCCGGTCCCTGTCGAAACTCATTTGTCCTAAGGTCTTCCTGTTCGCCCAAAGCTCTAAATCGAAGGAGCTCGCGCAGGGCGATGCGCGCCAACTTCATGGCACGATTCAGCCGTGCCGCGATTCGGTATAGCCGAAATCAGCCTGTTTCGCGAGCGATTTACGCCAGCCAGGTGCCCGGATTGGGCATCGGCTCCCTGTTCAACGCCCGGATCAGCGACATGATCGAACGGATCAGCAGCCAGACCAGTGCGAGGAGCAGGAGCGGGAAACCGAGCAGCGCGCCGATTATCGTAAAGATCAGGATCACGGCGAACAGCGTCGTCCCGGCCCAGAGCAGGAAAGTCATGATATGATAATCATAATGCGAAGCCTCCCACGGCTCGCCCGGCTCGGACTTCCAGACCAGCGCAAGAATGAAGGCGACGAGCCCCGTCAGGCCAAGCACGACGCTCGACAGGTACAATGCCGAGATGATGACCGGGCGATTGGTATCGGATGCGGCCGCTCCGCGGGCGGCGCCCGTGGACGTCTCGCGCGGCGGCTCTGGCGCATCGTCGCTGCGTTCTTCGCCGGTTTTCAGGCGCACGGTCTCGCGGTCCTGGCGTGGCGGCCGCGACGTATTGGGTGCCTCTACTTCGAGCTTGCTGCCCCGTTCGCGATCGTCGTTCATCCTTGTCACCCGTTCTGCGCCAAATCGCTCCCGTTTCTGCCCGGTCATCGCCGTCAAGGCAATGCGCCGAACCATTGAGCGGCCGCCGCTTTGCGCCTATGTGCGCAGGCATGACCGTATATTTCCACGAAGAAGACCTGCCCGCCGACGCCATCGGCCCGGGCGCGATCGCCGTAGACACCGAGACGATGGGCTTGCAGACGCCGCGCGACCGGCTGTGCCTGGTGCAGCTTTCGGACGGCGACGGGGACGAGCATCTGGTGCGCTTCGCGCCGGACAGCGATTATGCGGCGCCCGTCTTGAAGGCGCTGCTCGGCGATCCGGAGCGGCTGAAACTCTATCATTTCGCCCGGTTCGATCTCGCGGCAATCGAGCATTATCTCGATGTCGTGGCCGCCCCCGTCTATTGCACGAAGATCGCATCGCGGCTGGTGCGCACCTATACGGACCGGCATGGCCTGAAGGAATTGTGCCGCGAGCTGCTCGGCGCGGAAATATCGAAGCAGCAGCAATCGTCCGACTGGGGGGCGCCCGATCTGAGCGACGCGCAGAAGGACTATGCCGCCTCCGACGTCCGTTTCCTGCACCGGCTGAAGGACGAACTCGATACCCGGCTGAAGCGCGAGGGCCGCATGCATCTCGCCCAGGCCTGTTTCGATTTCCTGCCCCATCGCGCCCGCCTCGATCTCGCCGGCTGGCCCGAGATCGACATTTTCGCGCATGTCTGAGGCAGCCCGCGAACAACGCGATCGGCGGCAGGATTGGGCCGCGCCGGGCGGCCGGCACGACAGGATCGTCAAATATCTGCAGTTCATACTGCCGAGCGCCGTGGGCATACTCGCGGCGTTCCTGGCGATGGCACCGCTCCAGAAGAGCAACGAGCTAAGCTTCCTCCTGTCGCGCGATACGGTGGAAGTCGCCAATGAAAGGCTGCGCGTGGAGGCCGCCCGCTACAGCGGCATAGACGGCGTGGGGCGCCCGTTCGAACTGAATGCCGCCTCGGCCCTGCAGCGCAGCTCGGCGACGCCGATCGTCGAGCTCGACGATATGTCCGCGCAACTCGAGCTGGAGGACGGCCTCGCCTTCATCGTCGCCAATCACGGCCTGTACGATCTGGAGGAGGAAATCGTCACGATCGACGGGCCGCTCGAATTCCGCGCCGCGGACGGATACCGGCTGCGCACGAGCAATGTGCTGGTCGAGCTCAGCGAACGCGAGATGCGCAGCGCCGGAGAAGTCGACGGCGAAATCCCGCTCGGCGCGTTCAGCGCCGAGCGTATGCGCGTCGACCTGCCGAGCCGGACGGTATTTCTCGACGGCCGCGCACGCTTGCGGATCGTGCAAGGGGCGGGCAGATAGCGGCCATGGCCAAACCCTTCCTCGCCCCGCTCATCACCGGATTCGCCCTGGCGATGCTCGCAGCCGTGCCGGCGTCCAGCCAGTCGGCGTTGAGCGGCATGAACACGAATGCGCCGGTCGATGTCGCGGCCGACCGGATCGAAGTGCAGGACCGGGCCGATCGGGCGATCTTTTCCGGCAACGTCCAGGTCCGCCAGGGCAATCTTTCGCTCGACGCCGCGCGGATCACCGTCGCCTATACGGGCAGCGTTACCGGCGGCGTCGAAGTACAGCGGCTCGATGCGAGCGGTGGCGTGGTGGTGCGCAGCCCCAGCGAGACGGCGCGCGGCCAGTTCGGCGTCTACGATCTCAATCGCCGGCTGATCACGCTGGTGGGCGGAGTTGAGCTCAACCAGAACGGCAATGTCATTCGCGGCGGGCGGCTCGTGATCGATCTGAACAGCGGCCGCGCCGTAATCGACGGACGCTCGCAGGGCGCAGACGGCATTGTCACGGAAGGAACGCCAAGCGGCCGTGTGACCGGCCGCTTCACGGTTCCCCAGCGCGGCAATTGATGCCGCCCGGCCGACGGGCCGGATTTCCGGGAAAAACCTGTTGAAACTGCCGCCCCGCTTTCCAACATGCATGGATAATGCCAGATAGCGAAACGATGAACAAAGCGGAGATCATAGAACCGCCCGCGGCGCCGGAGGGGCTCGATTCGGAGACCGAAGGCCTGTCGGTCATCTCGATCGCCAAATCCTATGACAAGAAGCAGGTCCTGTCGGACGTTTCCCTGCATATCGGGCGCGGTCATGTCCTCGGCCTGCTCGGCCCCAATGGCGCGGGCAAGACGACCTGCTTCTATTCGATCATGGGTCTCGTCCGGCCGGATTCGGGGCGGATCATGCTCGATGGCGCGGATATCACGGGCCTGCCCATGTATCGCCGCGCGATCCTCGGCCTCGGTTATCTGCCGCAGGAAACGTCGATCTTCCGGGGGCTGAGCGTCGAAAAAAATATCTCTGCGGTGCTCGAAATGAGCGAGCCCGATCCCGCAGCCCGCGCGGAACGGCTCGAACAGTTGCTCGAGGAGTTTTCGATCGGCCATTTGCGCGATTCGTCGGCCATGGCGCTGTCGGGCGGCGAAAGGCGACGCTGCGAGATCGCCCGAGCGCTGGCCGCGAACCCCTCGATCATGCTGCTCGACGAGCCCTTTGCCGGCATCGACCCGATCTCCATCGCCGATATTCGCGATCTCGTGGCCGACCTCAAGAACCGGAATATTGGCGTGCTGATCACCGACCATAATGTCCGCGAAACGCTCGGGATCGTCGATCAGGCCTGCATCATCTATGACGGCAAGGTGCTGTTTTCCGGCACACCGGACGATCTGGTGGCCAATGACGAGGTACGGCGGCTTTACCTCGGCGAAGGGTTCCAGCGTTAGGGTGCCGGGATGGCACTAGGACCACGCCTCGACCTTCGGCAGAGCCAGTCTCTGGTGATGACGCCGCAGCTCCAGCAGGCGATCAAGCTGCTGGCGCTGTCCAACCTCGAAATCGAAGGCTTTATCGCCGAGGAGCTGGAGAAGAACCCGCTGCTCGAAACCGCGAGCGAGGAAAGCCGCGAGGCGGCGGCGCCGAGCGAAGGCGACGGTTTCGAGGACACGCCAGACCCGGCCACCGCGGACAGCCTGCTGCAAAACGGCGGGGCCGACGACGAGGCGCGGCTCGACATCGAGGAGAGCGCGCTATCGGACGACACGGGTTCGGATGCCGGCATGGACGGCGCGCTCGGCATGGGCGGCATCGCCGGCCATGCGGGCGGCGAAGACGGGCCCGATCTCGATCTGCTCGCCGCGGACGAGGTTTCGCTGCACGATCATCTTTTGGCCCAGGCCGGCAGCGCGCTATCCGGGCAGGAGCAAATGATCGCCGGCCAGCTTATCGAGCGGATCGACGAAACCGGTTATCTGCGCGCCGATCTGCTGCGCCTGTCGCATCAGCTCGGTGTACCGGTCGCGATGCTGGAGGACGTGCTCGAAACGATCCAGACATTCGAACCGACAGGCGTCGCCGCGCGCGACCTCTCCGAATGCCTGGCGATCCAGGCGCGGGAGGCCGATCGTTACGACCCTTGCATGGCGAAGCTGATCGACAATCTCGATCTCGTCGCGCGCGGCGAGCTCGGGCGACTCAAGCGGATGTGCCGGGTGGACGACGAGGATATGGCCGAAATGATCGCCGAGCTGCGCAATTACGATCCCAAGCCCGGCTGCCAGTTCGGCGGCGAGCCGGTTCAGGCGGTCGTGCCCGACATTTTCGTGGCGGAGCGCAAGAAGGGCTGGGCGATCGAACTAAACAATGCGACGCTGCCCAAGCTGATCGTCAACCGCAGCTATTATCACGAACTGTCCGAAGCCGGCGACGACGAGGAAAGCCGCGCATGGCTCAACGAGTGCCTCGCGAACGCGAACTGGCTGACCAAGGCGCTCGATCAGCGCGCGCGCACGATCATCAAGGTCGCCGGCGAACTCGTCAAACGCCAGGCGGATTTCTTCCGCAAGGGCGTGACCCATCTCAAGCCGCTGACATTGCGCGAAATCGCCGAGGCGATCGACATGCATGAATCGACCGTCAGCCGCGCGACGTCCAACAAGTATCTCTCGTGCGAGCGTGGGCTGTTCGAACTCAAATATTTCTTCACGAGCGGGATCAGCACCGGCACGGACGGCGAAGCGGCATCATCGGAAGCCGTGAAGAGCCATATCCGCACGCTGATCGAGAATGAGGACAAGATCCTCTCCGACGACAAGCTCGTCGCGCTGCTCAAGGAACAGGGGTTCGATATCGCCCGGCGCACGGTCGCCAAATATCGCGAGGCGATGGGTATCGGTTCGTCGGTCGAACGCCGGCGTCAGAAGAAGCTCGCCAACCGCGCGGCGTAAATTCGCGCGTCAGCCGGATCGTTTGGCGCCGCTCAGAAAATACCAGACGACATAGCCGATCAGCAGCAATGCCAGCCCGTACAGCACCATCGACACGACGGAACGGACGATGGCGACGGCCACGACGATCAGGATGATCGCGGCGACGATGGACAGAATGATCCGCAACACGTTTATTCTCCACCTACTGTATTACGCACATAATACATCGGGCCGCAGGTTTCAAGAATGCTCGTCCGGGTCCGTATCCACGCTCTGGGCGAGCAGCTTGTCGATCTTGCGTCCGTCCATGTCGACGACCTCGAAGCGCCAGCCGTCCGTCTGAAAGATTTCGCCCGTCGTCGGCAATCGTTTCAGGACCGACAGGGCGAAGCCGGCGACGGTCGCATAATCGCGGTCTTCCGGCAGGTCGATTTCCAGTTTTTCGGCCATATTGTCGGCCGAAAGCGATCCGGAGAACAGCCAGCTGCCGTCCGCGCGCTCGACATAGGCGGGATCGGTGCCGACCTCCTGGTCGGATACGAACTCGCCCGCGATCGCGATCATCAGGTCGAGCGGCGTCATGATCCCCTCGAAATGCCCATATTCGTCATGCACGAGCGCCATGGGCACATCGGATTCGCGCAATTCCTCCAGCGCATCCATCGCATCGACCTGATCGGGGACGATCGGCGCCTGGCGCATCAGTTCGCGCAGATCGAGCGAGCGGCCCTCGAACAGCGCGGAGACGATATCGCGCGCCTGCACGACCCCGATAATCTCGTCGATCGACCCTTCGGCGACCGGCAGGCGTGTGTGCGGCGTGGCAAGCAACGCCTCTCGAATTTCATTGGGGCTGGACGAGGCCTCGATCCAGTCGACTTCCGTGCGCGGCGTCATCACCTCGCGCACCGGCCGGTCGGCGAGCCGGACCACGCCGGAGATGATCGCCCGCTCGCTTTCCTCGATAACGCCAGACTTGGTCGCTTCGGCAACCAGCATGTGCAGCTCTTCGGCTGTCACGCGCGACTGGGACTTGCGGCTCATCCGGAGCAGGCGGAAGATCAGCGCGCTCGTGCGATCGAGCAGCCAGACGAGCGGCGCGGTAAGCGTCGCGAGCGAGCGCATCGGTATCGCGATGACGACGGCGATGCGCTCCGGATTGCGCAGCGCGAGCTGCTTGGGCACCAGTTCGCCGATCACGAGCGACGCATAGGTGGTGAGGATGATGACGAGCGCGAAGCCGAGCGTTTCGGCGAGCGACGGTTCGACGCCGATATAGGCCAGTCTCTCGCCCACCGGCCCGCCAAGGCTCGCGCCCGAATAGGCGCCGGCGAGGATACCGATCAGGGTGATGCCGATCTGGACGGTCGACAAGAACCGGCCCGGCTCAGCCGCCAGATCGATGGCCGTCTGCGCACCCGGCCGACCATCCTTCGCCAGCGCCTGCAACCGCGCCCGGCGCGAGGAGACGATGGCGAGCTCGGACATCGCGAACACGCCGTTCAGGAACACCAGCGCGAGGATGATGCACAGATCGAACCAGGGAAAGGGAGATAGGTCGGGTGGCATGATGGGACCGCTCCCGCTCATTGCCCGCTTTTCGCAAGCGGGACAAGCATGCGATCAGCTTCTGTTCACGATCGACAGGGAACAAGCGCGTCAATGCGGGGGTTGATGCCGTATCGCATGGGAAATGAGGAGGACGACAATGAGACTTTCCAAGGGGCTATTGGCGGGAACCGCGGCCATCGCTGTGCTCGGCACGACAGCCGCCTGCACGACCAACCCGCAAACGGGCGAACAGCGCATTTCGCGCGCCGCCATCGGCGGCGTCGCAGGCGCGGTCGGCGGCTATCTGATCGGCGATCTCGTCGGCGGACGCCGCGACCGGACCGAACGCATCGTCGGCGCGGGCCTCGGCGCGGTCGCGGGCATCGCGATCGGCACCTATATGGACCGCCAACAACGCGAGCTGGAAGAAGCGACTGCGGGCACCGGCACCAATGTGATTCGCGAAGGCGACAATCTCTACCTGCAGATGCCGGGTTCGGTGGCCGAATTCGACGTCGATTCGAGCCAGATTCGCCCGCAATTCCGGGCAACGCTTGACGAGATCTCGCAGACCCTCGCCAGCTATCCGGAAACCTATATCGATGTGTACGGCCATACCGATTCGGACGGGTCGGACGCCTATAATCTCGATTTGTCGAACCGGCGGGCACAGTCCGTCGCCAGCTATCTAGCGAGCCGTGGCGTCAACCGCGCGCGCATCGCCACCGAAGGGTTCGGCGAAAGCCAGCCCATCGCCAGCAATGCGACGGCAGCGGGCAAGCAGCAGAATCGCCGCGTCGAGATCCGGATCGTGCCGATCACCCAGCAGGATGTGAACGCCGTCGGAGACTGATTTGTCAGACTAGACGTGCCGTTCGAGCGCGGCACCCGACGCTGTTTGTCAGACCTTCGCTTCGCTCAGGCGCGGCACCGGCCCACTCCCCCTCCCGACCTCCCAATCAGGATACACTCTTGGGAGGTCGGGAGGGGGAGTGGGCGGGTGCCGCGAACTTTCGCCAGAAAGTTTCTGACAAAGAACCCTAACGCCGCTCGGTGAAAAACTCGGTCAGCAGCGCCGCCGCCCGGTCCTCACCGATACCAGCGAAAATTTCCGGACGATGGTGGCAAGTCGGTTGTCCGAAAAAGCGCGGGCCATGCTCGACCGCCCCGCCCTTGGGATCGGACGCGCCATAATAAAGCCGGTCGATACGCGCATGGGCGATTGCGCCCGCGCACATCGCGCAGGGCTCCAGTGTGACCCACAAATCGCATCCGTCGAGGCGCCCGGTCCCGCGCGCCCCGA
>NZ_JBQLZN010000036.1:0-53489 GCF_052168295.1 Parasphingopyxis sp. | reverse complement strand
CCGTCTGTCCGTTACCGACGCGAACGGCAACCGCAGCAACTTCACCTATGACGGGCATGACCGATTGACCCGCTGGACCTTCCCGTCGCCGACGACGCCGGGGTCGGTCAATCCGATCGACTACGAAAACTACACCTATGACGCGAACGGTAACCGCACACAGCTGCGTCGCCGCGACGACACGAGGATCAACTACACCTACGATGCGCTGAACCGGATGACGCTCAAAAACGTACCCGGCACCGCGCAAGACGTCTATTACGGCTACGAACTGCAGGGACAGATGCTCGAAGCGCGCTTCGGTTCGGCGGGTGGCCTCGGCATAACCAATACATACGACCAGCTTGGCCGGATGACCTCGGCTGCGAATTCCACGGGCGGCACGACGCGCACGCTGACCTATGCCTATGACCTTGCCGGCAACCGCACCCGGATTACCTATCCCGGCAGTCAGCAGTTCCATTACAGCTACGATAACCTCTACCGCCTCGACATCATCCGAGAAAACAGCACGAGCGGCACGATCATCGCCGACTTCGCCTATAACAATCTCGGCCAGCGGGTCATCAGCAGCGCCGGGGTCGGACCGGATACGACTTACGGCTACAACGCCGCCAATCGGCTCTCCAGCCTGACACAAAGCCTCACCGGCACCGCCAACGACCTGACTACGGGCTTTGCCTACAACCCGGCCGGGCAGGTGACGACGCGGACCCGCTCGAACACGCTCTACAGCTTCACCGGCTATCAGAACGAGACGCAGGCTTACGCCGCCAACGGCCTCAACCAGTATACCAGCGTCGCCGGGCAGGCCTTCACGCACGACGCCAATGGCAATCTCACCTCCGACGGCAGCAACACATACGCCTATGACAATGAGAACCGGCTGACCTCGGTATCGGGCGGATCGAGCGCCGCCCTCGAATACGATCCGCTCGGTCGGCTCATCCGGATCAGCGGCGGACCATCGGGCGATGTGCGGTTCGTGCATGACGGCGATGCGCTGGTCGCCGAGTATAGCGGCTCGGGCACGCTGCTCGCCCGCTATGTCCATGGGCCGGGCGTGGATGAGCCGCTGGTCTGGTACAATGGCGACACCGTCTCCAACGGCACCCGCCGCCACCTCCTCGCCGATCATCAGGGCAGCGTCATCGGCACATCGGACAATGATGGCGACCTGATCCGGGCCAACCGCTATGACGCATGGGGCGTCAGCGATCCCTCCAATATCGGTCGGTTCGGCTATACCGGCCAGGCCTGGTTCCCCGATGTCGGCCTCTATTACTATCGCGCCCGGATGTATGCGCCGGAAGCCGGCCGGTTCCTGCAGACCGATCCGATTGGGTATGAGGATAATCTCAATCTCTATGCCTATGTCGGGAATGATCCTTTCAACAATATCGATCCGACGGGCACTCAGTGTTACACATGCTTGAGCGGGGAACAGGTCACTAATCCTGATGGCACGGTGACGATCAGAAGTAACGAGTTGTTGCGCCTTTTTGTTCCTGGGCAAGTACAGTGGGATAATGCGAGAACCTCGTGGGCGAATGGTGATCGCGTAGGAGCGGCAGTGGCTGTTGCTGCTATGGGCGGTGAGCAAGTGTTGACCGCAGCGACGGCAGGCATCGGGCGGGCAGCGCTGATCGGAACTCAGCCAGCAAGAGCACAAGCTGCTGCGGCCACGGCCTCGTTTGCGTCCGAAAGCAGATTGCTGGATCATTTTGCAAGACACGGCGAACGTCTCGGCGTTAGTACTGCTACCGAGTACCAACAGGCCGCTAGCACGTTTTTGACTGGAAGGCCGGGGCGTGGAGTCCTTCAAACAACAAGAGCGAACGGAGATATTCGTCGTTTTGACCCAAGAACCAATGAGTTTGGTGTGATAACCGAAAGAGGTACAATTAGGACATATTTCCGGCCCGATCCGGCTCGCAACGGAATGTCAAATTTGGAGTGGTTCTTAAATGGCCGATAAGAATATATGCCCGGTATGCGGCTATCCAGACTTAGAAGAGCCGCCCTACGATGAGCATGGATGTTCGTCATTTGAAATCTGTCCAAGCTGCGGCGTAGAATTTGGGTACGATGACTCAACGACGGATCATGAAGCCCTGAGAGAAAGATGGGTAGCCGATGGAATGAAATGGCATGGGGTTGCTAAACCTCAACCATCGGACTGGAATCCTAAAGAACAGCTCAAGCGGACCGCAACCTAAGCTGCTTTATCGAACACGCTCTACAGCTATACCGGCTATCGGAACGGGACACAGGCCTATGCCGCCAACGGCCTCAACCAGTACACGGCTGTTGCCGGGCAGGCGTTCACGCACGACGCCAATGGCAACCTCGCTTCGGACGGGGTCAACACCTACGCCTATTACAATGAGAACCGGCTGACCGCGGTATCGGGCGGATCGAGCGCCGCCCTTGAATATGATCCCCTCGGCCGGCTCACCCGCATATCGGGCGGGCCTTCGGGCGATATACGGTTCGTACATGACGGCGATGCGCTGGTCGCCGAGTATAGCGGATCGGGCACGCTGCTCGCCCGCTATGTCCATGGGCCGGGGGTGGACGAGCCGCTGGTCTGGTATGACGGGTACACAATGTTGTTCGTCATCCGCCAATTCCTCGACGCCGACTCTGCGGGAGCCGATCGGTCAGAAGCGAATACCAATATTTCCCATCGCTCGGTTTTCGCGATTCCGAAGCCTGGGAAAAAGTTGAAAATTGTCAGCACTGGGATTTAGGGGTTGGCTGGAAACACCAAAGCTGCTGCGTAGGCTGAGTCCGTTTTCGCCGCCAATCCGGATGTCGATTTCCGTTAGATTTTCTTCATTGTCGGATCGGTAACCGGCAAGCCATCGCGCCCTTGTATTCGAATCGAGGGGCTGACCCGACGGAGGCAAGATGCGTAATTGCAACCAATCGTCGCCGCGACTGGCATTGCCAAGCAGTTCGGGAGAAGATTCATTTAGCCCGGTAATATAACCCCCAGAAAATGTGGGTGTATCGATGGATCGTACTGGCTCCAACTCGAAGTCAGCCGGGCCGATCCTTTCATCGGAAAGCGATGACTGGCTGAAAGCTGCTGGGACCGAGCCGAAACTAATAATAGTGGCAATCCCCAAACAAGTAGAAGCTCTCCGCCAACTTAGACTTGCTGCATGTCTCATTACCTATTTTCCCATACGAGCAAGTGAATATAGCATCTTCCGGCCAACGCTCAAAATTCAGCCGACGCCGCGAACGAGTTCCAACACGCTCAACAGCTTCACTGGCTATCAGTGGGACACAGGCTCATGCCGCTAACGGCCTCAATCAATATACGAGCGTCTCCGGGCAGGCCTTCACCCATGACGCCAATGGCAACCTGACTTCGGACGGCGTCAACACATACATCTATGACGATGAGAACCGGCTGTTGAGCGCGACGGGCACGGTATCGGGCAGCCTAACGTACGACGGCCTGGGCCGGCTGCTGACCAGCGCGGGCGGAACGATTAGGCTTGCTTACGGTCGAATGGGATCACCTGGGCTCCGCCGCTCATGGTATCGAGTTGATCGCTCCACCATTGCGCCATCTCGACGCGCTCTTCCCAATATTTGCCACGATGATACGCTGCCCGCGTCGCGTTCGTATCCTTGTGCGCCAAGGCCCGCTCGATCGCGTCCGGGCTGAATTTCCCACTTTCGTTCAGCAGTGTGCTAGCTGTCGAACGAAAGCCGTGTGCGGTCATTTCCTTGCCGGTGTAGCCCAGCCGCCTCAGAGCCGCGTTGATCGTATTCTCTGACATCGGCCGATTGCCAGGATAAAGCGAAGAGAACATATAGCGTTGCCCGGCGCTAATCGCCTTGGCAGACTCCAGTAGTTCCAACGATTGACGCGACAAGGGCACTAGATGGGCATTGCGCATCTTCATTTTCTCCGCTGGTATCGCCCAGATCGCCGCATCCAGATCAAACTCGTCCCATTCGCACGCCGCAACTCGCCCGGGCGCACGAATAGGTGCGGCGTGAGCTTCAGCGCAAGGCAGGTGAGCGGATGGCCGGAATAGCCGTCAATGGCGCGCAGCAATGCGCCGACCTCCTTCGGGTCGGTTATAGCGCTGTGATGCGTCACTTTGGGAGCCACCAACGCGCCGCGAAGCAGCGCGGATGGATCAGCCGATGCGCGCGATGTCGCAACGCCATAACGGAAGATGCGGCTGGCCAGTGAGCGCATCCGCCGAGCGGTCTCCAGATGTCCTTTTTTCTCGACCTTCTGCAATGTCGCTAGCAACTCGGCAGGCGTCACGTCCGCGATCGGGCGATGGCCAAGGTCGCCTTCCATCAATGAGAACAACCAACGCGTTTTCTTGATCGTGACCGCCGCGCGCCCCTCCCGCGCAATCTTGTCGATATATTCCTCGCCGACGGCCTTGAACGTATTCGCTGCCGCTTCTTTCGCGGCTTCCGCCTCGTCCACCTTCACTTCCGACGGATCGATGCCATCGGCGATGTGTGCGCGGGCTTCGTCGCGGCGCTGTCGCGCCAGTTTCAGGCTGACATCGGGATAAATGCCCAGCGACAGCTTCTTCTCCTTATCGTCAATCCGGTATTTCAGCCGCCAGAGCTTTCCACCGGACGGCTGCAGCAAAAGAAACAGCCCGCGCTCATCGAAAAGCTTGATCGGCTTCGGGCCATGTTTCGCATTCCTGATTCGCGTGTCCGTCAATGCCATTTGGGGGCCACTCCTGAAGCGGGTTTCAAAGTGGCCCCAAATGTGGCCCCCAAAATACTCCGGCTGTGGGCGGACGAAGGCGAACATTGGCGACCAATGCAGCCTCATTTTTACCGGTTTTCTGGGGTTTTCGCAAGCTTTTACGAACATCTGCGAATGGTCAAATGGTGCCCAGAAGAGGACTCGAACCTCCACGTCCACAAAGGACACCAGCACCTGAAGCTGGCGCGTCTACCAATTCCGCCATCTGGGCCCGCGGCTCCGGCGAAAGGCTCGCCGGAATGCAGGCTGCGCGCTATGATGGCGGATCGCGCGCTTGTCAATCCGTTGGCGAAACGCCATCTGGGCCATGCGTATCTAAAGGAGCGGATTTGCGATGCAGGACAGGCTGGTAACGATGTTCGGCGGCGGCGGCTTTCTGGGCCGCTATGTCGCACAGGACCTGCTGAAGGCCGGGCTCCGCATCCGCATCGCCGAGCGCAATCCGGGCGACGCGTTTTTCATCAAGCCGATGGGCGGCCTGGGCCAGACACAGTTCGTATCGGCCGACATTACCAAGCCCGAAACGCTGCCGCGCGCGCTCGAAGGCGCGGACGCGGCGATCAATTTCGTCGGTATCCTCAAGGGCGATTTCCGCAAGGTTCATGCCGACGGCGCGCGCAATGCGGCGGAAGCGGCCAAGGCGGCCGGCGTGCGCGATTTCGTGCAGATCTCGTCCATCGGCGCATCGCCGGACGCGCAATCGCTCTATTCCCGCACCAAGGCGATGGGCGAAGAGGCCGTGCGCGCGGCCCTGCCCGATGCGATCATCATGCGCCCCTCGGTCGTGTTCGGGCCGGAGGACGGATTTCTCAACCGCTTCGCCAGCCTCGCCCGCATGGCGCCATTGATGGTGCCCGTGATGCGGCCCAACACGAAATTCCAGCCCGTCTATGTCGCGGACGTGGCGGACGCGGTCGCGAAGGTGCTGCAGAACCCGGCGGAGTATCGCGGACGCACGTTCGAGCTCGGCGGGCCGCAGGTCATGTCGATGCGCGAGATCAACGGCTTCATCCTCAAAGCGATCGGTAAGCCGGACAAGCCGATCTTCCAGGTGCCGGACGCGCTCGGCAGCACGATGGCGCGGTTCGGCTTCCTGCCCGGCGCACCGATCAGCTGGGACCAGTGGCTCTCGCTGCAAAGCGATAACGTCGTCGCCGACGATGCCGAAGGGTTCGAGGCGCTGGGCATAACCCCGCGCCCACTCGCCGCCGTGGCGGACAAGTGGCTGGTCCAGTACAAGTCGCAAGGCCGCTTCGCGAACCAGGCCCTGGACGACGCCTGACCGGGAGGCATAAGGCAAAGGCAAGGGGAGGAACGCGGCCGTGAACGACAGCAAGACCGACACGGCCGGCCAGCAACCCAGCGTCTTCATCAGCCATCACAGCGCACACGAACATTCCGCGCGGCGGCTCAAGAAAATCCTCGAACGCAACGGCTTTACGGGCTGGATGGCGCCGGACGACGTGCCGCCCGGCAAGGCGTTCGACGACGCGATCGTCGAGCAGATCGGCCGCGCCGACGTTATCGTGCTGCTGTTCAGCCGGGGCGCCGATACCTCACGCCATGTGAAGCGCGAGATGATCCTCGCCGACAATCAGGGCAAGCCCGTCTATCCGGTGCGGCTCGAGGAAGTGCCGGCCGAGGGCCTCGCTTATTGGCTCAACGATCAGCAATGGGTCGACTGGTTCGACGGCAAGGACGCGACGATCCAGCGCGCGCTCGATGCGATCCGCAGCCAGATCGCGGAAGCGGCCGGTGCCGCGCCCGATGCGCTGGCGGCCGACGATGTGCGCGGATTTGCCGAGCGGCTGCGGCGGCCGCGCGGGTCTTACACGCGCAGCATCTGGCAGCGGCGGATCGGCTGGGGCGCGCTGGCGGCAAGCCTCGCAGCCGCAGCGTTCGTACTGGTGCCGCAACTGAGCGTGGCGCCGGAGGCGGAGGAAACGAGCGCGCCGTTGATCCGGGCCGGGCTATGGGAAACGCGGCTCGATGTCAGCCAGATCCTGCAGACGCAAAACCCCGATGCCGATGCGATGCGCGCCTGGGAGGCGGCGTTCGAGCTCGAAGCGCCGCAATTCTGCGTGAGCGAAGAGGAAGCGCAGATGCCCGGCATCGCCTTTTTCGATCCCCATGGCCGTAACCAGTGCGCGCTCGTCGATATCGCCATGGCGGACGGCGACCTCGCACTCGCCATGGAATGCCAGCCGAACAGCCTCGAAGGCGATAATCTCAACCTCTCGATGGACGGGCAGTATACGAGCGACGGCTATGTCGCCGATGCCGAATATGCGTACGACCAGGGAACGGACCGCGAGTTCCGCTTCCTTGTGCGCCAGACCGCCCGCTATCTGGGACCCTGTGCCGAGGACGATAGCGAAGCGGTGGAGACCGCGGGCTAGCGGCTCAGAACATCCAGAGCAGCACGATCCCGAGCAGCACGCGATAGACGACGAAGACCATCATCGAGGCCTTGCGCAGAAAGCGCATCAGGAAGTGCATCGTCGCTAGCGCGGCGAAGAAGGTGAGCGTGCCGGTGATCAGCGCTTCGGTCACGAGATCGCCGCCGACTTCCATGATCTCGGGCACGATCAACACCCCTGCCCCGGCCACCGCCGGGATCGAGAGGAGGAAGGAGAAGCGCGCGGCCTCCACGCGTTTGTAGCCCAGGAAGCGCGCCGCCGTCATCGTCACGCCCGAGCGGCTCGTGCCGGGGATCAGCGCCAGCGCCTGGGCGAGGCCGACCACGATCGCGTCGCGCAGCGACATATCCTCATAGACTTTTTCCTGCCGGCCGAACCGGTCGGCGAGGCCCAGCAGCAGGCCATAGACGATCAGGTTGACGGCCACGAGATCGGTCGAGCGGAAGCTGTCGAGATAGCCCTGCGACTGAAGAAAGAACCCGAAAGCGACGGCCGGGATCGTGCCGATCACGATCCACCAGAACAGCCGCTTCTGCTCCGGCGCCTTGCCGATCCCCACGGTCGAAAACCCGCCGCGGACGAGCCCCCACGCATCGCGGAAGAAATAGACGATGATCGCGAGCAGCGAACCGACATGGACGGCAACGTCGATCAGTGGCCCCTGGTCCTCCGCGCCGAGGAATACCGGCGTCAGGATCAGATGGCCGGACGAGGAGATCGGCAGGAACTCCGTCACCCCCTGCACGATGGCCGTGATCAGCATTTGGAGGAATGTCATGCGCGCCCAGTATCACAGCCGATTCCGCCCTGTCTCGCGCTATTATAGGTCCGTTTCGGCCATTTAAGATCGCCTTTGCCGATCTTACGCCTGCTTGCGCACGAAATAATCCGTCTATTAGGCAGTTATACTGACCTATATGCGCGTTTTCCGCGTGACTTCGCCATTTTTCCTGTTAGCGTATCCCCTTCAACGGAGAATCCGATGGCAGACAATCCAATGCTCAAATTTGTGGGCGTTGAGCAGGCCTATCCTGCGAAACGCGCGCCCGGTACGCGAAGCGAGGACTTCGACGAGATCGCGCGCGCCTATGCCATGGAAAAGGCCGAGGAACAGTCGGCCCGCTGCTCGCAATGCGGCGTCCCCTATTGCTCGGTCCATTGTCCGCTGCACAATCATATCCCCGACTGGCTGAAGCTGACCGCCGAGGGCCGGCTGCGCGAAGCCTATGAGCTGTCCAACGCCACCTCGACGATGCCCGAGATTTGCGGCCGCATCTGCCCGCAAGACCGGCTGTGCGAGGGCAATTGCGTGATCGAGTTTTCCGGCCATGGCGCCGTCACCATCGGCGCGATCGAGAAATACATCACCGATACGGCCTGGAAGGAAGGCTGGGTCGAGCCCATCGTGCCCGTCCGCGATCGCTCGGCGCAATCGGTCGGCGTGATCGGCGGCGGACCCGCCGGGCTGACGACCGCGGAATATATGCGCGGGCACGGATACGACGTGCATGTCTATGACCGACATGACCGGGCCGGCGGCCTGCTGACCTATGGTATTCCCGGCTTCAAGCTCGAAAAGGATGTCGTGATGCGCCGCGTCCAGCGCCTCAAGGATAGCGGCATCCAGTTGCACGAAAATTTCGAGGTCGGCCGCGACGCGAGCCTGGCCGAACTGCGCGAGAAACATGACGCGCTGCTGATCGCCACCGGCGTGTACAAGGCGCGGCAGCTGAAGGCCCCCGGCGTCGGCACCGAGGGCGTCGTCGAGGCGCTCGATTTCCTGATCGCGTCCAACCGCAAGGGCTTCGGCGAGAAGGTCGAGGCGTTCGACAGTGGTGCGCTTAACGCGGCGAACAAGAATGTCGTCGTGATCGGCGGCGGCGATACGGCGATGGACTGCGTGCGCACCGCCGTCCGCCAGGGTGCGAAATCGGTGAAATGCCTGTACCGGCGCGACCGCGACAATATGCCCGGTTCGCAGAACGAAGTCCGCAACGCGGAAGAGGAAGGCGTCGAGTTCGTCTGGCTCTCCGCGCCCCAGGCGTTCGAGGGCACCGAGGGCGTGACCGGCGTGAAGGCGCACAAGATGCGGCTCGGCCAGCCCGACGCCTCGGGCCGCCGCGCGCCGCAGGTCGATCCCGGCAGCGAGTTCCAGCTCGACGCCGATCTCGCGATCAAGGCGCTGGGTTTCGATGCGGAAGACCTGCCCGGCATGTTCGGCAGCCCGGACCTGTCCGTCACCCGCTGGGGCACGCTGCGCGTCGATCACAAGACCATGCAGACGAGCCTCGACGGCGTGTTCGCCGCAGGCGATATTGTACGCGGCGCGAGCCTCGTCGTCTGGGCGATTCGCGACGGCCGCGATGTCGCCGCGCATATGCACAACTATCTCAAGGCGAAGGCGGCGGCCACAACGGAAACCGTTCGCGAAGAGGAATTGGCATGAACAGGGCTTTGGTCATTCTTTCCATGGGTATGGCGGCAATCGGCGCGCCGCTCGCTGCGCAGACGCCGCCTGCCCCGCCGGCTGCGGAAGCGCCCGATCCCGACCGGGTCGAGGAAGCGCGCGAATTGCTCGATCTCGTCCTGCCGCCCGAGCGGCGAGAGACGATGATGATGCAGATGATCGAACCGTCCATGGCCAATGTCGAACAGGGCCTGATGGAATCGCCGCAATTCATGGACGCCATGCGCGAAGACCCCGCGATGCAGCAGATGTTCGTCGAACTGCTGCAGCGCCAGCGCGTCGCGACGCGCGAGCTGATGGCCGCCTCGCTACCGGGCCTGATCGACGCGATGAGCCGCGCCTATGCGCGCCGCTTCACCGTTCGCCAGTTGCGCGACATGCAGGACTTTTTCGAAAGCGATACCGGCCAGGCCTATCTCGCCGAAGCGCCCGCGATCATGGCCGATCCCGATGTCGGCGCGTGGCAGCGCAACCTGACCGTCCAGTCGATGGCGATGATGGAGAGCGAGATCGAGGCGCTGATGGCGCATGTCGAACACCGCGCGCCGGGCCCGGCGACCAACCGGCCCGTCACCAGCAGCAATCTCGATGCGATGCGCGGTGGCGGGGAGCCCGATGCGGCTGGCGTCGACGAGCAGCCGGCAGAACAGGAGTAGGCGCATGAAAGGAATATCGATTGCGGTAGCGGCGATGTTGGCCATCGCCCCGGCGCCGCTCCTCGCGCAGACGCCGACTGCGCCCGTAAGCCCCGACCTCGAGGCGCGGATGGAGCTGGCCCGCGAAATCGCCGTGCTGGCGCGCGCCGAGGAACAGCTCGACCATGCCTTCGAGCGGCTGCGCCCCGGCGCCGTCTCGAACATGCTGGACCAGCTCATGCGGGTCAGCCCGGCGCGCGATATCGGCGCGGAGATCGAGAGCCGCTATCCGGGCGGCCAGGCCGGATTCGAACGCGAATTTTCGCGCCGCTACGCCGAGCAGTTCCGCACCCATTATCCCGAGATTCTCGAGGAGATCGCGCACTATTGGGCGCAGAACATGTCGCTCGAGGAACTCCAGGCGACCGCCGCCTTCTTCCGCACCGATCTCGGCAGCGCCTGGGTCAGGCTGCTCCCGAGCGTCTACCAGAACATGACCGCGCTCGGCCGGCAATACAGCCTGCAAGCGGGGATCGTTGTCGCGGGCGAGATGATGAACGCGTTCGACAGCAATAATGGCGGTGCTGAACCTGCTGAGGACATGGAAGGCACCGAATGACCGATACCCCCGCCCATAATCGCCTCGCCACGGAAGGCATGTACCATGCCGATATGGAGCATGATGCCTGCGGCGTCGGACTGATCGCGGCGATCGACGGGCAGCCCTCGCGGCGCGTTGTCGAGGCGGGGATCGAGGCGCTCAAGGCCGTCTGGCATCGCGGCGCGGTCGATGCGGACGGCAAGACCGGCGACGGCGCGGGCATTCTCGTCGACCTGCCCGAGCGCTTTTTCGACGAGGCGATCGCTGACAGCGGGCACAAGGTGCTGCCCAACCGGCTGGCGGTCGGCATGGTGTTCCTGCCGCGCACCGATCTCAACGCGCAGGAAACCTGCCGGACGATCGTCGAGAGCGAGATCATCGAATTCGGCTATGAGATTTACGGCTGGCGGCAGGTGCCCGTCGATATCTCGGTGATCGGCACCAAGGCGCAGGCGACCCGGCCCGAGATCGAGCAGATCATGATCGCCGGGCCGATGCCCGACGATGTGGACGCCGCGGAGTTCGAGAAAAACCTGTTCCTCATCCGCAAACGCATTGAGAAGCGGATCGTCCAGGCGCAGGTGCGCGATTTCTATATCTGCAGCCTCTCCTGCCGGAACATCGTCTATAAAGGCCTGTTCCTCGCGGAATCGCTGTCGACCTTCTATCCGGACCTGACCGACGAGCGGTTCGAGAGCCGCATAGCAATCTTCCACCAGCGCTATTCGACCAACACCTTTCCCCAATGGTGGCTGGCCCAGCCGTTCCGGAGCCTTGCGCATAATGGCGAGATCAACACGATCCGCGGCAACAGGAACTGGATGCAGAGCCATGAGATCAAGATGGCGAGCCTCGCATTCGGCGACCATTCGGAAGAGATCAAACCGCTGATCCCGGCCGGGTCCTCTGACACGGCTGCGCTCGATGCTGTGTTCGAAACGATCTGCCGCTCGGGCCGCGATGCGCCAACGGCCAAACTCATGCTCGTGCCCGAAGCGTGGCAGCATGACGACGACATCCCCAAGCCGCATCAGGACATGTACGCTTACCTCGCGAGCATGATGGAGCCCTGGGACGGGCCGGCCGCGCTCGCGATGACGGACGGCCGCTGGATCGTCGCGGGCATGGATCGCAATGCGCTGCGCCCCTTGCGTACGACGCAAACGTCGGACGGGCTGCTGATCGTCGGTTCGGAAACCGGGATGGTCGTCGTGCCCGAAAGCCAGATCGTGAAGAAGGGCCAACTCGGCCCCGGCCAGATGATCGCCGTCGATCTCGAGGAAGGCGAACTGTTCGAGGATCTGGCGATCAAGGACAAGATCGCGGGCGAGCGCCCTTATGGCGAATGGGTGAAAGGCTTCAAGACGAGCGCCGACCTGCCCAAGCCCAAAAAGCGTTACGCGCCGGACTGGGAGCGCGCGGAGCTGCTCCGTCGCCAGGTCGCTGCCGGGCAGACGATGGAGGATATGGAGCTGATCCTCGCGCCGATGGTCGAAACCGCCAAGGAAGCGATCGGATCGATGGGCGACGATACGCCGCTCGCCGTGATCTCCGGCAAGCCGCGCCTGATCAGCCAGTTCTTCCGGCAGAATTTCAGCCAGGTGACGAACCCGCCGATCGACAGCTTGCGCGAACGCCATGTGATGAGCCTCAAGACGCGCTTCGCGAACTTCGCCAACATCCTCGACAAGGAAGCCGAGCAGGACAGTGTACTCGTGCTCGATTCTCCGGTCCTCACCTCCGACCAATGGGGCGGGCTCAAGGAAGGCTTTGGCGACGTCGCCGCCGAGATCGATTGCACTTATGAGACAGGCGGCACGCTGCGCGAGGCCATCGCAACCGTCCGCAAACAGGCCGAACAGGTGGTGCGTGAGGGCCATATCGAGCTGTTCCTGACGGACGAAAATACCGGGCCCGACCGGATCGCTATCCCGATGGTACTCGCCGCCGCGGCCGTCCACACGCATCTCAAGCGCCAGGGGCTGCGCAGCTATGCGTCCGTGAACGTGCGCTCGGCCGAATGTCTCGACACCCATTATTTCGCGGTGCTGATCGGCGTCGGCGCGACGACGGTGAACGCCTATGTCACCGAGGCGGCGATTGCAGAGCGCCATGCGCGGGGCCTGTTCGTCGATCTGACGCTCGAAGACTGTCTGGAACGCTACCAGCTCGCGATCGACGAGGGCCTCAGAAAGATCATGTCGAAGATGGGGATCGCGGTGATCTCCAGTTATCGCGGCGGCTATAATTTCGAGGCGGTCGGGCTCTCGCGCTCGCTGGTCAACGAGTTCTTCCCCGGTATGCCCGCCAAGATTTCGGGCGAAGGCTATGCCTCGCTCCAGCTCAATGCCGAGCTGCGCCATGAAGCCGCCTGGGATCCGGCGGTCGTCACCCTCCCCATCGGCGGCTTCTACCGCCAGCGCGCGGGCGAAGAGAGCCACGCCTTTTCCGCCCCGCTCATGCACCTGCTGCAGACCGCGGTCAGCACCGACAGCTATTCGAGCTACCTCCAATTCTCGCGCGGCGTGCGCGACCTCGAGCCCGTCTATCTGCGCGACCTTATGGAGTTCAACTACGCCAAGGAACCGGTGCCGATCGACGAGGTCGAGGCGATCACCGAGATACGCAAGCGTTTCGTCACGCCCGGCATGAGCCTCGGCGCGCTCTCACCCGAAGCGCATGAAACGCTGGCCATCGCGATGAACCGGATCGGCGCGAAGGCGGTGTCCGGCGAAGGCGGCGAGGATGTCGAGCGCTACACGCCGCGCAGCAATGGCGACAATGCGAACAGCGTGATCAAGCAGATCGCGAGTGGCCGCTTCGGCGTTACGGCCGAATATCTGAACGCGTGCGACGAGATCGAAATCAAGGTCGCCCAGGGCGCAAAGCCCGGCGAAGGCGGGCAACTGCCCGGCTTCAAGGTGACCGAGTTCATCGCCAAGCTCCGCCATTCGACGCCGGGCGTAACGCTGATCTCCCCGCCCCCGCATCACGACATCTATTCGATCGAAGACCTGGCGCAGCTCATCTACGACCTCAAACAGATCAACCCCAAGGCGCGGGTCTGCGTGAAGCTCGTCAGCTCCGCGGGCATCGGCACGGTCGCCGCCGGCGTCGCCAAGGCGCATGCCGATGTGATCCTCGTCGCCGGCAATACGGGCGGCACCGGCGCCTCGCCGCAGACGTCGATAAAGTACGCCGGCACGCCGTGGGAAATGGGTCTTAGCGAGGTCAATCAGGTGCTGACGCTCAACGGCCTCAGGCATCGCATCCGCCTGCGCACCGATGGGGGGCTGAAAACGGGCCGCGATATCGTGATCGCCGCGATCCTCGGCGCCGAGGAATTCGGCATCGGCACGTTATCGCTGGTGGCCATGGGCTGCATCATGGTGCGGCAGTGCCATTCCAACACCTGCCCGGTCGGCGTCTGCACGCAGGACGAGCGGTTGCGCGAGAAGTTCGTCGGCACGCCCGAACGCGTCATCAACCTGATGACGTTCATCGCCGAAGAAGTGCGCGAGATATTGGCGCGCCTCGGCTTCCGCTCGCTCGACGAGGTGATTGGCCGGACCGAATTGCTGCGTCAGGTCTCGCGCGGGGCCGAGCATCTCGACGATCTCGACCTCAATCCGATCCTCGCCAAGGTCGACGCACCGGACGAAGAACGGCGCTTCAATATCGAGGGCTGGCGCAACGAAGTGCCCGACAGCCTCGATGCGCAGATGATTGCCGATACCCAGGCCGTGTTCGAGCGCGGCGAGAAGATGCAGCTCACCTATACGGTCCGCAACACCCACCGCGCGGTCGGCACGCGGCTATCGTCCGAAGTCACGCGCCGCTTTGGCATGTCCGAACTTGCCGACGATCACGTCCATGTCCGCCTGCGCGGATCGGCGGGGCAATCGCTGGGCGCGTTCCTGTGCAAGGGCATTACGCTCGAAGTGTTCGGCGATGCGAACGACTATGTCGGCAAGGGGCTTTCGGGCGGCCATATCGTCGTCCGCCCGACCGTCTCCTCGCCGCTCGAGAGCAAGGACAATACGATCATCGGCAACACGGTCCTTTACGGCGCTACGGCCGGCAAGCTGTTCGCCGCCGGGCGCGCGGGCGAGCGGTTCGCGGTGCGCAATTCGGGCGCGGAGGTCGTGATCGAGGGCGCGGGCGCGAATGCCTGCGAATATATGACCGGCGGGATCGCCGTCATCCTCGGCCGCGTCGGCAAGAATTTCGGCGCGGGCATGACCGGCGGCATGGCCTTCGTCCTCGACGAAGACGGGCTGCTCGAGCGTCATGCCAATCCCGAAAGCATCGTCTGGCAACGCCTCGCCTCTTCGCACTGGGAGGAACGGCTGCTCGAACTGATCGGCGAACATGCCAAGGCGACCGACAGCCCCTGGGCCCATTCGATCATCGACGACTGGGACCGCTGGCAGAGCCATTTCTGGCAGGTCTGCCCGAAGGAAATGATCGGCCGCCTCGATCACCCGCTCAGCGACGAGGAAGAGATCGCGGCCGCCGAATAGCGGCGGCGCTGCGCCTAAAGCCCCTCGACGGCCCTGCTGACGAGGATATTGACCGAGACGCGGCGGTTCTGTGCCCGGCCTTCGGCGGTCGTGTTATCGGCGAGCGGGTCCGCTTCGGCCATGCCGGTGGGCGTCAGCATGCGCCACGGCGCCCAGCCGCATTCCTGCTGCAGATAATTGACCACGCGCCCGGCCCGCCTTTCGCTCAGCACCTGATTATAGTCCTGATCGCCGACGGAATCGGTATAGCCGACGACGAGCAACAGCGCGTTGTCCGTCGCATCGGCTTGCGCGGCGGTCGCGCATAGCTCGCTCTCGGCCTGGGACGAGAGCTGCCAGCGGCCGGTATCGAAATAGACGTTCGTCGTGCCGCGAATATTATACTGATCGATATCGCCGACGCGGCCGCGCAGCGCTTCGGTCGCCGCCGTCTGTTCGGCAAAGCCCTGGGCCGTGCCCGTACGGATCATCGAGGCGGTTTCGAGATCCTCGTTGCTGAAGCGGATTTCGCTCGCGACCAGCCCGCTATTCCATTCGACGGTCTGCACCGTGACCGGCAGGCCGTTGAGCAGCGAGTCGGCGCCGAGCGTGGTGCGGCCGAGGCCGAGAAAACCGCCACGGCCCCTGATATCGGTCGCTTCGGAGATGAGGATCGTCGTCATGCTGCCGTCCGCGCTCGATACCCGCATGGCTTCGCCATCGCGCGCCGAAATCAGGCCTTCGATCTCGGGGCCCGGCGTCAATCCGGTGAGATCGGCCGGCGCCGAACCGTAGACGAGGATCGATTCCGCGCCCGTGGCCGGGTCCATCTCCTGCGCCGAGACGCTGGCCGGTATCGGCGTCGCGAGGATGGCGATACACGCCAATGCTTTGGGCCCTCTGATAATGATCTGCACGATGGTTCTCCTTCAACCTCTCAGGACCGCATAACATGGCCGTGAATTTTCGCTAAACTTGCCGATCTGTGAAGAGTTCCCACCCCCCACGGGCGGCGGGACGTTTGGAGCAAATCCTGCGGTAAACGGTTAACGCGCCCTTAGCTTCACGTTGCCCATTGCGCACCGCCCGATAAGAACATATAGTGAACACAGAGGAGGATCCGCCATGCAGATGCCCAATTATATCGAGCTCGCAACGACCGACATGGAGGCCATGAAAGCCTTCTACACAGCAGCATTTGATGTCGAATTCACCGATTACGGCCCCGAATATGCGGGCGCCAATACGGATATTTTCGAGATGGGTCTCGCCTGTTTCGGCGAGACTCCGCCGCCCCTGCCCGGCTTTCAGACCGACGACATTGCGGCGGCGGAAAAGGCGGTGCGCGCGGCGGGCGGCGTCATCGTCAAGGAAACATACGCTTTTCCCGGCGGGCGGCGCTTCCACTTTCGCGATCCGGGCGGCAACGAGCTGCTCGTCTATCAGTATGAGACTGAAGGCTGATTTCGCCATTCAGCCGAGACTCATTTCGCTTCGGTCAAGAAGTTGCTAAACATTCGATCCTGATTCCGGGAGATTTTTCATGCGCGTATGGCCGCTTCTCGCTCCGCTGGCGCTGGCAACCGCCGCCCCCGCACTCGCCCAGGACGGCGATATCTGGGACGACGATCCCTATGCGGCGCAGGATGAAACCGTGATCGCCGTCGACCGGTTCATGGATGTGCTGCTCGATCTGCCGATCGGACGGCTCGCTGGCTCCGTACCCAATGTCGAGATCGAGGGCGATGTCCGCCCCGACGATACGCTGCGCGACATGATGGTCCGCAACGATCCCAACGCCGAGGAAGATCTGCGCGGCAAGGCCCGCATGGCAACCGCGATGATCGGCTCGATGCTCAGCGAAATCGAAACGATGATCCCCGAACTCGAAAGCTGGGCCGAGCGGTTCGGCAACGCGGTTCCCGAATAACAAACAACCGAAAATCCGGCCGCCGCGGGAACGGGTCTCTCGTGCCTCTTACTAGGGCCGCATGAACGCGCGCACATCCGCCATCGAAGCCGCCAGAATCGCGACGCGCGATGTGTATGAGCGGCGGGCGCACGTTTGGGACAAGGACCGTCCCCGTTCCCTGTACGAGAAACCATGGCTCGATCAATTTGCGGCGGCGGTCGGGGGAAGTGGCCGCCTGCTCGATCTCGGATGCGGCGCCGGCGAACCTATTGCGGCCTATTTCATCGAAGCTGGCTTTACGCTCGTCGGTGTCGATTACTCGGACGCAATGATCGCGCTCGCGCGCCGCCGCTATCCGCAGGCGGAGTGGCTGGTCCGCGACATGCGACAGCTCGACCTGCCCGGCCGTTTCGATGGCATCTATAGCTGGGACGGCCTCTTCCATCTGTCCGTCGCCGAGCAGCGCGCCGCCCTGCCCGATCTCGCGGACCGGATCGGCGATGGCGGCGCGATACTGCTGACGGTGGGCACCGGCGAAGGCGAGGTCACCGGCACGGTGGGCGGCGAAACAGTTTATCACGCCAGCCTGTCCGAAGCGGAATATCGCGATATCCTGAGAAGCGCCGGGTTCCGGGAGATTACCTTCGTTCCGGAAGATCCCGAATGCCTCGGCCGATCGGTGCTGATGGCATCGCGCAAGCGCATCGCCTGACGAATAACCGCTGGACGGATTCCCCCGCCGCGCTACAAGCGCAGCGCATGTGGGAACTCTATCAATTTCCGCTCTGTCCGTTCAGCCGCAAGGTGCGGCTGCTGCTCGGCGAAAAGGGCATCGGCTACGATCTCGTGCGGGAATCGCCATGGGAGCGGCGCGACGAGTTTCTCGACATCAATCCCGCGGGCAAGACGCCGATCATGGTCGAAAAGGACAAGGGCGCGACGCTGATCGACAGCCGCGCGATCTGCGAATATTTCGAGGAGACGGTGGATGCCGCGCGCATGATTACCGGCCCGGCCGGCAGCCGCGCCGAAATCCGCCGCCTCGTCGCCTGGTTCGACGAGAATTTCTATGTCGATGTCGTCGCCCCGCTCATGCATGAGCGCATGTTCAAACGGCTCTTCCACCGCGAGGCGCCCGACGGCACGGTACTGCGCGAAGCGATGAAGGCCGCGGATTCGCATCTCGACTATATCGATTATCTGCTCGACCATCGCCGCTGGGTCGGCGGATCGACGCTGAGCCTTGCCGACCTGGCCGGCGCCGCGCAGATTTCGGTCGCCGACTATCTGGGCGGGTTCAACTGGTCGAGCCACAAACAGGCCAAGGCCTGGTATGCGGGGCTGAAAAGCCGGCCGAGCTTCCGCCCCTTGCTGTCCGAACGCATGGAAGTGATTTCGCCGCCTGCCCATTACGACAAGGTCGATTTCTGACGCGATGGCGTTTCTCGTAAGCGAGTATAATTTCTGTTTTTTCGCGGCCCCGGCGACGGGCAGCACCGCGGTCATCGTGGCCCTGCAGGAGGCCGGGATCGGAGCCTTCTGGCCGGCGGAGGATATCGTCGAGGACGGCCGCCGGATCGCGCCGAGCAAGCACAGCACATTGCCGCAGCTCCGTGATGCGGGGATTGCCGAACCGGTCGAACCGGCGATCAAGGTCGTCGGCGTGCGCAACATGTTTTCCTGGTATGTCGCCAAATTTCTGCGCAACCGCACCAGCCGGATGCGCAACGTGAAGAACAAGAAGAGCTGGATCTACGATCTCCCACCCGACGAGCGGGACCGCTATATCGAAAAGCTGACGCGCCAGTCCGAAATGACGTTCGAGGAGTTTCTCCATGACGGGCTGGACCGGCACGACGCCATCGACGTGCACGAAGCCTTTCACCTAGAGATGGACGTCTATCTGCATCAGGAAGCGCTGGCGGGCGAGTTCGCCGCGTTCGGCGGAGCAATCGGCCTGCCCGCCGACATCATCATCAAGCCGTACAATGTCACCGGCGCGATGCCCGCGGACCGCACCTATAAAGACTATTATACCCAAGAACTTGTCGACTATCTCTACGAGAAGACCGCGCCCTTTTTCGCGCGTTTCCCCGAATATTCGTTCGACGGTTACGATCCCGCGCGGGCCCGGCCGCTGCAGATCGAGCGGCAGGTTCCCACCCGCTAAGACGCCAAGTCAGCGCGCCGGAATTGCCGTCACCAGATAGTTGAGCGCGGTGCGGTCGCTGACTTCGAAACCGCGGGCCGGCGAAAAACTCAGACCCGAAATATCGGTAACGCGCAGCCCGGCCGTTTCCAGCAGTTCGGTCAGCTCTTCGGGCGTCAGGAACTTGTTCCAGTCATGCGTGCCCTTGGGGATGAGGCCTGCCCCCTCGCCAACCGTGATCATCGCCAGCCTCGAAAGCCCGGTGCGGTTGGGCGTCGACATGACGAGCAGACCGCCGGGCGCCAGCGCATCGGCCAGCCCTTGCGCGAACGCCGCCGGATCGGCGACATGTTCGATCACCTCCATACAGGTAACGAGATCGTATGGCCCGTCTGCTACCTCGATTCCGCCCGCGCGATAGTCGATCTCGAGCCCCGACTGCGCGGCGTGCGCCTTGGCCGCGGCGATATTCTCCGCCGCCGCATCGATACCGGTAACGTCCGCGCCGAGGCGCGCGAGCGGTTCGGCGAGCAGGCCCGCCCCGCACCCGATATCGGCCGCGCGCTTGCCGGCCAGCGGATGCCGCTCATATTCCGCACTGCCCCAATGCTGGTCGATCGCCTCGCGGATATAGCGCAGGCGCGGCGGATTGAGCCGGTGCAGAATCGCGGACGATCCCTTCGGGTCCCACCACTCGGCCGCGAGCCTGCCGAAATGTTCGGCCTCTTTCGGATCGACGGAGTTTTGCGGTTCCGGGGACGATGCTGCACTTGCGTTCATAACCCGCCCTGCCTAACAGGATCGCCCGCGCTCTGCCATGGGGCAAAGCGCATTTTTTCGGGGGTTTTCGGCAGTTCAATGGCCCGCATCGTGATGAAATTCGGCGGCACGTCCATGGCCGGGATCGAGCGGATCCGGGCCGTCGCCGAACGCGTGAAGAGCGAGGTCGACAAGGGCAACGACGTTGCGGTGATCGTATCCGCGATGGCCGGCGAAACCGACCGGCTCGTCCAGTTCTGCCGCGAAGCATCGTCGCTTTACGATCCGCGCGAATATGATGTCGTCGTAGCGTCGGGCGAACAGGTGTCGTCCGGGCTGCTCGCCATCATGCTCCAGTCGATGGATGTCGATGCGCGCAGCTGGATGGGCTGGCAGCTGCCGATCCGGACCTCGGAAGCCTATAGCTCGGCGCGGATCGACGATATCGACGCGGACATTCTCCGCGAAGCGATCGCGGGCGGCAAGGTCGCGGTCATTCCCGGCTTCCAGGGCATGACGCGCGAGGGCCGGCTGGCGACGCTCGGCCGCGGCGGATCGGACACGTCGGCGGTGGCGATCGCGGCGGCGGTGCAAGCCGATCGCTGCGACATCTACACCGATGTCGACGGCGTCTACACGACCGATCCGCGCATCGTGCCCAAGGCGCGCAAGCTTTCGAAAATCACCTATGAGGAGATGCTGGAGCTCGCCAGCGTCGGCGCGAAAGTGCTGCAGACCCGCTCGGTCGGGCTGGCGATGAAGCATCGCGTACCACTCCAGGTGCTATCTTCCTTCGAGGACAAGCCGGGCACGATGATCGTCGACGAGACGGAATTTGAGGACAAGGATATGGAACAGCAGCTGATCACCGGCATCGCCTATGCCAAGAACGAGGCGAAGGTCACGCTCACCTCGATCGCCGACAAGCCCGGCTCGGTCGCCGCGATCTTCAAGCCGCTCGCCGAGGGCAACATCAACGTCGACATGATCGTGCAGAATTTCGCGCGCGATACCGGCAATACGGACGTGACCTTCACCGTCCCGTCGGACGATCTCGCCCGCTCGCTCGACATCCTCGAACAGGCGAAGGATTCGATCGGTTACCGCGAGATCATCCATGATACCGATGTCTGCAAAGTCTCGGTCGTCGGCGTCGGCATGCGCAGCCATGCGGGCGTCGCCTCCACCATGTTCGAAACGCTGGCCGATCGCGGCATCAACATCATGGCGATCACGACCAGCGAGATCAAAGTCAGCGTGCTGATCGAGGAAGACTATACCGAGCTCGCCGTGCGCGTGCTGCACACGGCCTACGGCCTCGACCAGCAGGATGACGCGGCGTGAATGATGCCGCCCAATTCTCGTCATTCCCGCGAAAGCGGGAATCCCGCTTCTTTCTTGCCACGCCGCCGGGAGTTGGGATCGAAGAAGAAAATCGGGATTCCCGCTTTCGCGGGAATGACGGTGTTGGAGACATCGCATGACCACGACCATCGACGACATCAAAACCATGATGCAGCGCGGCCGGGATTTTCTCGGCACCGAATATGCAATCATGGGCGGCGCGATGAGCTGGATTTCGGAGCGCAACCTCGTCTCCGCCATCTCGAACGCCGGCGGCTTCGGCGTCATCGCCTGCGGCGCGATGGAACCGCACATGCTCGACGAGGAGATCGCCGAAACCAGGAAGCGCACCGACAAGCCGTTCGGCGTCAACCTCATCACCATGCACCCGCAGCTCGACGAACTGATCCAGGTCTGCGCGGATCATGAAGTCGGCCATGTCGTGCTCGCCGGCGGGCTGCCGCCGGGCTGGGCGATCCCGAAGATCAAGGAATTCGGCGCCAAGCTGATCTGCTTCGCCCCGGCGCTCTCGCTGGCGAAGAAGCTGCACCGCACCGGTGTCGACGCGCTGGTGATCGAGGGGATGGAAGCGGGCGGCCATATTGGGCCGGTTTCGACATCCGTCCTCGCCCAGGAAATCCTTCCCGAGCTGCGCGACGAGCTGCCGATCTTCATCGCCGGCGGCATCGGCCGGGGGCACGCGATCGCGGCCTGGCTCGAAGTGGGCGCGGTCGGCGTCCAGCTCGGCACGCGCTTCGTCTGCGCCACCGAATGCATTGCGCATCCGGACTTCAAAAAGGCGTTCATGCGCGCCCCGGCCCGCGACGCGATCGTCAGCACGCAGATCGACGATCGTCTTCCGGTTATCCCCGTCCGCGCGCTCAAGAACAAGGGCACGCAGGAGTTCAACAAGAAGCAGATCGAGGTCGCCAAGCTGCTCGATGCGGGCGAGATCGAGATGGGCGAGGCGCAGCTCCAGATCGAACATTTCTGGGCCGGCGCGCTGCGCCGCGCGGTGATCGACGGCGATGTCGAAAACGGCTCGCTGATGGCCGGCCAGAGCGTCGGGATGGTGAAGACCGAGGAACCGGTCGCCGACATCATCGCCGGGCTGATGGACGAGGCGGTCAAGGCGCTGGAGAAGAACCGGGGCTGATTTCGCCCGGCGGACAAACGGCCAGGCCTTCGCGGCGGTGCCCGATGCGGTTATACTGCGCGCCTCGAAAAGGGAGGAACTGCCCATGCGGAGCGTCTGTAATCGCCGTGCTTTTCTGAACCGGATCGGAGCGGCGACCTCGCTCGGCGCGCTCGCAGTGATCAGCGGCGCGAAGGCGCACGCGCAAAGCACCGATAGCGATACCGCCGAAGCAGAACCGGAACCCGCGCCGACCGGCATTACCGATGCCGATGCCGGCGCGTCGGCCGACCCGGTGGGGCATGGGCTCGGCGCGCCGGAGGCAGAAGCGCCGGCCGCGCGGCCGAGCAGCCCCATGACCGACAGCGACACCGGATCGATGGCCGACCCGGCCGGCCGCGGGCGCGGACTGACCCAGCATTTCCGGCCCGACAACAGCCGCAGCGACAGCGATACCGGCGCCACGGCCGATCCGGCGCGAGTCGGCAACGCGAAACCGGAATAGGCGGGCAGAGGTCGGCATGGTGAAGACCGAGGAACCGGTCGCCGATATCATCGCCAGCCTGATGGACGAGGCGGTCAAGGCGCTGGAGAAGAACCGGGGCTGATTTCGCCCGGCGGACAAACGGCCAGGCCTTCGCGGCGGTGCCCGATGCGGTTATACTGCGCGCCTCGAAAAGGGAGGAACTGCCCATGCGGAGCGTCTGTAATCGCCGTGCTTTTCTGAACCGGATCGGAGCGGCGACCTCGCTCGGCGCGCTCGCAGTGATCAGCGGCGCGAAGGCGCACGCGCAAAGCACCGATAGCGATACCGCCGAAGCAGAACCGGAACCCGCGCCGACCGGCATTACCGATGCCGATGCCGGCGCGTCGGCCGACCCGGTGGGGCATGGGCTCGGCGCGCCGGAGGCAGAAGCGCCGGCCGCGCGGCCGAGCAGCCCCATGACCGACAGCGACACCGGATCGACGGCAGACCCGGCCGGCCGCGGGCGCGGACTGACACAGCATTTCCGCCCCGACAACAGCCGCAGCGACAGCGACACCGGCGCCACGGCCGATCCGGCGCGGGTCGGCAAAGCGAAACCGGAATAGGCGGCGCCCTTCGCCGCGCGGTGATCAACGGCGATGTCGAAAACGGCTCGCTGATGGCTGGCCAGAGTGTCGGGGTGGTGAAGACCGAGGAACCAGTCGCCGATATCATCGCCAGCCTGATGGACGAGACGGTCAAGGGCTGGAGAAGAACCGGAGACAAGCACAGACCCAACGCTACACCGTTAGGGATGTTTAGGCGGCGGAGATGTGCCCCCTTCTTATCGAGAGAAAGAAACCACAGCGACTAGCTAGAGTTCTCTGTTATCGGCCATTCGAGTCCTTCTGTGTTAAACGTGAACTGCCGATTCCCGTTACTGTAGAATGGGAGCTCGATAATTACCCTCTCCGATCCTTGAATCCGCGAAAGCAATGGTCTTGGAAATCGAAAAAACACGATTTCGCTGTTGTAATCGGCGGACGTGTTAAGGCTTAAAGTTTCTGGATTTCCGTCGATATTTATCAGGCCCGAACAGCCATCGTACGATCGGCACACAATCTGAGAAGGACGCGCCTCAACGAATATGTCGAGTCCGTATGAGGGGTGCTGCCGTATCACAAGTCGAGCTCTTGTGCCTCCATCGTACGGAGGTGACAGAAAGACCTGGTTTTCGCTAGTTATGGATGCTGTCTTTATGTCCGCACCACGAGCTTCGTCTTGCGAGACGATATACTGCCAATTACCGATAGTTTCGGACGTTGAATCCTCCCCCAACGCACCTGCCGCGGCTGCTTCCATTTCTGCCATTATCGCATCGGCCTCTGCTCCGATATCCGTCGCAGTATCCTCGGCGAACGTTGAGCCAGAGTCCTGCCCGCCTGCAAGGCTTGCGTAGAGAAAAAAGGCCGCAAGAATTAGGCCGCCAATCAAAAGCGGCTTCGCGCTTACATTTGGATTTTCGGTAAATCCGTTCTCGGTACTCGAAGACTCAGTCTCTTGGATGCTCGGTGGATTTTTCGTTTCGACCAAAGGACTCTTTGAAAACTCATAATTGCAGAATCGGCAAATCCTCGCTTCAGATTTAACAAATTCAGCACAATCCGGGCATTGTTTTTCTGAATCCCCCACTGCACTCTCCAAGCTCAAGTAAGTATCCAAACCATTGGATACTATCCACTATTCAACAACCCCTCTTCAAGACGAATCCGAATAGAATCTTCAAAACGGATTCACCGTAAACCCCTCCTGCTGCAGCAGCGCGTGCGCCGTCATTGCGGATAGCGCCATATCGACGCCGGGCAGCAGGTCGCCGAGGCCGATCTCGTAATAGGCGGCGGTCTGGCCGCACAGGATGATCTGGACATTGTTGGCGAGCAGCGCCTCGATCGCCGCGGCGTTCGCATCCTCCGCGCCGTCCTGCCGGGCCGCGTAGAATTCGGCGCGCGTCAGATCGAGCGATGCCTGGCCATGGACGACGACCGCGACGCGGATATTCTCGCGCGGCACACCGGCCGCGACATGCATGTTGATGAAGCGCGCGGCGCTGTTGAGCGTCCGGTTGATCTCGCCCACATCCGCGCGGGTCGCCGTGTCGAAAGCGACCGCGAACTGTGCGTCGGCCGGGATGGCCATGGTCGTTTCGACATCGGCGGTCTGGCCGAAATCGGTGAAGACCGGGCCGGTGCGGAACGCATCCGGTTGCGCGGCGAGCGGCGTTGCGATGAGGCAGGCGGCGGTCAGGGCGGCGGCGAATGTGCGCATGGGATATCCTTCCGGCAACGGCGTTTGGCCTTCCCTATCGCTCCACCCATCGGTGCACCAGCCGGCCGAACCCTATTTCCTGTCCTACAGGCGCCCCGCCATGCTATCGTCACCGCAATCGCCCCGCGTCCGTCCGTTCGGCCGCGCGCGGGACAGGCTCTTTGATCCGTCGATCCACGGGAACCGCGAACTGCGCCGGCACAGCTCGCCCGGAATAGCTCGCTACGCGTCAACTTTGTCAACTTAGCGCCAGGATGACCCACGATTGCCCAGGCCCAGTGTCAACCAGTGTCAACCGCGGGTCGGTTCAGCCGATCTCTTTCGCGAGCAGGATCATCTTGCGCCGGTCTTCATAGACCGGCTTTTCGAAGGTCCGCGAACCGATCTCGAGGAAGCCCCAGCTCAAATAGGCGCCATAGGCCCAGTCCGCGCTGTCCATCACGTCGAGCCAGATATGATCGCCGCCATGGTCGCGCGCATAATCTTCGACGGCATCGTACAGCCGCTTGCCAAGGCCCGACCCGCGTACATTGGGCAGCACATAGACCCGCCGGAGTTCGACGCCGCTCTCGCTCCCGGTGGACGGATTTTTGGAGCCGCGCACGGCCATGGCGAACCCCACGGCAACACCGTCGCTCTCGGCCACCCAGAAAGCCGTGTTTTCGTCTTCCATCGCGGATCGCACGGCCGCTTCGCCATAGGTTTCGAGATGCCGCATGAGCGGCGCCGGTTCGGGCCAGAGATAGCCATAGGCGGCCGCATAGGAGGCAGGCCCGACGATGCCGAGCTGCGCCGCGTCTTCGGCCTGCGCGCGCCTGATCGTATAGTCCGCCATCGAACGACCCCTGTCTCTCTGGAACCTATAGCGCAGATCGGCCGCGACCGCGAGTTTCGGCATTTGCCGGCGCGCTGCTGCGAAGCCAATCTTTTGCTTTGCCTAGCGTTTCCCCGATGGCGCCCTGCCTGTGCGTCTGCTAACCGGTCGGCCATGAGTTTCGCCGAAGCAACAACCGCGTCCCGGGAGATACTGACCGGGCTCCACGACGTGATGGCGTCGCGCAACCATGCGCAGGGCAAGCTCAACCGCGTCGTCGAGATTATCGGCGAGGCGCTGTCGAGCGAGGTCTGCTCGATCTACCTGCTGCGCGAGGGCGTGCTCGAGCTGTTCGCGACGCGCGGCCTCAACCAGGACGCGGTGCACGTCACCAAGCTCGCCATGGGCGAAGGGCTGGTCGGCGTGATCGCCGAGAGCGGCCGCATCCTCAATCTCGACGAGGCGACCTCGCACCCGGACTTCGCCTACAAGCCCGAAACCGGCGAGGAAACCTATCACAGCTTCGCCGGCATCCCGATCATCCATCGCGAACGCGCGGTCGGCGTGCTCGCCGTGCAGCATGCCGACCCCCGGCCCTATGACGATGTCGAGATCGAGGCGCTGCAGACCGTCGCCATGGTGCTCGCCGAACTGATCGCCAGCGCCGAGCTGATCGACGAGAGCGGCACGGAAGCCGAGATCGCGCGCCAGACCGAAGCCATGCGGCTGACCGGGCAAAAGCTCGTCATCGGCATGGGCGAGGGCAAGGCGGTATTCCACCAGCCGCGTGTCGATATCGAGCATACGGTCGCCGAGGATACCGAAGCCGAACGCCAGCGCGTCTATCAGGCGTTCCGCAAGATGCGCGAACAGATCGACGCGCTGTCCAACCAGGCGGAATTCGGGGCGGCGGGCGAGCACAAGGACGTGCTCGAGACATACAAGATGTTCGCCTATGACGAAGGCTGGAGCCGCCGGATCAACGCGGCGATCGACAGCGGCCTCACCGCCGAAGCGGCGATCGAACGCGTACAGCAGCGCACCCGCGCCCGGATGCACGAGATCGACGACCCGCTGCTCGCCGAGCGGATGCACGACCTGGAAGATCTGGCGAACCGGCTGATCCGGATCGTCGCCGGGCAATTGGGCACGGCCGCCCAGCTCGGCCTGCGCAGCGATTCGATCCTGATCGCCCGCAATCTGGGGCCCGCCGAACTGCTCGAATATGACCGGCGGCGGCTGAAAGGCGTCGTGCTCGAGGAAGGCTCGCTCACCGCGCACGTCACGATCGTCGCGCGGGCCATGGGCGTGCCCGTGCTCGGGCGCGTGCAGAATATCCGCCGCCTGATCCATGAAGGCGATCAGCTGCTGCTCGACGTCGAGGACGGTTCGGTATTCGTGCGCCCGTCTCCGACGATGGTCGAAGCGTTCGAGGCCAAGCTCGCCCGGATGCAGCAGAAGCGCGCGGCGTTCGAGGCGCTGCGCGACCTGGCACCGGAAACGCAGTGCGGCAAGCGGATGAAAGTGATGGTCAATGCCGGGCTGCGCGAGGATGTCGACACGCTCAGCCTGGCCGGCGCCGACGGGATCGGCCTGTTCCGCACCGAGTTCCAGTTCCTCGTCTCCGCCACCCTGCCCCGCCGCGAGGCGCAGCAGAAGCTCTACAAGGACGTGCTCGACGCGGCTGGCGACAAGCCGGTGATCTTCCGCACGCTCGATATCGGCGGCGACAAGTCGGTGCCCTATCTGCGCACCGAAACGGCCGAAGAGGAAAATCCGGCGATGGGCTGGCGCGCGCTGCGCCTGTCGCTCGATCGCGAAGGCCTGATGAAGGTGCAGGCGCGCGCGCTGATCGAGGCGGCGGCCGGCAAGACGCTCAGCGTGATGTTCCCGATGGTGTCCGAACCCTGGGAGTTCGAAGAGGCCCGGGCGCTGTTCGAGGCGCAGCGCGTCTGGCTCGAAGACCATCATCACATGCTGCCGCACGAAATCCGCTATGGCTGCATGCTGGAAGTGCCGGCGCTGGCCGAGGCGCTGGACCAGCTTCTGCCGCGCATCGATTTCCTGTCGGTCGGCACGAACGATCTGACCCAGTTCCTGTTCGCCGCCGATCGCGCCGACCCGCGCATCGCGGAACGCTACGATTGGCTGAGCCCGGCCATCCTGCGGTTCCTGCGCCGCATCTTCAAGGCGAGCGCCGAGGCGGGCGTACCGGCGACGATCTGCGGCGAGATGGGCGGCCGGCCGCTGGAGGCGATGGCGCTGATCGGCCTTGGCGTGGAGCAGCTTTCGATCACGCCGGCGGCCGTCGGATCGATCAAGGCGATGATCCGGTCGCTGGACGCTGCCATGCTGCGCGAGCAGATGGATGCATGGCTCGCCGAACCGCCCTATGACATGCGCCAGACTCTACTCGACTGGGCAGAGCAACGGTCGGTCGCGATCGGTTGACTTGGCAACATTGGCGGCGCGAAAGCCATTGACATGAATCACGGCAGCTTGCGAAAGCGCAGCTGCAGTTAACCAGCGCGCCGACTGGTTTATAGGGGACGCAGATGTCGGACGAAAGTGGCGAAGACGGCACTTTATTCGAAACGCCGGTCGGAACCAAGCTTCGCGAAGCCCGCGAGAGCCAGAGCATTTCGCTCGAAGACATCGCACGAACGACGCGCATCCCTTTGCGCCAGCTCGAAAATATCGAGAATAGCGATTACGAAAAATTGCCGGCGCCGACCTATAGCACTGGCTTCGTGAAGGCCTATGCGCTGGCCGTCGGCCTCGATCCCAAAGCGATGGCCGCGGCCTTTCGCGAGGAGATCGACTATGGTTCCGCCACACAGGCGAGCGGCGACTATTTCGAACCGACCGATCCCGCGCGCGTGCCGCCGCGCAGTCTCGCCTGGATCGCCGCGGCCATCGCGATCGTCCTGATCGCCGCCTATGCATTGTGGCGCAGCGGCGTTTTCGGGCTCGACGCGGACGATCGGGCGCGAATGGCCGCTGGCACCGAACCTTCGGCCGCGAGCGAACAGGCCGATGGCGTGGCGACCGAACAGGCGACCCCGACCGCACCGCCCCCGGCCGACGGCGCTGTCGTGCTGGAAGCCACGGACACGGTGTGGCTGCGCATCTATGACGGCGAGACCGGCGATCGCATCCATGAGACCGAGATGCAGGCCGGCGATCGGTATGAAGTACCCGCCGACGCGGCGAACCCGATGATCCGCACCGGCCGCGCCGACGCCCTGCGCGTGACGGTCGGCGGCCAGCCGGTCGATCCGATCGGCCCGCCGCAGACCGTGATCAGCGATGTCAGCCTGCTGCCCGCCGATCTCGTGCGGCCCCGGCCCCAGGCGCCTCCCGCCAACTAACAGGCTGCCACCGCTTCATATTGGCGACAGCTTTGCCCGGCGATATAGACAGCGCACGGGTTCAGGGAGGGACATTCGCCATGCGCTACATGCTGATCGCCGCACTCTTGATGAGCGGAACCGCAGCTCCGGCCCTGGCGCAGAGCGACGATCTGGACCGGCGCATCGATCGCGTCGAACGCGAGGTCCGCGCGCTGCAACGCGAAGTGTTTCCGGGCGGCAATTCGGACTTTTTCGAACCCGAGATCCAGACCGGTACGCGGGACGGCACGGCCGGCAATCCGGCATCCGCGCCGATCACCGCGCTTACTGACCGGGTGAATGCGCTCGAACGCCAGCTGGCGACGCTGACGGGCCAGGTCGAGGAAAACAGCTTCGAGCTGCGCCAGCTCAGATCCATGGTGGAGGCACTGCAGGGCGGCGCACCGACGGGCGACGAGGATGTCATGCTCGACGCGGCGACCTTGGCGGACGAGGGAGATGCCGCGTCGGAAGACACCGCGACCGGCGATAGCGACACCGGAGCCGAACCCACCGAAAGCACCGACGCACCGCCGCCGGACACGAGTTCGAGCGAACCGCCTTTGCCCGAAGATGCGGGCGAAGCCTCCTATGTGCGCGGCTATCGCATGTGGCGTGATGGGCGTTACGAGGAAGCACGCACGCAGCTTCGCGAAACGGTCGAGAATTTCCCGGGGCACCGTTTCGAAAGCTATGCGCGCAACCTGCTCGGCCGCGCCTATCTCGACGACGACAAGCCCGCCAACGCCACCGAAATTTTCGTGCGCAACTACCAGGAATTGCCGGAAGGCGACCGGGCGGCGGACAGCCTGTTCTTCCTCGGCATTGCGCTGACGCGTCTCAATTACAACGACCGCGCCTGCCTCGCCTTCGACGAGTTGCGCGATGTTTACGGCGAGAGCCTGCGCAGCACGATCCGCGAGCAGGTCCCCGCCGCGCGCGAAGCCGCGGGCTGCAGCTAGCGCCGCGGGCGGTCGCATCGCTTTCTTTGGGCGCCGCGGCTAAGACCGACGGATGTCCGACACTCCCCTTCTCGACCGGTTTCGCGCCGCGACCGAGCGCCTGACGGGACGCCCGCCACAATCGGATAGCGCGCTCGGGATCGCGGTATCGGGTGGACCGGATAGTGTGGCGCTGCTGTCGCTCGCCGCAGCCGCCTATCCCGGCGCGGTCAAGGCGGCAACGGTCGATCATGGGCTGCGGCCCGAAGCCGCGGACGAAGCGCGGCATGTGGCCGCTATCTGCGAGACGCTCGGCGTGCCGCATGCGATCCTCACCCCGGCCACGCCGATCACCGGAAATCTGCAATCGGCGGCGCGTGCCGCGCGCTACGCGCTGCTCGAAGACTGGCGGACTGCGGAAGGCCTGCAATGGATCGCCACCGCGCATCATGCCGACGACCAGCTCGAGACGGTCCTCATGCGGCTTTTGCGCGGCAGCGGCGTGGACGGCCTGTCGGCCATCCGGCCCGTCAACGGCCCCGTAATCCGACCGCTGCTGGACGTGCCTAAGGCCGAACTCGTCGCGCATGTCGAAGCGACCGGATTGTCGGCAATTGCCGATCCGAGCAACACAGACGACGCTTTCGACCGGGTTCGGCTGCGCAAGGCGCTGATGGACCTGCCGGACTTCGATCCGGCGCGTGTTTCCCGGTCCGCCGACGCGCTGCGCGATGCCAGCGAAGCACTGAAATGGATGTGCGCGCGAGAGGCGGAACATTGCATCAAGCACGACGAGGGAAGCGTCACTCTGACCCGCACCGATTATCCGCGCGAGCTGCTCAGGCGGCTCGTCATCGACTGCCTCGACCGGGTCGATCCCGAGCATGGCGCGCGGGGACCGGCGCTCGACCGGGCGATCGCGGCGCTTTCGGACGGCGAAAAGACTGTGATCGGTAAAATTCTTTGCGTGCCGGAATCGCCGGAAATTTGGCGGTTTTCTATGGCCCCGCCGCGAAAAACGGGCTGAATCGCCCCGGTCACCCGCTGTTCACCGTATCGCGCTAATTGTCTTTTCGCCGGGAAAACCTATTTTGACGGCATCACAAGGGCGAGAATGCGATGAACGACGAGAAAGATCCGCAAGGCGGCGGCACGAATCCCTGGATGAAGAGCCTCTTCATCTGGGCCGGCATATTGGTGGCGCTGATCCTGTTCGTGACGATGTTCGACAGCAGTAGCGCGCGCGCCGACGAGTCCCTTCCCTATTCGGATTTCCTCGATCGCGTCGAACAGAATGAGGTCACGCAGGTCGAGATCAACGAGGGCTTCATCAACGGCACGCTGACCGACCAGTCGACCTTCCGCACCGATCTTCCGCCGCGCGTCACGATTCCCGTCGACGAAATGCGCGAAGCCGGTATCGAGATCAGCGGCCGTCCCGCCGAGCAGGCGAGCATCTGGACCTATGTGCTGCTCAATCTCCTGCCCTTCATCCTGATCTTCGGCATCGCCTTCCTGATCATCCGGCAAATGCAGAAGAATGCGGGCGGCGGCGCGATGGGCTTCGGCAAGTCCAAGGCCAAGATGCTGACCGAGCGACAGGGCAAGGTGACGTTCGAAGACGTGGCCGGCATCGACGAGGCGCGCGAAGAGCTGCAGGAGATCGTCGAGTTCCTTAAGGACCCGGGCAAATTCTCGCGTCTCGGCGGCCAGATCCCGAAAGGCGCGCTGCTCGTCGGCTCGCCCGGTACCGGTAAGACGCTGCTCGCGCGCGCGATTGCGGGCGAAGCGGGCGTGCCCTTCTTCACCATTTCCGGTTCGGATTTCGTCGAGATGTTCGTCGGCGTCGGTGCGAGCCGCGTCCGCGACATGTTCGAACAGGCCAAGAAGAATGCGCCGTGCATCGTCTTCATCGACGAGATCGACGCGGTCGGCCGCCATCGCGGCGCTGGCCTCGGCAACGGCAATGACGAGCGTGAGCAGACGCTCAACCAGCTGCTCGTCGAAATGGACGGCTTCGAGGCCAATGAAGGTATCATTATCATCGCCGCGACCAACCGGCCCGATGTGCTCGACCCGGCGCTCCTGCGGCCCGGCCGTTTCGACCGCCAGGTCGTCGTGCCGCGACCCGACATCGACGGGCGCGAGAAGATTCTCGAAGTGCATATGCGCAAGGTGCCGCTGGCGCCGGACGTCGATGCGCGGGTCATCGCGCGCGGCACACCCGGCTTCTCGGGCGCCGATCTCGCCAACCTCGTCAACGAGGCCGCGCTCATGGCTGCCCGGCGCGGTAAGCGCCTCGTTGCGATGAGCGAGTTCGAGGACGCCAAGGACAAGGTGATGATGGGCAGCGAACGCAAGTCCATGGTCATGACCGAGGACGAGAAGCGGATGACGGCCTATCACGAAGCCGGCCATGCGATCGTCTCGATCCACGAACCAGCGTCCGACCCGATCCACAAGGCGACGATCATCCCGCGCGGCCGCGCGCTGGGCATGGTGATGCGCCTGCCCGAGCGGGACAATTACAGCTATCATCGCGACAAGATGCACGCCAATCTTGCGGTCAGCATGGGCGGCCGCGTCGCCGAGGAAATCATTTTCGGCCACGAGAAAGTGTCGAGCGGCGCGCAGGGCGATATTCAATACGCCACCAAGCTCGCCCGCGACATGGTGACGCAATGGGGCATGTCCGACGAGCTCGGCCCGCTTCAATATGAAGAGGAGCAGGGCGAAACCTTCCTCGGCTATTCGCAGTCGCAGCGGGTGCACATGTCCGACGAGACGGCGAAGAAGATCGACAAGGAGATCCGCAAGCTGATCGACGACAGCTATGCGCGTGCGCGGCAGGTGCTGACCGATCACGAGGACCAGCTCCACGCGCTCGCCAATGCGCTGCTCGAATATGAGACGCTGTCGGGCGACGAGATCGACGAGCTGATCGATACCGGCAAGTTCGAGCGGCATGATGGCGAGACCGTCAAGCCGTCTACCATCCCCGCCGGCGGTTCGAGCATTCCGAAAACAAAGCGCCGGAAACGGCCCTTCGGCGGCGCCGCGCCTGAAGGCGCCTGACGCGCCGGTCTCGACCGAATGGAAAGGCTCGCTTCGGCGGGCCTTTTCTTTGCCCGCTAACCGAGCGCGCCGATCGCGAGCAGCAGGATGAAGAAGATCATCGCGGTGAAAATGCAGAAAAAGGCGAGAATGCAGGTGCGCAGAAACGCCGTGATCCGGCCGATGTCGTACGTCCCGCGCAATTGCTTGTACATGTGGATGAACGGGATAAAGGTCGCCGCCGTAGCGATCCAGCCGGCCCCCACCCCGGCAAAACCGAGTACCGTGAGCATGATCGCAAAGAGCGACATGAAGGCCAGCGAATAGGTGACGAACACCGTGTGGTCGTACATCTTGAAACGGCGTGTGTAGAAGAAGAGCAGCCAGACGAACGGCACGGATATCGGGATCAGCAGCCAGGAGAATTTGTAGAAATTCGCCTGCAGCTTGTAGAGCGCGAGGCTCGGATTTTCCTCGATCTTCTCGATGCCGTAATCGAGCCGATCCCAGCCCGTCGTAAAGCCGGAGCCGCTGTTTTGCGCCGCATCCGTCGTGCCGCCGATCGCCTCGAGCGAATTCTGGCCGACCTGCATGCCGGCAATCTGATCGTCCAGCTCCGCCGCCCGCTGTTCGAGCGCGGGAAGCCTCCAGCTTTGCCCCGGCTGGCTGCCCACTACCGCGATCCGCCGCTCCAGCTCCTCGCGTTCCTCCTGCACCCTCGCCATCTGCTCGTCGAGATTGGCCCGGGCCGCACCCACATCGACCACGGCTTGCGGATCTTCGACGTCCAGATTGGAGAGCGAAACGCCGTAGATCGTCAATATGCCGAACATCAGGAACACGCCGAACAGGAACATGCCAAGCGGCGAGACGAATTTGGCGCGCTCGCCATGAATGTAGCGACGGGTCAACTGGCCCGGCTGGAACATCAATAGCGGCAGCGTCCGCCAGAATTTTCCGTCGAGATGGAAGACACCATGGATAAGCTCATGGCCGATCGCGCCGATGCTGCGATGGACATGGGCTTTCTGGCCGCAATAGTGACAGTGCGTGCCGACCAGCTCGGTCGAGCAGTTGCCGCAATGGGTCTCGCCATGGCCGGCGCCGCCTTCGCCATGCGCACTCTCGACCGCGCGTGCTGCAAGCCCGCCGGTTACGGCTTCCCCTATGCCTTCAATGCCGTCGTCCATCGACCGCTCCCCTTATGCACCCCATAGCGGGCAAGACAGCCGCTCGTCGATAGCCGTTCCCGCACGGCGCCGGGCATGATATGCCGCCACCGATGAACGAACATCGATCCATTCCCGACCCCGAGGCGCTGATCGCCGATATGGGCGCGCGTGCGCGGGACGCCGCGCGCGTGCTGGCACAGACCCCGACGGAGACCAAGGCCACGGCCGTGCGCAATGCCGCGGCCGCGCTGCGCGCGTCCGAAGACGAAATCGTGAAGGCCAACCGCGCCGATATGGCGCGCGGCGAAGCGAACGGCCTGACGGCAGCCATGCTCGACCGGCTGAAGCTCGACGGCGAGCGGATCGAGGGCATCGCACAGTCATTGGAATCGGTCGCCGCGCTGCCCGATCCGGTCGGCGCGGTCATCGACGAAAGCACCCGGCCGAACGGCCTGAAACTGTCCCGCGTGCGCATTCCCTTGGGCGTGATAGGGATCATCTATGAAAGCCGGCCCAATGTGACGGCGGATGCCGGAGCGCTGTGCCTGATGGCGGGCAACGCGGCGATTCTGCGCGGCGGATCGGAGGCCCTGGAATCCAACCGCGCGATCCATGCCTGCCTCGTCGAAGGCCTGCAGCAGGCGGGCCTGCCCGAAGATGCGGTCCAGCTCGTCTCGTCGACCGACCGTGCGGCAGTCGGCGCCATGCTGCGCGCAAACGGCCTGATCGACATCGTCGTGCCACGCGGCGGCAAGGGGCTGGTCGCGCGTGTGCAGGAGGAAGCGCGCGTGCCCGTGCTCGCGCATCTCGACGGGCTCTGCCATACCTATGTCCACGCCGCGGCCGATCCGGAGATGGCACGCGACATTGCCGTGAACGCCAAGATGCGGCGGACCGGCATTTGCGGCGCGATGGAAACGCTGCTTGTGGATCGCGAATTTCCGGAGCCCGCCATGCTCGTCGACGCGCTGATCGAAGCGGGGTGCGAAGTGCGCGGCGACGATGCGGTGCAACAGCTCGACAAAAGGGTGAAAGCCGCAAGCGCCGAAGATTGGGACACGGAGTATCTCGAGCCCATTGCGTCGGTCGCAATCGTCGATGGCATGGACGCTGCACTCACGCATATCGCGCGCCATGGATCCGGCCACACCGACGCCATCGTGACCGAGGATGCCGATGCCGCCGCGGCGTTCCTGAACGGCACCGACAGCGCCATCGTCATGCACAACGCCTCGACCCAGTTTGCCGATGGCGGCGAGTTCGGGCTGGGCGCGGAGATCGGCATCTCCACCGGCCGGCTCCACGCCCGCGGCCCGGTCGCGCTGGAGGGACTGACAACGTACAAGTGGATCGCGCGCGGAGACGGGACGATACGCTCATGAACGGGCGGCTCCTGCTGATCGTCGGCGGATGGCTGTCGGCTGCCGCTTCGCTTCTGCATATTGCGGTGATCTTTGGCGGACCGGATTGGTACCGCTTTTTCGGCGCGGGCGAGCAAATGGCCCGGATGGCGGAACGCGGCGATGCCTACCCCGCCATCGTCACGACCCTGATCGCCCTGATACTGGCGATCTGGGCGGCATATGCCTTTTCCGGCGCAGGCGTGATCCGCCGACTGCCGCTGTTGCGGACCGGACTCGTCACGATCTCGGCCATCTATCTGCTGCGCGGACTGATCCTGGTTCCGATACTCTTTCTTTCCGATGTGCCCGCCACGCCGTTTGCCATCTGGAGCTCGCTGATCGTGCTCGCCTATGGCCTTGCCTATGCCGCAGGCACCTGGCTGAGCTGGCGGGCACTTCGCCCCGATGGCGGCAGCATCGCGGCTTGAAACCCACAGGCCTTCTCGGCGGATCGTTCAACCCGGCGCATTGCGGGCATCGCGGGATCAGCCTGTTCGCGCTCCACGCGCTCGGGCTCGACGAGATCTGGTGGCTCGTATCGCCGGGTAACCCGCTGAAGGAGGGCGCGAGCGACATGGCGCCGCTCGGCGCGCGGCTGGCCTCGGCACGCAAGATGGCACGCCGCGCGCGCATCCGGCCGACGGCGATCGAAGGCCAACTGGGCACGCGCTATACCGTCAATACGCTGGAAAAGCTGATCCGGCGCTATCCGAAGCGCAAATTCGTCTGGATCATGGGATCGGACAATCTCGCCCAGTTCCACCGCTGGAAAGACTGGCGGAGAATCGCCCGGCATATAGTGATTGCCGTGATCGCCCGTCCGGGGTATGAAGATGAGGCCTTGACCGCTCCGGCCATGGCTTGGCTGCGGCGCTACGTCCGGCCCGCAAGCCAATCGCGTGATTGGACGGATTGGAGACCGCCAGCGCTCGTGTATTTGCGCTTTCGACCCGATCCCCGCTCCGCCACGAGATTGCGGCGTGACAATCCGCAATGGCATCTCGCATTTTCCTCAACAGCTTCGCGTGATCCGGTCACGCGACGGCGCATCCCATAGGAGACATCTTGCCCGCTTCATCAGCTGCGACGCTCCCGAACACTGACGCCCAAACGGCCGAAGATCTTCACCAGCTCATATTGCAGTCCCTCGATGACGATCAGGCGCAGGAAGTGACCTCGATCCCGCTCGCCGGGAAGTCGTCTATCGGCGATTATATGGTCATCGCCAGCGGCCGCTCGACCCGTCATGTCGCCGCGATTGCCGAAAAACTGGCCGAGCGGATGAAAGCCGAATTCGGCATCCCGACGCGGATCGAAGGCCTGCCGCAGGCGGACTGGGTCCTGCTCGACGCGGGTGATGTCATCGTCCACCTGTTCCGCCCGGAAGTCCGCAGCTTCTACAATCTGGAGCGGATGTGGGGCTTTGGCGAGCAAGAGGATGCCGGCGAGGCCGATAGCTGAGCCTGACGCTCCACATCGTCGCGCGCGGCAAGATCGGCCGCGGGCCGGAAGCCGATCTCGTCGACCGCTATGTCCAGCGGATCGGCTGGGACGTCCGGATTACCGAACTGCCGGATACGGGCGGCAAGGCACCCCCTGCCCCGCCGGCGACGAAAATCGTGACGCTCGACGAGAAGGGCAAGCAGCTCGGCTCGGTCGAGCTCGCCAACCGGATCGGCGACTGGCGCGACCAGGGCATTCGCGAAATCCGCTTCCTGATCGGCGCGGCGGACGGACTGACCGCGGAGGAACGCGCGAGTGCCGATCTCTCCATCGCCTTCGGCAAGGCGACTTGGCCGCATCTGATGGCCCGCGCGATGCTGGCCGAGCAATTGTGGCGCGCCAGTTCGATCCTTGCCAATCACCCCTATCATCGCGAAGGGTAGCGTGATGATCCTGCGCCTTCTCGCCATGTTCGCGCTGTTCGCGGCCGTGCTCGCGCCCTTCGCGCTCGCCCAGCCGAGCAGCAGCACGAGCGAGGCCGAGGCGCTGGAAGAGGCGTTGCGCCAGCGCGCCATCGCCCGGCAACGCGCCGAACAGTTTGAAAGCCAAGCGGAAAATGCGCAGAGCCGGGCCGAGCGCGCCGCGGCCGACGAGGCCGCCGCCGCGGCACAAGTGCAGGCCGCAGAGGCCGATCTCACCGCCGCGCAGAGCCGGATCGCGCTGATCGAGCGGTTGCGCGCGGAACAGCGCGCCCGGCTCGCCGAACGGCAGGGATCGATCATCACGCTAACCGCCGCGCTTCAGACCATGGCGCGCCGCCCGCCCGCGCTCGCGCTCGTCCATCAGGGCAGCATCACCGATCTCGTCCATATCCGCTCGCTCTTCTCGACGACCCTGCCGATCGTGCGGGAACGCACGGCGGGATTGCGCGCCGAAGTCGTGCGCGGATCGAATTTGCGGCTGCAGGCCGATCGCGCCGTGGCGCTGCTCGAAGAGCGGCAGAGCGCGCTCGAGCAGCGCCGTGTCCAGCTTGCGGAGCTCGAACAAGGCTCGCGCGCGCGCGCCGAGCAGCTCGAACGCTCGGCGATGGTGGAGAGTGACCGCGTTCTGGCACTCGGCGAGGATGCGCGCGATATCCGCACGCTGATGGCCGAACTCGAACGCCAGGCCGAGGTCCGCGAGGACCTGATGGCGCTGCCGGGCCCGCGCCTGCGTCCCGCCCGGCCCGGCGAAGCGCGCGCACCCACCCGCCAGACCGCCGATGCGAATGCAAATCGCCGGCCGCCCTATCGCCTGCCGGTCATGGGCCAAGTGGTCGAAGGACTGGGCGAAGTGTCCGATGCGGGCGTCAGGTCGCGCGGACTGACCATCGCGACCCAACCGGGCGCCCAGGTGATCGCGCCGACGGCCGGGCGCGTCAGCTATGCGGGCGATTTCCGCGGCTATGGACGGATCGTCATCATCGACCATAGCGGCGGCTGGACGACGCTGATCACCGATCTCGCGACGATCAGCGTGCAGGTCGGACAGGTGGTGCGGCAGGGCTCACCGATCGGCCGCACGGGAGACGATCGACCCACAGTTACTGTGGAATTGCGCCGCGGCGGCGAACCGGTCGATATTTCCTCGCTCGTAAGCCGCGGTTAAGGCGAAACATCCTATCCTTTGCCGAACACCGGAAAACCGCTATTATGCCGCGATCAGTTGAGAGAGTGAGACCCATGGCAAGACCCTTTATCAGTGCGATCGGCGCCGCCGGCACCCTGGCCCTGATTCCCGCCTTCACCGCCGCCCTCGCGGCCGTGGATGTCGATACCTATCGCGAACTCGACCAGTTCATGGACGTGTTCGAACGGGTGCGCGCCGAATATGTCGACGAGATCAGCGACGAAGACCTGATGCGCGGCGCGATCGACGGGATGCTCGCCAGCCTCGATCCGCACAGCTCCTTTCTCGACGAAACGGGCTTTGAGCGGCTGACGACGCAAAGCCAGGGCGAATATGGCGGGCTCGGCCTCACCGTCACGCTGGAAGACGGCGCGGTGAAGGTGATCGCGCCGTTCGAGGATACGCCGGCAGATCGCGCAGGCATTCAGGCCGGCGACTATATCACGCATCTCGACGGCGAGCTGATTTTCGGCGGTACGCTGGACGAGGCGGTCGAGCAGATGCGCGGCACACCGGGCACCTCGATAGAGTTGACCGTCGTCCGGCCCGGACAGGACGAACCGCTCGAATTCACGCTGACCCGCGAGATCATCGAACTGCGCGCCGTGGAATGGGAAGTGCAGGACCGGGTCGGTATCATCAACATCAACACCTTCAACCGCAATACGGGCGAAGAAGTCAGCGCAGCCATTGCGGCGATCAACCAGTCGCTCGGCGGCCAGCCGACCGGCTATGTGATCGATTTGCGCTCCAATCCGGGCGGGCTGCTCGATCAGGCGATCGCGGTGTCCGACATCTTCCTGGAACGCGGCGAGGTCGTATCGCAGCGCGGGCGGCGCAGCGGCGACATCCAGCGCTATTATGCGCGCTCCGGAGACGATACGAACGGGCTGCCGCTCGTCGTGATCGTCGATGCGGGCACGGCTTCGGCCTCCGAGATCGTCGCGGGCGCATTGCAGGACCATCGCCGTGCGCTGATCATCGGCGAGCAGACCTTCGGCAAGGGATCGGTCCAGACCATCCTGCCGCTCTCTGAAAATACCGCGCTCCGGCTTACCACCGCGCGTTACTACACGCCGGCCGGTAATTCGGTACAGGAAGGCGGAATCGAACCCGATCTCGACGTGCCGCAGCTCACCAACCCGAACTGGCGCGACGCACCGCGTTTCCGCGAGGCCGATCTCCGGCGTCACCTCATCAACGAGGAAAATGTCCAGGAAGACGTGATCGAGGACGATATCCGCGAAGATCCGCGCTTCACCGCCACGTCGGAAGAACTGGCCGAACAGGGTATCGAGGATTTCCAGCTGCATTATGCCGTGGAAACGATCGCCCGGCTCGCGCGGCAGAACCCGCCCTTGAGAACGGCATCGGCACGACGCGAATAGCCGGAATCGAACGGCCATGACGTCTATCGGACTTGCCCGCACGCTTGCGCTTGTCGTGCCGACCGCATTGCTCGCCGGCGCGCTCGGCTCCGAACATCTCGCTGGGCTCTACCCATGCGAAATGTGCCATTGGCAGCGCTGGCCGCACTATGCGGCGGTACCGCTGGCGCTGATCGCGATTGTCCTGCGCAGTAACAGCATCGGCACCGCCTTTCTCTGGCTGGCCACGTTCGCCATTTTCGTGAGCGGCGCGATCGGCGTTTTTCACGCGGGCGTTGAATATGGTTTCTGGGAAGGCATTACGGGCTGCGCGACCATGCCGGCCGCGGGCGGCGATTTCCTGACCGATATCGCATCGACACCGATCATCGCCTGCGACCGGCCGCAATGGACGCTTTTCGGCATTTCGCTCGCCGGATTTAACGCGATAATTTCGATCGGCGCTGCTATGGTGATCGCATGGCTAATACGCAAACCGACCCCGTAAGACTTCCCGGCGACCCACGCCCCGACGTGGAGGCGATGATCCGCGTCGACCAGGCCGGCGAATATGGTGCAACGCGCATCTATGCCGGGCAATTGGCGATCCTTGGCGATCGCAGCCCCGCCGCCCGCTCGATTGCCCATATGGCCGAACAGGAAAAGCGCCATTGCGAGCGGTTCAACGCACTGACGATCGAGCGCGGCGTCCGCCCGACCCTGCTCCAGCCTTTCTGGGACAAGGCCGGTTTTGCCCTCGGCGCCGCGACAGCCCTGCTCGGCCCGGAGGCCGCGATGGCTTGCACCGCCGCGATCGAAACCGAAATCGACAAACATTATGGCGAGCAGCTTGAAGAGCTCGGCGATTCGGACCCCGAACTCAGCGAGATGATCGCCGAATTCCAGGCCGAGGAAGTCGAACATCGCGAAACGGCGCTGGCCGAGGGTGCGGAGCAGGCGCCAGCCTATCCGCTGCTGTCCGGCGCGATCCGGCTCGGCTGCCGGCTCGCCATCGCCGCCGCCAAGCGCATCTGACCGGTTTCGGGAATTCAGGCCAGCGCAATAATCGCTCTGGCATCTTGCCGACATGGTTCGAAAGGCTGTAGCGTTGGCGCTGCAATAGGAGGTTGAGAATGACGCGTTTACTTGCCGTTACGGCGCTTTTCGGAGCGATGGCCGTTCTCCCTTCCGCACCTGCCGACGCGCAGAATAATGTCCGCATGCAGATCGTATACGGCGACGACGAATGCACGACCTCCAATGGGGAGATCATCGTGGTCTGCGTCCGCCGCGACGAAAGCGAACGTTATCGCATCCCGCCCGAATTGCGCGATACGCGCGATCTTGCCGCCAATGAAAGCTGGCTCGCCCGCGCCCAGAGCGTCGAATATGTTGGCCGCAGCGGCACACAGAGCTGCTCGCCGGTCGGCCCTGGTGGTTTTACCGGCTGCACCGAACAGCTGCTCCGCTCGGCCCGGGCCGAACGCGGCGCATTGCTCGAATTTTAGGATCTAGCCCAACACGGTCTTGCAGCTCGGGCGCCTAACTGCCCTGCTGCTCCGCGACCCAGTCCATCACTTGTTGTTCGAGCACATCGAGCGGCACCGACCCCTGGCCAAGCACCGTATCGTGGAATGCCCGGATATCGAACCGCTCGCCCAACGCTTCCTCCGCCTGGGCGCGTAGCTCGCGTATCCGGAGCTCGCCGATCTTGTAAGCGAGCGCCTGGCCCGGCCATGAGATGTAGCGATTGACCTCTGCCTCGATATTCGCGTCGGTCAGCGCCGTATTCTCACTCATGAACGCGATCGCGCGATCCCGCGACCAGCCGAGCGCATGGATGCCCGTATCGACGACGAGGCGACAGGCGCGCCACATCTCGTAGGAGAGCCGCCCCATATTCTCCGCGGGCGTATCGTAAATGCCCATCTCGATGCCGAGATGCTCGGTATAGAGGCCCCAGCCCTCGACAAAGGCGGTGAAGAAGGCCGCGTTGCGGCGCAACGGGTGGATATCCATTTCCTGCTGCAGCGCGATCTGATGATGATGGCCGGGCACGCCTTCATGCGCGGACAGCGCCGGGATTTCCCAGAGCGGCCGCTGATCGAGCAGCGAGGTGTTCACATAGTAGAAGCCCGCAATGCCCGATTCCGGGGAGCCGGGGCTGTAATAGGCGGTCGTCGTGCCCTCGGCGATCTCCTCCGGCACGGCGCGAATGCCATAAGGGAGCCGCGCGGGCGTGCCGAAGAATTGCGGCATCAAGCCGTCCAGTTCCTTGGCCATCAGCGCCGTCGCCGCCATCAGCTCTTCAGGCGTTTCCGCATAATATTGCGGGTCGGTGCGCAGATGCGCGATGAAAGCTTCGCGCGTGTCGAAGCCCGCTTCGGCTGCCACCGCCTCCATCTCGGCACGAATGCGCGCGACTTCTTCGAGGCCGATATCGTGAATCTGCTGGGCCGTCAGATTGGTGGTCGTCATCTGCCGGATGCGGAAATTGTAGAATTCCGCGCCGCCCGGCTGCGCTGAAATACCGACCTCGGTGGCGCAGGCCGGCAGGTAGGTGTCGGTGTACCATTGTAGCTGCTCGTCATATTCGGGCACGAGCACGGTTTCGATGATTTCGCGCGCCTCGTCGGCATAGGCGGCAAAGGCCGCTTCGCTCACGCCAGCCGGGCGCGGACGGCGGAAGGGTTCGTAGAAGCGCGACTGGGTCACGTCGTCGCCGATGACGCCCGAAATCGAACTCTCATAGCCGTCGAGGATTTCGCAGGGCAGCGTATAGCCGCCTTCGGCCGCCATCGTGCTGATCGCAATCCCCGTATCGTTGATCGTCGGATAGAGGCGCAGGCGCGCGAGATAGCTCTCGAAATCCGCCGAGGTCTGCATCGGCAATGTGGTCGGCAGCGAGGCGAAATTCTGCTGCCAGCTCGAAAAGGTCGTGAACAGCATCGTGCGCTGCGGATAGCTGTTGCCTTCGACGGTTTCGGACAGCAGCCGTTCGAGAATGCCGTAATCGGCCCGCGCGGAAGCCGACAGCGCATCGCGCGGGATCGCGCGGAGCCGCGCCAGGAACGCTGCGGACTCGGCGGCGCGCCGGTCCTCGGCTTCGAGGCTGATATCGCCTACCCGGTCGTCATAATCGCGCACGCCGACTCGCGTCGCCAGCACCGGGTTTTCGCGGAGCACCGAGGCCCAGATTTCATCCATCAATGCCGCGAGATCGTCCTCGGGTGCCGCCACTGCGGGCGAAGCGGTCGCCAAAGCCAGAGCCAAAACCAGTGTGCGCATGATGCTGTCCCCTAAGTGTTTATTGCACCGGAATAATCGGGCCGGGCAGGAATGGCCAGCACGGCTTCGACAAGCGGCCGGCGACAATCTGCACGCGCCCTGTCCCTTGGGGAAGGATTGGCGAAAATGCGTTACGGCTATGCAACGAATGCGGCGCTCGCGCTTTGACAGCATGCAAAGGAAGGAAAATCATGAGCGACAATATCTATAAGGTCACCGAAGTCGTCGGCACGTCCAAGACGAGCATCGAGGACGCGATTCAGGGCGCGATCGAGCGCACAGCCAAGACGGTGCGCGATATCGGCTGGTTCGAGGTCACAGAGACGCGCGGTCATGTCGTCGATGGCAAGGTTGCGCACTATCAGGTGACACTGCGCATCGGTTTTCACATCCAGGACTAGCTCGCGGATACTAGACGCGGCAGATGCGCTCGCCGAGCAACCGGCGGGCGACTGACTCGTCGAGATCGAGAATCCTGAGCGGTGATCCGAGCGATGCGCCGGCCGTGCCGATGGCGAGCGTCGCAATCCCGAAACCGCGCTGCGTCAATCCGCGCACAAGGCTCGCCGATTGGGCGCGGTCGAGCGGCAGGATCGTGATGCGCGGCCTCCAGAAGCCACGCCGGACGAACAACAGATCGTCATCGATGCAATAGCCGTGCGCGCGATATTGGAGCACCGGGGCGATAGCAAAGAACGGCACCAGCAAGAGCAGCCACGGCCCACCCGACCAAAACAGCGAGACGCCGGCGATAATCGCGGCCAGAACGAGCCCATCCTCCAGCCAGCTCCGATAGACGAGGCGCGGCGAAACGCGCTCGAATTGCCCGTCGGGCGGCGGCGGACGAGAGCCGAGTTCGTCGAGTATCGGCTCCAAGTCTTCTGCATAAGCGAGCGGCGCGACGACATGGTTGGTGCCAGCACCGCCGTCGGTGCCGAGGCTCTGCACCGCCATCCCCTGCCAGCCGAAAAAGCGTTTCACGAGCGACGTGGAAATCACCACGGCCTGTACGCGCCTGAGCGGTATGACGACATCGGTGCGGGTGAAAAGACCGCGCCGCCGCCTGAGACCGGTTTCGGTGCGCGTCAGGCGGAAGCCGAATTCGCGCGCAAAAGTGCGCACCATTCCCGTGATCGCGCCAATTGCGATCAGCAGCATTGCAAATCCGAGGACCGGGAGCGCGGTCATCATCCCGACCGCCTGTTCGCCATAACTATCGATCCATTGCCGCGGGTCGAGATAGTCGGACGGTAGATAGCTGCCGACATATTGCCAGACGCCGCCCAGCACCGCGAGAAACACGAGCGAGAAGTTGAACAGCCCGGCGATCACCAGCCGACCGACCGACATGGTGTAGAGCGTCGGCTCGCTTACGACCGCCTCGGCCTCGCCACCCTCCGCACCTATACTCGACCCCGCCCGATAGGCGCGAATGCGATCCCTGAGCCGGTCAGCTTCCTCGCGGCTGATACAATCCAGCTCGCCCTCGTCACCGCCCGAACCGCCGGTTTCGATCCGCGCGACAGACACGCCGAAGAGCCGCGCAAGCAATTTCTGTTCGAGGCTCACATCCTGAATACGATCGAAGGGGATCGTCCGGCGATTGCGGTTGAGGATACCGCTCTCGATGATCAACTGCTCCTCGCCGACATGATAGGCGAACCGCAGCCAGTAGACATAGGCAAGACCCACCGACACTGCGATCCCGACGAGCGCGAAGAACAGCGCCACGACGATGCTGCTATCGGCGATGAAATAGGCGGCCGCGGGCAGGCCCAGCACGAATTGCGGCAGCTGCTCGAGCGCACGGATGGCGAATGTCGCGGGATGCAGCCGTGACCAGCTTTCCGGCAACTCGCTCACGGCAGATCGTGCCGGATGAAGCTGCGGATTTCGTCGCGCATGCGCTCGGCATCCTCATGTGCGAGCCCCGGCAGGTCGACCGTGCTGTTATAGCTTCCCGCCGTATGCAGGGTCAGCTTTGCAACGCCGAAGAAACGTTCGATCGGCCCGCGCGAAATGTCGATATGCTGCACGCGATCATAGGGTACGACCGTCTCGCGGCGGACGATGAGGCCGGACGCGATCCTGATCCCGCGCCCCTCCTGCCGATAGCCCCAGCGCCGATAGCGCCGCTCGGGCAGCAGAAGCACCGTCGCCATGTAAAGCACGATGCCCGCGCCGATGATCCAGAGCGACGGGAAGCCCGTTTCGCGTTCGAGGATCGACGCGCCGACGCTCAGGATGATCAGCGGCACGAGGCCGGCGATGATTGAGCGCACGCGCAAAACCGCCTTCTGGCGCGGGTCGAGCGGCGTCAATTTGCCCGAATCGACGTCTTCGACTGCCATCTCGTCCGTCATCTACGTCCTTTCGTACAGGGGTTAAGTCGTTCCAGTTAATAACGATTCTCAGGTGAAACAATCGCCCTACCCGCCCGTTGATAGGGCATGCAGACACAGGAGACACCTACAATGGCAAACGAAAAGATTTTCGAGCGACTGAAGGAAGATCATGACAAGCATCGCACGATGCTGGACCTGATCGACAAGACGCAAGGCGACAGCGAAGGGCGCCGCGAACTGTTCGAACGGTTCAAGAAGGAAGTCACCGCGCATGCCGCCGCAGAAGAGGAAACGCTGTACGCGACGATGCTGGGCGAGCCCGATCTGCGCGAAGAAGGTCAGCATTCGGTTGCCGAGCACAAGGAACTGGACGACTATCTCGAAGAGCTGGAAGAGATGGACTATTCCTCGACCGGCTGGCTCGCGCGCTTCCGCACGATGAAGGATCGTTACCTCCATCATATCGAGGAAGAAGAAAACGAGATGTTCGTCGCCGCCGCGAAGGGCCTGGACGAGAAGACCGAAAAGGAACTCGCCAAGAAGTTCGAAGAGCGCAAGCCTGCGGAACTCGAACGCGCTGCCTAACGCGCTCTAGCGCATCCAATATCACGATGTCGGCGTCCGTCCCTATCGGGGTCGGGCGCCGCGTTGTATTTCGAAGCGGCAAATATCGGAATCATCCTGCGCGCCGCAGTGCGTCTCCACGCAGATGCTCGTGCGGCACACAAGCGCGCGGTAGAGACGCTCGAACACGGCCGCATGCCAGTGGCACAGCGGTATCGCACTCCTCTCGCCGCTGATCATCGGGTTGTGCGCGATCTCGAACGTCCACGGATCGACGGCCCGGAACGTGCCCGACCCGGCGAAGGTCCATGCGTGGCGCGTTATGGCCCGCGAGAGACCGCGCGCGGCCAAAGATGCCGGCAGGATTTTGAGCGCGGTCTGCGCGATCCTCGGGATGCGATGCGCGAGAATATAGTCGGCGGTCCGGCGACCGGCTTCGGCGGCAATGCGAGGCGCGGCCTCCGGGTCCTGAATCCGCAACAACTGGTGGAGCCGTGCCGCATCGCCCTCGGGGACCATATGCTCGCCATCGGGCACGGACGCGATCAGGGCCCTGCGCAGCATCGCGCTGAGCCGGCTCGCCCCATAGACGCGCTCGACCACCGGCAGGAGCTGGAGAATGGCGTTCGGGCCGATCAGGCCCGGCGCATCGAGGCGGGCATCGGCTGGCAGGCTATACGTCCTCCATCTGGAGATCGCCGCCGCCACAGGCCTTCACCTCGGCCGCGCGGGCCTTGCTCGCCTTGGTTTGTGCGCGCACGGCCTCGCGGCGTTCGGCGGCCCGGGCCGCGCGGTCGCCCGCCGCTTCCCAGTCTTCGAGCTGCGCCTCCGCGATCGTCCGGCTTTCGTCGAAATGGAAATCGACCGTCTTCTTGGTCTGCGGCCCCCAATAGCCAGCCTTGCCCAGATCGTAGAAGGTCCGCTGGAAACCGGCTTTCATGAAGGCCCACAGGCAGCCGAGCAGATAGCGCCGGCGAAAGCCCGTGCCGCGCCACGGATAGTGGAACAGCGCCTTTTTCATATAGAAGCGCCGGTAATTGTTCATGACCCCGTCGAGCAGTTCGCCGCGTTCCATCGCCGCCGGCTTCATGATCGGCGTGACGAAATTATATTTGCTGAAATCATGGATTTCGACCTGATCCTTCAGATCCTGAAACAGCGGCGTAAAGGGCCAGGGTGTGTACATCGACCAGTTGGCGAGATCGGGCTGCCAGTCCCACGCCATCTGATAAGTCTCTTCAAGTGTCTCACTGGTCTCGTTGTCGAGCCCGACGATGAACTGCGCCTCGACGAGGATATCGGCCTCGCGCAGCAGCCGGATCGCCTCCTTGTTCTCCTCGACCTTGGTTTCCTTGTTGAACCGGTCGAGCTTCATCTGCGCGGCCGCCTCGGTGCCGAGGCTGACATGGACGAGCCCCGCCTTGCGATAGAATTTGAGGTCGTCGCGATCGCGATAGATATCGGTGACGCGCGTATTGATTCCCCATTTGACGCGCCTCGGCAGGTCGCGCGCGATCAGCTCCCCGCAAAAGGCAACGAACTTCTTCTTGTTGATCGTCGGTTCTTCGTCGGCAAGGATGAAGAAGCCGACACCATGGTTGTCGACCAGATCCTCGATCTCGTCGACCACGTCCTTGGGATCGCGGACGCGATAGTCGCGCCAGAATTTCCATTGCGAACAGAAGGAACAGGTGAACGGGCAGCCGCGCGCGAGATTGGGGATCGCAACTCGCGTGCCGAGCGGGATATATCTATACTTATCCCAGTCGAGAATATTCCAGTCGGGCTTGATCTTGGAGAGATCCTTGACCGTGCTGGCCGCCGCGGTCGCCACGATCCGCTCGCCGTCGCGAAAGGCCAGCCCCTTGATGCTATGGCGTTCCGCCGGCCAGCGGCCCTTGTCGATTGCCCGCATGAGTTCGTTGCAAATTTCCTCGCCCTCGCCGCGCACGATGACATCGACCCAGGGCGCCTCGCTCAGCACCTGCTTGTACATGAAGGTGGCATGGACACCGCCGAGCACCCGCACGGCGTCAGGAACGACCTGCGAGGCGACTTTCAGCACGTCCTCGGCGCGGTAGATGGAGGGGGTGATCGCCGTGACGCCGACCACATCGGGCCGATACTCCTCCATCTGCCGGGCGAGTTCGGCGTCCGAAATGTCGTTGGTCATCGCATCGATGAAATGGATGTCCTCGAACCCGGCCTGGCGGAGATGGCCGGTCAGATAGGCAACCCAGGCGGGCGGCCAGGTGCCCGCTATTTCTGCGCCGCCCGACCGGTAATTCGGATGCACGAAAAGAATCCGCATCTACCCTCTCCTGTTATGTGCAAACAGGGATGGCATCGACGGTGTCAATTTTGATTGACACAGATCAAAAGGCCGTCAAGCGGATGCAACGGATGCGAAAAACAGCCAAATCGCGCCGACGACCGGTTAACAAGACGGACGCTTCGGGATATCGGTGGCGTGTTCGACGATCGCTGGAGAATGTTCGATGCGTTGGATCTGCGTCGCCCTTGCCGCCCTGCTCTTTTCCGCCTGCGCAAGCACCCCGCCGCCGACAATGACCGGTGCGTCCCAAGCGCTGATCATCGCGCATCGCGGGGCGTCTTCCGAGCTGCCCGAACATACGCTGGAGGCCTATCAGCACGCCATCAATCAGGGCGCGGACTATATCGAGCCCGATCTGGTGATGACGCGCGACGGCGTGTTCATCGCGCGCCACGAAAACGAACTGTCGGGCACGACGGACGTGGCGGATCGCGCGGAATTTGCCGACCGCCGCACGACCAAGACGATCGATGGGCGGACAGTGACCGGATGGTTCGCCGAGGATTTCACGCTCGCCGAAATCCGAACCCTGCGCGCCCGCGAGCGCCTGCCCGAAATACGTCGCGATAGCGCGCGGCATGACGGTCATTACGGCGTTCCGACGCTCGCCGAGATCATCGCGCTCGTGCAGCGGCAGGACCGGACAGTCGGCCTGATCCCGGAGATCAAGCATCCGAGCTATTCCGCCTCGGTGGGCTTGCCGATGCCGGAAGCGCTGGTCCGCCAATTCGCCGAGGCCGGTTACGACAGTGCCGACGATCCGGTGATGATCCAGTCCTTCGAGATCGCGCCGCTCGCCGAGCTGGGCGTGCTGACCGATATCCGCCTTGTACAATTGATTGCGGGCCGTGGCAGCCCAGCCGACGCGCCGGAGACGAGCTATGCCCATATGACCAGCCCTGCCGGGCTCGAAGCGATCGCCACCTATGCCGATGCAATCGGGCCGGACAAGAACCTCGTCCTGCCGCGCGAGGCACATTCCCTTGGCCAACCGACCGGAATCGTCGCAAGGGCGCAGGCGCAAGGCTTGCTCGTCATTCCCTACACCTTCCGGCCGGAAAACCCTTTCCTGCCGGACGACCTCCATATCGAGGGCGGCGAGACCGTCCATGGCCAGGCGGATCGCGAAATCGAAGCCTTTCTCGCGCTCGGCATCGACGGGCTGTTCACCGATTATGTGCCCGCCGCGATGACCGCGGTCCAGCGCCTGCGCGCCCAAGCCTCCGAATAGGCGACCTTTCGGCTTTGACGGCTACTCGGCGGCGAGTAAGGTTTCCGCATCGCCGAGATCGACCGACACCAGCCGACTGACGCCGCGCTCGACCATCGTCACGCCGTAGAGCCGATGCATGCGCGACATGGTGACCGCGTTATGCGTCACTATGAGGTAACGCGTGTCGGTCTCGGCCGACATCTTGTCGAGCAGCTCGCAGAAGCGTTCGATATTCGCATCGTCGAGCGGCGCGTCGACCTCGTCGAGCACGCAGATCGGCGCCGGATTGGTGAGGAACAGCGCGAAGATCAGCGCGACCGCGGTCAGTGCCTGTTCGCCGCCCGAAAGCAGCGTCAGCGTCGCCAGCTTCTTGCCCGGCGGCTGGGCCATGATCTCGAGCCCGGCTTCGAGCGGATCGTCGGAGTCGACGAGCGCGAGATGCGCCTGCCCGCCCTGGAACAGCGTCCCGAACAGCCGGCGGAAATGCTTGTCCACATCTTCGAACGCCGCCAGCAGACGCGCCCTGCCCTCGCGATTGAGATTGCCGATCGAGCCGCGCAGCCGGTTGATCGCCTGCCCCAGCTCCTCGCGCTCGGCGAGCGAGGTTTCGCGCTCGGTCTCGAGTTCCTCGAGCTCTTTCTCGGCCACGAGATTGACCGGGCCGATCCGTTCGCGATCCGCCTTCAGCTTGTCGAGCGCGGCTGACTCCGTTTCGGCACCCGCCACCGTTTCCGCGTCGAACTCGAATTTCGCCGCGAGCCCGCCCGGTGCCGACTGGAACCGCTCGCTCGACACCCGCTCGAACTCGCGCCGCCGGCTCTCTGCATTTTCGAACCGCGCCTGGCCGCCCGCGCGATGCTCGCGCGCCGAAGACAGGGCTTCGACCGCCTCCGCGGCGAGCCGCTCGGTCTCCGCGACCCGCTCCTCGCCTGTGCGCTCCTCGGCCCGCGCCGCTTCGGCCTTCTGCTCGGCCTCTGCCGCCTGCGTTTGCAGCAGCGCGATCTTCGCTTCGATAGCCTCGGGCGCATCGACCAGCGATTGCGCTTCGGCCTCCGCTTCCGCTTCGCGCTTGGCCATTTCCTGCACGCGCCGCGCCGCCTCGCCGGCGCGGCTCTTCCAGCTATCGGCCTCGGCCCTGGCCGCATCCAGTCGCGCCTTGTCCGCATCGATCGCCTGTCCGACTGTCGCCGCCTCGGCGCGCGCCTCGGCCAGGATCAGCCGCGCCGCTTCGCTCGCCGATTTCAGCCGCTCGACCGACGCGTCGGTGTCGCCGCTGTCCGGCAGTGCCGCGATGCCCTGCTCGGCCGCTGCCAGCGCCTCCTTGGCCTCGGCCAGTTCGGTCGCCGCGCGCTCGCGCCGTTCGGCAAGCCCGGCCTGTTTATCGGCCAGCCTCTCGATGGCAGCCCGGGCGACGTCCTGCTCACGGATCGCCGCGCGGGCCTCGTCTTCCGCGCCACCGAGTGCAGCGCGCGCATCTTCCAGCGCCGTTCGCGCTTCGGTGACGGCCGCGATCGCTTCTGTCGCACGTGCCGCGGCCTTTTCGACAGCCGTGCGCGCGTCCGGCAGTTGCGCCTCGATCGCTTCGAGGCGATTGGCACGCTCCAGCCGGTCCGCCGCGGCGGCGCCCTCGTCGCGCGCGACATAGCCGTCCCAGCGCCGCAATCCGCCGCTGCGCGTGACGAGCCGTTGACCGACCGCGAGTACGACCGATCCGTCATCGCTATCGACAACGCCGATCTGCCCGAGCCGGCGCATCAGTTGCTTGGGCGCCGTAACATGATCGGCGAGCCGCTCGGTGCCCGACGGCAGATCGGGATCGCCGCTCGCCGCATCGGAGCCCGACCAGCGGCGCGGGCTCGCTTCGCCCAGCCCGGCCTCGAGATCGTCCCCGAGCGCCGCGGCCAGCGCCTTTTCGTATCCGGCTTCGGCCCGCACATGGCCGAGCGCCTTGTCGTCGACGGCATCGTCCATGCCTTTCGTAAGCGCTTCGGCCTCAGATTCGAGCGCGGACAGCGCTGCCCGGGCGGCGGCGGTTTCGCTTTCCGCTTCGTCCCGCGCGAGCGCTGCTTGCTCCCGCTTGTCGTCGGCGGCTTCAATTGCGGCACGCAAATCGGCGACGCGCGTTTCGGCTTTCTCCCGCGCCTTTTCGGCATCTCGATAAGCTTTTTCGAGCGGGTCGACATCGCCGAGTTCGGCGAGTTCGCTTGCAATCCTTTCGGCTTCCGCTTCCGCCCGAGCAAGCCGTTGGCGCGCGCTTTCGGCATTGGCCTCGGCAACCCGCACATCGGCTTGCTGCGCGGCCTGCGCCGCCAGCGCGCGGGCCATCGCAAGCTCCGCCTCGCGTGAGACGGTCTCGGCCTCCTGGACCTTCTTTTCGCTTTCCGCGAGCCGCTCGTCGGTGCCTTCGAGCCGCGCGGCGATTTCCTGCTCTTCGGCTTCGAGCCGTTCGAGCGCGGCCGCGGCATCGCTCGCCAATGCGTCCTCGCGGCCCCGGTCGCGCGCGAGATTTTCGCGCTGGCTGGCCAGTTCGCCGATCCGGCGTTCGAGCGCATTGCGTTCGTTCTTGAGCCCGGCCAGTTCATGGCCGAGCGCCGCAGCCTGCTCGCGCGCGTCCTGCGCCGCGTTGCGCTGTTCGGAAAGCTTACGCGCGGCTTCGGCCTGATGCACGGCGGCAGCGCGCTGCCGTTCCGCCGCCTCGGCAACAGCCGCTTCGGCTTGCTCCGCCTCGGCCTTCGCATTCTCCGCCGCTTCCGCCGCATCGCGCCAGCGCGCAAACACGAGCCGGGCCTCGCCCAGCTCGATCTGCTCGGTCAGTTTGCGATAGCGCCGCGCCGCGCTCGCCTGCCGCTTCAGTGCGCGGACCCGGCTTTCCATATCGGCCAGAAGATCGTCGAGCCGCGCAAGATTGGTTTCGGTCGCGCGCAGCTTCTGTTCGGCATCCTTGCGGCGCACATGCAGGCCGGCAATGCCCGCCGCTTCTTCCAACATCTGGCGCCGCTCGGCAGGC
>NZ_JBQLZN010000035.1:0-20829 GCF_052168295.1 Parasphingopyxis sp. | reverse complement strand
TGGCGGTCGGCGATGCCGATCCCGTTCTGGGGCCGGACGTCATGAACCGGCTGCGCGAGAACATCGCCGGCTGCCCCGAACCGATGATGATCGAGGGTGGCGGCCATTTCGTGCAGGAATGGGGCGAGCCCATAGCGCGCGCCGCGCTCAAGCATTTCGGTGATCTCTAGAGGCGGAGCCTAGCCGCCCTCACCGCGGCGTTCGGCCTTCAGCACGGGGCCGTCTTCGGAATAGAGCGTCAGCGAGCCGAAACTCTCCACGTTCAGCGTGATCACGCTGCCGAGCGCCGTGAAGAACTGATTCTCGCGTTCGCTGGCCACGGGATTGATGCAGGCGCGCCGGGTCGAGGCGACCGGGCCGATCGACAGTGCATCGTCCATCACATAATCGGCGCGGAACCGGTTGCAGCCGCCCGTGCCGAACATCCCGCCTTCGCCGTCGAAGCGGAAATTGATCCCGGCATCGTCAGGGACGGCCTCGCCCATCAGCTCGGTGACATGCCAGTCCGCACCGCTGAGCACGTCTTGCGGATCGCCGCCGCAGCCGTGGAAATACAGCCCATCGACAAAGACGCGCACCGATTGCGGATAGGGCCGGTCGGACATACCGTCGCTGCACAATTCGTTCTGGACGAGGACGATGAAATCGCGATCGCCCTCATTTTCCGACTGGCTGATGAAGACCGCGCCCTCCGGCGAAAAGGTCTCGTCCGGCCGGTCCGCTTCGGCGGTGAACACGCCCGCATGTTCGAATATCAGACGCTCTTCGCCGATCGTCACCGACCAGAAGGGCTCGGTGCCCATGCCGCGATAGCCGGTCCAGGGATCGGGTGCGGCTTCGGTGGCGTCGTCGTGATCATCGGCGAGCGCCGGGCCGGCGGGAAGAAGCGCCAGCGCAGCGGCGGTTGCGCACGCGGAAAACAGTGTCTTCATCGAATCATATCCCCATATTTCGTGCGCCCGGTTCGCCATCGCAGATGCCACCGCGCGACAGAGCTATCAAATTGCCGTGTAATTATATTATAAGCGGCCGCACACCGAATCGGTTGGACAGGATATCTGATGGCGAGCGACTCAGACCGGCGCAATCTGCCGCCCCTCGAACTTTACGTGCCCGAGCCCAAGTTCCGGCCCGGCGACGATGCCGATTTTTCCGATATCGTGGTGCCCGCCGCGGGCGAAACGCGCCGCCCGGATATGGCGGCCCAACACGAAGAGATGCCCGATCTCGCTTATGGCCTCGTTCGCGTGCTCGACGACGAAGGCAAGGCGGTCGGGCCATGGGACCCCAAGCTCGATCCGGATACGTTGCGCAAGATGCTGCGCGCGATGGCGCTGACCCGCGCCTACGACCAGCGCATGTTCCGCGCCCAGCGCCAGGGCAAGACCAGCTTCTACATGAAATGCACGGGCGAGGAGGCAGTGGCGATCGCCGCGACTTTCGCGCTCGACCGCGACGATATGTGCTTCCCCAGCTATCGGCAGCAGGGCATCCTGATCGCGCGCGACTGGTCGCTCGTCGACATGATGAACCAGGTCTATTCGAACAAGAAAGACCGGTTGATGGGGCGCCAGCTCCCGATCATGTATTCGACGAAACAGGGCGCATTCTTCTCGATCTCTGGCAATCTCGCGACGCAATATCCGCAGGCCGTGGGCTGGGCCATGGCGAGCGCGGCGAAGGGCGATACGCGGATCGCGGCGACCTGGACGGGCGAGGGGTCGAGCGCCGAGGGCGATTTCCATTCCGCCTGCACCTTCGCGGCCGTCTACAAGGCGCCGGTCATCATGAACGTCGTCAACAACCAATGGGCGATCTCGAGCTTTTCGGGCTTCGCCGGCGGCGAGCAGACGACCTTCGCCGCGCGCGCGGTCGGCTACGGCATCGCCGGCCTGCGCGTTGACGGCAACGACGCCTTGGCCGTCTATGCGGCGACGCAATGGGCGGCCGAACGCGCGCGCACCAATAACGGCCCCACGCTGATCGAACATTTCACCTATCGCGCCGAAGGCCATTCGACATCGGACGATCCCTCGCAATATCGCTCGGCCGACGAAGCCGCCGAATGGCCGCTCGGCGACCCGATCGCGCGGCTCAAGAACCATCTGATCGCAATCGGCGAATGGTCCGAAGAGCAGCAGGCCGAGATGGACCAGGAAGTCGCCGAGCAAGTTAAGACTGCGGCTAAACAGGCGGAAAAGAACGGCATTCTCGGCCATGGCCTCCATCAGCCGCTCGAAACCATGTTCGAAGGGGTTTACGAGGAAATGCCCTGGCATCTGAAGGAACAGATGCAGGACATGCTCGACGAGAATGCGGCGGCGAACAACGTGGCGAAGACCCGATGACCGAGGGCGCGACCAAACAGATGAACATGATCCAGGCGATCAACAGCGCCATGGATGTCGCCATGGAACGCGACAATAGCGTCTGCGTGTTCGGCGAGGATGTCGGCTATTATGGCGGCGTCTTCCGCGCGACCGCCGGCCTGCAGAAGAAGTACGGCAAAACCCGCGCCTTCGATACGCCGATCAATGAATGCGGCATCATCGGCGTTGCTGTCGGCATGGCGACTTACGGGCTCAAGCCGATCGCCGAGATCCAGTTTGCCGACTATATCTATCCCGGCCTCGACCAGATCGTCTCGGAAGCCGCGCGGCTGCGTTATCGATCGGCCGGCGAGTTCACCGCGCCGATGGTGGTGCGCACGCCTTCGGGCGGCGGCATTTTCGGCGGCCAGACACACAGCCAGAGCCCCGAAAGCATCTTCACCCACATCTGCGGCGTGAAGACCGTGATTCCGTCTACGCCCTACGACGCCAAGGGCTTGCTGATCGCGGCGATCGAGGATCCCGATCCGGTGATCTTCTTCGAGCCCAAGCGCATCTATAACGGCCCGTTCGACGGCCATTATGACGATCCGGTGCGGCCCTGGTCGAAGCATCCCGCGAGCGAAGTGCCGGAAGGCTATTTCACCATTCCGCTCGGCAAGGCCAATGTGCTGCGCGACGGCAATGACCTCACGATCCTTACCTATGGCACGATGGTCCATGTCGCGATGCGGTCGGTCGAGGATCTCGGCGTCGATGCCGAGGTGATCGATCTGCGCACGCTGTTGCCGCTCGACATCGAGGCCATCGAGGAATCGATCAAGAAGACCGGCCGCTGCGTGATCATGCACGAGGCGACGCGCACGTCTGGCTTCGGCGCGGAACTCTCTGCGCTCGTGCAGGAGCGCTGCTTCTATCATCTCGAGGCACCGATCGAGCGGGTGACGGGGTACGACACGCCCTATCCGCACAGCCTCGAATGGGCCTATTTCCCGGGGCCGGTCCGCACCCGCCTCGCCATCGAACGCGTCATGGAGAATGTCAGTGGCTAAGTTCAGCTTCAAACTGCCCGATATCGGCGAGGGCATCGCCGAGGCCGAAATCGTCGCTTGGCATGTGAAAGTCGGCGACGAAGTCGAGGAAGATCAGGGCATCGCCGACATGATGACGGACAAGGCGACGGTGGAAATGGAATCACCGGTTTCGGGCACGATCGTCGAACTGAACGGCGAAGAGGGCGACATGCTCGCCATCGGCTCGGTACTCGCCGTGATCGAGACCGACGAACTGCCGGACGAGGAGGAAGAAGCTGCCATCGCCGACAAGGTGAAAGCCCAGGTTGACGATGAACCCGAAGATGCGGACGAAGCTGAGCCCGAGCCGGAGGAGCCGGAAGAAGAAACAGCAGTCGAACCCGAACCGGCAGCGGAGGCGGAGCCCAAACCTTCAACCGAAGAGGCCAAGACCCGCGTCCTCGCATCGCCCGCGGTGCGCAAGCGTGCGGCCGATCTCGGCGTCGATCTTTCCCAAGTCAAACCGCAGACGGGCGATCGTATCCGCCATAGCGATCTCGACCAGTATCTGACCTACGGCGCGACCTATCTGACGCCGGGCGCTTCGAAAAAGCGCGACGACGAGGAACTCAAGGTCATCGGCCTCCGGCGCAAGATCGCCGAGAATATGGCCGCATCCAAGCGCCACATCCCGCACTTCACCTATGTCGAAGAAATCGACGTCACCGAACTCGAAGCCGCCCGCGCCGATCTCAACGCGACGCGCGGCGATCGGCCCAAGCTGACCGTGCTGCCGCTGATCATCGCGGCGATCTGCAAGACGCTGCCCGAATTCCCCATGATCAACGCGACCTATGACGACGAGGCGGGGCGGGTGACGCGCCACGGCGCCGTACATCTCGGCATGGCGACGCAGACCGATACGGGGCTGATCGTCCCGGTGATCAAGAATGCGCAGGACAAGAATGTCTGGCAGCTCGCGATGGAAATCGCGCGCCTGTCTGACGCCGCGCGCACCGGCAAAGCCACGCAGGAAGAGCTGACCGGCGGCACGCTGACGCTGACATCGCTCGGTCCGCTTGGCGGCATTGCGACCACGCCCGTCATCAACCGGCCCCAGGTCGCGATCATCGGGCCCAACAAGATCGTCGAGCGCCCGGCGATCGTCGATGGCGAGCTTGCGATCCGCAAGCAGATGAACCTCTCCATCTCCTGCGACCATCGCGTCGTCGACGGCTATGACGCGGCGAGCTACGTCCAGGCGCTCAAGCGGTTGCTCGAAACACCGGTGCTGATTTTCGCGGACTAGAGGCGGCGGATCAGGCCAGCTGGTCGAAGGAATCCATTTCCTTCGAGATTTTGTCGACCAGCCGGTCGAGTTCCGCGACCCGGCTGTCGAGCGAGCTCAGCAGGCCGCCATTCTTGTTCTGCGTCTGTCCGTGCGCGTTCGCTGCATCGCTATCCGGGGTCTCACCCCCGAAGAGCCGCTGGTTCAGTTGCGCCATGCGCTGCAGATTCTCGTTCAGGTCGTTGGACAGACGAACGAGCTTCTCGTCCAGGCCGACCAGAAGCTTCGAAGTCGGCGGTGCTTTTTGCGGCATCTCCGTCACCTTCGAAACCGATGGGTCGACATATTCGATAGTCATTGCTGTCCCCCCGTGAGACTGTTTTAGCGCCCGAAGCATAAATAGTAGCACATTTTTTACCAGAGTGTGGGCTTCCGGGCCTCAGATCGTCCCGATTAGGTACAGTTATTGGCGCATATGTGCCGAGGAATGGCGCACTATCTTTCAATCAACCGTCCGTTGCCGTCTCCGCAGCACTTGCTTAGGGTGATTGCGACCGGCCTGAGGCCGGCGTCGACGGGGAAGGCGGCCGGTATGGTCCGGTGGCCGACGCCGGAGAGCATGGGTTGGGGGCATGGATGAACGCCGATAGCGGCCGTACGAGGCGGCCAGTCGCCTTTATCAGTCATCACAGTTCCCAGGTGGAAACTGCGCGACAGCTCAAGCAGGTGCTGGCCAATAACGGCGTCGACGGGTGGATGGCGCCCGACGATATCGATCCGGGCCGGCCGTTCGACCAGGCGATCATCGAACAGGTCCGCACGTCCGATCTCATCATCCTGCTCTTCTGCGCGCGCTCGGACCAGTCGCGCCATGTGAAGCGCGAGCTGATGATGGCCGAAAATGGCGACAAGCTGATCTTCCCGGTCCGGCTCGAAAATATCGACGCCGACGGGCTTGCCTACTGGCTCAACGATTATCAGTGGATCGACTGGTTCGACCGGCGCGACGACACGATCCAGCGGATGATCGACACGATCAAGCGGCTGGTCGAAATCAATGTTCCGCCCGAACCATTGCCGCCGGAATCTGCGTCGCCGCCGGTCCTGCCCGAGGATAGCGAAGACGCCGATGCGCCCGAGGTAAAACCGCCCGCGCCACCACCGCCGCCCGAGCCGCCACCGGAAGAACCCGAGAGCGAGGCGCCCGAACCGCCGGTCGAGGCGCGAGCCGACGAGGAAACGCCGCGTACGATTGCGCCCGTGGCGACGGGCCAGGCCGATGCCGGTGCCGCCGACGGTGACGACGGATCGTCCAATAATCGCTTCATGCTATACGGCGCGCTCGGTCTCGTCGCGCTGCTTGCCGTTATTCTACTGATCGTCTTCTGGCCAGGCGGCGATGCGCCCGAGGACGCCGAGAGCGGCGTCCTGTCACCGACCGTCGACTGCGCGGATACCACGCTGCCCAGCCATGCCATCATCTGCGGCAGCGAAGCGCTGCGCGCGCGAGAGACCGATCTTGCCGAACGCTATGCGGCCGCACTGGATCAGGTCGAGGGCGACGAGCGGATCGCTTTGCAGCAGGGTTATGCCGCCTATCAGGCGCGGCGCGACGAATGCCGGACCGAAGCCTGCGTGGCGACGGTGTACGACGCGCGCGAAGCGGAACTGAGCGTCTATGCACCGCCCGAGGACAGCGCGCCGGAAGACGCAGCCGCGCCGGAGGATAGCGCAGAACCGGCCGCCGATGCGCCGGACAGCACTCCGGCCGGCCAACCCGATACCGCCGCCTCGACGCCGGCGCCTGCCACCGAACGGCCTAGCCAGCCGACGCGCGAAACGCCGCGTACGCCAGAACCGCAAACGCGTCCGGCGCCGACGCCCGATCCACCGCGCCAGTCGCGCACCACGCCGCCCCAGCCGATCGGCAATCCGGGGAGCTGGGTCCGCGCGAGCGACTATCCGTCCAACATCCTGCGCAATGGCGAGGAGGGGACATCGCGTTTTCAGGTGCGGGTCGGCGCGAACGGCGTGCCGACCGCCTGTTTCACGACCGGTTCGAGCGGGCATTTCCAGCTCGATGCGCGGGCTTGCAACATGGTGATGAGCCGGGCACGGTTCCGCCCGGCGCGAGACGGTGCGGGTAACCCGACCACCGGCCTCTATTCGGGCAGCCATCGCTGGCGCGCGCCGCGCTAGTAGCGCTTCAAGTCAAGGCTTTGCGCGCCTCGGCCAATCGATCCGCGGCCTCGTCCAGCGTCGCATCGCCTTTCGCGAAACACAGGCGCAGGGCGGTCGTCACGGCGTCGGTTTCGTACAGTGCCGACACCGGGATACTGGCGACGCCGAACTCTTCGACCAATCGGATTGCGCATGCCCGGTCGTCCAGCTCGATGCCCGAGGCCGCGAGATCGACGAGCAGGAAATAGGTCGCCGCGCTCGGCAGCACCGCATAACCGCTGTCCGTCAGCGCTGCGGACAGCCGGTCGCGCGACGCCTGATATCCGGCGCGCATGCCGGTGAAATAGGAGCTGTCCTTGCCCAGGCCGTAAGCGACCGCGCTCTGGAGATTTGGCGGTGTCGTAAAGGTCAGGAACTGATGTGCCTTGGCGATGACCGCGGCCAGCGGTTCCGCCGCAATGGCCCAGCCGACCTTCCAGCCGGTCAGCGAGAAAATCTTGCCCGCCGAGCCGATCTTCACCGTGCGCTCGGCCATCCCCGGCATCGCCATTAGCGAGCGGTGGGCCGCTCCGTCGAAGACGAGATGCTCCCAGACTTCGTCGCAGATGGTGATCAGGTCGTGCGACACGCAGAAATCGGCGAGCAGGCCGAGATCGGCTTCATCCAGCATCGTTGCTGTCGGATTGTGCGGGCTGTTGAGGATGAGGAATCGCGTCCTGTCGCCGACTGCCGCTTCGAGGTCTTCGGTGCGGACTTTCCAGTCCGGTGGGCGCGTCGATACGAAGCGTGGCACGCCGCCTGCCTGCCGGACCAGCGGCGCATAGGCGTCATAGGCCGGCTGGACGATGATCGCCTCGTCGTCCGGGCTGACGAGCCCCAGTATCGATGCCGCCAATGCCTCGGTCGCTCCCGATGTAACGACGATCTCCGTTTCGGGATCGGGCGACAGTCCCTGATGCGAAGAATAATGATCGGCGATGGCCGCGCGCAGCTCGGGCAGGCCGCGCATCGGTGGATATTGGTTCCAGCCGTTCAGCGCCGCCTCCGCAGCCGCCTGGCGGACGTCCTCGGGGCCGGCCGCGTCGGGAAAGCCCTGGCCGAGATTGATCGCGCCGTTCGCCCGGGCGCGCGCCGACATCTCCTCGAAAATCGTCGTCGGCAGCTTTGCGAAGACCGGGTTCATTCGGCCTTTTCGGGCGGGGGCGATTTGGGCGGGGCCGGGCGTTTGGGCACTTTCTGCAGCACCTGCTCGATGTACAGCCGCTGGACGAGCACGAAGCCGACTACGGTCAGCGGCGCGGCCAGCAGGACGCCGAGCAGACCGAACAGGATGCCCGCCGCGACGACAGCGAACAGCAGCACCGCCGGCAGCAGGTCGACCGAGCGTTTCTGTATGATCGGCTGGAGGACATTGCCCTGTATCTGCTGGATCAGGACATAGACGCCGAGTGTCCACAGCGCGGTCGTCGGGCTGACACTGAACGCGACGAGCACGGCCGGAATCCCCGCGACGACCGGGCCGATAAAGGGAATGAAGTCGAGCAGGCCCGCGATCACCGCGAGCGCCGCCGCCGATGGCACGCCGATGGCGGACAACGCGATATAGACCATGATCGCGACAATGATCGAGGACAGTATCTGCGCGCGTAGCCAGAGGCCGAGCGCCCGGCCGAGATCTTCGAGCGTTTCTTCGGCTAGTTTTTCGCGTTGCTTGGGCACGATCCGGACGAGGCCCTGCCGGTACAGGTCCGGCTGCGCCGCGAAGAAGACGGCACCGGCCAGCACGAGGATGATATTGGTGAGCGCACCGCCCGCAGACATAATCGCGAAGCTGCCCGCCCGCGTAGTCAGGCCCGATAGCTGGGATGTGATATCGCGTGCCGCCTCGCGGACGTCATAGTCGAGCCCCCAATTATCGAACGCGGCCTGCGTCGCCTCGATCGCTTCGGGTATGCGCGCGATGAGCGTGGCAAATTGGGTCACCAGCAAATCGCCGAACACCCAGGAAACCGATCCCAATATCGCGAACAGCGTGATGACCGCGAAGGTCACGGATACTCCTTGCGGCAGGCCGAAGCGGATGAAAATGCGGGCGATCGCGCGCAGGATCACGGCGACGACGATCGCCGCGAAGATCAGGAGGAGCAGCCGGCCGAGCATGTAGACGGCCGCCGCCAGCGCGACGATCGCGAGGACGACGAAGGCGCGCTTTACGAAATTGTCATGCGATGTCCGGTCGTCCATTCCGCCCCCTTGGCCTCTCGGGCGCCCTTATCGGCGTCATTGCTGTGTTGGGCAAGATGGCGCGCTGCGTGGCCGGCCTCAACGCAGCCGGTCGGCATGCCAGGCGATATGGTCGGCCATGAAGGTCGAGATGAAATAATAGCTGTGGTCGTAGCCGGGCCGCCGGTTCAGCGTCAGCGCGATGCCCGTGTCGGCGCAGGCCTGTTCGAGCAGTTCGGGTTTGAGCTGGTCCTCGAGGAACTGATCCGCTTCGCCCTGATCGACGAGGATTTCGGGGACGCGCGCGCCGTCCGCGATCAGTGCGCAGGCGTCATAGGCGCGCCATGCCGTGCGGTCCGGGCCGAGATAGCCGGTCAGCGCCTTTTCGCCCCAGGGGCATTCGAGCGGCGATACGATCGGCGCGAAGGCCGATACGCTGCGAAAACTGTCCGGGTTGCGCAGGGCGATCGTCAGCGCACCATGGCCGCCCATCGAATGGCCGGTGATCGCCTGACGAGCCATGTCGAGCATCGGGAATTCCGCCGCGACGAGCGACGGCAGATCTGTCTCGATGTAGCTGCGCATGCGGAAATTGGCCGCCCAGGGCTCCTCGGTCGCGTCGACATAGAAGCCCGCGCCCTGACCGAAATCGTAAGACTCGTCATCCGGAACATCTTCGCCGCGCGGCGAGGTGTCCGGCGCGATAAAGGCGATTCCGCGCTCCGCGCATGCGCGGCGGAACTCGCCCTTTTCGGTCACATTGGCATGGGTGCAGGTGAGGCCGGAAAGGTACCAGAGTATCGGCAGCGTCGCCTCCGGCTCGTGATCGGGAACGAAGACGGAAAACCGCATATTCGTGCCCGTCTCCGCGCTGCGATGCGCATAAACGCCCTGCGTGCCGCCAAAGGCGCGGTTCTCCGATATCGTTTCCATGATGATGCCCTATCATCCATGGCAGGATGCGCGAAGCGTTATCGGCGGGCCAGCAGCGCGCGCATTGCCGCCACCAAGGCCAGCGGCTGATCGACCATGATATGATGGCCGCTATCGGGGATCGCGACGAAGGGGGTGCCCTCGGGCATCGTCTTTTCGAGATGTTCGAGCGCCTCATCGTCCATGATCGCCGACCGGTCGCCATAGATCATGGCCATCGGGCAATTGGCGCCGCGCGCGCGTTCGGCGCTGTCGAGCCGCTTGGTGTTGCCGAACCCGTTCGGATCATGGCACCAGCTGAAGCGGCCCGGTTCGACTTCGACGATCGCCTCGCGCGCGATCATGTCGGCGATATAATGGTTCTCGCAACTTTGCGGCGGCAGGAAGCGGAAGCGGGTGAGACCTTCCGCGACGCTGCCGAAATAGCGCCGCTCGCGCTGCTGCCGTTCCTGATTGCCGGGCGAGTGACGCATCTGCAGCGAGGAATCGATGACGATGGCATGGCCGACCCAAGCGTCCGGGTCCGACGCGGCCGTCGCCGTCGGCGCGCCGCCAAAGCTGTGCCCGGCCACCACCGGCTTGCCCTGCGCGAACAGCCCGGCCGCCTCGGCAACGTTGCGCATGTCGATCGCGTGCTGCGCAATCGCATATTCCTCGCGCCAGTCCGATCCGCCCATGCCGGCCATGGACATGGCGGCTACCCGATAATCGTTGGCGAAGAAGGGCGCGATATGCGCCCACCACAGTGCATGCGCACCGCCCCCATGAAGCAGGAACAGGCCGGGCAGCCCTTCCTGTCCCCAGGTGAAATATTCGATCGTCGATCCGCCGCTTTCTATGCTGTGCCGTTCGGGCGTGCGGGCGAGCGCATCGAGAAACCAGTCGGGCGCGGGCGGTTTCTCGCCTCCATAAGCGGACAGAATGGCGGCGGGCGCGGTTTGATCGGTCATGGCGCTAACGAGCATGACTTTACGCTTACGTCAACTGGCGGGAAAGGAGGGCCGGATCGTGCCGCAGTAATTCGTTAACGGATCGCCGGGATTCCCGGCATCCGGTAAATCGCGGATTCGCGCGGGCACCCACGCGCTTTCGCTGTCTGTTTAACCATTTCCGTCAATCCGATCTTCAACTTCCGCCGCGATAAGGAAGGGGTGATCATCAAGGACTTTCAATGGGCATTCGCGCACAACTGCTGGTAAAAAATCCTGATTTCGACGAGCGCCGTGTCGCGCCTCGCGAACCGGTCGAGATGCGCGCGGGCTTCCGCAAGACCGGTTATGACGCGGCCAAGGCCGACGTTACGGACCTCTCGCAGACGGGCTGCAAGGTCGACACGGCAATGAGCCTTGGCGAGGGAACCGAGGTGTGGGTCCGGCTACCCGGGCTGCAGCCGAAACAGGCGAAGATCGCATGGTCGCGCGGTTTCGAAGCGGGCTGCGAGTTCGCCGAACCGTTTCATCCGGCCGTGCTCGACGATTTTCTGCGCCGCCACCGCGCCGCCTAGATCACTTCTATATTGTAGGAATGCCAGGCGAAGATCGCCGCGGCACCGCGATGGGGACGCCACGCCTCCGCGGCCGCGCGCACTTCGTCTTCGCCCGGCCGTTCGGTCCAGCCCAATAACTTCCCGGTTTCGATCTGCACGGCGAGATCGCCGGCCGGCCAGATATCGGGCCGGCCCTCGGCAAACAGCAGATAGACTTCCGCCGACCAGCGTCCGATGCCCTTCACGGCGACCAGTTGCGCAATCGCCGCTTCGTCGTCCGCGGGCAGTGCCGCCAGGTCCAGCGTTCCGGACACGACCAGCTCGGCGAGGCTGCGCGCATAACCGTTCTTCTGGCGGCTGAGCCCGGTGCCGCGCAGCGTCTCTTCCTCCGCTGCGAGCAGTTTGGCCGGGTCGGCCGCATCGCCGATGGTCTCATCCAGCTTGCGCCACACGGCATCGGCCGATGCGACGCTGACCTGCTGGCCGAGGATTGTGCGCAGCAGCGTCGGATAGCCGCGATCGCGAACCCGGGGCGGCGGGTAGCCGATCTCCGCCAGCCGCGTTTCGAACGCCGGTTCGATTTTCGCCAGCGCGTCCAGCGATATCCGCAGCTCCGCCGCGCCTATGCCCATTCAGCTCACCCTTGATTTCATATGCCCGCCATCACATAGCCGCGCCGCAGCATTTTTCGAATCCGCAATGAAGGAACCGTCCATGCCCAAGCTCATTGTCGTCAATCGCGCCGGCGAGGAAACCACCGTCGATGCGGATAGCGGCCTTACCGTGATGGAAGTGATCCGGGACAATGGCTTTGACGAACTCCTCGCGCTTTGCGGCGGCTGCTGTTCCTGCGCGACCTGCCATGTGCATGTCGATCCGGAATTTGCGTCCAAACTCCCTGAAATGGACGAGGACGAGAATGATCTGCTCGACAGTTCCGATCATCGCGACGAGAATTCGCGCCTCTCGTGCCAGATTCCGTTCGAGGATGAGCTGGACGGCCTGAAGGTCACAATCGCCCAGGAAGATTAGGGCGCGATACTGTGGCGCCAAGCTAAGGCGCGAGGCGGATAATCGCTTCGGGCCGCTCGTCCGGCGGATCGTCGGACGACCAGCGGATAATCCTCTCTCCCGGAACGTCGCCATCGCTGACTGTGCCGTTCGTGCTGACGATCGGCGCCGCGGTGACGAGCGTGAACGTCCCGTTGCCGATGGTTTCCGGCTGCGCGGGCCCGGTCTGATCGTCGTCATTGGGTTCGGGCATGAGCGCAGAAATCACGATGCGCACCGTTCCGTCGTCCCGCGGCACCGCGGCAAGCATCGGAAAGTTGAGGATGAAATCGGGCATGACCGGGAACAGGAAATCCTGATCGAGCCGTCCCGAACTCGCATAGTCGACATCGAACAGCCCGTCGCCGCGATATTCGACGCTGTTCCAGCCGCGCCGGGCTTCCAGCTCTTCGGCGAAGGCGATGATCGTCGCTTCGTCATTCGGATTGAGGCCGCCGGTGAACGCGGCGATCGCTTCCTCGAATTGCGTGTCGAAAGAGCCGGGCTGCGGATTGTCTGTCGTTTCGACCGCGCCGCGGTCGCTGCTATCGTCGCCGATCAGGATCTGGCCCCGATACGCAAAATCGAACGCGCCGTCCGCAGCGATCCGCATCTCGGCCTCGAACTCTCCGGGTATGAGCAGGCAGCCGGTGAGCAGCAGCGCGCACAGCGGCGCCAGCATTGTTCGGATCGCAATCATGATTTTACCCCTTGGTGATGCGCATAGAGCGCGATGGCGGCGGCATTCGATACGTTCAGGCTTTCGATCCGGTCGCTGATCGGCAGCCGCGCCAGCGCGTCGCAATGGCCGGCGACGTTGGGCCGCATGCCGGCGCCTTCCGCGCCGAGGACGAGCGCGATGCGCTTGCCGCCCAGTGCGTCGGCCAGCTCCATATCCGCTTCGCCGGCAAGGCCGATCCGCCAGAAACCGGCGTCCGCGATCTGATCGAGCGCGCGGGCGAGATTCACGACCCGGCACCAGGGCAGGATTTCGAGCGCGCCCGACGCCGCCTTGGCGAGCGCGCCGGATTCGGGGGGCGCATGCCGGTCTTGCGTGACCAAACCCAGCGCGTTGAAGGCGAGGGCGGAACGCATGATCGCCCCGGCATTGTGCGGATCGGTGACCTGGTCGAGAATGACGAGTGGGCGGCCATCCCCGGCATCGGCGAGCAGGTCCTCGATCGCGATATCGGGCAGCGGCTCGACCTCGATCACCAGCCCCTGATGCGGCGCATCGTGCGGCACGAGGCGGCCGAGATCGGCGGCGCCGGCCATCTCGACGGTCAGGTCGGACGGCAGATCGAGGCCGGAAACGCCCTCATGCGTCGCCCATAATTTGCGGATCGTGCGCTGCGGATTGTCGAGCGCGGCCGTCACCGCGTGCCTCCCCCAGAAGCGCGGTGCGCGGCTATCGCGCTGTTTCGCCTTGCGTCGTTTGGCCATGGCCGAGAGCTTTCCAACACGCAGCGTTGACAGGCAAGCGGTGTTTCGCCATTGAGCCGCCCTTCGCCCGCGATTTCGGTGCTCCGTCGCCGATCTGCGCCGCGACCCCGATGGACGGGTGGCCGAGTGGTTAAAGGCAGCAGACTGTAAATCTGCCCGCGCAAGCGTACGCTGGTTCGAATCCAGCCCCGTCCACCAGCCTTCGCTCCCTACGGGAGCTTCGGCTGGCGAGCCAGTCGATTAGCGAACGTCGGGAAGAAGGCTGCGCGCCGAAGCCTTGGCGAAGGCGGGCCGCTGCGGCTAGGCAGCCGACTGACACACGAACCAGCTCTGATATTAGAACGGGTGAAACTGTGCACTACGTCTATGTCCTTCAAAGCGTCGCGCACCCCGACCAATACTATACGGGACTCTGCAAAGACGTGCACAAGCGTCTGACGGCTCATAATGCTGGCCAATCCCCGCATACCGCCAAATACAAGCCTTGGAGGATCATGTCCTTCCACTACTTCGAGGACACCGAAACCGCCGCCGCTTTCGAACGCTATCTGAAAAGTGGATCGGGCCGGGCGTTCGCGAACAAGCGCTTGCGCTAAGGTGCTCCAATTTGACCTCCACCTCCCAATCGCCCACCTTACGTCCGCGTAAAGGAGATCGCGAATGAAGGTGCAGGCGAACGGGATCGAGATCGAGGTCGAGGATCATGGCAATCCGGACGATCCGGCCCTGCTGCTGATCATGGGCTTTTCCGGTCAATTGTCGCTCTGGCCGGACGCCTTTGTCGATGAACTTGTCGGGCGCGGTTTTCGCGTCATCCGTTACGACAATCGCGATGTCGGCCTGTCGCACAAATTTCACGGCGTCAAAGCGCCGCATCCGCTCTGGCAGATGCTCGTCAAACGGGTCCTGAAGAACCGGCGGATGGCGCCCTATACGCTCGCAGACATGGCGGCCGACGGGATGGGCGTGCTCGATGCGCTCGGGATCGAGCGCGCGCATGTCCTGGGCGTCTCGATGGGCGGCATGATCGCGCAGATCGTGGGCGCGGAATATCCGGACCGCGTTCTCTCGCTGATGCCGGTGATGACCTCGACCAACGCGCCCGGCCTGCCGGGCCCGGATAAGGAAATCCGCAAGACGCTGTTGCAGGCGGCGCGCAACCGGCCCGAAACGGAAGAAGAGGCGGTCGCGGCCGGCATGCGCTTCTTCTCCGCCATCGGCTCGCCCGGCGGGGAGGAGCGGCAGATGGAGATCGAGGAACTGATCCGCAAGAATGTCGCGCGCAGCCTGTATCCCGAAGGCCCGTCGCGCCAGCTCGCCGCGATCATCGATACCGGAAATCTGCGCCCCTGGGCGCAGCGCGTGCAGGCGCCGACGCTCGTTATCCACGGCGAAACCGATCCGCTGATCCTGCATCCCTGCGGCAAGGACGTCGCCGACCATATCGAGGGGGCGCGTTTCGCGCTGGTCGAGGAGATGGGGCACGACCTGCCCGAGGCAAAGCATGGGGCGCTCGCCGACATGATCGCCGAGCATTCGCTCGCGCGCTAAGGCTCAGTCGGCGCGATAGGCGCGCAGGAACACGTCGACCCCATGCCGGACATGTTTCTTGATCTTCGCCGGGGTCGGGGTCTCGGCGACGCCGAAACGCAGCTCCATATCGGCAAAGCCCTTCCATAGCGACAGCAGGTCCTCGGCCGCTTTCCGAGGTTGCGTGATATCGACATCGCCGCGCTTGTGCGCTTCAGCGAGGATCGCCGTCAGCTCGCGGCGCATCGTACCGGGTCCGGCCTCGAAGAATCGCTGCGCGGCATCGCGCTGACGCTCTCGCTCGACGACCAGCATGGAATCGAAATGGAAATGGCTCTCGTCGAACAGGAAGCTCATCAGCGTGAATCCGAAATTGACGAGCTTCTCGTCGAGCGTCTCCGCGGCGCGATTGGCCTCGCCGATCGTCGTCGTCATGTGATTCGCCTGACGCCGGACCAGCGCTTCGAGCAGTCCTGTCTTGTCGCCGAAACGCTTGTAGATCGTTACTTTGGAAACACCGGCTTCTTCGGCGATTCCCTCGATCGAGGCGGCGGCATAGCCCGCGCCGAAAAAGGCTTCGCGCGCGGCGTCGAGGATCGCCTCGGTCTTGCGCTCGTCCGTCGGCCGCCCCGCGCGCACCGGTGTTGCAATTTCGGTCTTCTCGTCGGTCATTCGCTTCAGCCTTGCACAGGACATGACCCATCGTCACGCCCAATCCAGTTGCACTATAATACTAAACGTTGACGTTCACAAATAAGGACGTCATAGGTCCCAATGCGTTGCGAGCGATTCGCAGCCGCTCCGAACCGAAAAACAGCAAGGGACGCGCATGGGCTGGATCGCATTGCGAATGCTGACCGGAGACCGGGTCAAGCTCATCGGGCTGCTCTTCGGCGTCGCCTTCTCGACGCTGCTGATCAGCCAGCAGCTGACGATCTTCGTCAATCTCATCATGCGTGGCGCCGTGGCGGTGCAGGAAGTTTCTACAGCCGATGTCTGGGTGATGGATCCGTCAAGCCGTACGGTCGATGTGTTCGCGCCGATGCCGTCGACTGCGCTCGAGCGCGTGCGCGGCGTGGACGGCGTCGCCTATGCCTCGCCGATGCTGCGATCGAGCGCCGTGGTGCGGACGCCGTCTGGCGATCTGGAGGGCGTCAATATCGTCGGCGTCGATGATTCCACTTTGATCGGCCTGCCGCGCCGCATGGCCGAGGGCGACCGCCGGGCGCTGGCCGAACCCGATTCCGTGTTCATCGACGATACCGGGTCGCGCAAGCTGTTCGGTCCCGACGAACAGGTCGTCGGCACGCGGCTGGAGCTGAACGACCAGCGCGCCGTGATCCGCGGCATCGCCGACGCGGTGCCCACCTTCACCTCACAGGTGATCCTGTACACGCGCTATTCGAACGCGCTCCGCTATGCGCCGGGCACGCGCAACCGGATGTCCTTCGTCCTGGTCCGCTCCGATGCCGACCATACGCCGGACGAGCTGGTTGCGGAGATCGAGGCCGAGACCGGGCTCAAGGCGCGCACGGCCGAGGATTTCGCGAATGACGGGCTCTGGTTCATCATCGAAAATACCGGGATTCCGGTCAATTTCGGGATCACGGTCGTGCTCGGTTTCATCGTCGGCGTTGCGATCGTCGGGCTGACCTTCACCCTGTTCATTCGCGACAATATCAAGCAATTCGGCGCATTGAAGGCGATCGGCGTCACCAATGCCAATATCCGCAGCATGGTCGCGATCCAGGCCGGGTTCGTGGGCCTTGTCGGCTATGGGATCGGGATATTCGTCGCCGAGATGTTTTTCGTGCTCAACAGCGGCGTCGACACGTTCAAGGGCTTCTACATGCCTTGGCAGATACCGCTGCTGACCGCTGTCGTGACGCTCGTGATGATCATGCTCACCGGCTTCCTCGCCTTGCGCAGCGTGCTGAAGACGGAGCCCGCGGAGGTATTCCGATGAGTATCGGCATCACTGTCGAGAATATCGTCAAGGAGTTCCCGATCACCAAGGAGGAGTCGATCCGCGTGCTTCACGGGATCGACCTGGAGATCAACACCGGCGAGCTCACCTACCTCATCGGTGAATCCGGATCGGGCAAGACGACGCTGATCTCGATCATCGCCGGCATCCTGTTTCCGACCGAGGGCCGGGTGAATATCTTCGGCACGGACATCTACGATCTTACCGATACCGAGCTGGTCAATTTCCGGCTCGACAATATCGGCTTTATTTTCCAGCAATATAATCTGCTGCCGGCGCTGACCGCCGCCGAGAATGCAGCCGTTCCGCTCTACGCCAACGGCATGGCCCGCGAGGAGGGCGTCGAGCGGGGGAAGGCGATCCTCGATGCGCTCAACATCGCCGATCAGTGCGAGAAGCTGCCGCGCCAGCTTTCGGGCGGTCAGCAGCAGCGTGTGGCCATCGCCCGCGCCCTTATCCACGAACCGCGCATCGTCGTCTGCGACGAGCCGACTGCGGCGCTCGACGCCGGGTCCGGTCGCCGGGTCATGGATCTGTTGCGGGAGGTCGCGCTCGCGCCTGACCGCGCGGTCATCATCGTCACCCATGACAATCGCGTCTTCGACCTCGCCGACCGGATCATCGAGATCGAGGACGGCCGGATCACCCATGACGGCACGGAGCTGCCCGATGCCCATTAGCCCTACTGGCCATTGCTACACTGGAAAGCGTCTCCCATGAAAAACTTAAGCTTTTCCCGCCAGATACTGCCGATTCTCGCGATTGCCGGGATCGTGATCGCCGCGATCTTCATCTTCGCGAACCTGCCCGATCGCACGATGACCGACCCGATGATCGAGCCGCCGCGCTCGCCCGATGCGCAGGACGTGAGCGGCACGGTCGCCGGCACCGGCGTCGTCGAGCCGTCGAGCGAAGAGATCGAGGTCGGCGCGCATATCTCTGGCGTGGTCGATCAGGTCTATGTTGCGCCCGGCGACCTGGTGACGCAGGGCCAGCCGCTGTTCCGCGTCGATACGCGCGACATCCGCGCGCGCGTTAACGAGGCCGCCGCGCGCGTCGCGAGCCTGCGCCAGAGCGTCGCGTCTGCCCAGACCTCGCTGCGCGTCGCCAATGAGCAGCTCGCTCTGTACGCGGCCGTCGAAGACCAGCGCGCTATTTCGGATCAGGAAGTGATCGAGCGGCGCGGCGCGCGCGATACGGCCCGCGCGCAGCTCTCCGTGGCGCAGGCACAGTATCGCGAGGCGCAGGCCGCGCTCGCCAGCGCCCGCACGCAACTCGAACGCCATACCGTGCGCGCGCCGCGGACCGCGACCGTACTACAGCTCAATATCCGCACCGGTGAGTTCGCCAATGCGGGGCCGGGCATGGGCGGCAGCAGCGAGCCGCTGATCGTGATGGGTGTCACCGAACCGCTCTATGTGCGCGTCAGCATCGACGAGAATGAGATCGAGCGGCTGGATATCGGCGCACCGGCCATCGTTTCCGCGCGCGGCGATGCGGCGCGGCAGGTCGAGGCCCGCTATGTGCGGACAGAGCCGCTCGTTGTGCCGAAAACCTCGTTGACCAATGCCGCGACCGAGCTGGTCGACGTCCGGGTGCTCGAACTGCTCTACGCGCTGCCCGCGCAAGGCCATTCGATGTTCGTGGGGCAACAGGTCGACGCCTTCGTACCCGCGCAGGGCGATAACGAGGATGATGCGGCCGAAGGCGAAGGAACTCAAGAATGACCTCCGAGCCAATAAGACATCCGCTCACCCTGAGCTTGTCGAAGGGTCGTTCTTTCTTTTCCACGGCGAAAGAAAAGGGCAGGGCTTCGACAGGCTCAGCCCGAGCGGTCCTTTTATCGGGATCGCTCGCGTTCGTGCTCACTGCCTGCGCCACCTATCAGGGTGCGCGCGCCCCGTCTGAGGTCGATGTTCCGGACCGGTTTGCGATAGTCGCGAGCGAGGTCGACGCGAATCTCGATGCGGCCGCGCTGCTGCCCTTCGCCGATCCCGCATACGGTGTCTTGCTCGAACGCGCGCTCATCAGCGCACCCGACCTGCAGGCGGCGCTCGCCCGGATCGATGCCGCCCGGGCCGGCGCGCGCGAGGCAGGGGCCGAGCGCCTGCCCAACGTCACGGCGAGCGGTTCGGTCACCCGCGAACGCACGAGCGTCGCCGCGTTCGGCGGACTGCCGGCGGATATCCCGTTCGACACCGACCAGACGATCTACAGCGCGTCGATCAACGCCGGCTGGGATCTGGACATATTCGGCCGGCTGCGCGCATCCGAGCGCGCCGCATTGGCCCGCGTCGATGCCGCGCGCGCCGATGCGGCCGCCGTGCGGATCGCGCTCGCTACCGATATCGCCCGCGCCGTCATCGCTTATCGCGCGGCCGAGGAGCGGCTCGCCGTGATCGAACAGGACCTTGCCGAAGCGCGCGATCTTGTAAGCCTCACCGGAGTCCGCTCGCGCGCGGGTATCGTACCGGGATTCGATCTCGTCCGTGCGCAATCGCTCGAAGCCGATGCACTCGCCCGGCGCGGGCCCGTGCAGGCCGACCGCGTCACGGCGCTGGCTACGCTCGCCACGCTGACCGCCCAGCCCGTCGATGCCATCGCGCAGACGCTCGATACCGTGCCGGAGGGGCAGGATGCACTGGCCGTGACCGCAGCCCTGCCAGAACTCGCCGTACCGTCGATCTTGCTGCGCCAGCGGCCCGATGTCGTCGCCGCCGAAAACCGCCTTGCCGCCGCCGATGCGGAAATCGCCGCGGCCGCCGCCGCCCAGTTTCCGAGCTTCTCGATCAGCGGCGTCATCGGCCTGATCGCGCTGGCGTTCGGAGACCTCTTCACCGACGACGCCGTGATCGCTTCGCTCGGCGCGTCGGTCTCCGGCCCTTTGCTCGATTTCGGGCGCACCGCCGCGCAGATCGACCAGCGCGAGGCGGAAGCCGCCGAAGCCTTTGCCGATTATCGCCGCGCGGTTTTCGTCGCGCTGGGCGATGTCGAGCAGTCGCTGGGCACCATCGCGGCAGCGGATGGCCGGGCCGAAGCGCTCGAACGCCAGCTGGTCTTCGACAATGACAATGTCGGGCTCGCCTCTATCCGCTATCGCCGCGGCCTCGCCGATTTCCTGACCGTGATCGATGCCCAGCGCGCCGCCAACGCCACTCGCAGCACAGAGATACTGGCCCGCGCAGACCGCGCCCTCCAGCGCGTCGCCCTGTTCCGCGCGATCGGCGACGTCGATGCGCTGCCCGATGTCGGCGCCGCGGATATTGCATCCGGCGCGCCAAGCGACTAACCCCGCGTCGCGCTTGGCGATGCGGGTATAGCTCAATGGTAGAGCACTAGCCTTCCAAGCTTGTGATGCGGGTTCG
>NZ_JBQLZN010000034.1:0-80242 GCF_052168295.1 Parasphingopyxis sp. | reverse complement strand
GCTCGAAAAAGGCCTTCACGAAGGTTTCGAGCGTCCATTTGAGATGCCCCATCGTGATGTCGCGGTCGATCACCAGGCCCTCGACCTGGTGGAACATCGGCGTATGGGTCGCATCCGAATCCGAGCGGTAGGTACGCCCCGGTGCGATGATCCGGAAGGGCGGCTCGCCGGACGTCATCGTGCGAATCTGCACGGGCGAGGTATGCGTGCGCAGCATCATCGGCTGGCCGTCGCGCATCTGGTTTTCGCCGAAATAGAAAGTGTCGTGCATCGCCCGCGCCGGATGGCTTTCGGGAATGTTGAGCGCGGTGAAATTGTGCCAGTCGTCCTCGATTTCCGGGCCGGTGGCGACGGCGAAACCGAGATCGGCGAAGATTTCCGCCAGCTCGTCCATCACCTGGCTGACCGGATGGACCGAACCTGTGGGCGCCGCTTTCGGCGGCAGCGACAGGTCGAGCGTTTCGGACGCCATCCGCTCGGCCAGCAATTCTTCGGCGAGCGCTTCCTTCTTCGCTTCGATCGCGTCCGCGATCTCGCCGCGCAGCCCGTTGATCCGCGGGCCTTCGACCTTGCGTTCTTCCGGCGACATGCCGCCCAGCGTCTTGAGCAGGCTGGTGACGACCCCATTCTTGCCGAGCGCGTGCACGCGCACGGCGTCGAGCGCGTCGAGCCCCGTGGCGACGTCGATTGCCGCGCACAAATCCTGCTTGAGCTGTTCCAGATCCGGCTGTTGCTGATCCATCATTCCGTCCGTTCAGATAGCTGATGCGAAAAGGGCGCGTAGAGCCGTTCCGCTCCCCGCGCCCTTTAGGTTGGATTTGCCGGTCTTGCTACCGGCGATTGCTGTCGCTGCCTCAGGCCTTTGCGAGCGCGTCCTTGCTCTGGGCAACGACGGCGCTAAACGCCTCGGGCTCGTTCATCGCGAGATCGGCGAGAACCTTGCGGTCCAGCTCGACGCCGGCGAGCTTGAGGCCGTGCATGAAGCGCGCATAGGTCAGGTCTTCGGCGCGCACCGCGGCGTTGATCCGTTGGATCCACAGCGCCCGGAACTTCCGCTTTTTGACCTTGCGATCACGATAGGCGTACTGGCCGGCCTTTTCGACCGCCTGCCGCGCAATGCGGATGGTGTTCTTGCGGCGGCCCCAATAGCCTTTCGCTTCGTTGAGAACGCGCTTGTGACGGGCCTTGGTGGTGGTCCCGCGTTTTACTCGTGCCATTGTCGCTTACCTCCTAGCGCAGCCCGTAGGGCGCCCATTTCTTCACTGTCTTCGCATCGGCGTCGGACAGTTTCGTGGTGCCGCGATTCTGGCGGATATATTTCGAATTATGGCTGATCAGGCGGTGGCGCTTGCCCGCGACACCGTGCTTGACCTTGCCGGTAGCGGTGATCTTGAAGCGTTTCTTCACACCGCTCTTGGTCTTCAGCTTGGGCATTTTCGTCTCCTTGTCACTGACGATTTGCGAACGGCCTCGGCAGCCCATTCCGGCCGGACAGTTCCTCACATCGTTTGGAAGATGGCGGACATAGCGATGCACGGGCCGGAAAGCAAGAATATTGCGCTTCAGCCCGCCTCGGAGTCGGCCGCTTTATGCAGGATATGCATCGGCGCCCCGGCAAAGGAGGCGCGTTGCACGGCGCCGGCGGACACGACCGGGTGCGGTGTGCTCATATACTCGGTCGGGGTCATGCCCATGAAGGTTTTGAAATCGCGGATGAAATGCGCATGGTCGTAATAGGCGAGATCGAGAATCTTCGTCCATTCGCTTTCAGGCGCGAGCATCGCCTGGCCGAGCGTGCGGGCAAATCTCTGGCTCTTCAGCAGCTTTTTGGGGCCGAAGCCGAACACCGTTTTCGCCGTCCGTTCGAACTGGCGGTGCGATAGGCCGACCGCCGCTTCCATCTCCGCAACCGTGCGTATCTCGGGGTCGGTCAATGCGGCATGGATATTCACGATTCGCTCGCGATCGAATTTGAACAGGCCGATCCGGCCCAGCATAAGCGCGTCGATCAATGCGACCCGGGCTTCGTCGTCGATCGCGCTTCTCAATCCTGCAACCGTTTGGGCGGTCTTTTCCGCACCGAAGACCGTGCTCAAATGCTCGGCGCGATTGGCATATTCCGATGCGTCCTTGCCGATAAGCGCGGCCCAGCCGAGCGGCGTGAGCCCGACGCCGAACACGGTCGAGCGCGACGTCTCCAGCGGCGTCGCATGGCTTGTCGGGCCGACGATGATGGCTTCGGGCTGCAACTCCGGCGTCTGGCCCAGCGTGGCACCGCGCATCTCGCCTTCGAAGAAGAAACGGACATTGCCCCATTCGGGGTGCAGGCGGTCGCGCACCGGATCGCCGCCCTGCGTGTCGATCCTCAATATGTGATAGGTCGAAATGTAATCGCGCAGCGCCTCGCCGGGCTGGAAAAATTCAAGGGATACCGGGTTCTCGCTCAAGATCCGTGCAACGCCTCCAGAACGTCGTCCAACCGCGCGGAATCGCCGATCGCGATCACATTGCCGTCGCTCGACGCCGATAGCGGCTCGCCCTGCCAGTCGGTCATCTGCCCGCCCGCGCCCTCGACGACGGGAATCAGCGCGGCGAAATCGTGGATCGCGAGGCCCGCCTCGATGACGACATCGATATGGCCCGAGGCGAGCAGGCCGTAGCTGTAGCAGTCGCCGCCATAGATCGGGCCCTGCCGTTTTTGCGCCTGCGCCTTGGCGACGACGCGCAGAAAGGCTTCGCCCTGTTCATTGGAAAAACAATGCGGGCTGGTCGTCGCGACCATCGCCCCGTCGAGCGCGCGGCACCGGCGGGCGGATACCGGCGCGCCGTTGAACTCGGTCGGCTGTCCCATCGCGCCGGTCCAGCGTTCGCCGGCAATCGGCTGATCGATCACGCCGAGCAGCGGCCAGCCGTCCTGCATCAACGCGATCAGTGTGCCGAAGGTCGGCCGGCCGGCAATGAAGCTCACCGTGCCGTCGATCGGATCGAGCACCCATTGGCGCGATGCGCCCTCGCGCTCCCGCCCGAATTCTTCGCCGATGATCCCGTCCTTCGGGCGTTCCTTTTCGAGGATCGCGCGGATCGCGGTCTCGGCGGCGCGATCGGCTTCGGTAACGGGCGAGGAGTCGGCCTTGTCTTCGCGCGCGAAATCGGCGCGGAAAAAGGGGCGGATCGCTTCGCCCGCCGCATCGGCAAGGCGCTGTGCAAGGGCGAGATCGTCGTTCAGCGTCGGCATGATGACCGACTGTTAGCGCGGCCGATGCTCGGTGCCCATGCCCGCCGTGATAAAAAGCGCCGATGCTTCGCCGTCGATATCGGCCGTGTGCCAACAGCCGGGCGGGTTAACGGCATATTCGCCGGGTCCGAGCGTTACCGTGTTCGTCGAACCGTCGGCCATTTCCTGGTGCAGGGTCATCTCGCCGGACAGGCAGATCACGGCCTCGTCCCCCTTGGGGTGCATTTCCCAGACATCCCAGTGACCGGTGAACCGGTGCGCGCTCACGAGGCGCCCCTCGGCGCCATCGGCAGCCGTGCGCTCTCCATAGTCCTCGTACCAGGGCAGGCCGGTAAATTCGGGCTGGGGGATCGCCGTCGCGCCGAGCCCGAGATGCATCGGATGGGTGAAGATATCGGCTTTGGCCATGGCGCGAAGAATACCGGCCGCGCGAAATCAGGTCAAACCGGCAGCGGCGGAAATCAGCGGAGGAAATCCCATTCGAAATCGACGAGCTTCTCGCTTTCCTCCCACAGCCATTGCGCGCGTTCGGCATTACGGCCGCGCATGGCCACGAAGGAATCGCCGACCGGGCCGCGCGCATCGCCCCAGCCCGTCGGCCCGTAATAAGCGCCCGACTGCGCCTCCTCGCCGGCGGCGGCGAGGACGGTCGGGATGGCGCCGAGCGCGGACGGCTGCGCCATGAGCGGATTAAGGAACTTGTAGGCGAAGTTGAGCAGGCCGGCCGGGCCGGTGTCCTGCAACGCGGTGTTGGAATAGCCGGGGTGACAGACGATCGATTTGACGGCGCTGCCTTTGGCGGCAAGCCGGCGATGCAGCTCCAGGCCGAACAGCATGTTCGCGAGCTTGGACTGGCCATAGGCCTGGGTCGGCGAATAGCGCTCCTCCAGCATCAGATCGTCGGTGAAGATCGTGCCGAATTTATGCGCGATGCTCGATACCGTCACGATCCGCCCTTCCGCCTTTTCGACGAGATCGAACAACAGCCCGGCCCAGAGAAAATGGCCGAGATGATTGGTCGCCAGTTGCAGCTCATAGCCGTCAACCGTGCGGGTCTCGGGCGTCTGCATGATCCCGGCATTGTTGATCAGCCCGTCGACCTTTTCGTAGCGCGAGCGGACCGTGTCGGCGGCCTTGCGGACGTCGGAAAGATCGGACAGGTCGAGCTGGACCGTATCGATTTCGCCGGTGGCGCCCCCCTGCAAGGACGCGGCCGCGGTGTTGATCTTCTCCGCATTGCGCCCGGCGATGACGATATCCGCGCCCTTGTCCGCCAGCATCCGCGCGGCATCGAGGCCGATCCCGCTATTGCCGCCGGTGATGACGTAGCGCTTGCCGGTCAAATCGGGCAGCGCATCGGGCTTCCAGTTGCGAACGCCGCTCTTGGTGACCGCAAGCATTGGCGCTCAATCGAACAGGCTGGAGACCGAGCTTTCGTCGGCGATGCGGCGAATCGCTTCGGCGAAGAGCGGGGCGATCGGCAGATGCCGGATCTTCTCGGCCTCGGCGATGGCATCGTGATTGCCGATCGAATCGGTGATCACGAGCTCCTTCATCGTCGATCCGTCGACCCGCGCGACGGCGCCGCCCGACAATACCCCATGCGTGCAATAGGCCATCACTTCTTCCGCGCCCGATTCCTTCATCGCCGCCGCGGCGTTGCAGAGCGTGCCGGCGGAATCGACGATATCGTCGACGATGATGCAGAAGCGGCCTTCGACCGTCCCGATAATGTTCATCACTTCGGACTCGCCCGGCTTCTCCCGTCGTTTGTCGATGATCGCGAGCGGCGCGTTATCGAGCCGCTTGGCGAGCGCCCGGGCGCGCACCACGCCGCCGACATCGGGAGAGACCACGGTGATGTCCTTCTTCGAAAAGCGCGCCGAAATATCGGCCGCCATGACGGGCGCACCGTAGAGATTGTCGGTCGGGATATCGAAAAAGCCCTGAATCTGGCCGGCGTGCAGGTCCATCGTCAACACGCGATTGGCGCCGGCTGTGGTAATCAGATTGGCGACGAGCTTGGCCGAAATCGGCGTGCGCGGCCCGGGTTTCCTGTCCTGCCGGGCATAGCCGAAATAGGGGAGCACCGCCGTGATCCGTTTCGCCGATGCGCGCTTCAGCGCGTCGATGATGATCAGCAGTTCCATCAGATTGTCGTTCGCCGGATAGCTGGTCGACTGGACGACGAAGACATCCTCGCCGCGTACGTTCTCGAGGATCTCGACGAAAATCTCTTCGTCCGCGAACCGCCGGACATTCGCCTCGGTCAGCGGAATCTCGAGATATTGGGAAATCGCGCTCGCCAGCGGCAGATTGGAATTACCCGACAGCAATTTCATGAACGCACTCCCCTCTTGCAAGAAGCGTTTTAGGCCGTGGCCGAAAAAAATAAACTGCTGGCCCGCGCTTTTCTGGGGAGTGTGGAGGATCGGGACAATATGCGTTGCTAGAGCCAACCTTCGGCGCGCAATGCCTCCTGCCGGCTGCGCGCGACCGGGGCGAGCAGGCCGTTGGCGAGTTCGAGCTTGATCGCCCGCCCCTCGCGCCGGATCGCGCGGACCTGGTCGCGCGCCACCCACCAGCTGCGATGCACCTGGAGCCCCTCGACCCCGTCGAGCTCGGCCATCGCATCGCGCAGCCGCATGAGCAGCATCTCGCTGCCCGCCAGCGTATGCGCCTTCACATAATGGTCCTGCATCTCGAGGCAGACGAGATTGGTGCCGAGTTCGGGCGGCAGCCGATCGAAAAAGGGCGCGTCCGGCCGCTCGGGCATGGCGATATCGCGGACGTCGAGCGGCTTGGGAGCCGGTGGCGCGGCGGCAATCTCGGCGGTCTCCGGATCGTCCGTGCCGATATGGCGGGTGAAGAGCAGCCACATTGCCGCCTGAATGCCGAGCCCGATGCCGAGTACCTGTAAATAGAGCAGACCGAATCCGGCGCCCAGATAATCGGTATCGACGCGCATGCCGGCCAGCGCGAAACCGACGACGGCGGTCAGCGGGATCGCTGCGAGCGCCGCTGCCAACAACAGCGCGGTCCATAAGGGTATGGCGGTCGATTCGGAGAGCCAGACGGCGACCGTCTGCACCGGGCGATAGATGGCATAGCCGACAAGGATGAAGCCGATCCAATAGGCGAGGCGGATCGCCGTCGGCATCTCATAGGTGTTGAACGGCCCGAGCAGGCCGAGCACCGCGCCGATCGCCGCGATGATGAAAATCTCGATGGCCAACTGGCGCATTTTCATCGATTTGCCTGTCCCGTTCACGCTTCGTGAATGGGCAAATAGACCAAAATCAGGGGCTTTGCGAAGATTTTATCCGGTCCGCGCAGATCGGCTTGCCGGCGAACGGGCATGCGCCACCCTGATCGTGTCACGAACAGGAGACACGCCATGACCAACGATTTTCGCACCCTCTTTTCGACCATCGGCGCGGCGGCCTTCGCGCTTTTCGTATCGGCAACGCTGATCGCCGCGGCGACCAGTACGTCGGTCGGAGCGCTTGCCGTTATGGCGCTCGCATGAGCCGCTCGGCAGCACGCGCGCCGGGACGCCTCTCCGTTCCGGCGATTCTCGCGACGGCCGGCGGGACGATCGTCGTCACGCTCGCGCTGATGGCGCTCAGTTTTGGCAACGGACAGCCGAACGACAACAGCTTTTCGCCGGCCGTCGCCGTGCATCTGGCGGCGGTATTGCCGGCATTGCCGCTCGGCGCGGTGGTCCTGTACGGCCGCAAGGGCGATGCGCGGCATCGGCTGCTGGGGCGCATCTGGGTGATCCTGATGCTGACGGCCGCCATTTCGAGCTTCTGGCTCGCACTGTCCTTCATCCACATCTTTTCGGTGGTCGTTCTGGTATCGATTCCCCTGTCGCTGTGGCGCCTGCGCAAGAGCGATATCGAAGGCCATCGCCGGCCGATGGAGGGCATGTATATCGGGCTCGTGATCGCCGGCGCCTTCGCCTTCATCCCGGGCCGCTTTCTCGGCGGTCTCGTCTTCGGATAGCCATTGCCCGGTTCGCGGCCCGCGCCTAAGAGCGGCGCATGACGGATCGGCTGGCCATAGCGTTCGCGCAGCTCAATCAGGTGATGGGGGATCTGCCCGGCAATGCCGATGCGATGCTCGGCGCGCGGGCGGACTGTCCCGAGGCAAACCTCATCGTTTTTCCCGAATTGCAGCTGATCGGTTATCCGCCCGAGGATCTGGTGCTCAAACCCGCGCTCATCGAACGGGCGATGACCGAGCTCGAGCGGATGGCCGAAGCGACCGCCTCGGGCGGCCCGGCGATGCTCGTCGGCACGGCGATGGTGGAAAACGACAAGCTTCACAACGTTATGGCATTGCTCGACGGCGGCAAGATCGCGGCGGTCGTCCGCAAGCATCGGCTGCCCAATTACGGCACGTTCGATGAACTGCGGCTCTTCAAGCCAGGCCCCTTGCCCGATCCGATCGATTTTCGCGGGGTGAAGATCGGCGTGCCGATCTGCGAGGATATCTGGGTCGATGGCGTCTGCGCGCATCTCGCTTCGCGCGGCGCGGAGCTGTTCATCGTGCCCAATGGCAGCCCCTATGAGGTCGAGAAGGACGATATCCGGCTGGCGCTGGCGCGCGGCCGCGTCGCCGATACCGGCCTGCCGCTCGCCTATCTCAATCGCGTCGGCGGGCAGGACGAGATTGTGTTCGACGGCTCCTCCTTCATCCTCAATCGCGACGGCGAGATCGCCTGGCAGTTCGCCGACTGGGAGGAGGAGATCGCGACGACGATCTGGGAACGGCAGGGTGACGGCTGGGCGTGCACCGACGGCCCGCAGCACCAGCTCGATGCGCATCCGGCCGATATCTATCACGCGATGCTGGTCGGTCTGCGCGATTATGTGAACCGCAACCGTTTCCCGGGCGTCGTACTCGGCCTGTCGGGCGGGATCGACAGTGCGCTCTCCGCCGCCGTCGCCGTCGATGCGCTGGGCGCGGACCGGGTCTGGTGCGTGATGATGCCTTCGCGCTTTACGTCGCAGGAGAGTCTCGACGATGCCGCAGGCTGTGCGCAGCTATTGGGCTGCAAGCTCGATACGATACCGATCATGCCGGCTGTCGAAGGCTTCGATGCGATGCTCGAGGGCAGTTTCGCCGATTCCGAAGTCGATATCACCGAGGAAAATATCCAGTCCCGCATCCGCGGCGTGACCCTGATGGCCCTCTCCAACAAGTTCGGCCATATGCTGCTGACCACGGGCAACAAGTCCGAAATGGCGGTCGGCTATGCGACCATCTATGGCGATATGGCGGGCGGCTATTCGGTGCTGAAGGATGCGTACAAGACGACCGTCTTCGCGCTCTCGCGCTTCCGCAACGCGACGCGGCCGAGCCTCGCCATGGGTCCGGACGGGCCGGTCATGCCCGAACAGGTCATCACGAAGCCGCCCACGGCCGAACTGCGCCCCGACCAGAAGGACAGCGATTCCCTGCCGCCCTATGAGATACTCGATCCGATCCTGATGGGGCTGGTCGAGGAGGAGGTCGGCATCGATACGCTGGTCGAACGCGGTTTCGAGCGCGAGACCGTCGCGCGGATCGAACGCTTGCTCTACATCGCCGAATATAAGCGCCGCCAGGCCCCGCCGGGCGTGAAGATCGGCGTCCGCAATTTCGGCCGCGACCGGCGCTATCCGATCACCAACGCCTTCCGGACGGTGTGATGCGCCTGTCCGTACCCGTATTTCGAACGCGCCATGCTGTCCTACAGGGCCGGTCTCGCGCTATAACCGATCCCGCAATGGGTCATTACGATAGAGTGCGAAATCGGGCTGCGATCCGGAAGGTCACACCCCGTGCCAAGCCGGCGGACCAGTATTGCCGGTTTTCCGGGCCGCAGCGGCAAAGGTCACAGGGTTCAAAAGCGGCGTTCGGTGTCAACCTGCCATTTCCATCGCGTTTCAACGAAAGCCTCGTCCAACCGCTATGACCACCACGCGTTTCGCGCCATCGCCCACCGGCCGGCTGCATGTCGGCAATATCCGTACGGCGCTTCACAATTGGCTCTGGGCGCGCAAGCGGGGCGGGCGTTTTCTGCTGCGGCTCGACGATACCGATAGCGAACGCTCGAAAGAGGAATATGTCGAAGCGATCCGCGCCGATCTCGCCTGGCTCGGCCTCGATATCGACGGCGAGGAGCGGCAGTCCGCGCGCTTCGATCGCTATGAGGCGGCTTTCGAGCAACTGCGCGCGGCCGGACGCATCTATCCCGCTTTTGAGACGGCGCAGGAGCTGGAGCTCAAACGCAAGATTCTGCTCGGGCGGGGCAAGCCGCCCATTTATGACCGCGCGGCGCTCGATCTGACCAAGCAGCAGATCGCCGATTTCGAAGCCGAGGGCCGGACGCCGCATTGGCGTTTCAAGCTCGATCATGACGCGCCCATTGAGTGGGACGATCTGATCAGAGGGCCGCAACATTTCGATCCGGCACTGCTCTCCGACCCGGTCATCCGGCGCGAGGATGGAAGCTGGCTCTATATGCTCCCAAGCGCCGTCGACGATGCCGATATGGCGGTGACCCATGTCGTGCGCGGCGAGGACCATGTCACTAATACGGGCCTGCAGATCCAGATGTTCGACGCGATGGGCGTATCGCCGCCGGCCTTCGCGCATGAGGCGCTGCTCGTCGGCAGCGAGGGCAAGCTTTCCAAGCGGCTGGGCTCGCTCGGCGTCGAGGCGTTTCGCGAACAGGGTATCGAGCCGATGGCGGTAGTCTCGCTGCTCGCGCGGATCGGGACGAGCGATCCCGTCGAGCCGTTCGCCGATCCCGCACCGCTGATCGAAAGCTTCGATTTCGCGCGCTTCGGCCGCGCGCCGGCCCGGTTCGACAGCGAAGAGCTGGCGGCGCTCAACGCCAAGATCGTCCACCAGCTCGATTTCGAGGGTGTGGCGGATCGCCTGCCCGACGGCATGGGCGCGGAGGGCTGGGACGTGATACGGCCCAATCTCGCCACCGTCGCCGAGGCCGCCGACTGGTGGCATGTCGTCGAAGGTCCGGTCGAGACCATCGATTTCGACGAAGAGACGGCGGCCTTTCTCGACGAAGCCGCAGCGATCGCGGGCGATCTCGATTGGTCGGACGCGGCATGGATGAATCTCACTGGCGCGCTCAAAGAGCAGACCGGGCGCAAGGGCAAGGCGCTGTTCTTGCCGCTGCGCCAGGCGCTGACCGGCCGCGATCATGGGCCGGAGATGGCGGCTCTGCTGCCGCTGATCGGCAAGGACCGCGCGATCGCAAGGCTCCAGCGCGCCGGATAATGCGCGTGCTTGCGAAAATCTGACGCTCTGGCAAAGCTGCGCGCGCAAAGAAGAGGGGGAATCGGTATGGGCGCGATCCGGATGGACCGGCGGCAATTGTTAGGCGGCATCGGTGCGGGGCTTGCGCTGACAGCGGTCCCGGGCCGGGCATTGGCGTTCTTTGAAGATCCGTCCACATGGCCGACGGTCGCATCGTTCGTGCCGCGTTTCGTTTCCGAGCATTTCATACCAGGCGCGCTGATTGCCGTCGGATATGGGCAGGAGGCGCCGGACTATTTCGCCGACGGCACGGTCGCGCTGGATAGCGAGACGGCGGTGGACCCGAACACGCTGTGGCGCATCTATTCGATGACCAAGCCGATTACGGGCATCGCGACGATGATGCTTGTCGAGGACGGCGCGGTCGGTCTCGATCAGAATATCGCCGACTTCATTCCGGGCTTTGCAGAACCGCGCGTGTTGACCGACCCCGACAACAGTCTCGATACACGCGCCGCGAGCGGGCCGATCACGATTCGGCACCTGCTCACCCACACTGCCGGGCTCGGCTACACGATCGTCACGACGGGCCCGCTGCTCGCCGAATATCAGCGGCTCGGGCTGGAGCCTGGCGTCATCATGCACGAGGCGCCCGAGGCCGTGGCGCATCGCCCGTCGAGCCTCGAGGAATTTGCGAACCGCCTCGCCACCCTGCCGATCATCGCCGATCCGGGCACCAGATGGAGCTATTCGGTGTCGATCGATCTGCTGGGGCGCATTATCGAGATCGCGTCGGGCATGCCGTTCGAAGACTTTCTCACCCAGCGCCTGTTCGCGCCGCTCGGCATGACCGACACATTCTTTCAGGTACCGGCGGAGAAAGAGGACCGGATGACGGCCAGTTATACGCTGCGCGACGGCGAGGTCTTACCGGTCGATCCGGCGCAGGGTTCGGTCTATGCGCTGCCGCCGCGCTATCCCTATGGCGGGGCAGGACTTGTTTCGAGCGCGCGCGACTATGACCGCTTCCTGACCATGTTGCTGGGGGAAGGGGCGTTCGGCGATGTCCGCGTCATGGAAACCGAAACCGCGCGGCTCGCGATGTCGGACCTCCTGCCGCCCGATATCGACAAGACGGCGATGTATTATGAATCCGGTTTCGGCGCGGGCGGGCGCGTGACGATCGAGCCCGGCGCCGCCGGCGAGGGTGTCGGTACCTTCGGCTGGGGCGGCGCGGCCGGCACGGTCGCCTGGGTCGATCGCGCGAACAATCTGCGCGCCTCGGGCTATGTCCAGAACCTGCCGAGCGAGATCACGCCGTTCCGCGCCGGTGTGCTCGGCTCGGTCTATGCGGACCTGCATGGCGGTTCGTGACAAGTCACTGACAGGGTTGATCTGGCTGCCGCGCTGGAGGAAGAGGGCGCCCCACAGGCCCCCGCGATACACAAGGATACAGCGTGGCAGATAGCGAAGACGAACAGGGCCGGACCCTGAAAACGCCCGAAGAGCTGATCGGCAAATTATGCGATCTACTGACGGTCGAGGAGCTCGATACCGATCTCTATCGCGGACCGCGCTTGCCGGGTGGTGTCGGACGGGTCTTCGGCGGGCAGGTGATCGCCCAGGCTTTGGTTGCCGCTAATCATTCGGTCGATGACGAGCTTTGGGCGCACTCGCTCCACGCCTATTTCATGCGGCCGGGGAACGAGAATTACCCGATCATCTACCGCATCGAGCGGGATCGGGACGGACGCAGCTTTTCGACGCGGCGGATCATTGCGCTCCAGCGCGGGAAGCCGATCCTCAACATGGCGGCCAACTATCAGCGCCCCGAAGAGGGCCTCGCCCACCAGTTCGACATGCCGGACGTTCCGGGGCCGGACGGTTTGCAGAGCGAGGCCGACTATTGGCGCGAGCATATCGAGCTCATCCCCGAGCCGTTCCGCAAGCGCATGCTCCGCCAGCGCTCGATCGAATTGCGCCCGGTCGAACGGCGCAATCCGGCCAAGCCGGAGAAATCCGAGCCGTACAGCTATACCTGGTTCCGCGCCGTCGCGCCGATCGGCGACGATCACCGCCTGCACCAGGCGATCCTGTCCTACGCGTCCGACATGAGCCTTCTGGGCACGAGTACGCTGAAGCACGGTATCAGCTGGATGAAGGACCCGCTGCAAATGGCGAGCCTCGACCATTCGCTCTGGCTGCACGAGGAATTCCGCGCCGATGAGTGGCTGCTCTACGCGACCGACTCGCCCTGGACCGGCCATGCACGCGGCTTCAATCGCGGCCAGATTTTCACGCAGGACGGCCGGCTCGTCGCCAGCGCCGCGCAGGAAGGGTTGATGCGCCTGCGGGGCCGCTAACGCGCCGGAAATAGGCGTTTCAGCCCCATTGCGTTACCCCGGATCGCCGTCCCATGGCGGCCCGCCTACACTTTTGATGCGTTATGATGTATCATACCAGACTCGTTCACGGTCTTGGGAGAGAGGGAATGACCGGAAATGACACACGAAAATCAGGCTATCTGAACCAGTCGCGGCACAGTTCGTCGGGGCTGGCCATCGTCATCGCGCTGCACGGCGCGGCGCTGGCGGCGGCCTTTCTGGCGAAGTCGGGCGTCGTGCCCGCGATCATCGAGCCGGGGCCGATCGAGGTCGTCAATATTGTCCCGTCCGCGCCCCCGCCGCCGGCGCCGACCGATCCGGTAGAGCCGGAGGTGCGGTTGCCGAACACGCCGATGGTGAGCGATCCGATCATCGATGTGCCGGACTACACATTCGATCCGGTCGACCTGACACGCATGCCCGAGATCCCGACAGGCGGAACTCTGCCCACAATACCGGAAGCCGTGCCCGAACCGATCGTTCGCGACGCGCGCTTCGCGAGCATGACAAACGTACAGCCGCGATATCCGAGCAATCTCCTGCGCCAGGACGTCGAGGGGACATGCACGATCCGGGTGCGGATCGCGCCTAGCGGCCGGGTGGTCGAAGCCCGCCCCGTCGATGCGACGCATCCCGCCTTTTGCGACGCCACCGAACGCCAGGCGCTCCGTAGCTGGCGGTTCGAACCGGCGACACGGGATGGCGTGCCGATCGAGAGTTGGCAGCAACACACGGTGGTCTTCGAGATCAGCTGAACGCGGAATCGTGCCGACCTCTGGCGCTGACGGCCAAGCTGCCCTATCTTGACGCGATGGTCATGCTCCCGCCCAAGCCCCGCATCATCGCGAAAGACGTCGCGTCCTTCTTTGCGCGGCGCGAACGGCATAACTGGATCGCGCTGTTCTTCTCCGTTACGATTCCGGTCGTCCTGATCGGCACGTTCGCGATGAGCAGCGAAACCGATGCGGAGCCGACCGAGCCCACGATCATCTACGCCGAAGTCTGGGGCTCGAACCGCACCGACGAGGAAATCATCGAGCGGCAGCGCGTGCTGGCGCTGGAAGAAAATGAGCGCCGGGCCATCTCGCGCCAACGCTTTCAGGAGCTCGCCGAAGGCAGCGGTGTAGATTATGATCGCGAAGCGGCGGCCGAGGCGGACCGGATCACCGAAGAGAATCGCCGCAACTTGCTGCGTCCCGGCGAGCGGATGGACGGCATGAGGCTGGAGACCGCAACTGACGACCGCTGACCGGCGGTTCATGGCGGCGGCGATCGCGCTGTCCTCGCGCGGCAGAGGCCGTACGGCACCCAATCCCAATGTCGGCTGCGTGATCGTCCGCGACGGCCGCATCGTCTCGCGCGGCTGGACGCAACCGGGCGGGCGGCCCCATGCCGAAGCGATGGCGCTCGCGGGCGTCGATGCGACCGGGGCGGACTTTTTTGTAACGCTCGAGCCATGTGCGCACCAGAGTGAGCGCGGCCCCGCCTGTGCCGATTTGCTGGCGGAGGCTGCGCCCGCCCGTATCATCGTCGCCGCTACCGACCCCGATCCGCGTACCAATGGCGGCGGACTCGCGCGGCTGCGCGACGCGGGCATTCCGGTTGTGACGAATATCCTCGCCGATGAGGCGCGCCGCGTCATGGCGGGTTTCTTCACGCGGCAGTCGAAGGGTCGCCCGCATGTCACGCTCAAACTCGCGACATCGCTTGACGGGCAGGTAGCCTTGCCGGACGGGTCGAGCCAGTGGATCACCGGCCCGGAGGCCCGCGCGCATGCGCATGTCGAGCGCGCAATGGCCGATATGATCGTCGTCGGGCGGGGAACCGTCGAAGCCGATAAGCCGACACTCGATGTGCGCGTGGACGGTCTGGAAGATCGCACACCGGCCCGGGCCGTGCTGACCCGCAACTTCGCCAAGCTGCAGCTCCAAGCGGACAAGCCGGTCTGGCAGCATCTGGATAGCCCGGACGCGATTGCCGGTCTGGAAGCTGTAGATCATGTTCTTGTCGAGGGCGGCGCGGGCGCGGCGGCCGCATTCCTCGCCGCCGGTCTCGTCGATCGGCTCCTGCTGTACCGCGCCCCGATCCTGATCGGCTCCGGTCTCAGCGCGCTCGGCGATATCGGGCTGGCCCAGCTCGACGATGCGCATGGCCAATGGCGGCTGATGGAGACGCGCATGCTTGGCAAGGACCGGCTGGAGGTTTACGAGCGCGCCTGATGTTTACCGGAATCATCACCGATATCGGCACGATTACTAAGGCCGAGCAGCGCGGCGATCTCAGGCTCACCATCCGCTGCGGCTACGATATGGCGACCGTCGATCTCGGCGCGTCGATTGCGTGCTCGGGCGTCTGTCTCACGGTTGTCGACAAGGGCGCAGACTGGTTCGCCGTCGATCTGTCCGCCGAAACCGTGTCGCGGACGGCGCAGGGCCAGTGGAACGAAGGCGGGCGGCTCAATCTCGAACGCTCCCTCAAGCTCGGCGACGAGATGGGAGGGCATATCGTCACCGGACATGTCGACGGGATCGGTGAAATCGTGTCGGCAGAGCCGGTCGGCGATTCGACCGAACTCGTGATCCGCGCGCCGGACGATCTGGCGAAGCTCATCGCGCCGAAAGGGTCGATCACGCTGGACGGCGTGTCGCTGACGGTCAACGAAGTTCGGGATACCGATGCGGGCTGTCACTTCACGATCAACCTGATTCCGCATACCGCCGAGGTCACGACGTTCGATACGGTTGCCGCCGGGCGGCCGGTCAATATCGAGATCGACATATTGGCGCGTTACTTGGCGCGGATGACGGGCAAGTAACACGGCCATGTGATTTTTGCGTTGCAAATCACACTCCAGTGTGAAATACGGCGCGCATGTCTACTCCGCTTATCGACAATATCCGCAGCCTCGTCGCCTCGGGCGAGGCCAGTAAGGCCGGGCTGGCGCGCGCCGCCGGGCTCCATCCCAACTCGCTGCGCAAGCTCGACGATGACGACTGGAATCCGACCGCCGAGACGCTGCTCAAGCTCGAACGCTATCTGGTGACGGGCGGCGGGCAGGCGCTCGCGACACCCGAAGAGATTATCGAAACGGCGCGCAACGGCCGCATGTTCATCCTCGTCGATGACGAGGATCGCGAAAATGAAGGCGATCTCGTGATCCCCGCGCAGATGGCGACGCCCGATGCGATCAATTTCATGGCCAAATATGGCCGCGGTCTGATCTGCCTCGCGCTGACCAAGGAACGGACCGAGGCTTTGGGTCTCGATCTTATGAGCCGGCATAACGGCACGCGCCACGAAACCGCTTTTACCGTGTCGATCGAAGCCAAGGATGGCGTGACGACCGGTATCTCCGCGGCCGACCGCGCGCGCACCGTATCGGTGGCGATCGACGGATCGAAGGGCAAGGAGGAGATCGTGACGCCGGGCCATGTCTTCCCGCTCGTCGCCCGGCCCGGCGGTGTGCTCGTGCGCGCCGGTCATACCGAAGCGGCGGTCGATATCGCGCGGCTCGCGGGCCTCAATCCCTCGGGCGTGATCTGCGAGATCATGAACGAGGACGGCACCATGGCCCGGATGCCGGACCTGATGGCCTTCGCCCAGCTCCACAATCTCAAGATCGGCACGATCCGGGACCTGATCGCCTATCGCCGCAAGCATGATCATCTGGTCGAGAAAAAGGCGGAAGCCCCGTTCACGAGCCGCTGGGGCGGCGACTGGAAGGCGATGACCTTCTTCAACAAGGCGACCGGCACCGAGCAGGTCGCGCTCGTGAAAGGGCATGTCGATCCGGAGAAGCCGACGCTTGTGCGTATGCACGCGCTGTCCGCCTTCACCGATGTATTCGGCGAGGAGGGGACGCGCGGCCAGATGCTTTCGCGCTCGATGGAGATTATCGGCGAGGAGGGCGCGGGCGTCGTCGTCGTCATCAACCGCACGATGCAGGGGGCCTTCACCAAGGCGCTGCTGCTCAAGACCGGGGAAGAGCGGCCGGACATGGAGGAGCTGCGCGATTATGGCGTCGGCGCGCAGATCCTGACCGAGCTCGGCGTGCACGAGATGATCCTCTTGACCAACACCCATCACAGTCTGGTCGGTCTCGACGCCTATGGCCTGTCGATCGTCGGCGAGCGGGCCATCGATGTGGAGGCTGCATAATGGCGCACTTCCTGATCGTCGAAGCGCGGTTTTACGATCAGTTTAACGACTGGCTGATCGAGGGCGCGACGGCGGCGCTCGAGGCGGCCGGGCACAGCCATGAAACTATCACCGTACCCGGTGCGCTTGAGATTCCGGGCGCCGTCGCGATGGCGGCCGAGACCGGCCGCTATGACGGCTTCGTCGCGATCGGCGTCGTCATCCGCGGCGAGACCTGGCATTTCGAAATCGTCGCGGGCGAAAGCGCGCGCGGCCTGATGGCGCTGACCATGGACGGGCTCGCCATCGGCAACGGTATCCTGACGGTCGAGAATGATGCACAGGCCGAAGTGCGCGCCCGGCCCGACCAGAAGGATAAGGGTGGCGAGGCGGCCAAGGCGGCCATCGCGCTTCACGATCTCGGTCAGCGTTTCGCGTCCCGATGAGGGCGCTGCGTATTATCGCCGTGCTGCTCGCGCTGTCGCTGATGCTCGGCGAAGCCTATCGCAGCTGGGGCGCGGGCCGGCCGGTCATGTTCTGGATGGACGATCAGATCATGGGCGCGATGCTGATCGCCGGGGCGCTGCTGATGGCGCGGCCGACGCCGCTCCGCCACGCCTTTTTCGCCGCCGGCTGGGGCGTCAATGCGGGCATGCTCTACGGCAGTTTCTTCGGCAAGGTGTTCGCGCCCGAAACGAGCAATCCCGGCAATTTCGACATGGGCCTGTTGACCGCGCTCATCGGACTCGCCTTCGTCACCGCTGTCGTCGGGATGATCGCGACCATCATGCTGGCGCGGACAGGCCCGTCCGCACACTAGGGCGCGCCAAGGCCGCTAAGGCGACCGGACCTTGCCGATACCCGGGATCACCGCGCCGACGCGCGTCCGATATTCGACATACTGGTCGCCGAGATGCGCGATCAGGTCGCGCTCTTCGTAGCGCACGCCGATCACGATATAGACGGTCATGCCCGCCGCGAAGAGCAGGTGCCCCTGGCTCATGTCCGGCGTCGCCCAGAAGGCCAGCAAGATGCCGGTATAGATCGGATGCCGCACCAGCTTGTAGAAAAGGGGCGTGCGGAACTGCATCTCGGGCACGACTTTTCCGCGAAAATCGGCCCAGGCCTGATGCAGGCCGAACAGTTCGAAATGGCTGAGCAGCCAGGTCGCGATGAAGAGGATGACCCAGCCCGCGACGAAGAGCGCCCATAACACTATCCGCAACCATTCGGCCTCCGCCGACCAGACCAACGGTGTGATGGGCCGCCAGAACAGGAAGACCGCGACGAGCACCGCCACCGTCGCCAAAACATAGAGACTGCGTTCGATCGCGCCCGGCCAGAAACGCGTCAGCCAGCTTTTGAACGCCGGTCGGGCCATGACGCTGTGCTGAATCCCGAACAGTGCAATCAGCGCGAGATTGATGGCGATCGCGGTGCCGAGACTCGCAGCGGGTCCGACATCGATGCTCGGCAAGGCGCCGAGGCCGCTCAGCCCCGTAAGCGCGGCCGCTTCGTCGAACAGATTGCCGGTAAACGCGATCAGATAGAGAAATGCCAGGAAGAACAGCAGATAGCTGCCCACGGCAAAGCCGAGGCGCACAATGCCCATGATTCCCTCCCCAAATTGTTACGCTAGCGTATCATATATTGGCCAACGCGACAATTTGGGGCGGCACTGCGTTTACTCCGCGGCGACGCTTTCCTCGGCCTTGGGGTAATCGGTATAGCCCTTGGGCCCAGGCATGTACCAGGTCGGCGCATAGTCCCATGCGCCCTTGTCTTCGGCGACGCCCTGCAACGGAATGTCCCTGCGAAACCGCTCGACGAGATCCGGATTGGAGATGAATGGCCGCCCGAATGCGATCGCATCGGCCTTGCCCGCATCGAGATCGGCCTGGGCCTCGGCCTTACCATAATCGGAATTGAGCACGAGCGGCCCGTCGAACTTCTCGCGGATGACCGGCGATACCTTGGGCTGCTCGGTCTGACCGAACGTGCCGTTCGGGCCGGGCTCGCGCAGCTCGAGAAAAGCGATGCCGATATCGGAGAGTTTCTCCGCCGCCAGCCCGAACACCGTATCGGGGTCGCTGTCGAACGCGCCCTGGGTTTCGCCATTGGGGGAGAGGCGCACGGCGGTGCGGTCCGCGCCGATTTCGACGGCGACGGCGCGCGCAACCTCGTCCAAGAGGCGCGTGCGATTATCGGGCGATCCGCCATACTCGTCGTTGCGCAGATTTGTGTTTTCGCGCAGGAACTGGTCGATCAGATAGCCATTGGCGCTGTGGATCTGCACGCCGTCGAACCCGGCCGCCATCGCGTTGGCGGCGGCCTTGCGATAATCGTCGATAATGCCGGGGATTTCGCCGATATCGAGCGCACGGGCCTCGGCATAATCCTTCTTGCTGCCATCGGGCGCATAGGCATGGCCGGGCGCGGTCGTCGCCGAGGCGGACACCGGCTGTTCGCCGTCCAGATAATCAGGGTGGACGAGGCGGCCCATATGCCAGAGCTGCAGGATGATGCGGCCGCCTGCCTCATGAACGCCGACCGTCGCCTGTTTCCAGCCTTCGACCTGCTCTTCGCTCCAGATGCCGGGCGCTGCCGGCCAGCCGAGCCCTTGCCGGCTGATGCCCGTCGCCTCGGTGATGATCAGCCCGGCGCCGGCGCGCTGTGTGTAATATTCGGCCATAAGCGCGTTGGGCACGCTGTCGCCGGTGGCGCGCCCACGAGTCAACGGCGCCATGAGGATGCGGTTGGGCGCTTCGATAGCGCCGAGCGTGATCGGATCGAAGAGTGAAGGCATGGATGTAATATCCCCTGATGAGTGTTCGGCCGTCTGTCGCACAAGACATAAAGCCTGAAACGCGTTCGGCCAGTGGTGGCCCGCCAAACTTTTCTAGCCGTGGCTAAAGATAAGTGGACCGCCGGCTCCGGCATTGGCGTCGCACCGCAATCGCCCTATATCGACGGCTATGGCCGAAGCTCTCCGATCCGATCCGACGCTTGACGAAATCCGCAGCCATCTGGCCCCCGTGATTGCCGGGCATGCGGCGTTCGACGGCTGGACGGACGAGGCGGTGGAACGCGCGGCGAGCGAGTTCGATATCGATCCGGGTGCCGCGCGCCTCGCCTTTCCCGGCGGCGCGACGGACATGATCGATTCCTGGTTCGCGCATGTCGATGCCCGGATGGCGGCGTCCTTCACGGCCGAAGAGCTCGACGCGATGCCCGTGCACAAGCGGATTCGCGCCGCGATCCTGAAACGCCTCGATATCGTGCGGCCGCACAAGGAGGCGCTGCGCCGGGCCATCGCGATACTTGCCATGCCGCAGAACGTGCCGCTCGCGGGCCGGCTCGGCTGGCGCTCGGCGGACGCGATGTGGCGGCTGGCCGGCGATACGGCGACCGATTTCAATCACTATTCGAAGCGCACCATACTCGCCGGCATTTACGGTTCGACGATCCTCGCCTGGATGGACGATGAGAGCGAGGAAGATGCCGACACGGTCGCCTTTCTCGACCGCCGCCTCGGCAATGTCGCGCAGTTCGAGAAGCTGAAGCAGAAGTTCCGCGGCGATCCCGATCGCCGGTTCAGCGTCAGCCGGTTCCTGGGGCGGCTGCGCTATCCTGGCCGCTGACGGGACACGCGAATAACACCCAGATCGCGTGCGGCCCGCGCTTGTCGTAGCCCGGCCTCTTTTCTAAGCCGTACGCAAATAAGCGCCGTGAGACTCGGCGATTCCGCATTCACAGGAGACGAAGACATGGCGGGCAGCGTCAACAAGGTAATCCTGATCGGCAATCTCGGGCGCGATCCCGAGACGCGCACGTTCAGCAATGGCGGCAAGGTGTGCAACCTGCGCATCGCGACGTCGGAAACCTGGAAGGACAAGCAGACCGGCGAGCGCCGCGAACGGACCGAGTGGCACAGCGTGGCGATCTTTTCCGAAGGCCTCGCCAATGTCGCCGAACGCTATCTGCGCAAAGGCAGTAAGGTGTATATCGAAGGCCAGCTCCGCACCCGCAAATGGCAGGATCAGTCCGGCAATGACCGCTATTCGACCGAAGTCGTGATAGACGGTTTCAACGGCAGCATGACGATGCTCGACGGCCGCGGCGATGGCGGCGGCGGTGGTTCAGGCGGCGATAGCTGGGGCGGCTCCGGTGGTAATGACGGCGGCTATGGCGGCGGCCAGTCTTCGGGCTCGAGCCCGGCAGGCGGCGCATTCGACGACGATCTCGACGACGACGTTCCCTTTTAGAGGCTAGTCCTCGCGCTTCGCGGCAAGCTGGTCGCGCAAGCCCTTTAGCGCGCCGAACGGCCCGGCTTCTTCCTCGCTGATCACGCCCGCCTCGCGCAGTGCCGCGTCAGCATTGGCGCTGCGCGGGAACGGATCGAGCGCGAGCGCGATTGTCTGCGCGGCGGCCTCGCCGAGATCGATGGCGCCACCCGAATAGGGGAGCGTCTCGCACTCCTCGGCGCTGAGTTCGATCTCCTCTTCGTCGGCGGGCGCATGCTCGGGCACGAAGCGCAAATCGAATGAGTCTGCGACCTCCGCCGGTACGGCTTCGCCGGTCACGACGCAGCTTTGCACGATCTCGGCCCGGGCGCTGCCCTGCGCGAACACCGTCTTGCCGTCACGCCGGATCTCGGCGTGCGCCGAGAGGCTGGCGATGGATTGCAGGCCGAACCGTTCCGCCAGCGCGGCGCATTCCGCATCGCTAGCCGATATGTCATGCCGTGCCGCGCCGGTTCCGATCGTATCGATCGCGATCAGCCGCGAAAATTCGGGTTCGGCCGTCATGCGAGCTCGGGCAGGGTGCCGCAGACGATCGTCTGAGCTGGCTGCTCGGCGAGCGCAGCGATAAAGCCCTCCAGCCGCGCGACCGTGAAGGCCAGCTCGTCGTCCGCCGGATCCGTACCGCGATAGAGGTTGCGCCGCAGCGCTGCCGGTGCATCGCCATCGGCGCCGAAACCATTGCGGTAGGCGGCGAGCCGGCCGCCGAGCGCGCCCATCATCTTTCCGATATGCTTGCCGACGACGATATCTCCGATGCCGAGTTCGCGCAGCTGACCGTCCATATCCTCGACGAACAGCTCGGTCAGCAGCGCGCTTTCCGCCCCGAAGGCCTCACCCTCGGCCTCGAGGCGTAGCAATATGGTCGCGAGAATCGCCGCGATCATGTCGAACCGCCCATCCTTCGTGTCGGGGACACCGCCTTGCGCATACCATTGCGGATCGCGGCCCCGCTCGACGATACCGCGATAGAGCGGGATCATGGCATCGCGCGGCCGGTTGCTGCCGAAAAGGCGGTTCAAAAAGGACATGGCGTTCGTCTGTTCTTTGCTGCGATGCGGCCTTGCTATCATGGCCGCCTTCCGCATATTGAGCGCCGGATGTGAAGTTGCAATGCCGGCTGTACGGGTATTGCGCGTAAGGAGACTGAAATGGCCCGGAAAATGCGGCGTCTGCCGGCCCTCGCCAGCGTTGCGGCGCTGTTCACGACGAGCGTGCTCGCCAGCGGCTGTGCGCAAATCCGCACGCATCAGGGATATCTCGGCGAAGCGATACTCATCGAGTCGATCCAGCCGGGCGTGGACAATCGCGCATCGGTGCAGGCGACTCTCGGCCGCCCGACGTTCACCAGCCAGTTCACGACCGACAGCGAAACGCCGACCTGGTATTATGTGTCGCGGGATTCGCGGCAGCTCGCCTTTGCCCGGCCGCGGCCCGTCGACCAGATGATCTTGGCCGTACGTTTTGCCGGCAACGGCAACGTGTCGGCCGTGGACGTTATGGGCGTCGATCAGGTCGCCTCGATCAGCCCCTATGGCGAAGAAACGCCGACGCTCGGCCGCAATCGCGGCTTTTTCGACGAGCTGTTCGGCAATATCGGCCGGGTTGGCAGCGTGAGCCAGGGTGGCGGTACGGCGGACAACCCGGGCGGGTAAGCCACCCCTTCAATAGTCCCGAAGATCTAGCGCGCGATGCCGCCGGCGGCGAGCACGGCGAGCGTCACCAATTCGCTCGCCGTCGCCGACATGGTCGCGATCTGCACGGGATGCGCCATGCCGACGAGCATCGGCCCGACCACCGCATCGCCGCCCAGCTCGCGCAGCAGTTTCGCCGACAGATTCGCCGATTGCAGGCCGGGCATCACGAGCACATTCGCCGGTTCGGACAGGCGGCTGAACGGATAGCTTTTCATGAGCTGCGGGTTGAGCGCGACATCGGGCGCCATCTCGCCCTCATATTCGAAGCTTACGCCCCGCTCGTCGAGCAGCGCCACCGCCTCGCGGATATTTTCGAGCCAGTTGCCCGGCGGATTGCCGAAGGTCGAATAGGAGAGGAAGGCGACGCGCGGCTCGTGGCCCATCCGGCGCGCCACGGCGGCGGTCTGCTCGGCGATATCGGCGAGCAATTCGGGCGAGGGCCGCTCGTTGATCGTCGTATCGGCCATGAACACGTTATGGTTGCGGCCGACCAGCATATGGATGCCGAACGGCCGGCGGCCGGCGATCGGATCGATCACCTTCATCACCTGGCTGAGCGACTGGCTGAACTGCCGCGTCACGCCGGTAATCATCACATCCGCCTCGCCGAGCGCGAGCAATAGCGCGCCGAAGATATTGCGGTCGTTATTGACGAGCCGCTCGCAATCGCGGCGCAGGAAGCCGCGGCGCTGGAGCCGGTCGTAGAGGAAATCGACCATCTGCGGCACGAGCGGCGAATTGCGGCTGTTGTGATATTCGAAGCTGTCCGGATCGTCGACGCCGAGGTTGCGCAGCCGGTCCGGCACATCGTCGCGGCCGACCAGCACCGGAATCCCGTACCCGCCGTCGCGGAACTGGATCGCGGCCCGCAGCACGACCTCCTCCTCGCCCTCTGCGAAGACGACGCGGCGCGGCTGGGCGCGGGCCTGCTCGTATGCGAGCGTCAGGACCGAATTGGTCGGGTTGAGCCGCGATTTCAGCGTGTGCCGGTAATTTTCCATGTCGAGGATCGGCTGACGCGCGACGCCCGAATCCATTGCCGCCTGCGCGACGGCGGCCGGCACGATTTCCATCAGCCGCGGATCGAATGGTGCCGGAATGATATAGTCCGGCCCAAAGCTGTGAGACTTGCCATAGGCGGCGGCGACCTCTTCGGGCACCTGCTGTCGCGCCAATGCGGCCAGAGCTTCGGCCGCGGCAATCTTCATCTCGTCATTGATCGTCGTTGCCCGCACATCCAGAGCGCCGCGGAAGATGAAGGGAAAGCCGAGAACGTTGTTGACCTGGTTCGGATAGTCCGAGCGGCCCGTGGCGATAATCGCGTCGGGCCGGACGGCCTTCGCGTCTTCGGGCGTGATTTCCGGATCGGGATTGGCCATGGCGAAGATGATCGGCTTCTCGCCCATCGATTTCACCATGTCCTGATCGACGACGCCCGCGACGGACAGACCGAGGAAGATGTCCGCACCGTCCATCGCCTCGCGCAACGTGCGCTTGTCAGTGGGCGCGGCATGGGCGGATTTCCACTGGTCCATCGCCTCTTCGCGGCCTTGGTATATGACGCCCTTGGAATCGCACATCAGCACGCGGTCGCTCGGTGCGCCCATCGCCTTGATCAGTTCTGTGCAGGCGATGGCGGCGGCGCCGGCGCCCGATACGACCATATCGACATCGGTGATGTCGCGGCCCGTCAGGTGCAGCGCGTTGATCACGCCGGCCGCGGCGATGATCGCCGTCCCATGCTGATCGTCATGGAAGACCGGGATGTTCATGCGCTCGCGCAACGTCTGCTCGATGATGAAACAGGCCGGCGCGCCGATATCCTCGAGATTGATGCCGCCGAAGCTCGGTTCCATGATCTCGACGGCGCTGATGAACTTGTCGACATCCTCGGTGTCGAGCTCGATGTCGATCGAATCGACATCGGCGAAGCGTTTGAAGAGCACGGCCTTGCCTTCCATCACCGGCTTCGACGCGAGCGCGCCGAGATTGCCGAGGCCGAGGATCGCCGAACCGTTGGAGATGACCGCGACGAGATTGCCCTTCGCCGTGTAATCGTACGCCGTAGCCGGATCGTCGGCGATCGCCTTTACCGGCACCGCAACGCCCGGCGAATAGGCGAGGCTCAGGTCGCGCTGCGTCGCCATCGGTTTGGTCGCCACGATCTCGATCTTGCCGGGCCGGTCATGGGCGTGAAAGAGAAGCGCTTCGCGTTCCGAAAATTCGACGTTGCTATGGTCGCTCATCATGCCCCTCTGTGGATGATCCAGTGGATAAGTGGGCTAGCCCACCCCACGGCCTTTTGAGGCATGGCGGCGGTCGCGGCAAGACGCTATCCCCGGATTCGACATGGCGACCAAGGCGAAAAAGAAGCAGGCGGCGAAGGGCGGGCCGACCCCGATGATGGCGCAATATCTGGCGCTCAAGGAGAGCGTGCCGGATTGCCTGCTTTTCTATCGCATGGGCGATTTCTTCGAGCTGTTTTTCGACGACGCCAAGGCGGCCGCCGCGACGCTCGATATCGCGCTGACATCGCGCGGCGAGCATGACGGGCAACCGATCCCGATGTGCGGCGTCCCCGCGCACAGCCATGAGGCCTATCTCGCGCGGCTCATAAAAGCAGGCCATCGCGTTGCCATCGCCGAACAGACCGAGTCGCCCGAAGAGGCGAAAAAGCGCGCCAAGGAAGAGGGGAGGGCGTCGAAAGCGCTGGTCGGGCGGGCGATCGTGCGCGTCGTAACGGCGGGCACGCTGACCGAGGAAACGCTGCTCGACGCGCGAGCGGAGAACTGGCTGGTCGCGGCGACCGAGACCGGCGAGAAGATCGGCATCGCGGCGGCCGATATCTCGACTGGCCGGTTCATTCTGTCGGCAGCCGCGCCCGATATGCTCGACGCCGAACTCGCGCGCCTGTCTGCGGCGGAACTGATCGTGCCGGAGAATTTCGCGAACGCGCCGGCGCACGCGCAGCTTTGCCCGAAGAGCGATTTCAGCAGCATCGCGGCGGAGAAACGGCTGAAGAAGCTCTTCGGCGTGGCGACGCTCGACGGGTTCGGCGATTTCGACCGGGCGGAGCTGGCGGCCGCGGGCGGGCTGCTCGCCTATCTCGAGACCGCCGGGCAGGGCGATCTGCCGTTCCTGCAACCGCCGCAGCGTCATCGCACCGGCGATCATATGCTGATCGATTCTGCGACGCGGGAAAGTCTGGAACTGACACAAGCGGTTGGCGGCGGTCGCGCTGGCAGCCTTCTCGGCTGTATCGATCGGACTGTCAGCGGCGCCGGCGCGCGGTTGCTCGCCGCCGATATCGCCGCACCCCTGACCGCGCGCGAGGCGATCACCGCCCGGCTCGATCTCGTTACACTGTTCGAGCGCGATGCAGGGCTGCGGGACACTCTGCGCGCCGCGCTCAAGGCATTGCCAGATATCGGACGTGGGCTCGGCCGTCTTGTCGCCGGGCGGGGCACGCCGCGCGATCTCGGCCTGTTGCGGGACGGGCTCGGCGCGGCGCGGGATCTCCATATGCGCCTGTCGCGGATCGAAACGCCGCCCGCGCTACTGGTTGAATTGCTGCCGCCGCTGACCGGCCATGGACGGCTGACCGATCACCTGTCCCGCGCGCTGGTGCCCGAACCGCCGATCGACGCGGCGAAGGGCGGTTATATCGCCGAAGGTTATGACGCCGCGCTCGACGATCTGCGCGAAACGGCGGGCGCCGGGCGCAAGGCGATCGCCGCATTGGAGGCGCGCTATCGCGAGGCCACCGGCATCCAGAGCCTCAAGATCAAGCACAACAATGTGCTCGGCTATCATATCGAAGTGCCGTCCAAACATGCCGATCCGCTGATGAACGCCGATTCGGGCTTTACGCACCGCCAGACACTGGCCGGAGTCGTGCGCTTCAATGCGCCCGATCTGCATGACGAGGCGCAGCGGGTCATTCAGGCTGGCGCGCATGCGCTGGCGGCAGAGGCCGCGCACCTCGAAGACCTGATCGCCACCGTGCTTGCCGACAAGGAACGGATCGCTGCGACGGCCGATGCGCTGTCGCGGCTCGATGTGGCGTCAGCGCTCGCCGAGCAGGCGGCCATCTGCAATTGGACCCGGCCAAAACTGGCCGCTCATGCATGCTTCCAGGTCGAGGGCGGGCGGCATCCTGTGGTCGAGCAGGCGGTGGAGCAGCAGGGCGAGCGGTTCGTCGCCAATGATTGCCGCCTTGCGCCCGAAGAGCGGCTCTGGCTGGTCACCGGCCCGAATATGGGCGGCAAGTCGACCTTCCTCCGGCAAAACGCGCTGATCGCCGTGCTCGCCCAGGCGGGCAGCTATGTGCCCGCTGCATCCGCGGAACTCGGCATCGTCGATAAGCTCTTTTCTCGCGTCGGGGCGTCGGACAATCTGGCGCGCGGCCGGTCGACCTTCATGGTGGAAATGGTCGAGACCGCCGCCATCCTCGCCCAGGCGACCGAGAACAGTCTCGTGATCCTCGACGAGGTCGGGCGCGGCACCTCCACCTATGACGGCCTCGCTATCGCCTGGGCGGTGGTCGAAACCGTCCATGACGCGAACCGCTGCCGCTGCCTGTTCGCGACGCATTATCACGAGCTGACGCGCCTCGCCGAACGGCTCGATGCGTTGTCCCTGCATCATGTCCGGGCGCGCGAATGGAAGGGCGATCTCGTATTGCTCCACGAATTGGCCGACGGGCCGGCGGACCGCAGCTATGGGCTGGCCGTCGCGAAACTCGCCGGACTGCCGAAAGACACGGTTGCGCGCGCGAAATCGGTATTGGCCAAGCTCGAAGCCGGCCGCGCGTCGACCGGCGGTCTGGCGGCCGGATTGGACGATCTGCCGCTTTTCACCGCCGAGATCGCGCAGGAAGAAGAGCAAACGGACCCTTTGCGCGAAGCGCTCGACGCCATCCATGCCGACGATCTCAGCCCGCGCGAAGCGCTCGATCTCGTCTATCGGCTCAAGCGGCTGGCGGACGAAGCCGGCGACGCCTAGATTGAGGTCATGGCGAACAGCTCCATACCGAAGCGGCGTGCAATTATCGACCGGCGCGAGATCGCTGCCAAGCTCCATGCGCTGGAGGCAGAGGGGACGGCGGCATTGCGCCAGGCGGCCGTCACCGAATTGCGCACAGCGATGGACGCCGGCTGCGCGGAGATCGCGGCCCGGCTGGAGGCGAAGCCGTCGCGCGGATCGATCATCGCGCGCAGCTACTCCTTTCTCTACGATCAGCTGTTGCGGCTTATCTACGATTTCACCGTCCAGCGGCTCTATTCGAACAGCAACCCGTCCGACGCCGAGCGGCTGACGCTGATCGCCGTGGGCGGTTATGGGCGCAGCGAACTCGCCCCTTTTTCCGATCTCGATATCGGTTTCCTGACGCCCTACAAGCAGCCGCCCTGGTGCGAGCAGGTCATCGAATCGATCCTCTACACGCTTTGGGATCTCGGGCTGAAAGTCGGCCATTCGAGCCGCTCGCTCGACGATATGGTGCGCATGGCGAAAAGCGACATGACCATCCGCACGGCACTGCTCGAGGCCCGCTACCTATGGGGCGACGAGGACATTTACGACGAGGCGACGCGGCGCTTCTACGCCGAGGTCGTCGAGGGCACGGCGCAAGCCTTTACCGCCGAGAAACTGGCCGAACGCGACCGCCGGCACGAGCGGATGGGCGACAGCCGCTATGTTGTCGAACCCAATGTGAAAGACGGAAAGGGCGGCCTCAGGGATCTGCACACGCTTTTCTGGATCGGGCGTTACGTCCATAAAGTCCGCGATCTGGGCGAGCTGGTCGAGCACGGCCTGCTCACATCCGACGAGCTCAAGCAGTTCCGCAAGGCGCGCGATTTCCTGCTCGCGGTGCGCTGCCACCTCCATTTGATCGCCAATCGCCCGGAAGAGCGGCTGACGTTCGATGTGCAGCGCGAGATCGCCGAACGGATGAGCTATGCCGAACGCACCGGCAAATCGGCGGTCGAACGGTTCATGCAGCATTATTTCCTGATCGCGAAACAGGTCGGCGATCTCACTGGCGTATTCCTCGCGCATCTCGACGAGCAATATGGCCCGCGCGGCCGCCGTTTCGTCATGCCGACATTGCGGCGCAAGCCGCGCAAGCTCAACGGCTTCACGCTCGATCGCGGCCGGCTGTCGATTCCCGATGACGGGTTTTTCGCCGAAGACCCGGTGCGCCTGATCGAGCTGTTCGCGCTTGCCGACGAGCATGGCCTCGAAATCCATCCGGTCGCGATGCGCCAGGCGGCCCGCGACGAGAAGCTGGTGGCGAAAATCCGCAAAAACAAGCGCGCCAATGCGCTGTTCCTCGACGTTCTGACGAGCCCGCGCGACCCCGAAATCGTTTTGCGCTGGATGAACGAGGCCGGCGTGTTCGGCCGTTTCATTCCCGATTTCGGCCGTGTCGTCGCGCAGATGCAGTTCGACATGTATCACCATTATACGGTCGACGAGCATACGATCCGGGCGATCGGCCTGTTGGCGAAGATCGAGAATGGCCGGCTGAAAGACGATCATCCGCTCTCGCATGAGGTGATGGGGAAGCTCGTCTCACGCCGCGTGCTCTACGTTGCCGTCCTGCTCCACGATATCGCGAAGGGCCGGGGCGGCGATCATTCGATCCTCGGCGCGGAGGTGGCCGAGAAGCTGTGCCCGAGGCTGGGGCTGGACGCGGGCGAAACGCAGACTGTCGCCTGGCTGGTGCGCTGGCATCTGCTGATGTCGGCGACCGCCTTCAAGCGCGATCTCGCCGACCCGAAGACGATCGAGGATTTCGTGCTGGCGGTGAAAAGCCCCGAACGGCTCAAGCTTCTGCTCGTGCTGACCGTCGTCGATATCCGCGCGGTCGGTCCGGGCGTCTGGAACGACTGGAAGCGGCAACTGCTCACCGATCTGTACGAACTCGCGGAAGAGACGCTGCGCCTGGGCCACAAACATCATGGCCGCCGGACGCGCATCGCCGAAGCGCAGGATGCGCTCGCCGCGGCGCTCGACTGGCCGGAGGCGGATACCGAACGCCTCTTCAAGCGGATGCCCAAGGCCTATTGGATTGCCGAGAATGTAGATACCGCCGCGGCAAACGCCCGGCAGATGGCCGAAGCCGAGGCGCAGGATGAGAAACTCTCCATCGTAACGCAGCCGGATTCAGATCGCGGGGCAACGATGGTCACCGTCTACACGGCCGATCATCCTGGCCTCTTCTACCGTTTGGCTGGAGCGGTCGACATGGCCGGCGCGAACGTCATCGACGCGCGCATTTATACGACCCGCGATGGCATGGCGCTCGATAACATCCTCGTTCAGGATCCGCTGGGCGGCACCTTCGCCGATGCCCGGCAGTTGCAGCGGCTTGAGACGGCGATCCGCGATGCGCTGGCGAACAAGCACAAGATGCGCGAACGGCTCGAAGCCCGGCCGCTGGCGCGTACCCGAGCGGAGGCGTTCCATATCCAGCCGCTTGTCCTCATCGATAACAAGGCGTCGAACCGCTATACGGTGATCGAGGTCAACGCGTTGGATCGGCCGGCCCTGCTCAACAGCCTGACCCATGCGCTGTTCCAGTCCAGGGTGACGATCCGCTCGGCGCATATCGCCACCTATGGCGAACGCGCGGTCGATACGTTCTACGTAACCGATCTTTTCGGCGAGAAGATCCTGAACGGGCCACGCTTGAAAGCGCTGCAGAAACGGCTGCTCGAAGCGGCGGCGGTGCCGGACATCAAAGAAGAAGAGGCGGCCTAGGCCGGTTCCGGCTCGGGCGGTGTATTCGGGCGCTCGCGTTTTTCGAGCTGCTCGCGCGGCGTTTCGGGCGGCGCATAGCTGACCACGATATCACCGGGCTCGACCACGGGCCTGGCATCCGTCGAATAGAAGAGCAGGCGCTTGTCGGGCTTCAGCACGCAAATGAGCAGCGCTTCGGAATCGAGATTCTTCTTCAGATCGTCGACCGTGAATTTTTCTGTGATCTTGGTGCGCGTGAACACCCAGTCGGCGTCCTCGGCCTTGAGCAGGTCGTCGATCGTCGGGCCCGATCGCATCAGCACCCGGCCGCGCGCATGATAGGCGGCGCGGTCGCGGTCGGTGCCGATCTGGCTGACCGAATCATAACCCATTTCAGGCCCGAGATTGTCGCAGATCAGCGCATTATAGGCGTCGTTCTCGGTCGCCGCGATCAATTCCTGGAACTGGCCGAGGTCGAGATTTTCCTGCGTGACTTCGTCCAGAATGTCGCCGCGATAGATCGAAAGCTCGCGCCTCTTGGCGGCGCGCAGCGCATATTGCGACGGGTCGGCGATCGTGACCGGGATCTCCATCTTCTTGAGCAGCTCGCCGAAATCGATCGTCCAGCGGTTGGCGCCGACGAGCAGCACGCCGTTCGCCGGTCCTTGGTCGAGGCCGAGACGCTCCGCCCACCACCGGGCCGTAAATCCGTGCGCGAATATCGTCGCTATCACGACGCCGAACGATAGCGGGATAAGCGCTTCGGCATCCTCGACGCCGAAGTCCATGAGGCGGATCGCGAAGAGGCCGGTAATCGCCACGGCGACGATACCGCGGGGCGCGATCCAGGCGATGAAGAGCCGCTCGTTCCACGGCACGTTCGAGAACAAGAGCGAGATGAGAATGGTCAACGGCCGGACGACGAACAGCAGCAGAACCAGGAAACCGACAAAGCGCAACACGCCCTCGATCGGATCGGGCGACGTGGTCTGGAAGCTCGTAATCACTTCCCAATCGAGCGTTGCCGACAGGAGAATGAAGACGCCGGATATCAGGAGGACCGCGAGATCCTCCTTGAACCGGCGCAGAGCCTGGCTGGAGAACATCGGCCGGTTCGCCATCACGACGCCCATTATCGTGACCGTCACGAGCCCGGTTTCGTGCTGGATGATATCGGCCACGACGAAGCCGCCGATGACGACGATGAGCAGTATCGGTGCCTTCAGATATTCGGGCACATAGCCGCGCGGAAAGAACCAGGTGACGCCCCATCCCAAGGCCGCGCCGAGTAAGGCGGCGATGAAGGTCGAGGCGATAACGTCGAAGCTGATCGCCGCGATGCTGGTACCTGATCCGCCATAAGTGATATAGGCGAAGATGAAGACCGCGAGCAGGGCGCCGATGGGGTCGTTGACGATCCCCTCCCATTTCAGAATGTTCGACGCCCTTTGGCCGACGCGGAGCGTCCGCAGCATGGGCCCGATGACCGTCGGGCCGGTGACGACGAGAATGCCGCCGAACAGGGCCGAAACCTCCCAGCTCAGCCCCGCCCCGTAATGGCAGGCGAGCGTGCCCAGAACCCAGCCGACCGGCACGCCGATCACGACGACCCGCATCACCGCCCATCCGGCATGCCGCAACTCCCGGAAATTGAGGCTCAGCCCGCCTTCGAACAGGATCACGGCGACGGCGAGTTTGATGATGGGCTCCATCAGAGCCCCGAAATCTCTTTCGGGATTTATGAGGCCTCCGCGGAAAAATTCGTGCGGGATGAGCGCGCTGACCGGCCCGACGAGGATTCCGGTGATCAGCATGAGCGCGATGGCCGGCCGGCCCGTCCGCCAGGCAACCCATTGCGCTCCGACCCCGGCGACACCGATCACCGCGATCTTCACCATGAGGGAGTCGAGCGCCATCAGCCGTCCATGCCGGGGAAAGCGGGCCGCTTCAACACATTGTTACGGTCCAAAGAAAAGAGCCCGCGCCGTTTTACCGGCGCGGGCTCCTTCGATTTTACGTCGCGTTGAGCGACCTAGAAGCGCGTGCGAACCGTCACGCCATAGGTCCGCGGCTCGGCGAGGAACGCCGAATAGGTCTGCTGCGGTGCGATGAACGGCGTGTTGAATGCGACCTGGGTATAGTCCTCGTCGAAGAGGTTCTGCGCCCAGACTTCCAGCGACCAGCGATTGTCCGGTCCGCGGATGCCGATACGGCCGTTCACGACGATGAACGATTCCTGCTCCTTGCCGAACAGCAGGTCGGAACCGGTGTTGTACCCGCTCGTCATACGCGTGTTCAGATAGAAGAGACCGCTCAGGCCGCTATTGCCGATCGGCGGCGTCCAGCTCATCGCGCCCGTGACGACGAGGTCCGGTGCGTTGGAAAGCTGATCGCCGGGCAGGAGGCGCAGCGCCGGATCGAGTGGCGTCCCATTGTCGCGGCCGATCAGGTCGTTCTCATAGGACGTATCGACATAGGTGAAGCCCGCGTTGAAGGCGAGATAGTCGGTCGGATTGAGCGTCGCTTCGACTTCCACACCCTGCGAGATCACGCCCGGCTCGACATCGTCCGGTGCACAGGCGCCCGTCAGGCCGCCGGTGTCCCGATCCGCGCCGCCGAGATCGGTGCCGCAGCTATTGATGTTCTGCACCAGGAAGACCGTGCCGTTGAAGGTGTTCAGCTGGAAATTGCTGAACTCCTGCCGGAAGGCGGCGGCGCTGATCGTGAAATCGCGGCCCGTATATTTGGCGCCGATTTCGAACGCGTCGACCGTTTCCTCGTCGAACTGCAGATTGGCCGGGTCGTTGAGCACGGCCGGTCCGACGATCACGGACAGGTTGGTCTGTCCGGTAATGTCGGCGGGGCTGTAGAACGCGCCGGTCAACGCCGAACGGTCAAGGTTGAAGCCGCCCGCCTTATAGCCGCGCGAATAGCTGGCGTAGAGCAGCAGATCGTCGACCGGACGGTAGGAGAGCACAATCGTACCGGTGAACTCCTCCTCGTTGCGCTCGTCGGTAATGTTGAGCGCGTTGAGTTCGGTCGAGGAGTTGCCCTGACAGGTCAGCGAGATGAGGCCCCCGGCCAAGCCAGCCAGCGGCGTGGCGAGAAGCGGGGTCTGCAGCGCGCGCTGCGTCGGGCAGAAGCCGTTCGTGTTATTGAAATCGATATCGAGCGTCTTCGTCTCATTCGTGTACCGCGCACCGATCGTCAGATCGAGATTGTCGGTGATGTGAATGATATTATGCGTGAAGAAGGCGAAGTTTTCGCTGTTCTGCATGTAGCGCGTGCCGTTCGAGCCGACGCTGTTCACCTGCGACAGAATGTCGAGGCCGCCAAGAATGGCCGGCGTCGCCGCGCCGAAGGCCGGCATCGTGCCCGGCGCCGTGCCTTCGAGGATCGCGCGACCCGTCGGGCTCAGACAGCCCTGCCCGCCCGGCGATACGAGCGCCGGGTTGACCGCCAGGATGATCCGGCACGGTGCGAATGCCCCATACTGGCTGCCGAACTGCAGATTGTCGGTAACCGTCAGATCCTCGTTCGCGTAATAGGCGCCGACCAGCCAGTCGAGCACGCCGTCAAAAGCCTCGCCCTGCAGGCGCAGTTCCTGGCTGAAGGTTTCGAAGCGGCGCGCACCGGCGTCGTCGCCCGGTGCGCGGAACAGGATGTCGACGCCTGTGTAATCTGTGTCGGACGCCTGGTTGTTGTCATATTCGCGATAGGCCGTGATCGAGGTCAGCTGGGCGCCGCCAAAATCCCAATCGGCCTGCAGCGAAATGCCCCAGTCCTCGGTTTCGCCGGCATAGGATCGCCCGGCTGTCGGATAAATGTTCCGGTCATAGGGATCGTCGGTAAAGGCCCGCGGATCCTGGCCCAGTGCGAGCAGCACCGGAATGATCGGGTTTTGCGTGCTGACGAGCGAGCCGCTGCCGGCGGGGCCCGCAAACGGATCCAGCGCCGCATTCAGCGTCGCGCCCGGCGCGATCTCCGGTGTCACGAAGACCGCTGCGCAGCATTCCTCGTCCTTGTTCGAATAGTCGCCGATCAGGCGGAAGCTGAGATCGGGCGTCGCCTCCCAGAGCAGCTGGCCACGCAGGAGATAGCGATCCTGATCGTTGACCGTTCCGCCGTTAACGCGGTCGGTGTAGAAACCGTCGCGCTCCAGATAGACGCCGTCGATACGTGCAGCGACCGTGTTGCTGACCGGGAAGTTCAGACCGCCCTCGAGCCGGATCGTGTCGAAATTGCCGTAGGTGGCCGCGGCGTAGCCTTCCATGTCGAAGGTCGGGCCCTGGGTCACGATGTTGATGAGGCCCGCCGAAGCGTTCCGCCCGAACAGCGTACCCTGCGGTCCGCGCAGCACTTCGACGCGCTCGACCGGGCCGAGTTCGTTGAGGCCGGCGCCGGAGCGCGACCGGTAGACGCCGTCGATAAAGACCGCGACCGAACTTTCGAGGCCCGGGTTGTCGCCGACCGTGCCGATACCGCGGATACGGGCCGAGCCGTTCGCTTCGTTACCGGTCGAGGAGACGAGCAGCGAGGGGGCGAGCTGGTTCAGCTGCCGGATATCGTTGGCGCCCGAATTCTGCAGGCTTTCGGCGTTGACCGCGCTGACGGCGATCGGAACGTCCTGCAGCCGCTGTTCGCGGCCCTGCGCGACCACGACGATGACATTGTCGCTGGTCGACGCATTTTCGGCGACATCGGTCGGGGTGTCCGTGTCCTGTGCGATGGCGGGGGAAGCGATCGCCGCAAGACCGGCGGTCGCAAGCAAGAAGGATTTACGCATGGGTTCGTCTCCAGTTCGCGAATTTTGTTTTGTTTTAGTTGGCGCCTTTCTAGGTTTTCCGTTGGAAAACGCCAGCAAATCCACCGATCCGAACATGTGAGGATGCCGCAGTGATGCGTTTCGGCAACACAGCTGAATCTGGCTCGGTCGCGCGCTTCGCATTATGCAAATGGTTAGGGAATCGAAAACAGCTGGAGAGAGCGCATGGAAGTTACAGGAATGGGCGGCATCTTTTTCCGGGCGAAGGATCCCGACGCGCTTACCCAATGGTATCGCGAGCATTTCGGCTTTGGCGGCGGCGACAGTATCTGGCAGCAGGCGGCTGGGCCGACTGTCTTTGCGCCATTCAAACAGGACAGCGACTATTTTGCCGACGACAAGGCGTTCATGTTCAATTTCCGTGTCGACGATCTCGCGGCGCTGACCGGCAAGCTTGAGGCGGCGGGCATCGAAGTACTGCGTAAGGACGAGTGGGACATGGATGGCAGCTACGGCCATTTCGCCCGTGTCCACGATCCGGAAGGTAATGCGATAGAATTATGGGAGCCGCCGGCTGAGATGCCGGAGGAATAGTTCGGCGCCCTATCTATCGGGTGCCTGCGCGCCGCCGAGCGAGGGCGGCACGCGCTTTTCGATACGCGGCTCGGCAGCACTCGGCCGGCGAACCAGCAGGATGGCGACGAAGATCATCGCCATGCCCGCGATATCGATTGAAGTGAGAATTTCGGAGAACCAGAGGAAGCCGAGCAACGCCGAGAAGAGCGGCTGAACGAGCAGCCCCACGCCGCTCGCCAGCGGCGAAAGATGCGGCAATGCGTAAATGATCAGCCCCTGACCCGCGACCTGGCTGCTGAGCGCGAGGAGAAGCAGGGGCGTCCAGTCCGTTGGCCAGAACGCGCCACCGTTCAACAGCGCGACCGGCAGCAGGAATAGCGCACCGGCCGATGTGGCGAAGGCGAGGGCCGAGAGTGCCGACAGGCCGGCCCGCGCCTTGTTCATCACGATCAGATAAGCGGTGTAGAAGACGGCGGCGAGGAGGCAGAGCAGATCGCCGCGCAGATTGGCGGGCGATACCGAGGCTGACTGTCCGGCAAGCGTGACGATGCCGGCCGCTGCCAGCATAAGCGCGAGCCCGGCGACCGGCGTCGGCCAGCGGCGTACCACCAGATATCCCCAGATCGGAAAGAGGAAGGCGGTCGCGTTGCCGAGCAGCGTCGAGTTGGCCAGCGTCGTGCGCTCGATCCCGAGATGCCAGCTGCCGAGATCGGCGGCGAAAAACAGGCCGCCGAGTACGAGCCAGAGCGCGCTCTTCCCCTGCGGCAGCGCCGGGAAACGGCCCTCGACCGACCGGACGAGCAGCAGGAGAAGCGGCGCCCCGATGGCCAGCCGCCAAAATGCAGATTGTATCGCGCCGACATCCGCCAGCCGCACGAAGAGTGGCCCGGCGGACAATATGATGCTGCCGAGGAGGAACAGCGGAAAGGCGTAGCGCGCGGCGCCCATGACAGCCGCCCATGCGCCTGCCGGACCGCAGATTCAATTGCGAATGACGGTGGCGCCTATTTCGGCGCGAGCACCATGAGCATCTGCCGACCCTCCATCTTCGGATGGGCTTCGGTCTTCGCGGTTTCCTTGGTGTCTTCCTGTACGCGGCGGAGGAGGTCCATGCCGAGTTCGCGGTGGGAGAGTTCGCGGCCGCGAAAGCGCAGAGTGACCTTCACCTTGTCGCCATCGTCGATGAACTGGTGCACCTTCTTCATCTTCACGTCGTAATCGTGATCGTCGATGTTCGGGCGCATCTTGATCTCTTTGATGTCCTGCGTCTTCTGCGATTTGCGCGCAGCATTGGCTTTTTTCTGGGCCTCGTATTTGTATTTCCCGACATCGAGAAACTTTGCGACGGGCGGATCGGCGTTGGGGGAAACTTCGACAAGATCGAGGCCGACATCGGCGGCTTGCTCGATCGCTTCATTGGTCAGCAGTACGCCCAGATTTTCGCCATTTTCGTCGATCACGCGGACCTTCGGCGATTGAATGAACTGATTATAGCGGGGGCCGTTCATCGGCGGCGCCGCGGGGCGGCGGGAAAGCGGGGGACGTATAGCTGTATCTCCTTTTGTGTCGGCGCAATGCTGCGCAATGGCCCTAATATACGGTGGTTCGGCGCGGAATCAAAGATGCGGATTGATTTGTCAGAATTTCCCCACCGGGAAATCGGCGCACCGGCCCGCACCCCCTCCCGACCTCCCAATCAGGGTATTCTCATGGGAGGTCGGGAGGGGGTGCGGGCCGGTGCGGCGCGAAGGTCTGACAAGTTAGCGCAAGTCCGGCGGCGTCGCCTCCTCGGCCAGCATTGTAACCAGTTCGTCGACGGCCATGACCTTCTGATGCTCGTCCGATCCGAGCCGGCGCAGCGCTACAGTGCCTTCTTCAGCCTCGCGCATGCCGACGACGAGCAGGTTCGGGACCTTGGCATGGCTGTGTTCGCGCACCTTGTAATTGATCTTCTCATTCCTGAGATCGGCCTCGACGCGAATACCGGCCGCTTCCAGCTTTTCGGCGACTGCGCGCGCATAATCATCGGCATCCGATACGATCGTTGCGACAACTGCCTGGGTCGGCGCGATCCAAAGCGGCAACTTGCCGGCGAAATGTTCGATCAGCACGCCGATAAAGCGTTCGAAAGTGCCGAAGATCGCGCGGTGCAGCATCACCGGGCGGTGCTTCTCGCCATCCTCACCGATATAGCTGGCGTCGAGCCGCTCGGGCAGCACCCGGTCAGACTGCATCGTGCCGATCTGCCAGGTCCGCCCGATCGCGTCGGTCAGGTGCCATTCGAGCTTGGGCGCATAAAAGGCGCCTTCGCCGGGCAGTTCTTCCCAGCCATAGTCTTCGCTTGCCATGCCGGCGTCGATGACAGCCTGGCGCAATTCTTCCTCGGCCTTGTCCCACATTGCGTCCGAACCGAAGCGTTTCTCGGGGCGCAGCGCGAGCTTGATCTGATAGTCGAAGCCGAAATCGTTGTAGACTGTATCGACAAGTTTGCAGAAGGCGCGAACCTCCTCAACGACCTGATCTTCGGTGCAGAAGATATGCGCGTCGTCCTGCGTAAACTGCCGCACGCGCAGGATGCCGTGTAGCGCGCCGTGCGGCTCGTTGCGATGGCAGCATCCCATCTCGCCCAGCCTGATCGGGAGGTCGCGATAGCTGGTAATGCCCTGCTTGAAGATAAGCACATGCGCCGGGCAGTTCATCGGCTTCAGGGCCATCCAGTCTGCATCGTCGGAAACGAGCGGCCCCTCGTCCTCAGTGTTCGGCACCTCGTCAGGGATGACGAACATGTTCTCGCGATACTTGCCCCAATGGCCCGATTGTTCCCATTGCCGCGCGTCCATCACCTGCGGTGTCTTGACCTCGCGATAGCCGGCGGCATCCATCCGCCGGCGCATATAGGCTTCTAGCGCCCGCCATATCTTGTAGCCCTGCGGATGCCAGAAGACGCTGCCATGCGCCTCTTCCTGCAGGTGGAAGAGATCCATCTCGCGCCCGAGCTTGCGATGATCGCGCTTTGCGGCCTCTTCGAGCCGATGGAGATGCGCCTTCAATTGCTTCTTGTTGAGCCAGCCCGTGCCGTAGATGCGGGTGAGCTGCGCATTGCGCTGATCGCCGCGCCAATAGGCGCCCGCGACGCGCATCAGCTTGAAGGCCTGCGGGTCGAGCTTGCCGGTGCTGGCGAGATGCGGGCCGCGGCACATGTCGAGCCAGTCGTCGCCCGACCAGTAGACGGTCAGTTCCTCGTCTTCGGGCAGCTCCTTCGCCCATTCGGCCTTGAAGGTTTCGCCTTCGCCCTCCCATTTCTCGATCAGCTGCTCGCGCGACCAGACTTCGCGGCGCAGCGGCTTGTCGGCCTTGATGATCTCGCGCATCTTTTCCTCGATCGCGGGCAGATCATCCATGCCGAACGGCTCGCGGCTCTCGGGTGCCATCACGTCATAATAGAAGCCGTCATCGGTCGCCGGTCCGAAGGTGATCTGGGTGCCGGGCCAGAGTGCCTGCACGGCTTCGGCGAGGACATGCGCATAGTCATGCCGGACGAGTTCGAGCGCGTCGGCCTCGTTGCGCGCCGTGATCAGTTCCAGCTCGGCATCGCCGTCGAAGGGCCGGCCAATATCGCGCACCTCACCATCGACGCGCGCGGCGAGCGCGGCCTTGGCGAGCCCGGGACCGATCGCGGCGGCGACGTCGGCCGGCGTCGCACCGGCTTCCATCTCGCGCACCGATCCGTCGGGCAGGCTGATCTTGAGGACTTCGGTCATCGTCTCACACTTCCATTCACATCATGTCTGTCGGAATCCGCTGCTGGCCCTATGCCTTTACGGTTCCCGTTTCCGCAAGGCCATCCGCCGCGCACGCATTGCGCACCAGGGCCAGGTCTTCGGCGCACATATCGTCGCGCTCGCCGGCAAGATTGGCTTCCACATAAGCTGCCAGCGCTTCGGCATCGGCCAGCGCATTGTGCGGGGTTTCGCTCGCCTGCGCGGTGTCGAAGCCGGGAAGGTTCAGCAGCAGGCAGGCGAACTGGAACGGGTCATTGCGCTTGCCATGATCGCGCAGCAGCATCGCGCAGAAATGGGATATGTCTTCGGGCCAGTCGGCAATGAAGATGTGCGGACCCCCTCCCTCTTTGACATCCTTGCGCAGGAATTTCTGCATCTTCTTGACCGCCTGCAACCGTGCGATCGGCTCCCGGCCGAAATGCGGAACGACATGGTCCTTCACCCAAGGCACGACGAGCTCGTGCGCGTGGAGCACTTCGTAGAAATGCGCGCCGTCCTCCCGCACGAGTGCAATGCTGAGCAACTGGCCGCCGGTGCCGTTGAATTCGGTGTCGATATAATAGCGCATGATCGCTTCTCCGCGCCTTGCAAAGTCTGGAACCGGTTTCAGGAAGCTGGCGCGGCGCCACCCGAAACCGGGTGGCGGGGTCCGCGATTTACGCCGCGACCGTCCGCCCCCGGTTGCCCGAGGTCGTCGTGGTCGTGAGTGTGGTGCGTTCGCGTACCATGTCTTGGAAGATAGCGGTGCCGATCCGCGCGATCAAGCGCGTGGCGATTGCACTCGATCGAAGAAGTCGCCATCGTTCTGGCGATGGCCACTGTACCGGATGGAGCCTGTCTCGTGATCGGTGCCGGAGACGATACCGGCGGCGCCGTCGCGCGCGCCTTTGCCAAAGAAGGCTATCAGGCCTGTCTCGTTCGCCGGCCGCGTCATGGCGACGCGCTCGAGAAACTGGCGGACGATATTCGCGCGGACGGCGGAACGGCGCATGCTCTGCCCACCGATGCGCGCGACGAAGACGCCATGGTCGAACTCGTTGAGCGTATCGAGGCCGATATCGGCCCGATCGCGGTTGCAGTCTTCAATATAGGCGCGAATGTGAACTTCCCCATCACCGAAACGACGGCCCGCGTTTATCGCAAGGTCTGGGAGATGGCGGCCTTTGCCGGCTTCCTGATGGGCCGCGAAGTCGCGAAACGCATGATCGGGCGTGAGCGCGGTACGATCCTGTTTACCGGCGCGACGGCCAGCATGCGCGGCGGACCGGGTTACAGCGCGTTCGCCGGCGCGAAATTCGCGCTGCGCGCACTCGCTCAGTCCATGGCACGCGAACTCGGGCCCAAAAACATCCATGTCGCCCATGTCGTGATCGACGGTGCGATCGACTCGAAATTCATTCGCGAAAATGTGCCCGATGTGGATGCGAAGCGCGACGCGGACGCGATCCTGTCGCCCGACGCGATCGCGGCAAATTACGTCATGCTGCATAAACAGCCGCGCAGCGCCTGGACGCATGAGCTGGACCTCAGGCCCTGGAAGGAGACTTGGTAGACATGAGCACCACCGTCGATTTCATTTTCGATTTTGCGAGCCCCAACGCCTATCTCGTCCATCGCGTGTTGCCCGGTATCGCCGAGCGGACCGGCGCAAAGTTCAACTATATCCCCTGCCTTTTGGGCGGGATATTCAAGGCGACCGGCAACAAGGCGCCGATGGTCGCCTATGCGCCGATCCCCAACAAGCTCGCCTATGAGCAGCTCGAATTCGGACGGTTCATCGCCAAACACGAGCTATCCGACTTCACCTTCAACCCGCACTTTCCGGTCAATACGGTGCTGCTCCAGCGCGGGGCTCTGGTCGCCGAGCGCGACGGGCGGCTGATGGACTATGTCGAGGCCGGCCTTCATCATATGTGGGAAGCGCCGAAGAAGATGGACGATCCCGAAGCCTATGCGGCGGCCATGGATGAATCCGGTTTCGATGGCGCGGCGCTGGTCGAAGGTGCGCAGCAGGCCGAGATCAAGCAGAAGCTGATCGACAATACGAGCGCGGCGGTCGATCGCGGCGCGTTCGGCATCCCGACCTTCTATGTCGGCGACGAAATGTTCTTCGGCAAGGAACGGCTCGGTCAGCTCGAAGAGGCGATAGTCGCTAGGGTTCGGACCCACGGCCAATAGCGCTGCGGCGTCAAAATGGCGAACATATCGGGCGGAAATGCACGCCGGGAACAGTGGTTCTGTTTCCAAGTGGATTTCCGTTTGAGATGGAGGCCATTTTGCCGTCCCTTTGGGATTTGACCGATTTGGCCCACTGCTTCGTTGGGAAGGCTTGAAATATGTCTATATTCCATCGCCTCCCCGCCTCGCATTGAGCCAAATCGCTTCAAACCGAAGCGCTATTGGCCGTGGGTCCGAACCCTTAGCTGAGCGGCGCGCTGGCGAAGAGCACGCCGAAAGCGCGGCACCAGATCACGATCGATCGGTGATTGCCGTCGAGCGCGCCGGCCGGAATGACATAACTCTGATCGCCGCGGCTGCGCTGCAAGCGGCCGAGATCGACATGGTTGGCGCGGCGTGCATGGCGTTCGCTGCGGACGCTGGCAGCATCGGTCACCCAGACGCGTAAGTCCGGCCCGCCGGTCACCGAGAAATCCTCGAGCTGCACTACGAGATCGCCATTCGCCCGGCGTACGAGACGCGCGGTCCCGCTGGACCGGTGCGATCTACCGACGCCGCGAAACTGGCCGGACGCGACGGTCTCGGCACCGCTTTGCGCGATGGCGGCGGAGGGCGACACGCCGATGGAAAGCGGGACGGCCAAGGTCGAGATCGCGATGGCGGCAGCAGCGCCGCGCGAGAATGTGCGAAGCAGGGGCATGGTCTATCCTTCGTTAGCGCCGCCAAGTTGCGGACTGACCGGGCTTCGCATCGCCGCCATTCATGGTTACAGCCTTGCGCGAATCGCCTGCACCGGGAGAGGCTGCCGAATGACCGAATTGCGCTATCATGAGCGGGCCGACCGGCCGCGCCTTGCCTATCGCCATCGCGAGGGGATCGGGCCGACGCTCGTCTTCCTGCCCGGCTATATGTCCGACATGACCGGTTCCAAGGCGGGCGCGATCATGGCCTATGCTGAGGCGGAGAACCGCGCTTGCCTGCTGCTCGACTATGCCGGATGCGGATCGAGCGACGGCGATTTCGAGACGCAGAAACTTACCGACTGGCGCGACGACGTGATGGACCTCGTCAATGCGCTGGTGCTCGGCCCGGTCGTGCTGATCGGCTCCTCGATGGGCGGCTGGCTGATGCTGCTCTGCGCGCTCGCGCATCCCGAGCGTGTCTCGGCGCTGGTCGGCATCGCGGCGGCGCCCGATTTTACGGATTGGGGCTTCACCCAGGACGAGAAGCTGACCATCCTGCGCGACGGGCGGCTCGAACAGCCGTCGGACTATGACGGTTCGCCCTATGTCACCACGCGCACCTTTTTCGAAAGCGGCGAAGCCAGCCGTCTGCTTGGCACAGAGATCGCCATCGATTGCCCGGTGCGGCTCACCCATGGCCAGCAGGATCGCGACGTCCCCTGGGAATATTCGGTTCGCCTCGCCCGCCAGCTGCGTTCAGCCGACGTCCATGTCACGCTCGTCAAGGATGCCGATCACCGGCTGTCGCGCATCGAGGATGTCGCGCGGCTATTGGCCCAGATCGAATGGCTGCTCGAAAGCCTGAAAGCGTCCTGATTTGAGTTTCGCCCTGTTTCTCGCCGCGTTCCAGGCGGCGCCCCCGCCCGTCGATCCGATCCTGATCCCGCGCCGCGACGAATCGCAAGCGGACCAGAGCCTCGCCATGGCCTCGGCGCAGCGCCTGTTGAACTGCATGCGGCTGGCCGAGCGGGATGCGAGTGCCGCGCTTGCCGAAGGCGCACGCTGGGTGCTGGCCGATGGCGGCATCGATGCCGAACTGTGTCTCGCGATCGGTCACGAAAATGCCGGCGAATGGGAAAGCGCGGAGAGCGCCTATCTGCGCGCGCACGGCGCGGCCGAAACCGCCAGCGACACGCGGGCGATCGGCATTCTCGCAAATGCGGCGCGCATGGCGATGCGCAAGGGCGATCCGGCGGCCGCGCGCACGCGCTTCGATACCGTACTGGCCGATCCGGATCTCAGCGATGCGGTGCGCGGCAATGTGCTGCTCGAACGCGCCCAGGCGCATGTGGCCTTGGAGGACGGTGCCTCGGCCCAGACCGACCTGGTCGCCGCCCAGGCTTTGCTGCCGAACGACAGCATCGTCTGGCTCTTCTCCGCCACGCTGGCGCGGCGGCAGGGCGATTTCGATACGGCCGGCGATTTCATCGACCGCGCGCTCGAACTCGATCAGACCGATCCGGCGATCCTGCTCGAAGCCGGCAATATAGCGATCGGGCTCAACGCCTATGATATCGCCCGCCAGGCTTGGTCCCGCGCGATGACGACCGAACCCGAGAGTCCGGCCGGTCAAACGGCGGCGCGCAATATCGAACGGCTCGATACGCTGCTCGCCGAAACGCCGACGGTTCCGGTCGAGATGCCGGAGGGCGAAGATGTGGAATCTTCCGATTCCGCCCCTGAGACGCCCGAGAGCTAACCCAGATAGAAATCGATCGTCGTGACGACGCGCACCAGTTTATAGGGCGTGTCGGCGACGCCGTAACCGCCGGCATCGCCGTCGCGCGCGGAGATCGAGAAATAGCCTTGCGTCGCGCTGCGGATGCTGCCGACATCGGTGCCGCTGTCTTCGGCGAACTGGTTGGCCGATGCGCGCGCGTCCTGCGTCGCCTCGGCGACCATTTCAGGCTTGATCTCGTTTAACCGCGTGAAGGTGTAGCTCATGCCCGAACCCTCTTCGAGCACGACGCCGCGGCGCACGAGATCGAACTGACGCGCGACCGCGTTCTGCGCGCGTTCGATATCGGTCGTGCGCAACTGCAGGCGTTGACGGATCGTATAGGTCTGCTGACCCATATTGTTGCTGTATTGGGAGACATTGACGCCCGATGGCTGCAGCGCTTCGGCTTCGAAGCCCAGCTCGCCGAAAAAGGCGCGGATCGCCTCGGTATCGCGGTCGATATCGGCCTGTGCCTCGGCAAGGTTTGACGAGCGCGCAGAATAGGAGATCGTCCAGGTTGCAAGATCGGCGGTGACTTGGCGTTCGGCCAGGCCGCGCACCGTGACGGAGCGTTCGGCCATCTGGGCGCGGAGCAATCCGTCGCCGAGCAGATAGCCGCCGGCGACGATGCTCACGCCGAGTATCCCGCTCGCGATAAGCAGCGTGCGCGTCGGCGGATTGCGCCAGCTCCAGCCATTTGTGTCATGTGTGTCTTCGGTCATCGGTCATCCCCCTTTTTGGGCGCCCGCCGGTGCTTTCGCTCGTTCCGGCGCGCGGCTATCATGCGACCCGATACCGAATCTCGCCATAATGCTTGAAAGATGAACCGTTGCTGACGTGCGACGAACCGTTGACCGCAATGAAGGGATTGTGCCGATGAAATATCTCCACACGATGATCCGCGTGTCGGATATCGACCAGACGCTCGCCTTTTTCGATCTGCTCGGATTGGAGGAACAGAAGCGCTATGATGTCGAGGCCGGCCGGTTTACGCTGGTGTTTCTCGCGGCACCTGGCGACGAGGACGCTCAGGTCGAGCTCACCTATAACTGGCCGCCCGAAGACGGCGAGGCCGAACAGTATGACGGCGGCCGCAATTTCGGCCATCTCGCCTATGCCGTCGACGATATCTATGAGAGCTGCCAGCGCCTGATGGACGGCGGCGTGACGATCAACCGCCCGCCGCGCGACGGGCGCATGGCGTTCGTCCGCACGCCCGACAATATCTCGATAGAATTGCTGCAGAAGGGCGATGCCAAGGCGCCGGCCGAACCCTGGGCGTCGATGGAGAATGTCGGCGAATGGTAGAAACGGCTCAGGCGGCTGCGCGCGCCTTCCCGCCGGCCTCCCGTGGCTTCCACGTCGACACTACGCGGTCCCGACCCTGCTCCTTGGCCTCGTACAGGCAGCTGTCCGCCGCACGATAGGCCTGGTTGAACGTCTGGCCCGGCAGAACCGACACGAGACCGATGCTCGTCGTCAACGGGTCGCTCAATTCGGGTACCATCCGATGGACATTCTCCCGGATCGCCGCGCACAGCCGCTGGGCGGTCTCCTGCGGGTCCGGGCTGTGGACGAGCGCGACGAATTCTTCGCCGCCGATGCGCCCCGCCGTCAGATTGCTCCAGTCGCACATGATCGTGGCGACGGCCTGCAGCACCCGGTCTCCCACATCATGGCCATATTCGTCGTTGATCCGCTTGAAATGATCGAGATCGAGCAGCGCGAAACCCCGCGCGGCGAAGGACCCGGTCGCCTCGTCGAAGGCCGCGACGAGCGCGCGGCGATTGTTCAGGCCCGTCAGATAATCGGTACTCGCCAGCTTCTCGAACGCCGCTTCGCTCTCGCGGGCGCTGTCCCGCTGTCGCCGGATGATCATCAGCCGGTCGGCGATGCCGAGCGCCGTCACGACCATTTCGAAGGCGAGCGTCCCGTAGATGATGAAATCGAGCCAGACCGGTCCTTCGTAAAAGTCCATCCCGCGCAGGACCCTCTCGCCCATCGAGAGTATCAATGCACAGCAGGCGATGAACACGAAGCGCGCGGCCCGGCTGCCGCGCCCCAGGGCCTGCGCGATGCCGAGCGTGAAACAGATCAGCGCTGGGACGAAGGCGAGCAGGAAGAGGTCCTGCGCGATCGGGCGGACGGTTTCGCCGCCCAAAGTAATGATGAACGTCGTGACCGGAATGATGGCCGCGGAAAAAACCAACCCGTTGCGCATGGCGGTCGAGAGCTTGTCCGGCTCGATGAAGCTGCGGAAGAACATGCAGGCCGCGGATATCGCCAGCGTTATGCTCCACAGGTTGAGCGTCCAGCGCAGATCGAGCGGCATCGCGGGAAACAGGAAATGGATGAAACCGCCCGAGCACATGACGTAGCCGAGCGCGCCCGACACCATCGCGACATGCCAGAGCGTGAACTTCTCGCGCAGGACCACGAAGAAGGCGATATTGTAGACCATCGGCAGCACGAGCACGCCGATGAAGATCGCGTAGAAGAGGCTCGTATAGTAATGCTCGGTTTCGGTTTCGGCCGCGCTCTGAATCGCGAGATTCGAGATGTTGGCGGATAGTTCCGGCCGGTCGAAGGATATCGCCATGCGCGTCACCGGCGCGCCGCCGCTCTCGATCGGAACCGCAAAGCGCATCCCCGCGCGCCAATTCTCGGTCGCGATCTCCGGGCCGTACCGCCCGCCCGACCAGTTGCCGTCCGCGCCCTGCAGGTACAGGGCGAAGCTGTCGAAACTGGACGGATCGACGATCAGCATCTGCGCTTCAGCCGGATCGAGGATGTCCGAAACATCGACGAACGCCCAGATGCGCGGTCCGGCGATGGAGTCATCCGCCACGCGGCACCGGTCTTCCACGCTGAGTGCTGCATCCAGGCCGATATCGGTGTCCGTCGCCACCGTGCACACGCGTGGTCCGATCGGCGTTGCCGCAGCGGGGAGCGCGGCAAGGGCGAGCGCGATCACGGCCGCCGCGACGGCGCAAAAGCGGGTCAGGAGGCGCGGGGACACCATTATGGCGGAGACGCTAAACGCAGCGTCTTGAATTGCGGTTAATATTCGACTTGCGCGCCAGAAAAGGATAGATTCGGGAAATGCTCGAAATCGTCCGAATTCCAGTCCTTTCCGATAATTATGTGTGGCTCGTCCATGAGCCCGACAGCGCGGAGACCATGGTCGTCGACCCGGCCGTCGCCAAGCCCGTGCTGGCCGAAGCCGACAAGCGCGGCTGGCGGATCACCCAGATCTGGAACACGCATTGGCATCCCGATCACACGGGCGGAAATGCCGATATCAAGGCGGCTACCGGCTGCATGATAACCGGCCCGGAAGCCGAGAAGGCGAAAATCCCGACCCTCGACCGGTTGGTGAAGGAAGGCGATACGGTGAAGCTCGGCGATGTCGAGGCCGACGTGATCGACGTGCCGGCGCACACCGCCGGGCATATCGCCTATCATTTGCCGACAGAGAAAGCGGCCTTTGTCGGCGACACGTTGTTCGCCATGGGTTGCGGGCGTCTGTTCGAAGGAACGCCCGAACAGATGTATACGAACATGCGCAAGCTCGAAGCATTGCCCGACGACACGCGCGTCTATTGCGCGCACGAATATACCGAGGCCAATGGTCGCTATGCGGTCACTGCCGAGCCCGACAATGCGGCACTCGCGGAACGGATGGAACAGGTGGTCGCGATGCGCGCGAAAGGCGAGGCGACGGTACCCACCACCATCGGCGAAGAACGCGCGACGAATCCTTTCATGCGCGCTGGCTCGGCCGAAGAGCTGGCCGAACGCCGCGCAGCGAAAGATGCGTTCTAGGCGGAATTATGATAGCATCGGTGTTTCGGGGGCAGAAAGCGAAAGGAACTGTGATGGTTCGATTGATACCGATGGCGCTCGCCATCCCCCTGCTGGCCGGATGCACGGCCAACGCGATGGAGACGTATGACGCCGGCGCTGAAACTCTCTCGGAGCGCGACCAGCGCCGCATGACGGCCCTGCTCGACGGCAAGACACCCGGCGATCCTCAACCCTGCATCAACACGCGTCCCAATACCCAATCGTCGATCATCGGCAATCAGATGATCCTCTATCGGGTCGGCAGCACCGTATATCGCAACGACCTCGACGGGGTTTGCCCGACTCTGCGCTCGACGAGCACGATCGTCAGCCAGCGTTACGGCTCGAGCCAGCTTTGCAGCGGCGAACTCGTTCAGGTGCGCGATCCGTTAAGCGGAGCTGGATTTGGCAGTTGCGCGTTGGGCGAATTTATACCGTATCGGGAAGAATAAGCCGGCGAGCCGGCTGCCGATCGTTCGGCAGCGTTCTTACCGGTCGTGATACGCCTAATGGTGATACAGCGCGTCGAGCCGCTCGCCATAGACTTCGCGTAGCACATGGCGCCGGATCTTCATTGATGGCGTCATCTGGTCATTCTCGACCGTAAACGCCTCGTCGGCCAGGATCGTCCGGCGGACCTTTTCGACCGCCGCCAGCCCCTTGTTCACCCGGTCAACGGCCGCGGACACGGCGCGGTGGAAATCCGGATTGTCGCGCAGGGCGACCTCGTCGTCCGGCACGCCATTTTCCGCGGCCCATTCGCGCACCCATTCGGGATCGGGCACGATCAGGCCCACAAGATGCGGCCGTTTGTCGCCGACGACCATCGCCTGCAGGATTTCGGGCTCGAGCGTCAACATGCCCTCGACGCGCTGGGGCGCGACATTGTCGCCCTTGTCGTTGACGATCAGGTCCTTTTTGCGGTCGGTGATGGCGATCCGCCCGGCCTCGTCGATATAGCCGATATCTCCGGTGTGCAGCCAACCATCCTTCAGCACCTTCGCCGTCTCTTCCTCGTTGCGCCAATAGCCGTGCATGACGAGTTCGCCTTGCACGAGGATCTCGCCATCCTCGGCGATCTTCACCTCGGTTTTGGGAAGCGGCGGGCCGACTGTGTCCATCTTGAGGCCCGTTTTCGGCCGGTTGCAAGAGATCACCGGCGCGGCCTCGGTCTGGCCATAACCCTGTAGCAGCGTCAGGCCGAGCGAGTGGAAGAAGATGCCGATTTCCGGGTTGAGCGGCGCGCCACCCGAGACCAGCGCCTTGAGCCGCCCGCCGAAGCGCTTGCGGATTTTGGGGCGCAGGATGACGTCCAACAGGACATCCATCGGCCTGTCCTTCAGCGGGATCGATCCCTCATAATCCTTCTCGCCGATATCGAGCGCCTTTTGCAGCATGTAGTTGGGAAACTTGCCCTGTTTCTCGATCGTCTTGAGCAGCCGTTGGCGCAACACTTCGAACAGGCGCGGCACGACGACCATGATCGTGGGCTTGGTCTCGAGAATATCGGCGGCCAATTTGTCGAGCCCGCGCGAATAATAGATCTGTGCGCCGAGCCCGATCGGGAAGAATTGCCCCGCGCTATGCTCATAGGCATGGCTGAGCGGCAGGAAGGAGAGGAAAACCTCGTCATTCCAGCCGAAATCCTCGGAGATGACGGCAGCACAGCCCTCGCAATTGTGCAGGATGGCGCCATGATGCTGCATCACACCGCGCGGCGCACCGCCCGTGCCGCTCGTGTAGATGATGCAGGCCGTGTCCTCGCGCGTGAAATCGCACGCTTCGGCGCGCGCGTCGATATCGGGCGTCTCCGCGCCGAGCAGCGACGACCAGTCGTGAAACTGCACATCGCCGCCCTGGCCGACGCGCATCGGTTCGATCCCGATGATCGATTTGCAATGGGTCGCGTTGAGCACGGCGCTTGTCACGGTCTTCGCCAGTTTCTGGGTCGACACAATCACCGCCTTCGCGCGGCTGTCTTCCAGGATATGCGTATGATCGCGCTCGGTATTGGTCGTGTAAGTCGGCACGGTAATGCAGCCGGCCGCCATGATCCCGATATCGGCAATGCAGAATTCCGGCCGGTTTTCGGACACGAGCGCCACGCGGTCGCCGCGTTTCAGTCCGAGCCTCTGCAGCGCATCGGCCAGCGCGCAGGCCTGTTCGGCCACTTCGCGCCAGCTCATCGATTCCCAGCCATTTTCGCCGTGCCGCCAGAGGAAGGGCGCATCGCCCTTCTCGCGAACACGCGTGAAGAACATCGTCAGGAGGTTGGGGAAGATTTCGAGCTGGCGCATGGTTCGGGGTTTCCTGGGGATGGGTTCATTCGGTAAGCGCGACGCCTGGGCTGCGCGGGTCTGCCGCGCCTAGCCAGCCATCGCCCGTCCATTGTATGGCGTTGACCTTGGATGTGAGGCCGGACGCGACGACGAGGCCGCTGCGCCGGGATAGTTCCGTCTGCATGTCGGCAAGATAGGTATCCTGTTCGATCCGCAAGCCGTCGCCGCCGAAATAGATATTCGGCAGCGTGATAGCTTCGTCGACGGGCAGGCCCCAGTCGAGTACGCCGATAAGCGTCTTCGTCACATGCATGATGATGCGCCGGCCACCGGCAGAGCCGAGCGCGAGCAAGAGATCGCCGTCCGCATCATAGACAAGCGTCGGCGACATGGAGGAGAGCGGCCGCTTGCCGGGGGCCACGGCATTGGCGACCGGCGCGCCGTCGCGTTCCGGCGTGAAATCGAAATCGGTGAGCTCGTTGTTGAGGAAATAGCCATTGGCGACGAGCTGGCTACCGAACGGCCCCTCGATCGTCGACGTCATCGTCACGACATTGCCGCTGCCGTCTGCGGCGACGAAATGCGTGGTGCCCGCGATCTCGCCGTCGAGCCCGGCCGTGCGTGCCTCGCTGCCGGGCGGTGTGCCCGCTTCATAGGCGCCGATGCCGCTGTCCGGCGATATCAATGCGGAGCGATCGGCGATATAGGCGTCGTCCAGCAGGCCTTCGACCGGTACGGATACGAAGTCCATGTCGCCGAGATACATGGCGCGGTCGGCATAGGCGAGGCGCATCGCTTCGCCGATGAGGTGCCAGGCTTCGGGGCTCCGCGCGCCGAGCGCGCCCATGTCGAACCGTTCGAGCATGCCGAGAATCTGCAGCACGGTCGTGGCGCCCGAGGAGGGCGGGCCCATGCCGCAGATGCGGTAGGTTCGATACATGCGGCACACGGGCTCCCGTTCGATGGCGCGATAGGCGGTGAAATCCTCGGCCGGAATAACGGTCGGGTTATGGACGCTGTTCGCCGCGGCGGCCTGGATCGCGGCGACATTCTCGCCGCTGTAGAAGGCATCCGCGCCCTCGCCCGCGAGACGGCGGAGCAGGGCGGCGAGCGCCGGGTTGCGGACGATATCGCCCTCTTCCTTCGGTGCGCCGTCTTCCCAGTAAATAGCGCGCGTGTCCGGAAAGTCGTTCCAGATTTCCGAGAAGAAGCCGAGAAAACGCGCCATGCGGGCGTTGACAGCATAGCCTTGTTCCGCATGCCGGATCGCCGGTTCGAACAGCCGCGCCCAGTCAAGCCGGCCCCAGCGGCCATGCGCTTCGGCCATCAGCCGCATATTGCCGGGGATGCCGACGGAGCGCCCGCCGGGCACGGCCTGGCGGAAGCCCATTTCCGCGCCGTCATCGGTCAGGAACAGGTCTGCTGTCGCCGTAGAAGGGGCCGTCTCCCGCCCATCGATCGTCGTCGCGGTGCCGCTTTCGGCATCGTGGCGGACGAAGAAACCGCCCCCGCCAATGCCCGAGCTCTGGGGTTCCACGACCGTAAGCACCAGCATCATCGCCAGGGCGGCGTCGGTCGCCGACCCGCCGGCACGCAGAATCTCCTGCCCGGCCTCGGCCGCGCGGGGATCGGCGGCGGAAACAACGCCACGGACGTCTTGCTGCGCAGCATCGCGCGTTGCGGTTTCGGGCGCTGCGCCGACCTGCGCACACGCGCTCAGCGGGAGCATCAGAAGAGCGAGCGACAGAGCGAGAGATCGTATCATGGGCTGTCTTCTAACCGTCGAATGCGGGGCCGCCTAGTCCGTTCGTCCGGCGCTGCCGATCGCCTCCGCGATCGAGGCGAAGCCCGCGCGTTTGCGCAATCGTTCCAGCCCGCGAACGATATCGCGACCGAGGCCCGGCCCTTGATAGGCGAGTGCGGTATAGAGCTGGACGAGCGAAGCCCCGGCGCAGATGCGCGCCCAGGCTTCTTTCGCGCTGTCGATGCCGCCGACGGCGATGATCGGCATCGCGCCGCCGGTGGCGGACCGGAAGTCGGCGAGGCGTTGCCGGGCGAGCGCGGCGAGCGGCCGGCCCGAAAGTCCGCCGCTTTCGGCGCCGTGGCGGGACTTGAGGTCAGGCCGGCTGATCGTCGTATTGCCGACGATGAGCGCGTCGACCGCGCGGTCGATGGCGATCCGGGCGATGGCGTCGATATCGGCCGGTTCGAGATCGGGCGCCACTTTCAGGAAGACCGGTGTCACATCCGCACCGCGCGCCGCCATGGAACGCTCGAGCAGTGCATCGAGCGCGCCCTCGTCCTGCAGCGCACGCAGGCCGGGCGTGTTGGGCGAGGAAATGTTGATCGTCAGATAATCGGCCAGCGGCGCCATCGTCCGCACACCCGCTTCATAATCGGCAATCCGGTCTTCGCTGTCCTTGTTCGCGCCGATATTGATGCCGACGATACCGCGCGTCCGGTCGCGTGCCGCAAGCCGCTCGGCCGCCGACGCCTGCCCCGCATTGTTGAAGCCCAGCCGGTTGATGACGCCCTGATCGGCGACGAGCCGGAACATGCGCGGCTTGGGATTGCCCGATTGCGGGAGCGGCGTCAGCGTCCCGACTTCCGCAAAGCCGAAGCCTAGCGCCAGTATCTTGTCCGCTACCTCCGCATTCTTGTCGAAGCCTGCGGCCAGACCGACGGGATTGGGAAAATCGAGGCCCGCGACGCGCACGGACAGTGCGGGCGGTGAGGGCGGCGGAGCACCCAGCGGCGCGGCTTTGAGCCCGGCGATCGTGAGCGCGTGCGCCCGCTCCGCGTCGAGCGCGAATATCATCGGCCGGATGAACGGGTAGATCGCCATGCGCGGCGCTATGACAGCGCCGATCCGACTGGTCAAAAGGGCGCACATCGTTCAGATACGCGTCAACGATCAGAAATGGAGTTCGCCGATGTCCCGTAAGTTGTTCTTGTCGACCGTTGCGCTGGTGACCGGGTTGGGTGCGGTCGCCGTCGCGCCGCAATTCGTGCTTGCCCAGACCGCCGAAGCCGAAGCGGTCGAAAATGCCGATGCCGCGCTGGCGGAGTTTTTCGAGGCCTTCGACCAGGCGGAGCTCGAATTTTCGCCACTGACAAAATCCTTTCGCGGGATCCGCGACGAGGATTATGGCGAATGGGGCGATTTCAGCGATGCCGACGCGGTCGCCGAACAGGAGCGGTTGATCGCGGCGCGGGACCAGATGCGTGCGCGCTTCGCCAATGCCGATCTCTCCGAACAGTCGCGCCTCTCCTATCAGCTCTTCGAGCGGATGGCCGAGCGCAGCACGGCCGCGTTCCAGTTCCGCGGCAATGATTACATTTTCGATCAGATGAACGGCGCGCAAAGCCAGCTGCCGGCCTTTCTGATCAACATCCACCGGGTGTCGGAACCCGCCCATGCCGAGGCCTATATCAGACGCCTGCAAGGTCTCGGCCCGGCGATGGACCAGCTGATCGCCGAAGCCGAAGCGCGCGAGGCGAACGGCGTTCTCCCGCCGGACTGGGTGTTCCCCTATGTGATCTCGGACGCGCGCAACGTGATTACCGGCGCGCCATTTACCGAGGGCGAGGATGCACCGCTCTATGCCGATCTGCAGAGCAAGGTGAACAGCCTCGAGATCAGCGACGAGGAAAAGGCGGATCTTATCGCGCGCGGCCGAACGGCGCTGCTCGAATCGGTTGGGCCCGCCTACGAGCGGCTGATCGCGATGCTCGAACGGCAACAGGCCAGTGCGCCCGAAGAGGATGGCATCTGGCGGTTCGCCAATGGCGCGGATTATTATTCCGAACGGCTGAACTACTACACGACTACCGATCTGACGGCCGAGCAGATCCACCAGATCGGTCTCGACGAGGTCGAGCGCATTCATGGCGAAATGCAGGCGATTATGGATCAGGTCGGGTTCGAGGGAACGCTGCAGGAATTCTTCACCCATCTCAGGACCAGCGACGAATTCTTCTATCCGACGCGCGAAGCCTATCTCGCCGATGCGCGCGCGACGATGGCGGCGATGGAGGAGCGGCTCCCTGAGTTTTTCGGCCGCCTGCCCCAGGCCGATGTCGTGATCCAGCCGGTCGAGGCCTTCCGCGAGCAATCGGCGGGCAAGGCTTTTTATCAGGCCCCTACCCCTGACGGTTCCCGCCCAGGAACCTATTATGTGAACCTCTATAATCTGCGGGACATGTCCCGCACGGAAATGGAGGCACTCGCCTATCACGAGGCCGCGCCCGGGCATCATCTGCAGCGCGGGCTGCAGGTCGAGACCGAAGGCATTCCGCCCTTCCGGCGCTTTGGCGGTTTTACGGCCTATACCGAAGGATGGGGGCTTTATGCGGAGGAACTCGGCAAGGATATGGGCTTCTATACCGATCCCTATTCCGATTTCGGCCGGCTGGGCATGGAGCTGTGGCGCGCGTGCCGGCTCGTCGTGGATACCGGTCTGCATCACCTGCGCTGGTCGCGCGAGGAAGCGATCCAGTATCTAAGCGAGAATACGCCGAATCCCGATGGCGATATCCGCAAGGCGATCGAGCGCTACATCGTCTATCCGGGTCAGGCGACCGCCTATACGATCGGCAAGCTCAAGATCATGGAATTGCGGCAGCGCGCGATGGATACGCTGGGCGATGATTTCGACTGGCGCGGCTTCCACGATTCGGTGCTCGCGCCGGGTCCCGTGCCGCTCGATATCCTCGAAGAGCAGGTCGATGCGTGGATCGCGAGCGTCAATACCGGCGATTAGCCATTTTCCACACGGGCGGTGTCGATTTGTCGATTCTGTCCAATACGCCTGACACTCGGCCGTCTAATTGGATTGTGCGACCCGAAGCTTCCCCAGGTGGGGAGGCTTAAGACTAGCGGCCCCGGCAGGAAACTGCCGTGGGCCGCTTTTTTTTGTCGATAGATTGCGCTAGTCCCTGTGCCAGAAGCAAAAAACAGTAAGCTTCGGGGCGCACAATTTGACCGACTTGTCGAAATTCTCGCTGGAGTTCGCACCGCCGCCTGACGATCTTCAGGATCTGGTTTCGTCCTATTATCACTTTGCGACCGAGGTCGAGGAAAGCAAACCGACAGAACGGGCGGACCGCGCCCAGATACGCTTCCTGTTGCGCGGCAGCGGCGGGTACGAATTCTGCACCGGCGAATATTTCGACGCCGCGCCAGTCAGCATCATCGGGCCGACGACCGGCCCCACCATCGGCCATATCAAGGGCGCGCCCGAAATCTTCGGCATCGGCTTGCAGCCGGCCGGCTGGGGCAGCCTGATGGGCGCGGACGCCGAAAGCCATATCAACCGGCTGATCGACGCCGCCTCGATGCTCGGCGACGGGGTCATGGACACGCATGCCGCGATCACTGCGGCGGAAACCATCGCGGAAAAGGTGGAAATCGCGTCCGATTTCGCGCGCGAACTGATGAAGGACGCGGAATCCTCGCCGATCTGGTTCACCCGGGTGGTCGATGAATGGCTGACCGAGAGCGCTTCGCCCGATATCAACGAGCTGATCGAGCGCTCGGGCCTTTCGAAACGCCAGGTCGAGCGGATGACCAAGCGCTTCTACGGGGCGCCGCCAAAGCTCCTGGCCCGCAAATATCGGGCCTTGCGGGCGGCCGCGCTGCTGGTCAGCGAAGATGGTGAAGGATCGGAAGAAGCCCCCGAAGACGCTTTTTACGACCAATCGCACCTGATCCGGGAGATCAAGGAATTCACCGGGGTCACGCCCGGCAAGATGAAGAAGACGCCCGAAACCCTGACCAAGGAAGTGCAGGCGCGTCGCAAGAAGCTGGCGGGCAAGGTCAGCAAGATCATTTCCGATACCTGAGGCTTTCACTACGGAAAGCCTTGATTTCTGGCCGCGTCCGGCCCACATCCGTCAAATAAGAGCGAATCACTCCGATTTAAGGATTGGCAATGCGTCTATCCAGCATGGCAGACTATGCCGTCGTCACGATGCAGGCGGCCGCGCAGCATTGCGGCGGCGCGCGCAGCAGCGCGACCCAGCTGGCGGCCGAAACCGGCATTCCGCTGCCGACGACGCAGAAGCTGGTCAGCCTTTTGTCACGCAGTGGCCTGCTGAAATCGATCCGCGGCGCTGGCGGCGGCATCCAGCTCGCGCGGCCCGCCGCCGCGATAAGCCTCGCCGACATCATCGAGGCCGTGGAAGGTCCGATCGCGATGACCGCCTGTGTCGAGCAGGGCAGCCATGACTGCGCACTCGAACCGACCTGCCAGGTCAAGCCGCATTGGGGCGTCGTCAATCACGCCGTTCGCAGCGCGCTCGACAATGTCAGCCTGGCCAGCCTCGCCCATTCCCCACCCGCTTCCGTGACCGAAAGTGCCACAGCATGACCGATGAGACCCAGACCAAAGACGTCGAGGACGAAAAATTCCGCAACGAGGAAGCCTTAGAGGCGGCCAAAAAGGCGGAAACCTATGAATGGGGCTTTTCGTCCGACGTCGAACAGGATTTCGCGCCAAAGGGGCTGGACGAGGACACGGTCCGCTTCATTTCGGCGAAGAAGCAGGAGCCGGAATGGATGCTCGAGTGGCGGCTGAAAGCCTTTCGCCGCTGGCAGCAGATGGAAAGCCCCGACTGGGCGAAGCTTTCGATCCCGCCGATCGATTACCAGGACGCCTATTATTATGCTGAACCTAAGGCCAAGCCGAAGCTGAAATCCCTGGACGAACTCGATCCGGAAATCCGGCGAACCTATGAGAAGCTCGGCATTCCGATCGAAGAGCAGAAGGTGCTCGCCGGGGTCGAGGGCGCGCGGAAGGTCGCCGTGGATGCCGTGTTCGACAGCGTCAGCGTTGCAACGACGTTCCGCGAGGAGCTGGCCAAGGCCGGGGTGATCTTTCTGTCGATTTCCGAGGCGATCCGCGAACATCCCGAACTCGTGCGCAAATGGCTCGCCAAGGTCGTGCCCGTCCATGACAATTATTTCGCCGCGCTCAACTCGGCGGTCTTTTCGGACGGCACTTTCGTCTACATCCCCGAAGGTGTGCGCTGCCCGATGGAGCTCAGCACCTATTTCCGGATCAACGCGGAAAATACCGGCCAGTTCGAGCGGACATTGATCGTCGCCGAGAAGGGGTCTTACGTCTCCTATCTCGAAGGCTGCACCGCGCCGATGCGCGACGAGAACCAGCTGCATGCCGCAGTCGTCGAACTGGTCGCGCTCGACGATGCCGAGATCAAATATTCGACCGTCCAGAACTGGTATCCGGGCGATGCCGAAGGCAAGGGCGGCATCTACAATTTCGTGACCAAGCGCGGGCTGTGTCAGGGAAGGAATTCGAAGATCAGCTGGACGCAGGTCGAGACGGGCAGCGCCATCACCTGGAAATATCCAAGCTGCGTGCTGAACGGCGAGAACAGCATCGGCGAATTCTATTCGGTCGCGCTCACCAACAATTACCAGCAGGCCGATACGGGCACGAAGATGATCCACAATGCGCCGGGCACCCGCTCGACGATCATTTCGAAGGGCATCAGCGCCGGTAAATCGGACAATACCTATCGCGGCCTCGTTCGCGTCGGGCCGAAGGCGGAGGGCGTGCGTAACTTTACGCAATGCGATTCATTGCTGCTCGGTGATCAGTGCGGGGCGCACACCGTGCCTTATATCGAGGTCAAGAATCCGAGCGCACAGATCGAACATGAGGCGACGACCTCCAAGATCTCCGACGACCAGATGTTCTACGCCCAGCAGCGCGGCCTCGATGAAGAGGAAGCGGTGGCGCTGATCGTCAACGGCTTTGCCAAAGAAGTGCTGCAGCAACTCCCGATGGAGTTCGCCGTGGAGGCGCAGAAGCTGCTCGGCATTTCGCTCGAAGGGAGTGTCGGTTGATGCGGCGTTTTGCCTCTCTTGCTGCATGCGTCGCCCTGGCTGCACCGGCAGCACTGTCTGCGCAGTCCACGGACGAAGCGGATGCCGAGGTCGATCTCGATGCCATCGACGCGTTGCTCGGCGACCAGGAGGTCACGAGTGAAGACGATGCGGACGCCAATGCCGCAGAAGAAGAGGCGGTTGGTGAGGACGAAGCGTCCGAAGAACAGGACGATGACGCGACATCCGAAGACGATGCGGTGGAAAACGGTAGCGACGAAGCGGCGGAGAACGAGGAAGACGCGCCCGAGCCGTCCGATCTCACCCTTGCCTTCAACGCCTATTCGCTCTGTTCGTCGGAAGCAGGGGCAGCGCTCGAGGAAACGGGTTTCGCGCTGGACCAGATCGGTACGGAAGCCTTGCTGCGCTGTTCGGGCCAACGCGCCGCCTATGTGAACGCATTCTATTTCAGTCTACTGCCGCGCTATCCCGATGCGCCCGAAGCCTCGGTCCGCGCCAGCGCCGAGCGGCTCGTCGCGCAATCGGATATGGCGCTGGCGGCGCTGGTGACCGACGAGGTGACGGTGTTGCGCGCGGACCGCGAAGCGAATGGCGAAGCCGAAACCGACGAAGATCCCGAACCGTCCGATGACGATGATTCCGAAAACGAAGCCACCGAAAACGAAACGGAAACCGATGCTTAAGATAGACGATCTCCACGCCGAAATCGGCGGAACCGAAATCCTCAAGGGCCTGAGCCTCGAAATCGCCGCCGGCGAGATCCATGCGATCATGGGCCCCAATGGCGCGGGCAAATCGACGCTCGCCTATGTGCTGGGCGGCCGCGACGGCTATGAGGTCACCCAGGGCTCGGTCACTTATGAGGGCGAAGACCTGCTCGAGATGGACCCGCACGAGCGGGCCGCTGCCGGCCTTTTCCTCGGCTTCCAATATCCGGTCGAAATCCCCGGCGTTTCCAACGTCCAGTTCCTGCGCACCGCGGTCAACGCGCAGCGCAAGGCGCGGGGTGAAGAAGAACTGTCGGGCGGTGACTTTCTGAAGCTCGCGCGCGAACAGGCGGGCGCGCTCAAGATGAATGCCGAGATGCTCAAACGTGCCGTCAATGTCGGCTTTTCGGGCGGCGAGAAGAAGCGCAACGAGATGGTCCAGATGGGGATCATCGGGCCGAAACTCGCAATTCTCGACGAAACCGACAGCGGCCTCGATATCGACGCGCTGCGCACCGTGGGCGAAGGCATCAACACGATCATGCGCAAGCCGGACAAGGCCGTGCTTTTGATCACCCATTATCAGCGTCTGCTCGATGTGGTGAAGCCCGATTATGTGCATGTGCTGGCCGATGGCCGCATCGTGCGCACCGGCGGCGCCGATCTCGCGCACCAGCTCGAAGAGCAAGGCTATGAAGCGATAGCGGAAGCGGCGTGATGGACCGCTCTGCCACTCTTGACGCTCTGCAAACGGATTTCCGCGCGACCGGCACGAAGTCGATGCCGATCGCCGGTATGGTCTGCTGGGCCGCGCTCGGTGTAGCGGCGCTGTATCTGCCGGACCGCACAGTGGGCACGCTCGCGCTGTACATCATGATGGGCATCCTGCCGCTGGCCTTCCTGCTCGATCGACTGAAAGGCGCGAACTTGTTCTCCGGCGGCGATAATCCGCTCACGAAGATGTTCCTGCTGTCGATCGTCGGCATCGCGGTAACGGTGCCGGCCATCCTGATCGGTGCGCAGGCGGCGGGCGAGCCCGATATCATCGTACTGGGCATGGCGATCCTCGCAGGCGTCATCTGGATTCCCTATGGCTGGGCCGCCGACGATCGGGTCGGCCTCATTCATGCCGTGGGCCGGGCTATCGGTTGTTATGCGGCTTACGCGATGGTCGAGGAGCCATATCGAGCGACTGCGATCTGCGCTGTCGTGGTGGTCAGCTATATCTATTCGCTCTCCTTCATGAAGACAGTCGGAGCGCCGGCATGACCGAGACTCTCCCTCTCCCAACCCGCCGCGACGAAGCCTGGCGCTATGCCGATCTCGATGCGCTCGCGCCGGTCTGGCCCGATATCGCCGGCAAGCGCGAGGAGATTGTCGTCGGCGCTGGCGATTCCGCGAACCGGCAGTTGATCCTCGAACCGGCCGACCCCAATGTCGCGGTCGAGACGCTGGCGATCCGGCTGGAGAAAGGTGCGCGCTTTGCACTGCACTGCCTGGCTATCGACGCCGATTATGGCCGTATCGCCGTCGAGGTGACATTGGCCGAGGGCGCGCATTTCGAGCTGGGCGGCGCAATCCTTGGCACCGGCGATCAGACGCTCGAAATCGTTACCGACGTGCGCCATGTCGAGCCTGGCGGCACGAGCAACCAAGTCGTGCGCAGCGTGCTCGGCGAAACGGCGACCGGCTCCTTCCTCGGCAAGGTTTCCGTCGCGCGCGACGCGCAGAAGATCGATGCCTCGCAATCGGTGAAGGCGATGCTCCTGGATCGCACGGCGACGGCGAACGCCAAGCCCGAACTCGAAATCTTTGCCGACGATGTGAAATGCGCGCATGGCGCGACGGTCGGCGAGCTCGACAAACAGGCGCTTTTCTATCTCGCCTCGCGCGGCATCCCGCCCGCCGAAGCGCGGCGGCTGATGCTCCAGGCCTTTATCGCCGACGCCTTTGTCAGCCTCGAAGACGAGGCCGCGCACGATGCGATCGAAGCCAAGGCGCTGGCGGTGCTGGAGGCGATCACATGAATGTCATGACCGCGCCTGCACCGATAGACGTACGCGCCGATTTCCCGGGAATCGGCGATAGCTGGCGCTATCTCGATACGGCGGCGACAGCGCAGAAGCCGCAGGCCGTTATCGATGCGATCGCGTCCGGCTATGGCGAAAAATACGCGACCGTCCATCGCGGCGTCTATGCACGTTCCGCCGATATGACGCTCGCCTATGAAGCCGCGCGGCGGCGTGTGGCCAACTTTATCGGCGCAGCGTCCGACAGCGAGATAGTCTTCACGCGCGGGGCGACCGAGGCGATCAATCTCGTCGCGCATAGCTGGGGCGGCCAGAATCTGCGCGCCGGCGATCGCATCATGCTCTCGCAGCTTGAGCATCATTCCAATATCGTGCCCTGGCAGTTGCTGGCCGAGCGCGTCGGCGCCGAGATCGATGTCGCGCCGCTGACCGAGGATGGCCGGGTCGATCTCGATGCGATGGCGGACATGCTGACCCAGCGGCACAAGCTCGTCGCGCTCGCCCATGTGTCGAACGTTCTCGGCTCGGTGCTCGATACGCGCCGCGCGGCGGACCTCGCCCATAGCGTCGGCGCGAAACTGCTGCTCGACGGGTGTCAGGCCGTGCCGCGTCTCCCCGTCGATGTGCAGGCGCTTGATTGCGACTTCTACGTCTTTTCCGCGCACAAACTGTACGGCCCCACCGGGATCGGCGCGCTCTGGGCCCGCGGCGACATTCTCGATGCTATGCCGCCCTGGGAAGGCGGCGGTTCGATGATCGACAAGGTAACGTTCGAGCGCACGACCTACGCCCCTCCACCGCAGCGCTTCGAGGCCGGAACGCCGCATATCGTCGGCGCGCTCGGCCTGCACGCGGCCATCGATTATGTTTCGAAGATCGGCCTCGATGCGATCCACGCGACCGAGGCGACGCTCGTCGCCGAAACGCGCGATGCGCTGTCGCAGATCAACTCGGTGCGCCTGTTCGGACCGGACGACAGCGCGGGCATCGTCAGCTTCGCGATAGAGGGCGTGCATCCGCACGATATCGGCACGATCCTTGACGAAGAGGGCGTGGCGATCCGCGCCGGCCATCATTGCGCGCAGCCGCTGATGGCCTATCTCGGTGTCGACGCGACCGCGCGGGCGAGTTTCGGCGTTTACAACAATAGCGACGATGTGGCGGCGCTCATTTCGGGCGTCGAGCGCGTCACGCGTATTTTCGGGTAGGAGTTTCGCATGGACTCAGAACGCAAGATCATGGTCGAGGAAGTCGATGCCGTCGACGCACCGCGCAAGGCGCGCGTCGACGAGGCCGCGGACGAAAAAGCCTATGTTGCCGCGCCGTCTCCCGCCGAGGCCGAAAGCGATTCCGCGAAGCTCGAGCGCAAGAAGGATTATCTCGAAGGCTTTCTCGCCAGCCAGTCGTCCGGCGAGAGCGACGAGGATACCGGTAGCGGCGATCTGCGCGCCGATATCATCGCAGCGCTGAAGGAAATCTACGACCCCGAAATCCCGGTCAATATCTACGATCTCGGCCTGATCTACGGCGTCGAGGTCACCGAGAACGGCGAGGCGGCGGTTGCCATGACGCTGACGACGCCGCATTGCCCGGTTGCCGAAACCATGCCGGGCGAGGTCGAGCTGCGCGTCGGCTCGGTCCCCGGCGTCGGCCATGCCGAGGTCAATCTGGTCTGGGATCCGCCCTGGGATCCGTCCAAGATGACCGACGAAGCGAAACTCGAACTGGGGATGCTGTGATGGCCACGACAACCCGCGAGATTCCTGCCGCGCTTACGCTCACCCAGTCCGCCGAAGCGCGGATTGCCAAGCTGATGGCGAGCGCGCCCGAGGGCGCGATCGGCGTCAAGCTCTCGACCCCGCGCCGCGGCTGTTCGGGGCTCGCCTATTCGGTGGACTATGTCAGCGAAGCCAATCCGATGGACGAGAAGATCGCGACGCCCGGCGGCGATTTCTATGTCGACGGCGCGTCCGTGCTCTACCTTGTCGGATCGACGATGGACTGGAAGGAAGACGATTTCACAGCCGGCTTCGTCTTCGACAATCCCAATGCGACCGGAAGCTGCGGTTGCGGCGAGAGCTTCACGGTCTAGTCGGAGCGCCGCAAAAGCTGCTATCGTGACGGGCATGAAACATGCCCTGATCCCGTTCGCCGCGCTGGCTCTTGCCGCCGCTCCCGCCTTCGCCAATGACAGTACCGCCGAGCTGACGGCCGGCGGTCTCGTGCTGCGCCAGAGCGACACGATCGATATGCGCTCCGAAGACCTTTATATTTCGACCGAGCAGGTCCGCGTCCGCTACACTTTTCACAACACGGCCGATGCGGATGTGACGACCATCGTCGCTTTTCCGCTGCCCGATCTCGAACTCGAATATGAAGGTGATTATACCTTCCCGTCCGACTTCGAAACGGAAGTTGCGGGTCAGTCGGTCGAAATCACGATCGAGCGCAAGGCGATGCTGGGCGATACCGATCACAGCGCGATCCTTGCCGAATATGGGGTGCCTTTGTCGCCGGATGCGGATTGGGAAGGCTTCGACCGCGCGCTTACCGCGCTCAGCGATGCGCAGGCGGACCGGCTCGCGTCGATTGGGCTGGTCGCCGTCGATCGTTATGAAAACAACGGCGAAACCCGGCGCTATATCCGCGCGCTCTGGACGGTGCGGCAAACCTATTACTGGGAACAGGTCTTTCCGGCGGGTGAAGATCTTGAGATCGAACATCGTTATCGCCCTTCGGTCGGCGGGACGGCCGGGTCCCCCATCGGCAATCCCGATTTCATGGCCAGCGAATGGGGCCAGCAGATGGCCGCCGAATATTGCATGGATGCGAACTTCCTAGCCGGCGCGCGGCGGATGATGGAGCGCTCCGAATATGGCTATGTCGTCGAACGCACGCTGGGTTACGTCCTGACGACGGGCGCCAATTGGCGCGAACCGATCGGCGAATTCCGGCTCGTCGTCGACAAAGGCGATCCGCGCAACATCGTCAGCTTCTGCGGCAGCGGTCTGACCCGGCTCTCGCCCACCCAGTTCGAAATGCGGCGCACCAACTGGCGGCCCGAACGCGATCTGAGAGTGTTGCTGCTGTCGCCGGCGGAGTGAGAAAGGTCGCCGCCTAAAAGCCCAACGTAAAGCGGACCGCACCGCCCATATCGTCGCCGATCGTCGCGAAATGGCCGGGATCGCGACGATAGAAGAGATGGGCGGTCAGCCAGCCCGCGCCCAGCGCGCGCGAATAGGCCGCTTCCATGTCGATCTGCCGGCCCTCGGGCGCCAGGTTGAAGAAGCGGTTCTCGTACCGGGTTTCGAGCGTGGCATAGTCATACGCGGCCGGCAGGTTGAGGCTCAGCCCGCCGCGATAGACGCGCAGCGGCTGGGCGATGCGCAGCGAAAGCCGGTCGGTGTCGGTCATCACGCCGGACTTCGTAACATCGGCGGACGCGGCGAAGGTCCGCAGCGTGCCGCCGCGCATCACGGCGTTCGATCCGCTCGCGAAGCTCCAGCCATGCCGCATATCGCCGCCGACGGACCAGCCATTGGGCCCGCTCCAGCGCAGTGCAATATCGGCGAAGAGCGATTGCCCGCCCTGCCCGCCGCCCAGCGCCTCGCTGAACCGCGCGCCGAGAAAGGTCGCGCTTTCGTCGAGCAGGCTCAGCCCGCCGTCGACGCGCACGCGACCCCATTGGCGGTCGGCGGCGATGCCGATCCGCGTGTAGCGCGATTCCAGCCAGTCCTCGCTTGCGATGAAGAGTTCCGGATCGTGCCGGGACAGTGCCTGCCCGCGTTCGGCCATGATGGTGACGCCAAGTCCGTTCCACTGCCGGTGCATGGCGAAGCTCGTATCGGCCTGGCTCGTAAATCCGCGGTCGCCGATCGCCTGTCGCGCGATCAGGAAAGCGGGCTGCACCCGGCCGTTGAGCCGCGCGCCGACGCTGTCGCCATCCTGCGAAAAGGCGAAGGCGACGCGCGTATCGTCGTCGAGCTGCGCCGCGACCATGCCGGCCGCGACGCGGGCGCGTTCCGCATCCTCGCCACGCAAGGCGAGCCGGGCGATGCGCGCCTGGGTCGCTCGCGCGTCGATGCTGAAGGCGAGGATCGCATTGCTGCCCGCGGGCGTCGCGAAGTTTCCGCCGCGATTGACGGCGAGGCTGTCGGCAAGCTGGGTCTGCGGCGCCGTGCGGCGCACGGTCTGAGCGAGATCGATGGCGAAGGCCCGGTCGAATCCGTCAAGGATGACCGCGCCCACGCCCTGTTGCCGGGCATCGCCCATCGGCGCCGAGAGTGTCATGCTGTTCGCCATGCTGATCGGCTCGCTGGTTCCGGCAAGGCTCGTCTGGCCCTGCGGCCGGAAGGCTTCGGCAAGGTCGAGAATGCCCTGCCCATAGACCGCATCGTCGCCCGCCGTGCCGCCGTCCCGCGCGCTCCGGAAAAGCAGGGCAACGATTTCCGCGCCGGTCAGGTTGGGGAAAGCGGATGCCAGCAACGCGACGGCCGCGGTGATCTGCGGCGCGGAATAGGAGGTGCCACTATAGAGAAAATTCTGGCCCCGTTCGTCAAAACTGCGGACCCGGTGGCCGAGCGCGGCGAGATAGAAATCTTCGCCAACGCCCGCGCGGTTCGAAAAATCGCTGATCGTGTCGTTGTTGTCGACCGAACCGGCGATGATCACATGGCCATTGGCTTCCGCCGTCATCGCGATCTGGGCCAGCGCATCGGGATTGGCGCCGTCGGCGGTATCGCCGCTATTGCCCGCCGAGATCACGATCACGATGCCGGCATTGGCGGCCCGGGCGACGGCTTCGCGAAAGCTGCGGCTCGTGCCGTTGCCGCCGAGCGAAATGTTGATCGCCCGCGCATTGTTCGCGATCGCGATATCGATCGCATCGGCAAGGTCGCCGGTATTGTGCGTGCAGCCTTCGTCGCCGCCCGCCGCACAACTGCCCGGCTCGTCGGTGCGCAGCACGAGCAGGGTGGAGTCGAACGCCATGCCGACGATCGAACTGTCGTTGCGGTTGGCAGCGATCACTGCGCCGACCGAAGTGCCGTGCCCGCCTTCGTCGTCGATGCCGCGATTGCCGGCGACATCGCGGGAGGCAGCGCTGATCCGGCCGGCGAATTCGGCGCTGTCGGTGTCGACCCCGCTGTCGAGCAGTGCAACCGTGACGCCCTCGCCGGTCGCGCCTTCGGCATAGGCGGCCTGTGCATTGGCGTGCGCGATCCCGTCCGACCGGCCGAACTCCATTGTGTTCGCGTTGATCGTGGGCGCGGTCGGTGCAGGTGGCGGGGGAGCGGGCGGTGGCGGTGCAGGCGGTGTCGGTGCGTTCGCCGTCGGCGGTGTCGGAGTCGAGTTGACGCCGGCGCCACCGCCACCCCCGCCGCCGCACGCAGCGAGCGTCATGAAAAGGGGAAGGCTGGTGGCAATGAGGAGGCGTGTCTTGGTCGGCATGTCGGCGAATCACCTAATCAGGCGCCCCACGCCGACCCGGTCAGTAGACGCACCGCGCTTGAGATAAGTTTAAGCCGAAATTCATTTTGCGCTAACCGTAAGCCGAGATTAGTACCGCGCTATGCCGCCGATGCTGTCCCATATCGAGAGCTGGATCTTCGATCTCGACAATACGCTCTATCCGGCGAGCGCCCGGCTCTTCGACCAGATCGACGTGAAGATGGGCGACTATATCGCCCGGCTGCTCGACGTCGACCGGACCGAGGCGCACCGCATCCAGAAACATTTCTTTCATACGCACGGCACGACGCTGTCCGGACTGATGGAGGCGCATGGCGTCGAACCCGGCCATTTCCTCGACTATGTCCACGACATCGATCTCGAAGTGATCGACGAGGATCGCGCGCTGGTGGAAGCTATCGGCGCCCTGCCCGGCCGGAAATTCGTCTTTACCAATGGTGACGAACCCTATGCGCGGCGCGTGCTCGACAAGCTCGGGCTGGCTGAGAGTTTCGAGGCGGTCCACGATATCCATGCCTGCGATTATGTGCCGAAGCCGCAGGTCAGCGGTTACGAATCCATGTGCCGCACATTCGATATTCAGCCCGACCGTGCACTGTTTGTTGAGGATATGGCGCGCAATCTGAAGCCGGCCAAGGCGATGGGAATGGTAACGGTTTGGGTGAATAACGGATCGGAAAGCGGATCGCACGACGCCGATTCGGCCTATATCGACTATGAAATCGCGGCGGTCACACCGTGGCTCAGCGATCTGGTGGAGGTTGCATGACGAAGAAGCTCGAACAGATCATCGAAGAGGGATGGGACCGGCGCGAAAGCGTCGATGCGAACACCGGCGGCGAGCTGCGCGAGGCGGTCGAGGCGGCGCTCGCGATGCTCGACAATGGCGAGGCGCGGGTCGCGACCAAGGCGGGCGGCGAAGGCTGGGTCGTGCATCAATGGCTGAAGAAAGCCGTGCTGCTCTCCTTTCGCCTCAACGATATGCAGCTGATCGAAGGATCGCATGGCGGCGGCCATTGGTGGGACAAGGTGCCGTCCAAATTCGCGGACTGGGACGAAGAGGCGTTTCGCGCCGCCGGTTTTCGCGCGGTGCCCGGATCCATCGTCAGGCAGGGCGCGCATATCGGCAAGAATGTCGTGCTGATGCCGAGCTTTGTGAATATCGGCGCGCATGTCGGCGACGGCACGATGGTCGATACCTGGGCCTCGATCGGGAGCTGCGCGCAGATCGGCGAACACTGCCATATCTCGGCCGGCGCCGGGATCGGCGGCGTGCTCGAGCCGCTCCAGGCGAACCCGACGATCATCGAGGATAACTGCTTTATCGGCGCGCGCTCCGAAGTCGTGGAGGGCGTCATCGTCGAAGAGGGCTCGGTGCTTGGCATGGGCGTCTTCATCACCGCATCGACGAAGATTATCGACCGCTATACCGGCGAGACCTTCACCGGCCGCGTGCCCGCCTATTCGGTCGTCGTCTCCGGCTCGACACCCAATCGCACCACGGTCGATGGCGATGCCGCGCCCAGCCTCTATTGCGCGGTCATCATCAAGCGCGTGGACGAAAAGACGCGGTCGAAGACGAGCGTGAACGACCTCTTGAGAGGATAGGTCATACCGAAGATCGTTTATCTTGAACCCCAAGCCAACCTGCCATCGCTCGGCGATGATCAGCCTTGGTTATTCGTAGAAGAGTTAAACGAAGGCTGCTTTAGCGGTACCGGAGGCGCTTGGCTGCCCACTGGTGAGTGGGTCGGATATTGCTCCTTACCTGAAGACGATGTGAGCCTTGATAAGGCCCTGATTGCGGCAAAGCAGTGGGCGGGCGAACACGGCGTACCGACTATATGGGTTCAAAAGGGAGTTTTTGAGAGCTCGGCCTGAACTGCACATCCAAAGGCGCTAGCCGCCGAGGCTGACCACGGTCCAGGCGATGACCGCGACCAGAAGTGCGATCCAGAAGATGCGCCGCAGCGCGAGGGGCAGCTTCGACCAGCCGCGCGTGATCCGCTCGCCGAACAGCCAGATCAACCCGCCCAGTATCGCGAACCGCAAAAAGCGGCTGGCCGTGAAAAGGGTGAGAAACTCGGCGAACGGATAGCCGCTCGCGCCGGCGACGAAATTGATGAGGTAACTCGGCAGCGGCGTCGTCCCGGCGAGGAAGATCAGCGATGCGCCCCGCTCGGCGAAATTGGCCCGATAGGCCTCGACCGTATCGGCGACGCCCAGCCACTCGCTGACCGGTGCGGCGAAATAGGCGCCGAGCGTATACATGATCGCCCCGGCCACTGCGCTGCCGAGCACGGTGATCAGCGTGAAGAGCCAGATCCGCTCACGCGCTGCGAGGCACAATGCAATGAACACCGCCTCATAGGGGAAAGGCACGAAAGTCGTTTCGGCGATTTCGAGCAGAAAAAGCGCGGGCAACACCCAGAAGGACTGGGCGAGGGCGACGATGCGGTCGGTGAACCGCTGCGGCTGCGCTCTCTCCGTCACTCCTGGCCGAGCGCGCCGGAAATCAGCGTTTCGGCCCGCTCGCCGGCCCAGTCCATGCCGCCGATCACGCGAAACAGCTCGCGGCCCTCGCCGTCGTACAGCACGGTAATCGGCAGCGTATCGGCCTCCAGCGCCATCATCATCGCATTTTCCTCGTCGAGCCACTGTTCGAGATTGTCGAAGCTGTTTTCCGCGAAAAAGGGTTCGACCACTTCCGCGCCCTGCAGGTCCTGGCTGACCGTCAGCACCTTGAGCGCACCCCCTTCGCGTTCGGCGAGGGCGTCGAGCGTCGGCATTTCGCGGATGCAGGGCGGGCACCAGGTCGCCCAGAGGTTGATGAGCAGCGGCTGGCCTTCGAAATCGGAGAGCCGGATCGTCTCTCCGTCCGGATCGGAGAAGGCGAGATCGGGCGCCGGCGTGCCGCGATACTCGACGCTCACCCGCCCCATTTCCTCCGAGCCGCCATAGCTTTCCATCTGCGCGCCGTTTGCCCCGGGCGCGGACACAGCTTCTTGCGACGCATCGCCGCTTTGCCTATCGCAGGCGGCGAAAAGCGGCGCGGAGCCGAGGAGCAGGGCGATCAACAAGCGCACAGGCAATTCCAATCAGATGTGGGGCGGGCGCTTCGCCGAAGGCCCGGCCGCGGTCATGCGCGAGATAAATGCGTCGATACCGTTCGACAAGCGCCTGTGGCGGCAGGATATCGCGGCGAGCCGCGTCCATGTCGCGATGCTGGGGGCGCAGGGCATCGTCGATGCGGCCGATGTCGAGGCGATCGATAACGGCCTACAGACGATCGCCGCCGAGTATGAAGCTGACGGCGTGCCCGAAAATCTCGATCTCGAAGACATCCATATGCATGTCGAAAACCGGCTGGCCGAGCTTATCGGGCCGGCGGCCGGGCGGCTGCACACAGCGCGCTCGCGCAACGATCAGGTGGCGACGGATTTCCGGCTCTGGGTGCGCGACGCGATCGATGCCGTCGATGCCGGCCTCGCCGCTTTCCAGCAGGCTCTAGTCACGCGTGCGGAAGAGCATGCTGATACCATCATGCCGGGCTTTACGCATCTTCAGTCCGCCCAGCCCGTCACGCTCGGCCACCACCTCATGGCCTATTACGAGATGGCGCGGCGGGACCGGAGCCGCTTCGCCGATGCGCGGGCGCGGCTCAACGAGAGTCCGCTCGGCAGCGCCGCGCTGGCGGGGACGGGATTTGCGATCGATCGCGATGCGACGGCCGGTGCGCTCGGTTTCGACCGGCCGACCGCCAATTCGCTCGATGCCGTATCGGATCGCGATTTCGCGCTCGATTATCTGATGGCGGCGACGCAATGCGCGCTCCATCTCTCGCGGCTGGCCGAGGAGTTCGTGATCTGGGCGAGCCAGCCTTTCGGCTTCGTCACGCTGCCCGATGCCTATTCGACCGGCTCGTCGATCATGCCGCAAAAGCGCAATCCGGACGCCGCCGAGCTGGTCCGCGGCCATGCCGGGCGGATCGCTGGGTGCATGACCGCGCTCGTGATGACGATGAAGGGCCTGCCGCTCGCCTATGCGAAGGACACGCAGGACGACAAGCCGCCGGTGTTCGAGGCGCACGACCTGCTCGCACTGTCGCTCGCCGCGATGACCGGAATGGTCGAAACGACTGCTTTCATGCCGGAGCGTATGCGCGCGCTCGCGGAGTCCGGCCATGCCACGGCGACGGACCTTGCCGACTGGCTGGTGCGCGAAGCGGACGTGCCGTTTCGCGAGGCGCATCATATCGTCGGCAGCGCGGTGAAGCTGGCCGAGGCGCGCGGCGTAGCGCTGGCCGAACTGTCGCTCGCAGAGCTGCAGGGCATCGACGGCCGGATCGGCGAGAGCGTATATGATGTGCTGACGGTTGACGCGTCGGTCGCCAGCCGATCGAGCCATGGCGGCACCGCCCCCGATCAGGTCCGCGCCCGGATTGCCGAGGCGAAAGCGCAATTGGAGCAAGGTAAATGAGACAGGCGATACTCATCGGTGCGACCGGCCTGCTGCTCACGGCCTGCGGCGGGCGCGAGCCGTTGCAGCCGGCGCAGGGCGAAGGCATGCCCGTCACGCCCGCCATGGCGCAGACCCAGCCGACGACCGACGACCTGCTCGAGCCGACGACCCAGCAACGGCCCGAGCGCGTCGACGAGCTGCTGCGCCGCTCGCAGGAGCGCGAAGACGATCCGTTCGATCTGCCGCCGCCGGGCTGAGCGATGGATCATTTCCAGCTCCGCGACGGCGTGCTGCATGCCGAAGACGTGCCATTGACGCGCATTGCCGAAGAGGTGGGTACGCCCGTCTATGTCTATTCGCGCGCGACGCTCAAGCGGCATGCACGGGTGTTTCGCGAGGCGCTGTCCGCCCTGCCGCGCGTGCACATTGCCTTCGCGATCAAGGCCAATCCCAATCTCGCCGTGCTGAACGTCCTCTCGCGCGAAGGGTTCGGCGCGGACATCGTTTCGGTCGGCGAGATGAAGCGCGCGCTGGCCGCGGGCGTGCCGGCGGCGGACATCGTCTTTTCCGGCGTGGGCAAGACACGCGAAGAATTGGGCGAGGCGCTGAAGGCCGGTGTCGGCCAGTTCAATATCGAGCTGGAAGAGGAAGGCGTGGCGCTCGCCGAGTTGGCGCGCGACATGGGCAAACGCGCGACGGCCGTGCTCCGCATCAATCCTGATGTCGATGCCGGCACGCATGCGAAAATCTCGACCGGCATGAAGGAGAACAAGTTCGGCGTGCCGATCGACGAGGCGGCGGCGATCTATGATCGGCTGGCCGCGCTGGACGGGCTCGATATGCAGGGGCTTGCCCTGCATATCGGCAGCCAGATTTTCGATCTCGGGCCGATCGAGCGCGCCTATGCGAAGGTCGGCGGGCTGGTTCGCGAGCTCCGGGGGGCGGGTCACGGTATCGACCGTGTCGATTTGGGCGGCGGGCTCGGCGTGCCGTACGAGCGCGACAAGGCGCCGCCCACGCCCGCCGATTACGGCGCGATGGTCGCGCGGGTGACGAAGGGCTGGGACGTGACCCTGATGTTCGAGCCCGGGCGCGTGATCGTCGGCAATGCAGGCGTGCTGCTGACACGCGTCATCTGGGTGAAGCCCGGCGTAATCCGGCCGTTCGTCATCGTCGATGCGGCGATGAACGATCTTGCCCGCCCGGCGCTCTACGATGCCTGGCACGATTTCGAAGCGGTCGAACCGAGCGGCGAACGCATGGATGCCAACATCGCGGGTCCGGTCTGCGAGAGTGGCGACACCTTCGCCATGGGCCGGACCATCGATGCGGTACAATCCGGCGACCTCGCCATCTTCCGCACCGCCGGCGCCTATGGCGCGACCATGGCCAGTACCTATAACAGCCGCGCTCTGGTGCCCGAAGTCATGGTGGACGGCGACCGCTTTGCGGTTGTAGCTGAACGGGTTATGCCGGAACGGCTGATCGCGGCCGAACATGTACCGGATTTTCTGCAAGACTGACCGCCAAAGGACAAACCCATCATGAAACCCGTTCGCAAGGCCGTTTTCCCTGTCGGCGGGCTCGGCACCCGGTTCCTGCCCGCGACCAAGGCGATTCCGAAGGAGATGCTGCCGGTCGTCGACAAGCCGTTGATCCAATATGCGGTCGAAGAGGCGCGCGAGGCGGGCATCGAGGAGATGATCTTCGTCACCGGCCGCGGCAAATCGGCGATCGAGGATCATTTCGATGTCGCTCACGAGCTGGAAACGACGATGGCCGATCGCGGAAAATCGCTCGGGGCGATAGATGGGACGCGGTTCCGGCCCGGCGATGTCGCCTATGTGCGCCAGCAGGAGCCGATCGGCCTCGGCCATGCGATATGGTGCGCGCGCCATATCGTCGGCGACGAGCCCTTTGCGATCTTCCTGCCGGACGAGCTGATGCTCGGCGAACCCGGCTGCATGAAGCAGATGGTGGACGCTTATCATGAAGTCGGCGGCAATATCGTCTGCGGTTTCGAGGTCCCCGACGATCAGACGCACAATTACGGCGTGATCGATCCGGGCGAAGAGCAGGGCGCTCTCGTCGAGGTGAAAGGGCTGGTCGAAAAACCGCCCCAGGGCAGTGCGCCGTCAAACCTGATGATCCCGGGCCGCTATATCCTGCAGCCCGAAGTGATGCGCGTGCTCGAAAATCAGGAGCGCGGCGCAGGCAACGAAATCCAGCTGACCGATGCGATGGCGCAGATGATCGGCGACCAGCCTTTCCATGCCTATCGGTTCGGCGGTCGCCGCTTCGATTGCGGCAGCAAAGCCGGCTTCATCAACGCGAATATCGCGCTGGCGCTCGATCACGATGACATTGCGGAGGAGGTGCGGACGTTCATCGCCACACTCTGACAGTCAGCTTCGGAATGCTGCGCGCTTGGTTCTGAGCGCTATCTGCCCTGGCTGCGCCAGCGTTTGATCGTGCGGGACACGATCCCCTCTTCATCACCGACATGCGTCCACAGTTCGGAGAAGACCGGGTCGCTGGATGCCGGGCGCTTCTCTTCCTCAAGCGTGTCGAAGGCGATGCGGATCGGCACCGAGACGCCCTCGCCGCAGACGATGCATTCGCGGTTCCTGAGTGCCGGGATGACGTCGAGAAAGCCGCGCGCGCCTTCGGGCATGGCGGCGCGGACATGCGCCTGGTCGCGGTCGTTGTTGAGTCGCATGGACAGGATCGTGCCGCATTGCGACAACACGCCTTCGGCCAAGTCCGACGGGCGCTGGGTCACGAGGCCAAGCGACACACCATATTTACGGCCTTCCTTGGCGATCCGACTGAGAATGTCGCCGACCGCCGATTCTTCTTCGATATGGCCGGCGGGAATGTAGCGGTGCGCCTCCTCGCAGACGAGCAGGATCGGGCGCGCCGCTTCGTTGCGTGACCAGATCGCATAGTCGAACACCATGCGCGACAGCACGGCGACGACGACCGAGCAGATGTCGGACGGAACCCCGGAAACGTCGACGATCGAGATCGGCTTGCCGTTGGCGGGCAGACGGAAGACGCGGGCGATGAACTCGCCCATCGTATCGGCGACGAGCATGCCGGAAAACATGAAGCTGTAGCGCGGATCGGCCTTCAGCTCCTCGAGCTTGCTCTTGAGCCGCATGTAAGGTGCAGTGTCCTTTGCCGCGTCGAGATGGCCCATCTCGGTCGTGATGTTCGAAATCAGGTCCGACAGAAGATAGGGTACCGGGCTGTCCACGGTGAGCTGCGGAATCTCTTCGGCCAGCCGGCTCTTGCTGCGCGCAGCGAGCAGGCATTTGGCGAGAATGTCGCGGTCGCGCTGCTTGTCGGCCCCGCTGGTCGTGATGAGGACTTCGCAATGTTCTTCGAAGTTCATCAGCCAATAGGGCAGCTGAATATTGTTCACGTCGAAAATCTCGCCCGCGCCCTTGAACGCCGCGCTATATTCACCGTGCGGATCGACCATCACGATATGCGCTTCGGGCGCCATTTCGCAGATCCGGTGCAGGATCAGCGCGACGCTGGTGGATTTGCCCGTACCGGTTGAGCCGAGCACCGCGAAATGCTTGCCGAGCATAGCGTCGATATAGAGCGCGCCGCGGATATCCTTGGTCGGATAGACATTGCCGATTTCGATATGTGGGCGGCTTTCGGTCGCGAACATCTGCCGCATATCGGCGTCCGAAACCGCCATGACCGGCGATCCGGGTATCGGGAAACGGGTGACACCGCGGCGAAAGCCTTTGACGCGGTTAGACCCTTCGACGACGACCCCTTCGCCGAGAAAATCGATATAGGCATCGACATATCTGTCTTCGGAGGAGTTGGCCGAGAGGGTGCGGATATTGGCGACAAGCCAGCTATCGCCCACGCGGATCTTTACCTGGCTGCCAACCTGGCCCGCCATTGCGAGCGTCGGATCGGGATCGGAGCGAACCCGGTCCAGCATTTCCGCGTCGACCGCGATTCGCGAGCCGGAACCGGCAATCTCGGTCACCCGGCCAATCACAATCCCTTCGTCGCGTGAAACCATGCTGCCGTCGAGCGAAGCCGTGTTCGCATCTTCGTCCTCGGCAACCGGCCGGAAAACCCCCATTTCGTCCATGATCGTTCTCTAAGTCCCCAATGGTCCGAACCATCGGCTTAGGCCGAAAGGGTAAATATTCCGCTTACCGTATCGGGAGTGCGTTCAGAGCCGACGGAAGATCAGACCCGCGATCCAGCCGAGCAAAAGAGAGACGAGAACGGCTGCCAAGCCGTACAGAAAGCCGTTTTCCGCCGCCGCGGTGGCGACGAAGCGCTCAAAACCCGATTTGTCGATGCGGATTTCGCGGACCTCGCCGGCGAGCACCCGGCCGTCCTGGATCAGGAAGGTTTCGGCGGTGTAATCGCCGACCGGCACACGCGCCGGTATCGATATGCGTGCGTTGTAGAGCACGCCTTCGGTGATCTCGACGGCATCCAGCTGCTCGACATACAGGCCGTTGCGGCTCCTCAGATCGACCAGCCCTTCGTCGAACCGGGCGGCCTCGGCGGGCGGGTTCGCGCTTGCCGGCGAGAGCTGGAGGCTGTCGATGCCGAGCTCGTAAATGGCGGCGGTGCGTTCGTCGACGATGTCGTCGATCGGCCGGGCGCTGGCCAACGCGTAAAAGGCCGGCGCCGAGCGGAAACGCGCCTGGGCGACATTCATCCAGATGCCCATCCGCTGCTGCTTCTCGCGCACGAGTATCGACTGTTCGGGGCCCTTGAGCACGACCACGATATCGACCGGATCTTCCGGCACGATACCGCCCGGATAAAGGATCGCGCCGTAGACCATCAGCTCGGCACCCGTGAAACTGTAGATGATCTCGATCTGCTCCTGATCGACGGCGGGGACGAGGCGCGGTCGGGCCTGGCCCATCAGCATGGGCGCTGCAATGAGCAGTAGGAGGATGGGCGCGATACGCCGCATGAGGCCGGACCGCATCATGTGATCTGGATCGAGTAGATTTCATCGGGCCGCCAGCCGAGACCGAGCGCCATGCGCACGGCGACGATGATGACGAGCGCGGCGAGAAAGAGCCGCAGCCATTCCGCATTGACCCGGGTGGAAAGCCGCGTGCCGACCTGCGCGCCGATGACACTGCCCAGCAACAGCAATATCGCGAGCACGATATCGACGGCCTGCGTCGTCAACGCATGCACCATGGTCGTCGCGGCGGCGATGAAGAGGATCTGGTAGAGCGAGGTGCCGACCACGACGCGTGTCGACATGCCGAGCAGGTAGATCATCGCGGGCACGAGGATGAACCCGCCGCCGATGCCGAGCATCACGGTCAGCGTTCCGACTGCGAAACCGACGGCAAACGGGGCGAGCGGCGAGATATAGAGGCCCGAACCGTAAAAGCGCCATCGCCCGGGCAGCGCCGCGACGAGCGGATGGTGGCGGCGTACGGGCGGTTTGATCGGTATACCGGTGCGCCGTGCGTGAATCACCGTCCACGCCTCCCGGATCATCAATATGCCGATCCCGGTCAGCAATATGACGTAGAGAAGGCCGACGACGACATCGATCTGCCCGGCCTGCTGCAGCCTGAGGAAGAGGAGGCCGCCGAATATCGTTCCGACAACCCCGCCCACGACAAGGACGCCGCCCATGCGGAAATCGACGCCGCCGCGCCGGGCATGGGCTGCCGCGCCCGAGACGCTCGTTCCGGTGATCTGAGTGGTGGCCGATGCGACGGCAACGGCCGGGGAAATGCCCGAAAAGATCAGGAGCGGCGTGGTAAGAAAACCGCCGCCTACGCCGAACATGCCAGAGAGTATCCCGACCACGCCACCCAGCAGGATGATGACGAACGCATTGACCGAGATTTCAGCGATCGGAAGGTAGATATCCATGCCGTGTCCGGCGTACCGATTTTGCGCGGCCAGCGGAAGATGGAGTCTGCGCGAAACGCCGGTATCAGAAGTCGGCGCCGAGCGTCACGACCGGCCCGGAGTCCGGCGCTGCCGTTCCCGCGACCCGTTGCCGCCAGCCGGCGGACAAGCGCATGCCGCCATCAAGTAGCGGCAGCCGGATGCTCGCTTCCGGTCCGACATCGACGCGCGAAACGCCGGGCTGGGCGCCGCCCCAAATACCTGCACCCAGCGATACCGTGGTGCGATCGTTCAGCGGAAGAGGGTGCGATACGACGATCGCGGCGTCACCGAACATATCCCGGCTGTTCGCGCCCACGACACCGGCTTGCGCATAGCCATCGAGCTCCAGGCCGAGGGGCAGGGGCTGGCGGCTGAGACCGCCTGCCAAAGTCACGGACCAGGCGTTGCGCCCACCATCGTCGAGCGCGATCCGGCGGTCTAGGATCAGTTCGATCGGTAGTCGGTTTTCCGACCGGACTGAAATGCCGACCGCCGCTTCGCCGCCGACCGCCCGCTCCAGCGGATGCGACACGCGCCCCGATAGCGCGGCTTCGACGCCCGCGACACGTATCACGCGATAACGGCCGCGAATGCCGGCCTGGCTGCCGCCCAGTTCGCCATCGCTGGCCAACGCATCCACGCCGTCACCCGATCGCCATTGCACCCAGGCAGAAAGGCTGAAACGCGGCCGGGGATTTGCGCGCGCGGCTGGCGCCGACCGCAAAGATGGCGGAGTTTGCGGCCTCGCTTCTGCCGGTCCGGAGCTGGCGCCACCCGTCGGCTCGGCCGAAAGCGGATACGCGGCGATCTCCCGGTTTCGCGGCGGCGAAGGGCGCTGATCGACTTGGCGATAGGATATGGCTGTTTGGTGCGATTGACGGTGCCCACCGCTTAGCATTGTTATTGTCGGACCGGCCGGGTCAATTCTGCGGGCGCGCGCGTCTTGAGGGGCCGGCGCGACCGGCGCACTGGCGATCTGGCGACCTGTCTGTTCCCGCGTAGGCGGCGGAGCTTCCATCGGCCCCCACAGCAAAATGCGCACGCCGATCCAGACGATGAGCACGGATGCGACGAAGCGGATGGGCGGGGTAAGTCGTGTCACCGCGTACCGATATTGTCGGGGAAGATATGGGCGGTCTTGTCCCATGCGGGCCGCCGGTCGCGATGGGAGAAGAGATATCCGGTCACCGCACGCCGGGCCGATATCATCGCGATGATGTTCGAGACGACCGCGCGCGGGACGGCGATCAATGCCTGGCGCAGGCCGTAGATCCGGCCGGTGAAGAATGCGCGGATGGCCAGCCGCCAGACCAGCAAACTGGCATTCATGGTCAGAATGGCCGCAAGGATCGGCGGCAATTGCGGCAACTCCCGGCCCGAAACCAGGTGGACGACGAGCAATGCGAAGCCGAGCACCGCCGCGGCATAGGCGGCGAGCAGGATGAGTGCCGCCAGGATCGAACTCCGGTCGCGCAGACGCATCCAGAAATCCGCCGCGTTGCCGTGCCAGCCCAGCCGGTCCCAGCCATACAGGGCGATACCGGTGATCCAGCGCGTTTTCTGCCGGACGGCCGCGCCGAGCGTGGCCGGAAAATGCGCATATACGGCTACCAGTTCGCCCGAGCGATCCGCACGACAGCGAGCGAAAGTGCCGTTCTTTCCGCGCTCGGCCAGGGACAGACCGAGTTCATAGTCTTCCGTCAGGCTGTCTGCATCGAACGGCACGCCGCCACGCTCGGCGGCAAGTGCGCCGAGCGCGTCGCGGGCGATCGCGCATCCGACGCCTGCCGATGGCAAGCCCGCACCGATACTGTCGCGAATGACGAGATCCTTGCCATGGGCTTCGGCGAATTCATCGCAATAATGGCCGGCGACCCAGGGCGACTTGGGATGCGGCAGCGGGATGACCGGGATCTGGACGAGGTCGTGATGCTCTATCAGCCGGTCGAAGAGGACGATCTCGGCCGGGTGCACGACATCTTCCGCGTCGTGCAGGATCACCGATTTGAACCGTCTGCCTGTGCGTTCTTCTTCGGCAATGAGCGCGGTCCACAGCCGGTTCAGGCAATCGGCCTTGGTCGTCGGGCCCGGTCGCGCGCAGATCACGCGCTCCACATTCGCGTTCGACGCGGCCATCGCATCGACTTCGGCAATCGTACGGACGTCGTTGGGATAGCAGCCGACGAACAGCCGATAATCCTGGCCGGCGAACTGCTGCACGGCATGTTCGAGCATCGGTCCGATGACGTCTGCTTCGTCCCAGGCGGGCACGAAGACGGCATGGCGGCCGGGATCAGCGGGTGGCGGGAGTTCGCCGAGGCAGGGCTCAGCCGTCTTGCGATTGCCGAGCCATCGTTGAGCGGCGCGCCGCAGCCATAAAAGGTCGACGGCCAGCGTATCGACTGCGCCGAGCAAAAAGCCGAAAGCCGCGAACAAGGCCAGTTCGCGAAACGCCAGCTCGACCAATTGCAGAAATGCCCCCGCCTCCGGCATTCTCCCTCCAAGCGCTTCATCCTAAAGCGTCTTTTTCGCCTACAGGCGAAAAGCGGGGCGGACAACAGGACAGGCTGTTTTCATTGTCCGGCTTTGCGATTAGAGCGTTGCGAAACAGAGGGAAGAGACATGGCTGAACGCTTGGGCGTCCGATCGGCATTGCGCGGATTTCTGAACAGCGAGGCTGCCGGCGGCATCGTGCTGATGGTCGCCGCGGTGCTGGCGATGCTCGTCGCCAACAGCGTGCTCTACGATAGCTATCACCACATATTGAACGACAATATGGGGCCGATACTCAGCCCGGAACTGACCAGCAAACTGGGGCCGATGACGCTCCATCTGTGGATCAATGACGGGCTGATGGCGATCTTCTTCTTCCTCGTCGGGCTCGAGATCAAACGCGAGTTCGTCGACGGGCGGCTGTCGACCTGGGACAAGCGCCGCCTGCCGATCATCGCGGCGGCGGCCGGCATGATCGTGCCCGCGGCCATCTTCCTCTTCTTCACCCGTGACTATCCGGAGCTCGCCAACGGTTGGGCGATCCCGGCGGCGACCGATATCGCCTTCGCGATCGGCGTGCTCGCCCTGCTCGGCAAGCGCGCGCCGACATCGCTCAAGCTGTT
>NZ_JBQLZN010000033.1:55606-64636 GCF_052168295.1 Parasphingopyxis sp. | reverse complement strand
CGGGAGGGGGAGCGGGCCGGTGCGGCGATTTTCCGTCAGGAAAATTCTGACAAACTAAGCCTTGAAACTCACCGGCAGCTCGGTGATCGCGTGCACGAAATTGTTGGGCGCGCAGACCATCTCGCCGTCCATGTGCATGTCCGGGAAGCGCACCAGCAGCTGGCGATAGGCAGCCTCAAGCTGCATCAGCGCGATCTGGCGCCCGAGGCACACATGTTTGCCGAAGCCGAAAGCGAGATTTTTCGCCGCATTCTTGCGCTCGATATCGAAGGCATGCGGATCTTCGAACACCGCCGGATCGCGGTTTGCCGCGCCGTACCACATGACGACCTTCTCGCCTTCCGCGATTCTTTGTCCGCCGACCTCGGTATCTTCGAGCGCCGTGCGCTTCATATGGATAACCGGGCTGACGAGCCGCACCGCCTCCTGGATCGCATTGGGCAGGCGATCCAGATCCTCGACGAGCTTCGCCTTCTGATCGGGATTTTCGGTCAGCAACTTCATCATGCCGCTGATCGAGTTGCGCGTCGTATCGTTGCCGGCGATGAAGATCAGCTCCCAGGCGCCGTAGAGATACATTTCGGGCATCGGATCGCCGTCGACGATCGCATTGGCGATGGCGGACATAAGGTCTTCGCGCGGCTCCTCCTGGCGCTTCCTGATCTCATGCATCCCGTAATCGAAGAATTCGCGGATACGGTCCTCCCAGCCATTATAGACCTGGATCATCTCGGGCGTCGGCTGAAGCAGGCCCTCGCGGATCGCGCCGAAATAGGGCGCCATCTCCAAATCCGTCATCCACTGGACGAGACGCGGCCGGTCCGCCTGGTCGACGCCCAGAAGCTCGGCCAGCGTGAACAGCGGCAGCTGCGCCGCGAACTCGTCGACGAGATTGCAGTGCGGGGCTTGCTCGGCCAGCTCGTCGAGCAATTCGCCGACCTTGACGTCCACCTTCTCCTTCAGCTTGGCGATATAGGCCGGGGTGAAAAAGGGCATGTGCTGCCGGCGCAGCTCGAGATGCGATTCCCCGTCGAGCGCGATCATATTGTCGAGCGCGGCGGGCGAGAGCAGCGGGTGCATATTGTCCGGATCGCCATAGGAGATGTTCACCCCGCCCTTCTGGCTGGAGAAGATCTCGGGCTTTTTGGAGATCGTCTTCACATCGGCATAGCGGGAGAAGGCCCAATAGCCGGGCTCCTTCTCCATCGGCTCGTCCTGCCAATAGACGGGCGCTTTCTCGAGCAGTTCGACATAGCCCTCGATCGGCTGGCCCTTGCGAAAGAGATCGATGTCCGAAAGATTCACGATCTCGCCGACATCGTAGATCGGCGTGTTGCGCGGGCCGGTCCAGTCGACGCGCGTATAGTTTTCGTGATTGAGCTCGAGCATCGGGGCATTCTCCGGTCCGGGTTCGCGAGGGGTGCATACTGTCTAGCCGACGCTTACGTTCACGTTAAGGGGGATGTTCGCCGTGCCACCGGCAAGCTTGCTTCAAAGCATTACCCCGCTAGAACCGCCCGACACAGGTCGCAGGCGCGAAAGCGGACAAGGGCAATTCGGTGCCCAGCGGTAGCGCTGCGAGAGTTCAAGTGGCTGACTCTATTGGGATCTTCGGACACCCCAGCGAAGCCAGCCCAGCGTGCGCGCAGAAGAGGGTAGGATTCACCAGATGACTCAGTCCGAATATCCGCTTTTCCAATTCTGGGATAAGGAACTACCGCCTGAGGAAGTTACCGATCTCATGGGAAGCTGGAAGCAGGAACCGGGCTTTGCTTATCGCCGCTTCAGTCTGACGGACGCCGATACGTTAATTGCCGAACATTTCGACAGGCAAACGCTGGATGCCTTTCGCGATTGCGCGGTCCCGGCGATGCAGGCCGATTTTTTCCGTTATGCCGCGCTCTATGTTTTCGGCGGCGCCTATGTCGATGCCGACACAGGCAGCAATGGCGGCTTCGCGTCGATGTGCGACGAAAGCGATCGCGGCCTGCTGATGAACCGCAGGGGCAATATTGCCAACGACGTGATCTTCGTCAGGAAACCGCGAGACCCGCTGATGCTCTACGCAGTGCGGACCGCGACGAGCAACGTCGTCAACCGGATTACCAACAATGTCTGGCGGGTCACGGGCCCGGGTATCCTCACTCACCTCTATCGTTCGGACGCCGAGGAGAAGGATGCGCTCTTCGCCGGTTTCAGCATCGAGAACAACAATCTCTTCAAGGCATGCGTCCATTTCCAATGGGAAATGGAATACAAGGACGGCGAAGAAGACTGGCGGAAAAGATCCGGGGACGATGCTCCGTCAATTTTCAGATCGGCACAATAGAGCATGCCGATACCGATAACCTTTCATATCGGCATGCCGAAGACCGGCACGAGCGCACTGCAAAACTGCATCAGCGATGCCGAACGCGACGACGCTCTCAGCGCGCTTTTCTACCCGAAAACAGGACGGAGGATCGGCGATCCGCCAACGTCGCTCAAGATCGCGCATCACGACATCGCAACTGCTCTTCGCGACGGCCCCGATGCCGCCGGTCTGCAGGCAGAGCTGCTGGCGGAGATCGGCCGGGCGCCGGTTTCGGGGAACGGCAGCCAGGCGTTGATAAGCTCTGAAGGCTTCACGAACATGGTTGGTGCAGAGGCCGTCGCCACGCTTCTCGAATTTTTCGCGCCGTTTCGCCGTGACCATCCGTTCAAGGCGATCATGGTGGTGCGCGAGTTCGCCTCCTTTTTCGAATCGATGTATCTGCAATCGGCACGCTTCGGCAATCGCAGATCCGATTTCGAGGGAGACCTCGAGACGCGTTCGCGATGGCTCGAAAAATTCGCGACCGGCCTGCATATTCTGCAAGACGAGCTTGGCGACGAACTCGTCATCATCTGGCGGCGACCGGGTTTCGACATCATCGAGTTTTTCGAACGCGAGCTGGGCCTTGGGCAAGGCGCTCTGTCGTCGCGAAGAGACCGGCTGCCGAAGACCGCGACGCCGCCGCTCAAGCTTCAAACGGCGCTCACGTTCGTCGAACAGCTCAACGACCGTCACGGGCTGAACCTAACACGGAACGAACTGGTGCAGCTATCGCAGCAAAGCCCGCTTTTCCTGGACGACACGCCGCGCTACACACTTTATTCTGAGGGCGCTTTCGACCGATATCGCGTGCTGTTTCACGACATATTTTCCGGCCACGGTTTCGATGAATATGCCGACGTGTCGCAGTCCCAGTCGCCAGATGATCTGCCGTCGGTAACGCTCGACATCGATCTGCTCGGCCCCAGCGACATCGAAATTCTCAGGGCGGTCGATGCCCGTTCATCGGGCCAATGATCTCCCGCGCCGATCCCGCAGCGCCGCCCTGCATCGTCGATATGCCGGGGATTTTTCAACGCGGTCCGGTGCGGGCGGTTGACACCGCATGTGAGAACGGAGCTAACCCCATGACACGCCTCCAACCTGCTAGGAAAACACATGGATCTTGAAATGGACTTCTCTGCGCAGCGTTTTCGCGAAACGGCGGAGCGCGATCGCGAGACGCATCTGACGCACGACTTCCTCGCCAAATGGCTGTTCGTCGACCGGCTCTATGCGCGCGGCCAGCGCAAGGAGATGAATTTCTACGAATATGAGGGGCCCGGGCACGTTCTGAAATATATGCGATGGATCCACCATTTCGACTATCGTGACTGGTTCGACGCCAAGGACGATCCGCTTGTCGCGACGAGTGTCGAGCGCGATCGTGCCTGCCTCGAAAAGCTCGGCCTTCCCCAGCAGGATATCGGCCTCGACGCGATCGGTATCTACAATGTCCAGGATTATCGGCTCCAGCGCTTCTACCCCGTGCCCGACCGGCTGAAACCGCGCACGATCCTCGATTTCGGTGCGGGCCACGGACGGATGGCGAATCTGGCCTTCCATCCCGGCGAGGATGTCACCGACCTCATGATTGCGATCGAAGGGATCGAGGGCTCCTATCTGACCCAGCGCGCCTATTATACCGGGCTCGGCCTTCGCTTCGCCGACTATGTCGACTATCGCGCCGAAGACCGCGAGTTCGACGTGGCGGCGCTCGCCGACGATCACCAGCTCCTCCATCTGCCAACCTGGCGTTTCGATCTCGTGCCCGATGCGTCGGTCGACCTGATCTGCTGCGTCCAGGTGCTCAAGGAATTGCCGCGGCCGCTAACCGCGCATGTCATCGAGCAGTTCGGCCGCGTCGCGAAGCCCGGCGGGGCGATCTACATCCGTGACCATCTCCAGGACCACAACCCGAACCATATGCCGATCGACCAGTTGCTGGCGGCGAACGGCTTCGTGCCCGAATTCTTGCCGCAGGTTCACGATCGCGCGGAAATCCATGGCGTTCCCCGCATCTGGCGCAAGTTTGACGCGTCGCTCTATCTCGGGACGGACAGCTAGGCGAGCGCCTGTATCACGGCAGCCGATGGCGCGATCGATTGCCGGAGCGGGGCAACGCGCCGTCTTCGGATCCGGTCAGAATTCGCTATCCCGATATATAGAGTTGCCCCCCGACATCGGATGGATCGCTCGCAAGCCGATGGAAAGCCTGACCATGCAGGCCCGCCTCACCGCCACGTCGACACGCACGGTATCTTGTCGCGATCGCAGCGTTCGGCATATTTTTCCGCAATGTCGCGCACTTCGGCGACCATCCCGTCGCCGAGCTTCACCGGATCGAGGCCCAGCCCCAGGAACCGGTCGTTCGCCACATGCAGATCGTTCTCGTCCGCTTCGTTGCGCGGATTATCGAGATAGGCGATGTCGCCGCCGGTTCGCTCGGCCAGCATCTTCGCAAGATCGCGCACCCTGTGGGTCTCGGTCATCTGGTTGAGGATGTTCACGCGCTCGCCCGTCTGCGGCGGGTTCTGCAAGGCGAGTTCGATGCAGCGGCAGGTGTCGGTGATATGGATGAAGGCGCGGGTCTGGCCGCCCGTGCCATGCACCGTCATCGGATAGCCGATCGCCGCCTGCATGATGAACCGGTTGAGCACCGTGCCGTAGTCGCCGTCATAATCGAAGCGGTTGATCAGCCCCTCGTCGAGCTTCGTCTCCTCGGTCTGCGTCCCCCAGACGATGCCCTGGTGCAGGTCGGTGATCTTCACCCCGTCATTCTTGTTGTAGAAGAAGAAGAAAAGCTGATCCTGCGTCTTGGTCATATGGTAGATCGAGCCGGGATTGGCCGGATAGAGGATCTCCTGTTCGGCCGGGCCGTTTTCGGTATCGACCTTCACGTTCAGATAGCCTTCGGGAATCTTCATCCCCGCCGTGCCATAGCCATAGACGCCCATCGTCCCGAGATGGACGAGATGGATGTCCTGCCCGCTCTCGACGATGGCGGCGAGCACGTCGTTCGTCGCGTTGAGATTGTTGTTGACGGTATAGCGTTTGTGCGCGCTCGATTTCATCGAATAGGGCGCGGCGCGCTGCTCGGCGAAATGGATGATCGCATCGGGCTTTTCGTCTTCGATCAGCGTCAGCAGCCGGTGATACTGTTCGCCGACAGTGAAATTGTGGAAACCGATCGTCTTGCCGGTCAGCTCTTTCCAGATGCGCAGCCGTTCGCCGATCGGGCGGATCGGCGTCAGGCTCTCGACTTCCAGTTCGACGTCGATCTTCCGGCGCGAGAGATTGTCGACGATGATTACGTCGTGGCCGCGCTTTGACAGATAGAGCGCGTTGGGCCAGCCGCAAAAGCCGTCCCCGCCCAAGATTATGACTTTCATACGTTACTCCGTTCGACGGCGCCGTCGGGCGGCATCGGTTGCGACGTCCTAAAGGCTTTTGTGCGGCGATGGTCAAGCCGGGAATCGCGCTCCGGCAGTCGGTATCGGCTCGTCAGGCGGCGGCCGAGTCGTCCCAATAGGGCCGGTCGCCCTTGATGGTCGCGCGCTCCATCACGCGGCGGGCGGGGAAATAGTCGGACGCGGCGAAATGCTGGCAGGCGCGGTTGTCCCAAAAGGCGATCGAGCCCGCCGCCCAACGGAAGCGGCACTGGATTTCCGGATTGCCGGCCTGCGCGTAAAGGTGCCGCAGCAGGTCCGCGCTCTCCTGCTCGGAGAGCCCCTTGATATGGCTGGTGAAGGCCGTGTTGACATAGAGGCAGGGGAGCCCTGTTTCCGGATGGGTGCGAACCACCGGATGCTCCATCGGCGGATACTTGTCGTGCAGCTCCTCGGGGCGCTTGCCGAGCCGCTTGGCGAACACCCGCGCGATATCGTGCACGGCGGTCAGCCCGGTGATGAAGCCGCGCATTTCGTCGGACAGGCCCATAAACGCCGCATGCATATCGGCGAACAACGTATCGCCGCCGACTTCGGGCACTTCGATCGCGCGCAGGATCGAACCGAGCGATGGTTCGGCCCGCCAGGTGACGTCCGAATGCCAGGCATTTTCCTGGCCGCGGCTTTTCGGCCCATGTTCGATGCGCAGGATTTCGGGGTGCTCCTGATCCTTGGGCGTCGCCGGATGGATTTCGAGTTCGCCGAACATCTCGGCAAAAGCCAGATGCTGTTCGCGCGTGATGTCCTGATCGCGAAAGAAGATGACCTTATAGTCGAGCAAAGCCTGCCGGATCGCCGGTATTGCATCGGCGATGTCAGGCGCGCCGAGATCGATATCCAGCAGCTCGGCACCGATCGCCGGCGTCAGCGGGCGGACGGTGAACGGCGCATCGGCCCCGGCTTTGATCTCGGTTGCAGCATCGATATCGGCCATGGCGTCCCTCCCGTGAAAGCGCCGGACAGACTGAACCCAAAGCGATACGGCTGCAAGGACAGCTTTAAACCATTCGGTAAACACGCTTTTATACCGGTTACTGGCAATTGGGCGGTTAAAAAATGCCGGCAAACGAGCTGACAAAAAAGCCGAGCCGAATGATGGGTGCGCAGTGCAACGGCCCGCCGAGGGAAGGATTGCGGATGCGGATATTAGCCGGTTCGATGCTGGCACTGGCGGCCCTGCTATCGCTCGGCTCACCGCTCGAAGCGCGATCCGCAGCCCCGGGCATTCCGTATGATTTCGCCGATACGGGCGGCCCTGTATCGCAGATCGCGATCGACGGGGTGACCCGCTACGATCCCGACCATCTGCTGGCCTTCGCCGCTGCCCATGCCCGCACATCGCATGGCGCGCTGACCGCCTCGGGCACGGCGGAGGCAATCGCGCTGATGTATCGCGAAGACGGCTATCCGCTCGCCGAAGCCTATCATCGTTACGATGGGGCGACGGGCACGCTGACCTTTTACGTTCTCGAAGGCTTTATCGAGCGCGTTTCGGTAGAGGGCTTTTCGGACGGTGTCGCTGCCCGGATCGCCGGCTATACGGACCGGCTCATCGGCCGGGCGCCGCTGACCCAGGCCGAGCTCGAGCGGGTAATCATGCTCGCCTCCGACCTTTCCGGCGTGACGCTCGTCTCCGAACTCGACCACGAGCCGGGCGACGCCGGAACGCGCCTGCGCATCACCGGATCGGAGCGGCGTGATTCGGGTGCGATCGGCATCGAAGCCATACCGTTGCGGCCGGACACGGCGATCCGCTTCTTTGCAGTCGAGGAAATCTACAGTCTCGCCACGGGCGGCGATATGCTGCGCCTGCTCGGCCAGGCGACGCTCGATCGCGGCGACGACTGGTCGGTGGCAGGGACGCTCGTCTACCGGGCGCCGGTCGGCCCGTCAGGCAGCTATATCGAGGCGTTTGCCGGCAATGTCATCGCGCGCCGCGATCTTGGCGCCGTGGCGACCGACGACCGGCTTCGCGGCTACAATGCGGCGCTGATCTTTGGTCATCCGGTCCGCCGCAGCGTCCACCGTTTCACCTATCTGCTGGGTGAATACGAGTTCGTCGAAGCCCGGTCGCGCTTCGGCGGGCAGCGGCTGTCGAGCACGAGCCACTCGCTGCGCGCGCACGCGATTACCGGGGTCAATCTCGACAATGGCGGGATCTTCCAGGCCGGCCTGACGCTGAGCGCCGGACGCCGCCCCGAAACCGATGCGGGCGAACTGCCGGACGGGGCGCGCAGTTTCGCGCACCTCCGCGGCGAATTCGGACTCATCGTCCCGATCGATCGCCGCAACGCGACCTATTTCCGGCTCGAGGCCCGCGGCCAATGGGCGGACACCCGTCTTCCCGAGGTCGAGCGGTTCGCTCTCGGCCATGCACCCTTCCTCCGCGGTTATGCGCCAGCCGAAATCGAAGGCGATAGCGGTTATGGCGCGAGCATTGAGTTCGACCATGTGATCGAGACGGGATCGCCGGCAATACCCTCGATCATTCCGACGATATTTTTGGATATCGGCGCGGTCGATGTCCGTGACAGGCGGTTCGGAGAAACCGGCGATCGCTGGCTGGCCGCCGCCGGTATTGGCGCGGAGATGCGGTTCGCCGGCGCAATCTCGATCGCCGGCTGGGCCGCCATGCCGTTGCGCGACGGCCCACAGAGCCGGTCGGGCAATCCGGCGTTTCATATCAGCCTGTCAAAGGGGTGGTGAGATGATCGCAAGACGTCTTGTCTGTGGAATAGCCCTCGGCGCCGCGCTGCTCGCGGCAACTCCCGCGACGGCAGCGGGCAATCACTATGGCTGGTGCCGCGGCGTCGGCAACCCGCACCAGAGCACGGCCTGTGTCGCGGGGCCTGTCAACACGCCGCCGGGCGGAACGAACCCGACGCCGGTCGCCAATCAAAACCCGCCCACGGGCCCGAGTTTGCCGCAAACGCCGGATCAGCATGTTGTCCCGCCGCAGCCGCCGGCGCAACAGGTCCCACCGACACCGGTTCAACAGGTACCGCAGCCCGTGCTGCCGCCGCAGCGCACACCGCCGATGGTGCCACCCCAACCACCGGCGCAACAGGTTCCACCGACACCGGTCCAACAGGTGCCGCAACCCGTACTGCCGCCGCAGCGCACCCCGCCGATGGTCCCGCCCCAACCGCCGGCTCAACAAGTGCCGCCGACGCCGGTGCAGCAGGTACCGCAACCCGTGCTGCCGCCGCAGCGCACGCCGCCGATGGT
>NZ_JBQLZN010000033.1:0-55506 GCF_052168295.1 Parasphingopyxis sp. | reverse complement strand
CGGTGCAGCAGGTACCGCAACCCGTGCTGCCGCCGCAGCGCACGCCGCCGATGGTTCCACCCCAACCGCCGGCGCAGCAGGTGCCGCCGACGCCGGTGCAGCAGGTGCCGCAACCGGTACTGCCCCCGCAGCGCACGCCGCCGATGGTCCCGCCGCAGCCTCCGGCGCAACAGGTGCCGCCGACGCCGGTGCAGCAGGTACCGCAACCCGTGCTGCCCCCACAGCGCACGCCTGGCCCCGCGACGGTCATTGTCCGGCCCGATATGCGGCCGCCGATTCCGGTGCAGACAGGTCCGGTCGCGATCACCAGGCCAAGACCGGTTACCGTACAGACCGTGACGGTACCGATGCGAGGCCCCGATACTCTGGTGAGACCGGTCACCGATATCCCGCCCCGTCGCGGCTTCGTGGCGGTCGAGCCCGGCCGGCATGACCCTCATGCCCTGCCCAGCTTCGAGGACGATCGCGGGACGCACCAGTGCCTCGCCAGCGGCTTCGGCCGACGGCATGTTCCGGGCGATGGCGACGAGACGCGCGCCGCCGGCGTCGTTCCGATATTACGGACCCCCGACATGGTGATGCGCGACATTCCCGCGTTGCGCCACCGCGGCGCCGAATGCGTGATCCTTATCCGGCGGCGTCACACCGGGGAATGAGGGCCGCGCAGGCCGCCGGAACCTTATCTTGGCTTCATGCGCTCTATTCCTGCCAAGGCGCGACGTTCAGCGCCTCAGAACCGATGGAGTAACCGTATGAAAACGCTCGCTATCATAGCCGCCGCCCTCACCTTCACCGCCACTGCGGCCTGCAACACCGTTCAGGGCGTGGGTGAGGATGTCGAATCGGTCGGTGAAACCGTCCAGGACGCTGCCGAGTAAACACCATGTCCCCCGGCTGCCGCGCGGCGGCCGGGGCCGTTTCCCCCTTTGCGGCAACGCGCATTTGCCCGGCCGCCCGTCTCGCCCTATCGATACCGTCCGATCATAGAGACGAGATGGGGACCTGATCATGCGCATATCGATACTGGCTCTGGCGGCGACACTTGTGCTGGCGACGCCGGTCGAGGCGCAGGAAGACCTGTCGGCACAGGTCGATGCCGATTACGAGGCTCTACTCGAAGACCTGTTCCTCGATTTCCATCGCAATCCCGAACTCAGCTACATGGAAACCCGGACGGCCGGGATCATCGCCACGCAATTGCGCGAAGCGGGCGCCGAAGTCACCGAAGGCGTCGGCGGCACCGGCGTCGTCGGCATCATGCGCAACGGCGAGGGGCCGACCGTGCTCGTCCGGGCAGATATGGATGGCCTGCCGGTCATGGAGGATAGCGGGCTCGACTATGCGTCGACCGCGCGCCAGACCGGGGTCGACGGCGTCGAGGCGCCGGTCATGCATGCCTGCGGCCATGACGTGCACATCACTTCGCTGATCGGCACGGCGCGGCAGCTGGCGCGGCTGCGCGACAGCTGGAACGGCACGGTCGTCCTGATCGCCCAGCCCGCCGAAGAGCGGCTCGGCGGAGCGCGGGCGATGATGGAAGATGGGCTCTATGAGCGCTTTCCCAAACCCGACTATGCCCTCGCCTTTCACGTCTCCGCTGCACTGCCGACCGGCAGCATTGCGATGCAGCCGGGCCTGATCGCGTCGTCCTCGGACAGCGTCGATATCACGATCCACGGCGTCGGCGCGCACGGCGCCTATCCGCATATGGGCATCGATCCGATCGTGATGGGCGCGGAAATCATCATGAGCCTGCAGACGCTGGTCAGCCGCACCGTCTCGCCGCTCGACCCTGCCGTCATCACGGTCGGCGCGTTCCAGGGCGGCATCAAGCACAATATCATTCCGGATCGCGCGACGATGCAGCTGACGGTCCGGTCCAACGATCAGGAAGTGCGTGAGACTCTGCTCGAAGGCATCGCGCGGATCGCGGAGAATGTCGGGCGAATGAGCGGGATGCCCGAGGACCGGCTGCCCGAGGTCGTCGTATCGAACGAGTCCACACCGCCGACGATCAATGATGAGGCCCTGTCCAACCGGCTGCGCGGCGTTTTCGCGGACGGGCTCACCGACGCCGTGCTGCTCGATCCGATGGAGCAGACCGGCATGGGCGCGGAGGACTTCGCCTATTTCGTCCAGCCGGACACGGGCGTCCGCGGCGCCTATTTCAGCGTCGGTGGGACCCCGCAATCGGCCTTCGACGCGGCCGAAGCGGGCGGCCCGCCAGTGCCCTCGCACCACAGCCCCTTCTTCCGGATCGACCCCGAACCCTCGGTCACACTGGGTACGGAGGCGATGGTAATCGCCGTGCTGGACCTGCTGGCGCCGGAAACAAGCGGCGCGGACGACTAGCGCCGGTCGAGCATTCCAAGCGCCGTATCGACGATCGAGCGGGTGCTGTCCGCATCGCGCTTCAGGCGGAAGATAACTGCCGACGCGGTGATCGTTCCGATCAGAAACCGCGCAAGTTCGTCGGCGGGCCTATCGGCCATTATCTCCCCGGCCTGCTGGGCTTCGGCGATCAGCGCTTCGAGCTGCCCTTCGATCGTACGGAAATGATCGCGTAGCAGCGTGTAGATCACGCTATCCTGCTGATAGCCGAATTCGACCGCGCTGTTGGTCACAAGGCAACCGGCCGGTGATGCCGGGTCGGTCGCGATCCCGATAAAGCTCTCGACGAACGCGCGGACCCGCGCCATCGGCGTGCCGTCGCAGGCTTCCGTCGTCTCCTCGAGCGCGGCTTCGAGCTTGGCGAGATAATGGTCATAGGCCTTGTGGAACATAGCCTCCTTGTTGCCGAACGTATTGTAGAGGCTCTGCTTCTTCACGCCGGTTGCCGCGACCAGATTGTCGAGCGACGTCGCTTCATATCCCTGTCGCCAGAAGACGCTAAGGATCGAGTCGAGAACCGCGTCCTCGTCGAATTTTTTCACATTGGCCATGGCCGGCCTCCTGCATTTCCGTCCGTCTTCAGGTCCCAAAATAATTATTTTGACCAGATAGTCAAATTATCTTGACCGTTCGGTCTATTTTGACTATCTGGTCAAATATGCCGCCGGGACAGCCGACAGCACAACGCGAAAATCGGAAAGGAAAGATCATGAGCAATCGACTGACAGACAAGACAGCCATCATCACCGGCGGCACGACCGGCATCGGTCTCGAGACCGCCAAACGCTATATCGCGGAAGGCGCGCGGGTCATCATCACCGGGCGCACCCAGGACAAGGTCGACGCGGCGGTCGCCGAACTCGGCGAAAACGCATTCGGGATTGCCGCCGATTCCACGAAACTCGACGATCTCGACGCGCTCGCCGTCTTCGCCAGGGAAAAGTTCGGCACGGTCGATATCCTGTTCGCCAATGCCGGCAACGGCATGTTCGCACCGATCGCCGATGTCGACGAGGCGCTCTATGCGCGCCAGTTCGATCTCAACGTCAAGGGCGCCTTCTTTACGGCACAGAAGATCCTGCCGCTGCTCGCAAAGGGCAGCGCGATCATCTTCACCGCCTCTGCCGTGCACGCCAAGGGCGCACCCGGCGCGAGCCTCTATTTCGCGAGCAAGGCGGCCGTGCGGTCCTTCGCGCGGACGCTGGCGGCCGAGCTTGGCGGCCAGGGCATCCGGGTGAACACGATCAGCCCCGGCATCGTGCCGACCAATTTCTTCGACAATTCGAATGTCGGCACCGAGACCTTCGACCAGTTCGAGGAGATGGCCGGCAAGTCCGCACCGCTCGGCCGGGCCGGCACGCCGACGGAAATCGCCAACGCCGCGGTATTTCTCGGCTCGGACGAAGCGAGCTTCGTGACCGCAGAGGATCTCGTCGTCGATGGCGGCTGGATGAATGTGTGACCGGGCGCGCGGGCCGGACGCCCCTTCCGCCCGGCCCGCCCCAAACGTGAAAGGATAGGATCATGACTGACATTGCTCTTCAACAGCCCCGCCGCCCCGGTATCGGCTGGGTGGTGCTCGCCATCGCCGCACTATGGGGCGGACTCGTTACGCTCGGCTCGCTCTCGGGCTTTCTCGGGCGGTTTCCCACCGAGCTGGTCGCGCCGGCCGCGGCATTGCTCTTGGGCGGCGTGCTGCTCGCCTATTTCCGGGTCACCGCCTTCCAGCAATGGGTGGCCGAATTCGGGCTGCGGCGGCTGAGCGCGCTGCATATCTGGCGCATCGGCGCGACCGCTATCTTCTTCTACTATGGTGCGCACGCCCTGCTGCCCGAACAGTTCGTGTTCAATGCGGGTTGGGGCGACCTCATCGCCGGTCTGCTCGCGATCGTCGCGATCAGCCTGCCCTTCAGCCTAAAAACCTATTGGACGTTCCACACGATCGGCTTCGCCGATTTCGTCCTCGCGGTGGGCACGGGCATGTTCTTCGCGGTGACGGGCGGACCCGGCATCGAGAATCTCGCCAGCTTCCCGCTCGCGCTGATCCCGCTTTTCGGCGTACCGATCTCAGGCGCCACGCACATCATGGCGTTTCACATGATGCGCAAGGGCATCACGCACTGATCGCAAGAAGACGAGAAGCCGGCGCGCTTGCCCCTCTAGCGCACCGGCTTCCCGCCTGTCCGCTAGAAGCGCATCCGTGCGCTCGCAAAGGCGCGGAAGGGATCGCCGTAAAAGGCGGTCAGCGTGCCTTCGAGGCCCAGCGTCGGGACGAAGCCGCCCATCCCGTCCGGCGCGACGAAGTTGTAACCCGAAACGATATAGCGGTGATCGGTGATGTTCTTCAGATGCACGCCGAGCTGCCAGTGATCGTCGTCCGACGTCCAGACAAGGCTCGCATCCCAGAGTGCATAGCCGGGCTGATCGAGCGGGCTCCGGACTTCGAACTGGCTCGTTTCGCTGCGATAGCTGAGCGTCGTCAGGAAATTGAGATCGCCATCCCATAGCGGCACCGAATAATCGAGCGTGCCGGAGAGCGTCCATTCGGGCGTGTTCTGGAACACGCGCTGGTCGGCAACATCGACGCCGAACGCATCGATAAACTCGTCATATTCGGCGTTGATATAGCCGGCCGCCCAGTTGAAGCCGAGCCGGTCGCCGGCCGCCGCGAGATCGCGGCCGACACGCGCCTGGCCTTCGAACTCGATGCCCCAGATCGTTGCCGCTCCGGCATTGGACGTGATGCCGATAAAGCTGTCATTGACCCCGTCCCCGGTCGTATCGACGCCGACCGAACCCGGAATCTGGATATCGGTATAATCGGCATAGAAACCGGCGAGCGCGAGATTGACCGCGCCGTTCGCCAGCGAGGCGCGATAGCCGAGCTCGAAACTGTCGACCGTTTCGGGGTCGAAGCGCATGAACTCGAAAATATCGGCATCGTCGATATCCCCGTCGCCGTCGAGATCGGGCGCGGCGGTCGTCTGGCCGCGCGGATCGAACCCGCCGCCCTTGAAGCCGCGGGCATAGCTGAAATAGATATTGTGATCGGGCGTCGGCCGGTAGGAGACGGAGGCACGGGGCGTGAACTCCTCGAAGGTTTCCGTGCCGTCGAAATCCGACGTCGTCGCGATCAGCAGCGCATTGTTGCCGCCGAACTGCGCGGTCGGGCCGAACAGGAAGGTCTGGCGCAGGACGCGCGACGAGCGCTCGTCATGGGTAAAGCGGCCGCCGACCGACACGCTCCACTGATCGGTGATGTCGAAGGTGAAATCGCCGAAGATCGACCAGGTTTCGGTATCGACGTCGCCGAAGGTCTTGGCCGTCAGCCCGGGCAACGGGCCGCCGGGCGGCGGAATGATCGCCCCGGTCGTCGCCAGGATCACGTCGAAATCGGTCGAGGCCGTCGCGTCCAGATAGTAGAAGCCGAGCAGGCCCGCGAGCCGGCCGTCATCATAGACGATCTGGAATTCCTCGGAGAACTGGTCGTTCGCATAGGCCGCGGGCACGTCGAGATCGGCCGCCGGGAGGCTGTCGAAATCGATCGGCGTCGTGCTCTCATCGTCGCGATAGGCGATGATGTTGCGCAGCGTGATATAGTCGCTGACCTGCACCTCGATGGTGCCCGAAATGCCCCAGGCCTCGACGCGCTGGCGCGGAAACTCCAAGCCGGCGCGCGTATCGAAGACATTGTCGAGTACCGGCGCGCCGGTAAACAGGCTCGGGATCAGCCGGTGGCCCTGGCGCGGGTTCGACCGGTCATCGGTATAATCGCCCGTGATCCGCACGAAGACATCGCTGTTCGGGGCATATTCGATCGTGCCGCGCGCGGCGAACACATCCTTGTCGTAATTGTCGATGCCGAGATTGAGATTGTCGCCGAAGCCGCCCCGGGTCAGCAGCGCGGCCGCGCCGCCGACATAAAAGCCGCTATCGCCGACGGGGATGGCGAGCGAGGCGATGCCGTCGAACTGGCCATAGGTGCCGGCATTGGCGCGGAATTCGCCGAGCGGGCTATCCTCCAACCGCCGGGTGACGAATTTCACCGCGCCGCCGATCGTGTTGCGGCCGTACAGTGTGCCCTGCGGCCCGCGCAGCACTTCGATCCGCTCGACATTGAACACATCGAGCACAGCGCCCTGCGGCCGGTTGAAATAGACATCGTCGACATAGAGGCCGACGCCGTTTTCGAAGCCGGCGACCGGATCCTGCTGGCCGACGCCGCGGATGAAGGTCGTCAGCGTCGTATTGGTGCCGCGCGAAACCTCGAACGTCACGTTCGGCACGCTTTCGGCGATTTCGGTGATGTCGAGCGTGCCCGTCTGTTCGAGCTGCTCGCCGCTCACCGCCGTGATCGACAGCGGCACCTCGACCAGCGCCTCGTCGCGCCGCCGGGCGCTGACGATGATCGGCGGATTGTCGCTCGTCTCGGCGCCCGTCGTTGTTTGCGCCTGGGCGGCGCCGGGCAACGCGAAGGCGAGCGGCGCAAGGGCGATCCCGCTCAGATAGCGGATGGCGCGGTTGCTGCGATTGGTCATTTTTGGCTCCCTGTCAGATATCGTTTTCATTGGTCGCTGCCTTCCATGAAGGCGCGGACATCGGCGGCGGTCTCGGCCGGTATTTCCTCCTGCGGCGCATGCCCCACGCCCGGATAGGTGATGAGCCGCGCATCGGGGATCGCGGCTTCGATCCGCCGGGCATGGTCGAGCGGGATCACCCGGTCTTCGTCGCCCCAGAGGATCAGCGTCGGCGCGGCGACGCGCGCCAGATCGGCTTCGGGATCGGGCAGGACGAACTCTTCGAGATGCCCGACAAACGCCTCGCCATTGCCGGGGTGCGCCATCATCTGCTGGATCTGTTCGATCCTACCTTCGGGCAGGCGCGCCGGATCGGCGTAAATCTGCATCGCCGAAGCCTGCACGCCGGCGAGCGGCACCGTGAGCAGATAGCCGCGCATCGCATCGGGCACGGGCACCGGATTTTCGGTAACCCCGTAGATCGAATAGGCGCCGCTATCGACGAGGATCAGCCGCTCGACGCGCTCGGGATTGGCGGCCGCGAAACGCCAGGCGACGAGCCCGCCGAAACTGTTGCCGCCCAAGGTCGCGCGCTCGATATCGAGCGCATCGAGCAGCCGCCCGAGCACTTCCACCCGCTCGTCCGGCGCATAACGTGCCAGCGGATCGGGCCCGGTCAGGCCGTGACCGAGCAGGTCGTAGCGGACGATGCGATAGTCGCCGGACAGCCGTTCGGCCCAGCCGTCCCAGCTTTCGAGGCTCATCGTGAAACCGTGCAACAGGACGATGACCGGCGCGTCGGCCGGCCCTTCGAGACGGACGCGAATTTGCGCGCCGTCCATTTCGATCATGCGGGTTTCGGCCGCCGCTTCGCTTGCTGCCACTGTTTGCGGACCGGCGGTTTCGCTCGCGCAGCCGGACAGGGCCATCGCGGCGGCGGCCAGAACGGCCGAAAGAGCAATCATGCTTTTCATTGCATCCCGTATCCGATGGGCGGTGCCCAGAAAGCGCCGGCTATTGCTGCCAGCTTCGCGCCGTTCCTAGCCGCGCGAAAGCGCGCCGGTCGATGACGGGTTCGATCAATTTGAAAGGGACATTTTCGCTCACGACTTCCGTGCGGCGGCGCGATACCCGCTTGGCGACCGGCCGGTCCAAGCGTGAAAAGCGCGGGCGAAACTGCGTCCGTCGCTAAAGCCCAAACTCTCGGCAACGAAGCCTATCGGCTCGCCATCATCGAGCCGCCGCATGGCGATTTGAGCTAGTACGTCCGCACGAAGCTCGCGGAACCGGGTTCCTCGCTCCTCCAAACGACGCCGCAGCGAGGCGACACTCATGCCGAGATGGCGCGCGACGTTACGCTGATCCACGAGTCCGTCGCGTAGCGCTTGGGTCACACGAACGACAATATCGCCGCGCACTGGTTCGCTATCATCTAGGCTATCGAGCGTCCGCGCGATGCCGCCATAGATGGTGCGCGACCCTAACACCGGGCAAGCGGCGGGGTCGACCGGCCAGTCGGCTATCGCGGCATCGTAATGAATGGCGAAATGGCGCGCGCCATGGACGAGCGGCACGCCCCATGCGGCAAGCGGGCTTGGCGCTATCGCCTTCGCCCGCCGGGTGCGCAGACTGCGGACCGGCAGCGGCCTCTCCGTCGTGCTGCTCGATTGCAGGAGAACATGGATGTAGACGAGCAACGCCTCGAGCGAGAAGAGGATGAACGGATCGTCCTTCTCCATCGCATAGGGAAAGTCGCTATCGTCCATCACGAAGCACAGCGCATCGCGCGCCGTCGCCACCCGGTTGTAGCGGCCGCCATGGATGACATTGTAGCTCTCGGCGATCGTATCGAGCATGTCGCGCACGGTTTTCGCGTTCCGCAGCCGGTCGCGGATGAAATCGGACGTGCCTAGCATCAGCGGACGGGCCGACACATGGATCGTCTCGTCGCCGATCGCGAGCGCGATCTGCTCGGTAAGCCGGTAATAATCGGCCAGGCTCGCGCTGCTATCATGCCCGGCATCGAGAAGGTCGGCCGGCAGATGGGCGGCCTCGAGCACGCCCGCCCTGTCCAGCTCCGCCTCCGCGATGATCGCGCCGAGCGGCCGCAGCGTCGCCGAGGCGACCCGCACACTTCCCAGTCCGTGCGCTTCGATCATCATGCGGCACTCTATAGGTGAGCCGGGCGCGACTGTCTTGCGATGGGTCAAATGGCAGGCGACCCGCGCTTGGGATCGCTTCGAAACGATGGTGGAGCTAGGGGGATTCGAACCCCCGACCTCTGCAGTGCGATTGCAGCGCTCTCCCAACTGAGCTACAGCCCCGCACCATCGGTTCCGCCGCTTTCGCGCGGCGGGCGCCCCCTTTAGCTCCGCTCGGCACAAGGCGCAATGGCGTTCCGGCAGACGGCAGACGCCTGTACTGCGTCGGCAGGGCGGCGTACCGCACGATCCTCGCCGCCGGTTATCCAACTTTCCCGGATTTTCTCAGGAAATATCGGAACAATCTCCGGATTAACCCGTTTTATCAATAGATTGCGCGCCGGATGTGGAACGTCCCATCCGTTGAAGCGCATGACAATCCTGACCAACGGAAAGGATCAACCGATGAAAAACCAGACTATGCAACGCAATGCAACGCGCGGACCGCGCACTAACGAGCGTAGCCCGATCGCCGATATCCCCGAAGACTATGATTATGACGAGCGCGGCCTGTTCTCGCGGACGGCCGACGAAATCATGTCGTGGTTCGGCGACGACGAAGCCGAAGCCCGGCGCAAGTTCGATACGCTGATGGATCGGCGTTTTGGAACGGGCAGCGCGACGCGCAGCTTTTCCGCACGCCCCTGGAACCGCCATCTGACCGCGTTTCGCGACCACTGGTCGTCGGTCATGAGCGGCGCGACGGGTCTCAACACGCGAGACGCCGATGACGAACAGTTCAGCGACGATTATGTCGCCTGGCGCAACAGCCAGATAGCCGCCTATGATCGCGACTATGAAGAATTCATGCGCGAGAAGCAGGAGCGCTTTAATCGCGAATTTTCGCAATGGCGCAAGAAGCGCTACGAACAGCGCCTCGCAGTGGGCACCGTCAAGGAAGGCCAGGAAGTAACGGGTTCGGACGGCGAGAAAGTCGGCACTGTCGACTATATCCGCGGCAGCTCCGTGATCCTCGCGAAGAACGATCCGCAGGCTAATGGCCACCACCATTCGATTCCATCGACATGGATCGACGAAGTAACTGATAAGGTCATCCTCAACCGGACTGCGGAAGAAGCGCAGGAAGAATGGCGCGATATCGAAGCGCGCAAGGCGTTCTTCGAGAGCGACTATGAAAGTGATGATCCGAACATCACCGAAAAGACCTATGCACGTACGCTGCATGACAAGGTCTAACTGCCTGTAACCACAAACATTCTCGCTCCATGAGCGAGGCGAGAGCCCGGCCTCCAACGGCCGGGCCTTTTCGTTTCGGCTGGCGATACGCGCTTGGCCTGCTACGCTCGGTTGCAATCGAAAACCCGAGTCGTACCAGGAGAGACATATGGCCACTGCATGGCACCTGAAATCCCGCCCCGAAGCGATGCCCGCGCATGAGAATTTCGAGCTCAAGGAATTCGAGCAGACGCCGATGGGCGACGGCACGATCCGCGTCGCGAACAAATGGCTCTCGGTCGATCCCTATATGCGCGGCCGGATGCGCGACGTGAAAAGCTATGTCCCGCCCTTCGCGATCGGCGAACCGATGCAGGGCGGCGCGATCGGCGAAGTCGTCGAGAGCAATGCCGACGGGTTCGAGGTCGGCGACATGGTGCAGCATATGATGGGCTGGCGCGACGAGGCCGTGGTCCCGGCCGCCGAAGCCCAGAAGCTGCCCGATCTCGGCATTCCGATTCAGTCTTTTCTCGGCTTTCTCGGCATGCCGGGCATGACGGCCTATTTCGGCCTGCTCGAAGTCGGCCAGGCGAAGGAGGGCGATATCGTATTCGTCTCCGGCGCGGCGGGCGCTGTCGGCTCGACCGTGATCCAGGTCGCCAAGGCCAAGGGCATGACGGCGATCGGTTCGGCCGGCGGGCAGGATAAATGCGACTGGGTCAAATCGCTCGGCGCCGACGACTGTATCGATTACAAGGCAGAAGGCGAATTGCTCGACAAGATGATGGCCGCGATGCCCAACGGCCTCGACGTCTATTTCGACAATGTCGGCGGCGAGCATCTGGACTGCGCTTTCGCGGTCGCCAATCAGGGCGCCCGCTTTTCCGAATGCGGGATGATCTCGGGTTATAACAGCACCGAGCCTATGGAATTCCGCTACATCATGAACCTGATCGGTAAGGGCATCACCATGCGCGGCTTCATCGTCACCCAGTTCATGGATCGGATGGCCGAGTTCCACCAGGATATGGGCGCGATGCTGCAGGCCGGGAAGCTGACCAGCCAGGAAACCGTACATGAGGGGCTGGACAGCCAAGTCGATGCGTTCATCGGCCTGTTTACCGGCGGCAATACGGGGAAGATGCTCGTCAAGGTCTGACCGTTTCGGGCGCGATTTCAAGCGCCTCCGCTTGATCCGACTCGCAGCTTCGCTGCATCCTCCCGGCCGAGGAGGCGTGCGTGCGCAAGGTCGGTCTGCTTTTTGTCCACGGTATCGGCGAACAGGAGCGCTTCGACCATCTACGCCACTCGGTCGGCGAGCTGGCTGAAATCATCAAGGGCGAGGGCAAGCGCCGCGTCACGGTCACCGACCGGACGGAAGGATGGAAGCGCGAACCCGACGCGCCCGAATTCGGCGCCTATGCGACCGCACCGATGACCGTGCATCTCCACGATCAGGCGGAGACCGACCCGATCGTGCAGATCGACTGCCACGAAGTGTGGTGGGGCGATCTCGGCGCGCGGACCACGCTATCGGAAACCATCGGCTTCTGGTCCTGGGGGCTCGGCCAATGGGCAGCGCCCATCTATCGCGAGCTGGACCCGACGGGCATGCGGGAATCGCCCGAGATCCGTTCGACCACCCAGCCGCAGCAGCAAACCCGGCCCGATGCGCCGCTACATGGCGAACCGCCCGAACCGGAAATCCTGATGCCGCGCGGCGGCGGAGAGTTTGTCGAGGATTTCTGGGTGCGCGCGCGCCTCGCAGCCGCCGCCTTCGCAACCATCCTCAGCGTCTTTTCCTGGACGCTGCTCGGCAAGCTGGTCAGCATGATCGCCCGGGTGCCCTTTGCGAGCCTGCTCGTCCAATATGTCGGGGATGTGCGCGTCTATGAGCGGCGCGCCTATCCCAATAACAGCCTGCCGAGCGACCCCGGCCAGCCGCTGCGCGTGCCGATCCGCCGCCGCATGGTGACGCAGATGGTCGCGATGGGCACGCATCATTACGACCATTGGGGCGTCGCGGCGCACAGCCTGGGATCGGTGCTCGCCTATAACGGGCTGACCGAGACGGGCCATGCCCTGCCCAACTATCTGACGCAGAAAGCCTGGGCCGAGCTACCGGGCTTTTACAAACACGACCCGACGCAATGCCGCCGGCGGCCGGAGACGATGCACCGGATGATGCCGGCGCGGCCGACCTGGCTCGCCGACGAAGAGTGTATCAGCCGGCGCAAGATATTCGCCGGGCTCAGATGCTTTTTCACCTATGGTTCGCCGCTCGACAAATTTGCCGCGGTCTGGCCGCGGATCGTGGCGACCCCCGACGACCAGGTGCCCCTGCCCGCACCTGACGGCACCGAAGAAGAAGATCACAAGCCGCGGCGCGCCTTCCCGCCCGAATGCCGCTGGGTCAATCTCTACAGCGACAACGATCCGGTCGCGGGCAAGCTCGACGCCTATCAGGCCGAAGGGCTGCCCGAGCTCCTGCCGGACCTCACAAATGTCGGCACGCGCTGGGACTTTCATGTCGGCATTTCTCATGTCCGCTATCTGCTTTCGCGCGAACGCACGGACAGCGGGGCCAAGCGCGTCGTGCAGCGCCGCGCAATCGCCAACTGGCTGATCGACGGCGTTGGAAGCGAAGATGTCCCGGGCCATGCCGGGGTCGGCACCTTCTGGTTCGCGACGGCGCAATTTGTCGCAACCGGCGGGTTGCTGCTCTTGCTCACCGGTATCGTGGCCGCGATCGCTGGCGGGGTATTGGCCTGGCTCGGCATAGAGACGCCGGTCCCGACGGATAGTTGGACCGGCTGGCCCCCCGTTCTCGCCGTCATCTCCGGACTGACGCTTGCGGGGATCGCACTGGTAGGCCTGAGCCGCTGGCGGCGCGAGGCCGCACTCAACTGGGATCTTGCCCGATCCGATAACAAGCCGAAGCTGACCATCGCTTTTCTCGGAACGCAGAGCATCGTATCGGCGCTGCTCTTCACGCTGGCCGCCCCGACGCTGGACGTCGCGGCGCTCGCCAATCTGGGCTTTCTGGATCAGACGCTGTTCGTAGCGCTCCCGCCATGGGCCACTTTGGCGCTCGCCGCCATCCTGCTCGGCATGGCGCTCGTCGCGCAATCGGCGATCACGTACATCTTCACCCGCATTTCCGTGCGCAGGGTCGAGAAAGAAGGGGCCGCCGCTAAAGCCGGTTAGTGCCGAACGTGTCGCAGGCCGCCGGATCGCCGGTTTCGAGGCCGCGGCGCAGCCAGCGCATCCGCTGTTCGGACGTACCGTGGGTGAAGCTTTCGGGCACCGTATAGCCCTGCGCCTGGCGCTGCAGCGTATCGTCGCCGATCGCGTTCGCCGCCTGCATGCCTTCCTCCATGTCGCCCGGTTCCATCCGGTCGCGGTTGCGTGCGGCCCATACCCCGGCATAGCAATCGGCCTGCAGCTCCATGCGCACCTGCAGCGCATTGCCCTCTTCCGAACTCACGCTCTGCTGCCGCGTGCGGACGTCCCGCGCGACGCCGGTCAGATACTGGATATGATGGCCGACCTCGTGCGCGATAACATAGGCCTGGGCGAAATCGCCGCCCGCGCCCATCTCGCGCTCCATCTGGTCGAAGAAGCTCGTGTCGAGATAGATGCCCTGGTCGGCCGGGCAGTAGAAGGGACCCATCGTGGCCGACGCTGCACCGCAGCCCGAGCGCGTGCCACCCTGGTAGAAGTTGAGCGTCGGCGGCGCATATTGCGACCCGTTCCGCCGGAACAAGTCGGTCCACGTCTGTTCGGTCGAAGTCAGCACGCGGCAGGCGAAGAGTTCTGCCTCGGTATCGCAGGCCTGCGGCGTTCCCGTGCCCTGTTCGGCGGAACCCGACGGCGCGACGTTGCCGACCTGCAGCCCGCCGCTCGAAAACAGGAAATAGCCGATAATCGCGATGACGATGATCGTGCCGAGCCCCATGCGGCGGCCGAGCAGCATCGGCAGCAGCCCGATCAGTCCGCCGAGCCCGCCGCCCCTGAAGCCACCACCGCCGCCGCCACGCCCGCGGTCACGCGTATTCCGGCTCGGATCGAGATCGTCGAGACGCATGGCAAATTCCTCCCTCGGCCAGAACGACCTGGAAAGACAATGCGCGGGCGCAGCGCAAGTTGCAATTTTTCCGTGGATAGGCGCCGCATGCCGTTGCAACGCGCCGCCAGCTTTACGATAAGCGGCGGTAATCATGGCGGATATCGAACCCATGCGCGAACCGGCCCTGCCGCTCCCCGAACAGACGGCGCTCGTCCTGCAAGGCGGCGGCGCGCTCGGCTCGTACCAGGCCGGCGTATTCGAGGCGCTCGCCGGAGCCGGCATCATGCCGGACTGGGTCGCGGGCATATCGATCGGCGCGATCAACGCCGCGATCATCGCGGGCAACCCGCCGGAGAATCGCGTCCGCCAACTCCGCGAGTTCTGGGAAGAGGTGACGGCGGCGCTGCCCAGCTTCCCGGTCTGGCCCGACGGCTATATGCGCGAAGCGCTGCACCAATGGTCGGCCGGTTTCGTTGCGACCTTCGGCGTGCCGGGCTTTTTCCAGCCGCGGCCCATGCCGCCCTTCATCGCGCTCCCCGGCACCGACGCGGCACTGAGCTTCTATGACAGCGCGCCGCTACGCGAGACGCTGGACCGCTATATCGACTGGGAGCGTATCAATAGCGGCGCCGTCCGCCTGTCGGTCGGCGCGGTTAACGTCGAAACGGGCAATTTCCGCTATTTCGACAGCGCGCTCGAGCCGCTCGACGCCCGGCACATCATGGCGTCGGGGGCGCTGCCGCCAGGCCTGCCGCCGGTCGAGATCGACGGCTGCCTGTGGTGGGACGGCGGGCTCGTATCGAATACGCCGCTCCAGCATATCGTCGCCGAACGCGCGGCGGACATGCTGGTCTTCCAAGTCGACCTGTTCGCCGCATCCGACGGCCGCCCGGAAACGATCGACGATGTGCTCGCCCGCGAAAAGGAGATCCGCTATTCGAGCCGGACCCGCCAGATCACCGACCAGTTTCTCGAACGCAGCAGGACGGCCGACACGATCCGCGCGGCGCTGAACAAGCTGCCCGAGAGCCTGTGCGACGATCCCGATATCGCCGCGCTCAAGGCGCTGGCCGAAGAACCCGCACTCAACATCGTTCACCTCATTCACAAGGCCAATGCCTGGGAGGGCGGCGCGCGCGACTACGAATTTTCGCGGCGTACGATGGAGGAGCATTGGGCGGCCGGCCGCGCCGCCGTCGCGGCGACGATGCGGCAGGGCGACGTCATCGCGCGCAATATCGTCGACGGCAAGAGCGCCGCCTTCGATCTCGGCACCGTTTAGAGAAGAAAGCGATTTCCATGTTTCTTAAAGGCAAGACCGCGATCGTTACCGGCTCCACGTCTGGCATCGGCCTCGCCTATGCCAAGGTGCTGGCGGGCGAAGGCGCGAGCGTGATGATCAACGGTTTCGGCGACGCCGACGAAATCGAAGCCGAGCGCGCGGCGCTGGAAGAAACGTCAGGCGCCAAGGCCGCCTATTCCGATGCGGACATGACCGACCCCGAAGCGATCGAGGCGATGGTCGTCCGTTGTGCGGAAGAACTGGGCACGGCCGATATCGCGATCGCCAATGCCGGCATTCAGCATGTCGCACCGATCGAGGATTTCCCGGTCGGAAAATGGGACGCGATCGTCGCGATCAATCTGTCATCGGCTTGGCACCTTGCCCGGCTAACCGTCCCGACGATGAAGCAGAAAGGCTGGGGCCGGATCATCTGCACCGCGTCGGCCCATTCGCTCGTCGCGAGCCCCAACAAGTCGGCCTATGTCGCGGCGAAACACGGCATTGCCGGGCTGGTCAAAACGCTGGCGCTCGAAACCGCGCAGCACGGCATCACCGTGAACTGCATCAGCCCCGGCTATGTCTGGACCCCGCTGGTCGAGAAGCAGATTCCCGACACGATGCGCTCGCGCGGTATGACGCGCGAGGAAGTGATGAACGACGTCCTGCTCGCCGCCCAGCCGACCAAACAGTTCGTCACGCCCGAACAGGTCGCCGCCCAGGCGCTCTATCTGTGCCGCGACGAAGCCGCATCGACGACCGGCGCCAATCTCGTCATCGACGGCGGCTGGACAGCGCAGTAGCGGCTATGCCGGACGCACGGGATCGGCTAGGCTTTCCAGCATGATGGGGCGAGTGCTTGCAATAATCTCCGCGATTACAGCGGCTTTGCTGACCGCGTCCTGCGCTTATACGACCGGCGTCACCGGTACGCCCGCGGGCGCGAATCCCGATCAGGAACTGCCGACCATCTGGCGCTCGATCGCGACGCAAGACGACCGGAGGCGGATATCCAATGCCCGCCGGTCCTTCCGCGAGGGCGTCGCCGATGCCTCGGCGGGCGGCCATGCGCACGAGGTCGCGCAGGAAGGCGTGCTGCTGCAGCCGGATGCCGGCCTCGCCGATCCGCGCCCACCGGCCGGCTATTATCGCTGCCGCTTCGTGAAGCTCGGATCGCAGGGTAGCGTGCCCCTCTCTTTCGTCGCCTATCCCTGGTTCCGCTGCCGGATCGACGATCAGGGCGAGACCCTGCGCTTCGAAAAGCTCACCGGATCGCAGCGGCCGAGCGGCACCTTCTACCCCGATAACCGGCTGCGGATGGTCTTTCTCGGCGTGCTCGTGCTCGGCGACGAAACGCGCGCCCATGTCTATGGCCGCGACGCGACGCGCGACATGTCCGGCATCCTCGAGCGGATCGGCGACGCGCGCTGGCGGCTCGTGCTACCCTATCCGCGCTTTGAGTCGCTGGTCGATGTGATCGAGCTGGTGCCAGAGGACTGAGGGAGGGGCGAATGACGGCCTGGACGATCGACGGGACGATAGAATCGGCGGATGAGGGTCGGTCGGGGCTGGCACAGACGATCTATCGCCGGATAGTGTTTCGCGACGTCCACGGCGAGACGATTGAGCATAGAAAGCTGGTCGCGCTCCCGAAAATGAAAGCCATGATCGCGCCCGGCCTGTCGGGGCGCTTCTATCTGTTCAAGGCCGGAGACCAGCGGGGCATATATGCGGCCCGCACCGCATCCGGAGAAGAATTGCTCGCCTTTCCCAATCTCGCGACATGGATCTATGCGATCTGCTTTTTCGTAAGCCTGCCGATCTTCCTGCTGAACTGGTCAGAAGATGGCATTGCCAGCCTTTTCACCCTGACGCCGCTGATCGCGACCGTGATCGGCGCGGTCATGCTCCCGATCCAGTTGCGGACCCGATCTCAGGCACTCGCCCAGTTCGAAGCCGATGCCGGTTTCACGGCGAAAGCCGGACACGCGCCCAACCCGTAACGCCATTTCGAGGATATCGACATGAAACACCTGCTCTACGCCCTTCCCCTCCTCTTCGCGGCCACGCCAGCGCATGCAGACGCGCTGAGCGATGCGATCGCCGCAGACATGCCGGAGCTGATGGAACTCTACCGCCATCTGCATGCCAATCCCGAACTCTCCTTCCAGGAAGACGATACGGCCGCGCATCTGGCCGCGATCGCCGAGGAGCTGGGCTTCGACGTGACGACCGGGGTCGGCGGGCATGGCGTCGTCGCGGTCATGGAAAACGGCCCGGGCCCGACACTGCTCCTCCGCGCCGATATGGACGGGCTGCCGGTGCGGGAGGAAACCGGCCTTCCCTTTGCGAGCACGGTCGTCGCGACCACCGATGAGGGCATCGAATCGCACGTCATGCACGCGTGCGCGCACGATACGCATATGACGGCCTGGGTCGGCGCGGTCCGCCAGCTCGTCGCGCGGCGCGATCAATGGTCGGGCACGCTCGTCGCGATCCTCCAGCCGGCCGAGGAACGCGGCGCCGGCGCGCGCATGATGCTCGAAGACGGGCTCTATGAGCGCTTCCCCCGGCCCGACTATGCGCTCACCTTCCATAACGCCGCCTCGGCCCCGGCGGGCACAATCGGCGTCGTATCCGGTTTCGCCATGGCCAATGTCGACAGCGTCGATATCCATGTGCGTGGCGTGGGCGGCCACGGCGCCTATCCGCATACGACGCGCGACCCCATCGTGCTCGGTTCGCGGATCGTCGGCGCGCTGCAGACGCTGGTCAGCCGCGAGGTCGATCCGCAGCAGCCCGCCGTCGTGACCGTCGGCAGTTTCCGCGCGGGCTCGAAACACAATATCATTTCGGACGAAGCGCAGCTGCTGCTTACCGTCCGCAGCTATACCGACGAGGTGCGCGAGCAGCTGCTGAGCGGCATCGAAAGGATCGCACGCGCCGAGGGCATGGTTGCGGGGCTGCCCGATGACCTGCTGCCCTTGGTGACGCGGCGCGACGAGTATACGCCCGCGGTTTACAACACGCCGGAAATGTCGGGCGAACTGATGACGCTGTGGCGCGGTCGGTTCGGCGAAGATCGCGTGCTCGAAGGCGAGCCTGTCATGGGTGGCGAGGATTTCAGCCGCTATTACCGCGCCGACCGAGACAATGTGCAGAGCGTGCTCTTCTGGGTCGGCGGCGTGCCGCACGATCGCTGGGAGGCCGCGCAACGCGGCGAGATCGAGCTGCCCTCGCTCCACAGCGCGCACTGGGCGCCCGATGCCGAAACTGTTGTTGGCACGGCGACTGAAGCGCTCGTCGTCGCGGCGCTCGATATTCTGCAACCGGAAAGCAACGCGGACTAGCGCCGATAGGGCTCGCAGCCGATCCCGTCATTGTCGCGGTCGAGATGCGGGCCGTAACCGGGCTGGCCGCGATAGACGGGCGCGGCCCCCGCCGCCCGCGCCGCATCGCAATTGACGAACGCGCCGGATGCTCTGCGCGTGGCCGGTGTCGAGCGCGCTGCGCCATCGCAATGACGCACACCCGTCGAGCCGTCCCTATGACATCTATCGGCGGCCAAGCCGCCCGGATGGAGCATCATCGCGGCAATGGCGATCGACAGCGACATGACATCCTCCTTCCGCCGAAGCGGTGCGAGAATATCAGACGGTCCTTTCGAAAGATTAACGTGCAGCGGACCGTTCGAAACGCGGCGCGAAAAATTCAGCCGTTATGCATAGCTCGGGTCGAGATCCTGGCCGTGATCGACGAGCCATTGCAGCGCGGCGGCGACATCGGCCTCTTCAGGGTCGTATACATCGGACATCGCGTGAATCAGCGTGTCGCGGAACTGCCACTGGCTCTGCGCCGAAAAGTGGAGGGGCGGCAGGTCTCCGTGGCGATACACACCCATCGAGCGCGCCGTTACGATATGTGGAGGATAAACCCGCACACCGACGCCGAACCAGTGGCGTTCATCGAACCGCTTGTCGAACCCGCGTACCGATTTCGCGAAGCCGGCGATGACGGCATCGCGGCCCGAAAGCGCGCACGCGAAGCTCGTTCCCGACACAGTATAGCGGACGCCCTCGGCCAGAAACGCGGCCAGCCGGTCCCATCCATCGTCATCGCAGCAGGCATCGAAAGCCGCGATCCATTCGCGCCATCGCTCGATCATATCACTCTCCTCCAGACAAATGCGCTTGCCTTGTCGGCACCCGACATAATAGAATCAATTACCTATAGATCATGAAGCAAGAGACTGTCGCATTCGGGCCAGTGCTCGCGCGCTATCGCCGGGCGCTCCGTCTATCGCAGGAGGGGCTGGGAATGCGCTGCGACCTGTCGCAGCGTCATATCAGTTTCCTCGAAACCGGCCGCGCGCAGCCTGGTCGCCAGGCACTGCGCAAGCTGGTCGCGGGCCTTGGCCTGAGCGGGAGCGAGGCCGCAATGTTGCTCGCGGCGGCAGGGTTGCGTGCCGCCCGTCATCCGCTGCGCTGGAACGATGGGGTGATGGCGCCGATTCGCGACAGCCTCGCGCGCCTGGTGGATAAATACGAACCCTGGCCGAGCTATGTATTCGCGGCCGACGGCACGGTCCTGCTGCGCAATAGCGGCGTCGATCGTCTGCTCGACTGGCTTTCGCCGGACAGATGCTTGTGGAGCGAGACCGCCGCAGACGGCACTCTCAACATCTTCGATCTCAGCCTGCATCCGGCGGGCGTCTCGCAATGGCTGGTCGAGCCCGAGCGAACCGTTCCGCATATCTTGCGCCGTCTCCGCAACGCCGCGCGCAACGATGCCGGGGCCAGACGGACATTCGAACGCGTATCCCGCTATCCCGCCGCGCGCGCCGCCCGCATCACGGAAGAAGAGTGTGCGGACGACCCCGCGGCCGTCATCATGGAATGCTATCGCACGCAGGACCGCACGTTCCGCTTCCACGCCACGCTCGCCCATTTCGGCGCCGCCGAAGACCGGACGGCCGAGAATATCACGATCGAAACGCTGATACCCGCCGATACCGAGACGGCCGCAGCACTCGAATCGCTGTCACCCGTTCCGGCGGCATAAGAAAACGCCCGCCTGGATTGCTCCGGACGGGCGTCTCTTCTCCTCCCCAGGAAAAGCTCGGTAATCTGGGCAGGCACCCTCTCCCATAGGGTGTTCAATACAAAAGATGGGGGCACCTGCCCCCATCAGTAAGCTTGTTTACTCGGCCGCCTCGACGAACTGGTCGGCTTCGGTCGATTCGGCGAGTGCCGTGGTCGAGCTCTGGCCGCCCGTGATCGCGTTGGAGACCATATCGAAATAACCGGTGCCGACTTCGCGCTGGTGACGCGTCGCGGTGTAGCCATTTTCTTCCGAATCGAACTCGGCCTGCTGCAGCTCCGAATAGGCCGCCATGCCGCGATCCTTGTAGCCGCGGGCGAGTTCGAACATGCCGTGGTTGAGCTGGTGGAAACCGGCCAGCGTCACGAACTGGAACTTGTAGCCCATCGCGCCGATCTCGCGCTGGAACTTGGCGATCGTATCCTTGTCGAGATTGGCCTCCCAGTTGAAGCTGGGCGAGCAGTTATAGGCCAGCATCTTGTTCGGATATTCCTTCTTGATCGCTTCGGCGAAGCGGCGGGCATCGTCGAGATTGGGCTTCGACGTTTCCCACCACAGAAGGTCGGCATGCTCGGCAAAGGCGAGGCCGCGCTTGATGCAGTGATCGACGCCCGTGCCGTCCTTGAGACGGAAAAAGCCTTCGGGCGTGCGCTCGCCGGTCATGAACTCATGATCGCGCTCGTCGATGTCCGAGGTCATGAGCTTCGCACTCTCTGCATCGGTGCGGGCACAGATGACCATCGGCACGCCGCAGACGTCCGCGGCGAGGCGCGCGGCATCGAGATTGCGAATATGCGCCTGGGTCGGGATCAGCACCTTACCGCCGAGATGGCCGCATTTCTTTTCGCTCGCGAGCTGGTCTTCATAATGCACGCCCGCGGCGCCGGCCGTCACATAGGCCTTCATGATCTCGAAACAGTTGAGCGGTCCGCCAAAGCCAGCCTCGGCGTCGGCGACGATCGGCGCGAACCAGTCGCGCTCCGCCCCGCCTTCCGAATGCTCGATCTGGTCGGCGCGCTGCAGCGTGTTGTTGATCTTGCGCGCCAGCTCGGGACCCGCATTGGCCGGATAGAGCGACTGATCGGGATACATGGCGCCGGCCGTGTTATTGTCGGCCGCGACCTGCCAGCCGGACAGGTAGATCGCCTGCAGCCCGGCGCGCACCATCTGCATCGCCTGATTGCCGGACAGCGCGCCGAGCGCGTTGATATAGTCTTCGCTGTGCAGCAGCTCCCAGAGCTTGTTCGCGCCCTTGGTCGCCAGCGTGTAATCGATCTTCACCGACCCGCGCAGCGCCGCGACCTTGTCGGGGCCATAGGGACGGGTGATGCCGTCGAAACGGCCGGGTGCGGCGGGAATCAGCTCTTCGAAAGTCGCCATTGCAGTTAATCCTTTACATCTCTTTTCGCTTGGGGAGGAACGGCTTTGCGCCGCGCTTCGCTAATTCTCATAGCCGATTCGCGTTCCAGCGCCCATGCTGCAGTGCGATATATTCGGTTCGGCTGTCGGACATCTCGCGGCTGGCTGTGTATTTTTGTAAAGTTATTGACAAGCGTCTGGCCACGGCCGAGAGGAAGACATGGCCGACCCCAAGCTCTTTGCCGGACACCGGATCAAGCGCGTCCGCCGCCAGGCCGGGCTCACCCAGGCGGCGATGGCCGAGACGCTCGATATCAGCCCGAGCTATTTGAACCTCATCGAGCGCAACCAGCGGCCGCTTTCGGCAACGCTGCTGTTGCGTCTCGCCGAACAGTTCGATTTCGATCCGCGTAGCCTGTCCGACGATGAGCCGGGCGGCGGCGAGACGGGGCTCCGGCGGCGGCTCGCCGATCCGCTCTTCTCCGACCTCGACATCGACCGCAACGAGCTGCTCGAATGGCTGGCCGCGGCCCCGGGTGGCGCGGAGGCCTTCGCCCGCACCTTTGACCGCATGGTGCAGGGCGGTGGCAGCGGCGATCCGCAGGCGCTGGATCCGATCATCCCCGTCCGCCGCGAGATCGAGCGCTGGAAAAACCATTATGCCGATCTCGACAGCCAGGCCGAGGCGCTCGCCGATGAGTTACGCCTCGGCGCGGGCGATCTCTACGGCGCGATCGCCGAACGCCTGCGCTCCAAGCACCAGCTCACGATCCGCATCCTGCCCGCCGATGTCATGCCCGACCGGCTGCGGCGGCTCGATCTGCACGCGCGCCAGTTGCAGCTTTCCGAAATGCTCGACCAGGCGAGCCGCACTTTCCAGGCCGGCTTCCAGCTCGCCCAGATCGAAGCCAAGGCCGAGATAGACGCGCTGGTCGCCGGGGCCGAATTCGCCGAAGCCGTACAGGAGCGTTTCTATCATCGGCACCTCGCCGGCTATTTCGCCGCCGGACTGATGATGCCCTATCGCCGGTTCCTGCGCGCCTGCGAAGGGAGCGGTTATGATTTCGAGTTGTTGCAGCGGCGCTTCGGCGCGGGATTCGAGCAGGTCGCGCATCGGCTGACGACGCTGCAGCGTGTCGGCGAGCGCGGCCTGCCCTTCTTCATGATGCGCATCGACCGGGCGGGGACGGTGTCCAAACGCTATGCCGGGGCCAGCGGATCGCCGCTGACCGATGCGACGGGCTTTTGCCCGCTCTGGCATATCCACCGCGCCTTCGACCGACCCGGCGAATTTTCGCGCCAGCTGGTTGTCCTCGAGGATGAGAGCCGCTGGCTGACGATTTCGCGCACCGTTCATCCGGTCAGCCGCGCGCCGAGCGGCGTGCGCGCCGAGTTCGCAATCGGGCTTGGGCTGGCGGCCGAGCACGCCGGATCGCTGGCCGAGGCACGGGGCATGGACTTGCAGGCGGGCACGGCGACGCCGATCGGGCTTGGCTGCCGCGCCTGTACGCGCGCCGATTGCCCGCAGCGCAGCGCACCGCCCTCGGGCCGCGCGCTCCTTATCAACGAACGCGAACGGGCCTTGACGCCCTTTGCTTTTGCAGGCGATTAACCGGGCATCCCAACGCTCGACCGGAGGCCTGAAAATGCAGAGATTTTCGACCCTTATGCTGTCCGCAGCGCTGCTCGCCATGCCGGCGACGGCTGCAGCCGAACCGACGCCGATCACGGTCCGCGTCCTTTCCGACGATGCGAAGTTCATCGGTACGACATTGGGCGGCGCGCATGTCGTGATCCGCGATGCCGAGACCAATGCCGTGCTCGCCGAGGGCGTGACCGCAGGCACCACCGGCAATACCGACCGGATCGTCAATACGCCGCGCGCCCGGCACGGCAGCATTGCGGGCGAAGGCGATGCCGGCTTTTCCGCGACGATCGATATCGACGCGCCGACGCGCGTACGGATCGACGCCCATGGGCCGGTCGATCATCCGCAGGCCGCAACCGCCGCCTCGCAGACGCTCTGGATGATACCGGGCCGCCCGCCGCATGGCGCGGACGGGGTGATCCTGACCCTGTCCGGCCTGATCGTCGATCTCGGCGCGCCGTCCTCCTTCGGCCGCGAGTTTTCGGCGGGGACCGAAGTGCCGATCGCGGTCGAAGTCGCTCATCTGTGCGGCTGCCCGCTGACGCCGGGCGGGACATGGGACGCGGACCAGTATGAGATCAGCTACAGCGTCACGCGCGACGGCGCGGCCGTGACCGACGGCGATCTCGCCTATGCGGGAACGGCCACGCAATTCGCGGGCGCGTTCACGCCGGCCGAAAGCGGTGTCCATACGATATCGGTGATCGCCTATCACCCGATCACCGGGAATACCGGTGTCGGTAGCCGGACGATCACCGTCCGTTAGAGAAGCCCCTTTGGATCCCCGTTCGCCTTAAGCGCTTCGACCACATCCTTCACGCGCTGGCTTTCGCCGCGCGGCAGGATGAGAACGGCATCGCCGGTCGCGACGACAATCAGGTCGTTGACGCCGACGGCGGCCACTGTCGGTCCGTCGGAGTGGATAAGCGTATTCGCGCTGTCGATGGCTAGGGCGTCGCCCGACAACGCATTCCCGGCCGCATCCTTCTCCAGCAAATCGTGCAGCGCATCCCAACTGCCAAGGTCCGACCAACCCATGCTGACCGGCACGACGGCGACACGGTCGGCCTTCTCCATCACCGCATAGTCGATGGAAATGGACGGCGCGGCGCCGAACGCTGCGGCGTCGGGTTCAACGGAATCCGCATCCGCCGCCACATCCGCCATCGCCGCGCGGGCCGCTGCCGCAATCTCCGGCGCATGGGCGTCGAGCCCGTCGAGATAGGCGCGGGCGGTGAACAGGAAGATGCCGCCATTCCAGTGATAGCCGCCTGCGGCCAAAAACCGATCGGCCGTTTCGCGGTCCGGCTTCTCGACGAACCGTTCCACCGCGAACGCGCCATCGCCGATGGCCCCGCCTTCCAGAATATAGCCATAGCCCGTTTTCGGCCCGTCCGGCGCGATGCCGAACGTGACAAGCCAGTCTTCCGCCGCCAATTCGGCCGCCGTCTCGACTGCCGCCTGAAAGGCCGGGACGTCGGCGATCACATGGTCGCTCGGCATGACCAGCATCAGCGCATCCGGGTCCAGCGCGAGCGCGGCGAGCGCAATCGCCGGCGCAGTGTTGCGCGCCATCGGCTCGAGCATCAGGCGCGCATCGCCGCCCAGCGCGCGCAGCATATCGGCCTGCGCCGCGCCGCCAACCAGCATCGGCCGCGTGAACCGGTCCCCGGTCGTGCGCGCGATCGTCTCTTCGAGCATCGTGCGCTCGCTTGCCAGCGGGAGGAACTGCTTGGCGCGCGCCTTGCGCGAGAGCGGCCAGAGCCGCGTACCGCTGCCGCCGGTCAGGATGACGGGAGTGATCAGGGGTTTCGCCATGCACGGCCTTATGGCGGTTTAGCCCGCGCGGCGAAAGCCGTTATGCCACGGACCGGTAATAGTCGCGCCAGATCGCCTGGCCGCGTGCATTGTAACTCTTCATCGCTTCGACCAGCCGGTCGCGCGGACCATTGTCGACCATCGCGCCGGGCAGCAGCGGATCGAGGTTGATGAGCCGGATCGCGGCCTGGCCGAGCAGCAGGGATTCGCGGGCGGCGGCACCGAGCGGCAGGTCGCCTAGCCGGGCGGCGCTCGTTTCGATGACCGCCAGCGCCTCGGCATAGCGCGCCTGCAGCTGCTCGGCGTCCCACAACGTTGCGAAATCCATGCCATCGGGCGCGGCATAGTCGGCCAGTTCGAACAGCATCGCGCCCGCATCGAGACCGATCCCGATCAACTCGGCGCGCAGCGTCTCGATGTCCATGGCAAGATTGGCAGGGCGCACCCAGAGATCGGGCTCGGCCTCGGCAAAGCCGTTGAGCTTGAGGGCCTGGGACCGCGCTGCCAACTGCTTGCGATCGGTACGTCCGAGATTGCCGGCGGGCACGGCGAGCCAGCCGCCCGCCCAGTCCCGTGTGCGTTCGCGGACATTGCGCCAGCCGCGGACCTGATCGCGCAAGGGCCGCGATACGGGGCCGGATACGTATAGCCCGCGCCCCGCGCTCTCCAGCAACCCCTCCTTGATCAGCCGCGTCGCCGCCATGCGCATCGCGCTATCCTCGATCTCGAAGATCGAGCCGGCCGCGACGAGCTGCGCCGCCGTCATCTGCCGCGTGCCGACGGCGTTCATCAGCGACAGGATGAGGCTGCGCCCCGTCATGTCTGCGCCGTCCGGCCGATCGAATGAAACAGAAATTGACATAATATGTGATTATCAGTTATAAGTTTTGCGGTCACCTTGCAAGGGAGCGATCATGTCCGAACCGGTCAGCCTGTCCGACGCCGTCAGCAAGGACGAATTGCGCGCGCTGATGAAGACGTCCGACGTCAAGGCGCTGGGTATCCTCGCGATCAACTACTCGATCATCGCCGGTGCATTCGCGATGGCAATCCTGTGGCCCAATCCGCTGACGATCCTGCTCGCTATCGCACTGCTTGCCGGGCGTCAGCTCGGCCTTTCGGTGATCATGCACGATTGTGCACATCACGCTTTCTTTTCGAGCCGCCGGGTCAACGAGTTCGTCGGCCATTGGCTGGCGGGCGGGCCGATGAACGTTTCGCTGCGCGCCTATCGCAAATATCATCTGACGCATCACCAGCATGCCGGCACGCCGAAGGATCCGGATATCGCGCTCGTCAAAAACTATCCGGTGCCGCGCGACAGTTTGCGCCGCAAGTTCACGCGCGATTTCACCGGGCGCACGGGCATTCGCGACCTGATCTTCAAGCTGCGCAAGCTGAAGCTGCCCAAGGACCTGCCCTGGCTCGCCTTTCATGCTGTGCTGTTCGCTGCACTCTGGCTCGCGGGGGCGCCCTGGGCCTATGCGCTGTGGTGGGTGGCCGAGCTCTTCGTCTTCCCCGCCGTCACCCGGCTGCGCAATATCGGCGAGCATGGGGTGGTGAAGGACCGGCTGAGCCTCGAACCGCGCGACAATACGAACACCACGATCGCCAACCCGATCGAGCGGCTGTTCCTCGCGCCCAACTACGTCAACTATCATTGCGAGCATCACCATTTCGCGGCCGTGCCGCCCTATAACCTGCCCAAGCTGCACAGGTTGTTGCGCGAACGCGGCTATTATGACCGGCACGACTGCCTCTCGCGCGGCTATCGCGACGTCATCCGGCGCGCCATCCGGCCCGAACCCGTAGCGGCGGCGGCCTGACATGGCGCGGGGCGAAGAGGGCGTCGCGGAAAGCGACATCGCGCAATGGCTGGGCGGGCGCAGCTTCGCCGACTGGAAGGCCGAGTTCGACGAAACCGGTTATCTGATCTTCGAAAACGTACTGCCGCCCGAAGAGGTTGATCGCCAGCGCGCGGCGCTGCAGCCTTGGCTCGATGCGGACGTCACGGGCCGCAACGATTTCGAGGGCATGAAGTCCAATCGCGTCTATGCGATGCTCGCCAAGTCGCCGGTCTTCGCCGATCTCGTCACCCATCCGTTGGCGCTCGCCTTTGCCGAGGCCGATCTGGGTAAGAGCTGCCTGCTCTCCGCCTGCCTCGCGATCAAGCTGCAGCCCGGCGAGACCGTCCAGCCTTGGCACTATGACGACAGCCATTTACGCGTCGATCGCCCGCGCCCGTCCTTCGGTGTCAGCACCTTCTGGGCGATCGACCCGATGACCGAGGATAATGGCGCGACCGAGCTGCTGCCCGGCAGCCATCTCTGGCCCGAAGACAGCATTGCCGGCGCGAACAGCGCCGCCGATTTCGCCAACACCGAGATCCGCGATGTCGATGACGATCCGGCCGCACGCGACGACGCGATCAAGGCGATCATGCCGTCCGGCTCGCTGATGGTGACCAAGGGCACGCTTTGGCATCGCGGCGGCGCGAACCGGTCGGACGCGCCGCGCCTGATCGTCACGCCCCAATATTGCACGGGCTGGGCGCGGCAACTTGAGAATATGGCGATGACGATGACGCCCGCTCAGGCGGCAACCCTGCCCGAGCGCGCCCGCGAATTGATCGGCTATTCGATCCACCCGCCCTTCATGGGCTATGTCGACGGCATGCACCCGAAGCGTGTATTGGAGGATACGCAGCAACAGGGAGGGTGAATCATGGCCGGATCGGCAATTGTTCTCGGCGTCGGTGCCGAACGCGGGCTCGGCGCGGCAATCGCGCGGCGGTTCGCCGCCGAGGGACTGCACACGATCGTTTCCGGCCGGACCAAGGACAAGCTCGATGCGGTCGTCGAAAGCATCGCGGCCGATGGCGGCAGCGCGGAAGCGCTGGCCGGCGACGCGACCGATGCCGGCGACATCGCGGCGCTGTTGGACCATGCGGCCGCGCAAGGAGCCATCGACGCGGTCATCTACAATGTCGGCAATAATGCGATCATCCCCTTCGCGGAGCTGACGAGCGAACAGTTCGAGCAATTCTGGCGGGTCTGCTGTCTCGGCGGCATGCTGACCGCCAAGGCGGCGATGCCGATCCTCGCCGAACAGGGCCATGGCTCCATGCTGTTCACCGGTGCGTCTGCCTCGCTGCGCGGGCGGCCCGCTTTCGCCCATTTCGCCGCCGCCAAGGCGGGGCTGAGGATGCTCGCCCAGTCGCTGGCGCGCGAATATGGGCCTGAGGGCGTCCATGTCGGCCATGTTGTCGTCGATGGCGTGATCGACGGTGAAATGGTGCGCAGCCGCTTCGGCGAATATCTCGAACAGCTGGGCGAGGATGGCAGCCTCGATCCGGACGCGATCGCGGAAAATTTCTGGCATCTGCACAGCCAGCACCGCTCCGCATGGACGCACGAAATCGACCTCCGGCCGTTCAAGGAAAACTGGTAGCCCGATGAGCGTGCTCAAAGTCGATAAGCATGGCGCGGTGGCAGTGCTGACCCTAAACCGCCCGGATTCGATGAACGCGCTGAGCAACGGCCCGGACGGCGCGGAAATTGCCGCCGCGTGCGACGAGGTGACAGCCGATCCCGATATCCGCGCGGCGATCCTGACCGGCGCGGGCCGGGCCTTCTCGGCCGGCGGCGACATCAAGGCGATGGGCAAACGCGATGGCGCGTTCGGCGGCGCGCCCGACGATATCCGGCGCAGCTATCGCGGCGGCATCCACAAGCTGGTGCGCGCGCTCTACCATTTCGAGCTGCCGCTGATCGCCGCGGTCAACGGCCCGGCCATCGGCCTGGGGTGCGACGTCGCCTGCATGGCCGATCTCCGGATCGCCTCGGACAAAGCGAAGTTCGGCGTGACCTTCCTGAAGCTCGCGCTGATCCCGGGCGATGGCGGGGCATGGCTGTTGCCGCGGATCATCGGCCATGCGCGCGCAGCCGAGCTGCTCTACACCGGCGATGTGATCGATGCCGAAACGGCGCTCGAATGGGGGCTGGTTTCGCGCGTCGTGCCGGGCGAACGGCTGATGGACGACGCCATGGAGCTGGCCGAAAAAATCGCCGGCCAGCCGCCACAGGCGCTGCGCCTCGCCAAACAGCTGATGCGGCGCGGCGCGACCAGCGATTTCGACACGATCATGGAAATGTCGGCCGCGAGCCAGGCGCTGATGCATGTGACCGAGGATCATATCGAGGGCATCGACGCCATTCTCGAGAAGCGAGTCCCTGATTTCAAAGGAAAATAGCGCGTTTCACGCCGAGCGGTCCAACCCGCCGCCGTAAAACATCCCGACAGGGCTATTGTGTCGGATTTCTTTACGATTTGCGGCTAAGACAGTCTGAATTGCAGGCAATAACGGGCGTTTCCGGGCGTGATCAGGCTGTTCAAACATTATGTGCCCAATGCGGTGCTGCTGCTGGGGATCATGGATTTCATCCTGCTCTTTGTCGCGGCGGAGCTCGGATGGGTCTATCGGCTCAGCCAGATCGGCGCGATACCCGAACCGGTAACGACGCGGATTCCCGAGCTGCTCGCCTTCGCCGTCGCACTCGAAATCGCGATGATCGCGGTCGGCGTATACGGCACCGAGGCGCTCAATTCGCTGCGTTTCGCGCTCGCCCGCCTGCTCGTGGCGATCTCGATCGGGATCATCTGCCTTTCGGCGATCTTCTTCCTCGTGCCCGATCTCTCGCTCTGGCGGTCCAATCTCTTCTACTCGATGATCATCGCAACCGTCCTCCTGTTCGGGATGCGTATCCTGCTCGGCAAGACGCTGGGCGGCGCAGCCTTCAAGCGGCGCCTCGTCGTCCTGGGCGCGGGCAGCCGGGCGCAGCGGATCAAGGATCTCGCCAAGGATCCGGGTTCCGGCTTCGTCGTCGTCGGTTATATAGCGATGAACGACGGGCGGCAGGAAATCCCCGAAGCGATCAATCGCGAGGCGATCTACAATCTCGCCGACCATGTCGTGCTGTTGAATGCGAGCGAGGTCGTGCTGGCGCTCGAGGAGCGGCGAAACGCGCTGCCGCTCGACGATCTGTTGCGGATCAAGACGACGGGCGTGCACGTTAACGACCTGTCGAGCTTCCTCGAACGCGAAACGGGCCGGGTCGATCTCGACAGCGTCAATCCGAGCTGGCTGATCTTCTCCGACGGCTTTTCGAGCGGGCGGCGGATTTCGAGCGCGCTCAAACGCCTGTTCGATATCGTCGCCAGCGCGCTACTGCTGGTCGTCACCGCACCGATCATCCTCCTGACCGCGATCGCCATCAAGCTCGAAAGCAAGGGCCCCGCTTTCTTCCGCCAGAAGCGCGTCGGCCAGTACGGCCAGGAGTTCGAGCTGATCAAGCTCCGCTCCATGCGCGACAATGCGGAGAAGGATGGCGAAGCCGTCTGGGCGCAGAAAAACGACCCGCGCATCACCCGGGTCGGCCGTTTCATCCGCAAGATCCGGATCGACGAGCTGCCCCAGGCCTGGACCGTCCTGAAGGGCGAGATGAGCTTCGTCGGCCCGCGCCCGGAACGCAAACAGTTTGTCGACGATCTGGCGACCAAGATGCCCTATTATGCCGAGCGCCATATGGTGAAGCCCGGGATCACCGGCTGGGCGCAGGTCAACTATCCTTATGGCGCGAGCCTGGAGGATGCGCGGCACAAGCTCGAATATGATCTCTACTATGCCAAGAATTACACGCCCTTCCTCGATCTGCTGATCCTCCTGCAGACCGTACGCGTCGTGATCTGGCCCGAAGGCGCGCGCTGACATGATCGAGACCGCCGGCATCTGGGGCCATGCGATCGCGGCCATGTTGTTCGCAGCGATCGCCATCTGGCAGCTTGCCGACCGCGAACGCCGGTCCGGAAAGGCGATCCTCGGCATCGCCTTCCTGCTAACCGCGGTCTGGGCGGCGCTCGCGGCCGTCTATGGACCCGGCTCTGTCATGGCGAGCCTTGGCGAGACGGTGCGCAACCTCGGCTTCCTGACCTTCATGTTCGTCCTGCTGCGGCAAGGACTCGGTGAGGACAGACGGCCGTTCGTCGGGCTGATCTACGTCGCGCTGTTCGCCGTCGCGCTCATGCAGATGCTCGCCAACGGCATGCTGAGCCTGTTGCCCGACAGCGCCGCGTTACAGGCCTTCGCATCGCAAAGCACGGTGATCCTCGATCTGTGTTTCACGATCGGCGCGCTGCTGCTGGTGCATGCGCTCTATTCCGCCGCCACGCCCGAAACGCGCTGGGGGATTCGCCTGACGATGATCGCGATTGCCGCGATGTGGGTCTACGACCTCAATCTCTACACCTTCGCCTGGCTGACCGGACGTCCGGCGATCGAGCTGCTCGCGCTGCGCGGCGCGCTGATGATCGGTCTGGTGCCGACCTTCCTGCTCGCCGCGCGCCGCAATACCGATTCCAAGCTCAAACTGTCGCGCAAGGTAACCTTCCGCTCGCTCTCGCTGATCGCGATCGCCGGCTATTTCCTCGCCATGTTCCTGGCGACACGGATCATCGACATGGTCGCCGGCAACAGCGCGGTCCTCGTGCAGGTCGCCCTCGTCTTTCTGTTCTCGGCCGGTGCGATCGTTCTGCTCCCCTCGCAGCGGGTACGCGGCTGGCTGCGCGTCAAGGTTGCCAAGCACCTCTTCGAACATCGCTACGATTACCGGGCCGAATGGATCCGCTTCAACCACACGCTGGCGCGGCCGGGCACCGGTTCCGATCCGCTCGACGCGCGCGTCGTGCAGGCGCTCGGCGAGATCACCGAGGCGCAGGGCGGTCTTTTGCTCGCGGCGCAAGATGACAACCGCCTACGGCCGGGCGCGCGCTGGAATTGGGACGGGCTCGACAGCGCCGCGCCGACCGCGGACGGCGCGCTCGGACGCTGGCTCGCGGCGAGCGGCCATATCGTCGAGCTCGATCCGCTGCGCCGCGGCGATCACGGCGATCCCGACGAGATCGCGACGCTCGTCCCGCGCTGGATGATCGACGAACCGGACGCATGGGCGCTCGCGCCGCTTATCCACCGCGACAGGCTAGCCGGCGCGGTGCTGCTCAAGCGCCCCAAGGTCGACCGCACGCTCGATTGGGAAGATCTCGACCTGTTGCGCATCGCCGGCCGGCAGGCCGCGAGCTATCTCGCCGAAGCACGCAGCCAGGACGCGCTCGCCGAAGCGCGGCGCTTCGACGAATTCAATCGCCGCTTCGCCTTCATCCTGCACGATATCAAGAATCTGGTCAGCCAGCTCAGCCTCGTCGCGCGCAATGCCGAGCGCCATGCTGACAATCCCGAGTTTCGCGCCGATATGGTCGCGACGCTGCAGGATTCGGTGGGCAAAATGAACGACCTGCTCGCCCGCCTCGCGCCCAAGGACCGGGCCCGCAGTGAGGCGCCCCGCGCGGTCGGCTTGCGCAAGATGGCCGAACGGATCGCCGCACAAAAGGGCCAAGCACATCCCGTTCGCATCGTCGGCGGGCCGGAATGCGAGGCCATGGCCGATCCGGTCCGCCTCGAAACCGCGCTCATCCACATGGTGCAGAACGCGATCGACGCGAGCCCGGCCGACACGCCGATCTGGCTCGTGGTCGGCGGCGACGAGACGGAAGCGTGGATCGCGGTCGAGGATAACGGCGCGGGCATGGACCCCGAATTCGTGCGCGAAAAGCTGTTCGAACCCTTCCACTCCTCCAAGACCGGCGGCTTCGGCATCGGCGCGTTCGAGGCCCGTTCGCTCGTCGCGGAAATGGGCGGCCGCATCGAGGTCGACAGCCGCAAGGGCGAGGGCACGCGCTTCACCATCACCCTGCCCGCCGCGGCGGCATGCGAAACCGATCGGGAGATCGCCTGATGGCCGACACCAAACCTGTACTCCTGATCATCGAGGACGATGAAGGGCTGCAGCGACAGTTGCGCTGGGCCTATGAAGATTATGAGGTGGTGATCGCAGGCGACCGCGAGACGGCAATCGATATGCTGCGGCAGCATGAACCGGCGGTGGTGACGCTAGATCTCGGCCTGCCGCCCGATCCTGATGGCACGAGCGAAGGTTTCGCGACGCTCGATGCGATCCAGACATTGAAGCCCGATACGAAGGTCATCATCGCTTCGGGCCATGGCGCGCGGGAAAGCGCGCTCCGGGCGATCTCAAGCGGGGCCTATGATTTCTACCAGAAGCCGGTCGATATCGACGAGCTCGGCCTGATCGTCGCCCGCGCGTTCCAACTCCACGCCATCGAGCGCGAGAATGAACGGCTGGCGAGCCAGGGCGGCGGCGACGAAACCGTGCTCGGCGGCATGATCACCGCCGCGCCGGACATGCTCAAGGTCGCGCGGACGATCGAGCGCGTCGCCTCGGCCAATGTCTCGGTGATGCTGCTCGGCGCATCGGGCACGGGCAAGGAACTGCTCGCGCGCGGCCTGCACGATGAAAGCCCGCGCGCCGACAAGCCGTTCGTCGCGATCAACTGCGCGGCGATCCCGGAAAACCTGCTCGAGGCCGAGCTGTTCGGCTATGAAAAGGGCGCCTTCACCGGCGCGGTGAAGACCACCGAGGGCAAGATCGAACTCGCCGAGGGCGGGACGCTATTACTCGACGAGGTCGGCGATATCCCGCTGCCGCTCCAGGTCAAATTGCTGCGCTTCCTGCAGGAACGGGTCGTCGAGCGGATCGGCGGGCGCAAGCCGATCCCCGTCGATGTGCGTATCGTCTGCGCGACGCATCAGGATCTCGATACGATGATCGCGGAGAAGAGCTTTCGCGACGATCTCTATTACCGGCTGGCCGAGATCGTCGTGACGATACCCGCACTTGCCGAACGGCCCGGCGACCCGACCCTGCTCGCGCGGCATTTCCTGCGCAAATATGCGGGCGAGATGAATGCGAGCGTCAAGGGCTTCACGCCCGAAGCGCTGGCCGCGATCGAAGCGTGGGACTGGCCGGGCAATGTCCGCGAACTCGAAAACCGGGTGAAGCGCGCCGCGATCATGGCCGACGGCAAGCTCGTCACCGCCGCCGATCTCGATTTCGAGGAAAGCGGCGAGAGCGAACCGCTGAACCTCAAGGCCGCGCGCGAAATCGCCGACCGCAAGGCGATCCGCCTTGCCCTGTCGCGGGCCGAGAACAATATCTCGCAGGCCGCGAAACTGCTCGGGATCAGCCGCCCGACGCTCTACGACCTGCTCAAACAATATGATCTGAGCCCATGAGCCGGCGGCGGCGCAAACGCTCCTCGCGGCCCCGCCTGCCGACCATCCCGTTGCGCACAGCGATCTGGCTGGCGGGCGGCGTGGCCGTTGTGCTCGCGCTGGTCGCTTTCGTCGCGATGCGCGGCAATGATCCGGCGGGCGCGTTTGCCCGCGCCGAAGCCTTCGAGGCGAGCGGCAATCATCGCGCGGCGCGCGTGGAGGCGATGAACGCCGTCGATCATGCGCCGGAGGATGAGGCCGCATGGCGCCTGCTTGCGCGCAGCCAGCTCGCGCTCGGCGACGGGACGGGCGCGCGCGCGACGGTCGAACGGGCGCGCGATGCCGGCATCGCCCCGTCCCACACCCGGCATCTGATGGCCGAAGCGATGCTTATATCCGGCGAACCGGAAGCTGCGCTCGCCGAAACCGAAAATGTCCGGATCGATCCCGAATTTTTCAGCGAGGCCGTGCGCATACGCGGCCGCGCTTTCCAGATGTTGGGCCAGACTCAGGCCGCCGCCGAAGCCTTCGACATGGCGATCGAGGATGATCCGGAGAGCGCCGGACTGTGGCTCGATATCGCGCGCTTCCGCCTGGCGACGGGCGAGCAGGCAGGCGCCATCGAGGCCGTGAACGAGGCGCTGACCTTCGATCCCACTGATATCGACGCGCTGATCCTCAAGGGCCGGATGGTCCGCGATCAATATGGGCTGGTCGCCAGCCTCGCCTGGTTCGATCGCGCGCTCGCGATCGACGATCGGCATATCCCGGCCCTGCTCGAACGCGCGGCGACGCTCGGCGAGATCGGCCGGATGCAGGACATGCTGGCGGCCACACGCGCGGTGCTGCGGCTCGATTCGGGCAATCCGCAGGCACTCTATCTGCAGGCCGTGCTAGCGGCCCGGGCGCGCAACTTCGCCCTCGCCCGGCGGATCGTCGTACAGACCGGCGGCCGGATCGACGGCCAGCCGTCCATGATCCTGCTCCAGGCCGCGATCGATTATGGCGAGCGGAATTACGAGGCGGCGATCCGGCGGCTCGAACGATTGCTCGAATTCCAGCCCGCCAACCGCACGGCGATCCGCCTGCTCGGCGCGGCGAAATTCCATGCCGGCGACATGCGGGCCACGATCGCCGCGCTGGGCCCGCTCGCCGATCGCCCCGACGCCGATAGCCTCGTGCTCACGCTGGTCGGCCGTGCCTGGGAACGCGAAGGAGACTTCACGCGCGCCGCCCCCTATCTGACTCGCGCCGCGCGTCCGGCGCGCGACGGTTTGGCGCCTTTGGGCGCGCCGCCCGAGGACGCAGCCGCGCTCGCCCTGATCGAGCGCGACGCGCTGCAAGGTGGGGCTCGGGCCGAGGTCGAGCTGATCCGCGCCTATCTCGCGCTCGGCCGCACCGGCGACGCACTCGCCCGCGCCGAAGCCCTGCGCAACGCCAATCTTGGCGCGCCGGACGCGCATCTCGTCTATGGCGACGCGCTCGGTGCTGTCGGCCGCTATGGCGATGCGGCAGCAGCCTATGCGAGCGCCGCCAATATCCGCTTCTCCGAACGCGCGGCGCTCGGCATGTACGAAGCGCTGCAGCGCGTCGGCCAGCCCGAAGAGGCGCTGCGCGTGCTCAGCCTCTTCCGCCAGCAGAACCCGCGCAACATCGCGACCGCGATGATCTCGGCTCAGCTCAACCTGCAGGCGGGACGCTGGCCGCAGGCGGCCGCGATCCTTGAGCAGCTGCGCCTGCGGCTCGGCGACCGCGACGCGGCCTTGCTCGCCAATCTAGCCTGGGCGCGATACGAAATGGGCGATGCGGACCGTGCGCTTGCGCTGGCCCGCCGCGCCTATCTGCTGCTCCCCATGAACGCCTCGACGAGCGAAATTTACGGCTGGATCCTCGCCGATGGCGGCAGCGATCCGGCGCTGGGCGTCGCGATGCTCGAAAAGGCGCAGAGCCTGGCGCCGGACGATCCGCAGATCGCGGAGAGGCTCGCCGCGGCGCGCGCCGGCCAAACATAGCTGGCGCGAAACGCGCTTCGGCGGCTACAAGCGCCGCATGACCGAAGACGCCCTTTCCCGCATCGCCGATGCGCTGGACCGGATCGCGCCGCCGCCCAGCGCGCCCGCCGATCCGCGGGCGCATCCCGCCTATGTCTGGCACGGCGCGGCGCTACATCCGGCACAGCATTTCGCGCCGCTGCCGCTCGACCTGCTGACCGGGATCGATGCGCAGAAAGGGGCGGTGCTCGAGAATAGCCGGCGGCTCGCGCAAGGCGCGGCGGCGCACGATATCCTACTATGGGGCGCGCGCGGTTCGGGCAAATCGATGCTTGCCAAGAGCGCGCTGGCCGCGCTGCAGGCGGACGGAGAAAATATCGCATTGGTCGAGGTCGCGACCGACGCGCTCGATACGTTGCCGGACCTGTTCGCGCTGCTCGCGCCGGTACCGCGCGCCTTCATCCTGTTTATCGACGATATCGGTTTCGACGGCGATGCCGCGGCGGCCCGGGCCCTGCGCTCGCTGCTCGAAGGCGGAGCCGAAGCGCGGCCCGCCAATATGCGGCTCTACGTCACCTCCAACCGCCGCCATATCGTCCCGCGCTCGATGGCCGAGCAGGACGATCCGGTGAACCCGCGCGACGCGCGCGACGACAGCCTGGCCCTTTCCGACCGGTTCGGCCTGAGCCTCGGCTTCCACGCCGCCAGCCAAACCGACTATCTGGCGATGATCGAAGCTTATGCGGCCCATTTCGATCTCGAATACGACGCGGCGGACGCAATCGGCTGGGCAACCCGGAGAGGCAGCCGCTCGGGCCGCGTCGCCTGGCAATATATCGTCGAACTGGCCGGCCGCGCGGGGCGCTCACTGACCGACGCGAAGAACATTGACTGAGAAGGACACAGCATGACCCAAGTCGACGGTACCGCCGACCCCAAATTCGCCGCCCTGCGCGAGGAATTCGAACGTAATTTCGCCGAGCGCGGCGAGGTCGGCGCGTCGGTCTGCCTGAGCGTAGAGGGCGAGACGCTGGTCGATCTGTGGGGCGGATCGGCGGACCCGGACGCCGGCACGGACTGGGGCGAGGATACCGTCTCTATCGTCTTTTCCTGCACCAAGGCGGCTGTCGCGTTATGCGCGCACATGCTGATCGACCGCGGCCAGCTCGAGCTGCACCGGCCCGTCGCCGATTACTGGCCGGAATTCGCGCAAAAGGGGAAGGAAAGCGTCACCGTCCAGATGATGCTCAACCATCAAAGCGCCGTGCCCGCGCTGCGCGAGCCGGTGAAGCCGGGCGGCTTTCTCGACTGGGATTACATGATTTCGCGGATGGAACAGGAAGAAGCCTGGTTCGAACCGGGCGTCACTGCCGGCTATCATATGGTCAATTTCGGCTGGACGGTCGGCGAGCTGGTGCGGCGGGCCTCGGGCAAGGGGCTTGGCCAGTTCTTCCGCGAGGAGGTCGCCGAGCCGCTGGGCGCGGATTTCTGGATCGGCATTCCCGAGGATTTTCCCCACCCCATCGCGCCGATCCGGCTCTACCAGCCGACGGGGCAGGAAACGCCGATCCCCTTTACCGTCAAACTGCTTACCGAACCGAACTCGCTCCAGGCGTTGAGCTTTCTCAACACAGGCGGCTGGAGCCCCAACGACGCCGACGGGCATCGCGCAGAGATCGGCGGCGGCGGCGGCATCGCTAATGCGCGCGGGCAGGTCGCGATGTACACGCCGCTCGCCAATGGCGGATCGCATAACGGGGTCACGCTCGTGTCCGCCGACCAGCTCGCGATCATGGAGCGCTGCTCGGTCGCGACGGGCATCGACGCGACCTTGCTCAGCCGCACGCGTTTTGCTTCGGGTTTCATGAAATCGATGGACAATCGCGCCTATCCGGGCGGCGAGCAGATGAGCGCGATCATCGGCGAGCGCGCCTTCGGCCATGTCGGCGCGGGCGGATCGATCGGGTTCGCCGATCCCGAATGCGGCGTCGCCTTCAGCTATACGATGAACCAGATGGGCCCTGGCATCATGCTCAACGATCGGGGCCAGAGCCTGATCGACCGGGCCTATGAGATACTGGGCTATCGTTCGAACGCATCGGGCGCGTGGATACGCTAGACCGGGCGCCTGTCTCGGACGCACCGACCCAGCGAAAAGGAGAGCCTCCCCAATGAAACTCTATTACAGCCCCGGCGCCTGCAGCCTCGCCAGCCATATCGCGCTCATCGAAAGCGGCGGCGATTTCGAGGCGGTGCGCGTCGATCTCTCGACGCATGAAACCGAGCATGGCGACGATTTCTACGCGATCAGCAAGCGCGGTTACGTCCCCGTGATCGAAACGCCGGACGGCATGCTCACCGAAAACCCCGCCGTCCTCGCCTATATCGCGCGGCATGTCGGCGCGGCGCCGGAGGGCCGTGCCTGGTACAAGATGATCGAGTGGATCGGCTATATCGGCTCGGAGATTCACGGCGCCTATGGTCCGCTGTTCGGCGGCGCCGATGCGGACGCCCAGGCCGCAGCGCGGGACAAGGCCGCGCAGAAATACCGGCTCGCCGTAGACATTCTCGACCGCGACGACTGGCTGGTCGCCGACCGTCCAACCGTCGCGGACAATTATCTGTTCGTGACGACGCTCTGGGCGCGCAAGATGAATGTCGAAACGCCGGACTGGATCGCCGATTTCCGCGACCGCAATCTCGCGCGGGAGAGCGTGCAAAAGGCAATGGCGGCCGAAGGGCTCGGCTAGCTCGCTTCCAGCGCTTCGGCCATTTCGGCGACCTCCAGCCAGCGCTTCTCATACGCTTCGCGCGTCGCGCGAGCGTCCTCGATCTCTTGCGTGAGCGCGTGGAAGCGGTCGTGGTCGCGCTGGTAGAGATCGGGATCGGCGAGCGCGGCTTCGGCCTTCGCGATCGCCGCGTCGATCTTCTCGATTTCGCCCGGCAGCCGGTCGAAGTCGCGCTGGTCCTTATAGCTGAGCTTGGTCGGCTTCGATGGCGGCGGGGGAGGTGGCGCCTTCGCTTTCGACTTGGACCCGTTGCTTTGCTTTTCGGGAGCCGGTTTGCGCTTGCGTTCCCAGTCGGCATAGCCGCCCGCGACGATATCGACCTTTCCCGAACCATCGAGGCCGAGTGTCACCGTGACCGTGCGGTCGAGAAAATCGCGGTCATGGCTGACGATCAGCACCGTGCCCTCATAGTCGGCGATCACCTCCTGCAGGAGATCCAGCGTTTCCATGTCGAGATCGTTGGTCGGCTCGTCGAGTACGAGCAGGTTGGAGATTTTCGCGAATTCGCGCGCGAGCAACAGCCGCGACTTCTCCCCGCCCGAAAAGGTGCCGATCCGTGCGTCGGTAAGGCTCGAATCGAACAGGAAATCCTTCAAATAGGCCTCGATCCGCTTCGGCGTGCCGCGCACATCGATCCAGTCGCTGCCCTCACTGAGCACATCGCGGACGCGCTTGTCCGGCTCCATCAGCACGCGCTGCTGGTCGATGATCACGGCGTCGAGCGTCTTGGCGCGCTTGATCCGCCCCGCATCGGGCTCGATCTCGCCGGTCAGGAGTTTGAGCAGCGTCGTCTTGCCCGCACCGTTCGCGCCGACAATGCCGATCCGGTCGCCGCGCTGCACCTTGAAGGTGAAATCGTCTATGATCGTGCGGTCGTCGTAGCTTTTCGACACATGCCGCGCGTCGATAATGCTCTTCGTTTTCACCTCGTCGCTCTCGACCGCAAGCTTGGCGACGCCGGTCGGCGCCAGCATCTGTTCGCGCTGTGCGCGCATCTCGTAGAGCTTCGACAGCCGCCCCTGATTGCGCTTGCGCCGTGCCGTGACGCCGCGATGCAACCAGTGCATCTCGATCTTGAGCTTGGCGTCCATCCGCTCGGCGGCCTTCGCTTCCTCGGCATAGATTTTCTCGACCCAGGCATCGTAGCCGCCGAACCCGATTTCGGCGCGGCGGAGAGTGCCGCGATCCAGCCATAGCGTCGCGCGGGTGAGGCGCCTGAGGAACGTTCGGTCATGGCTAATCGCGATGAACGCGCCTTTGAAGCGGCCCAGCCAGTCTTCGAGCCAGTCGATGGCCGTCAGGTCGAGATGGTTGGTCGGCTCGTCGAGCAGCAGGATATCCGGGTCCTGCGCCAGCGCGCGAGAGATCGCCGCGCGGCGTCGTTCGCCGCCCGAGGCCGTGTCGGGATCGATGGAAAGATCGATGCCGAGTTGCCCGGCGATGGCGTCCACTTCATGGGGCGCGGGCGCATCATCGCCGGCAAGCGTCCAGTCCTTGAGCGTGTCGTACCCCGCCATGTCCGGATCCTGCTCGAGCAGCACGACATTGGTCCCCGGCTGGATCGTCCGCCGTCCCTCATCGGCCTCGATCTGATCGGCGAGCAGGCGGAACAGCGTCGTCTTGCCCGTGCCGTTACGGCCGATCAGCGCCAGCCGGTCGCGCGCGCCGATATGGATGTCGATGCCGCGAAACAGCCAGCCCGTGCCCTGATTGAGCCCGAGATTTTCGTAGGTGAGGAGCGGCGCGGCCATCGGGCGCATGTAGGCGGCGCGGCGGCGAACCGCCAGCCCGCGATCAATCCCGCCGGCGCCGAACCAGAGGCAGGCCGTTTTCCGGCTTCAGCGTCACCGTGCCGACGGGGCGGACCGTATGGCCGGGCGCGGATGCGAACCGCCAGGCCGCGAGCCAGTGCGCAAGGATCGTAAGCGCCTCGACAATCGAGAAGCGCATGCCGACGCAGATGCGCGGCCCAGCGCCGAAGGGTATATATTGGAAACGGTGCTGCTCGGCCTTCGCCTCCGGCAGGAAGCGATCGGCATCGAACATGTCCGGATCGGCCCACAGCGCCTTGTGGCGATGCAGCACCCAAGGCCAGATCGATATGATATCGCCGGGCTCGACCGTGGTGCCGCTCAATTCGTCTTCAGCAATCGCCTGGCGGTCGAACCGCGGGACGGGTGGGTACAAACGCAGCGTCTCGTCGAGCACGCGGCGGAGCAAAGGCACCCGGTCCGCCAGCGTCGCCGCGTCGTCCTCGGCGAGCGCCGCCCGCACTTCCTCTGCCACCTGCTCCTGCAGCTCGGGCTGGGCCGAAAGCGTGTAGAGCGTCCAAGTCACGGCATTGGCCGTGGTTTCATGCCCGGCCAGATAAAAGGTCGCCGCATTGTCCACGGCCAGCGGCAAAGCGTCCTCGCGCCCGAACTGATCGATCAAGTCGCGGATTAGTTGCCCGAGAAAGTCATCGCCGCCATCGGGAAAGCGATCGCGCACGACATCGGCCAGGGTGCGCCGCAACGCCTTCTGCGCGCGCTGCCCCTCGCGCATCGTCTTGTTCCATGGGAGCGGCGGCAGGCCGAGGATCGCGGTCAAACGCACCTCGCCGCCGGCCTTGAGCGAGGCGGCGATATTGCGCATCGCTTCGGGGGTCTTGAGGCGCGCATCGCCGCTGAACAGCGTATCGGCGATGATCGTCATCGTCGTCGCGGTCGCTTCGGCGGCCATGTCGCCGGTATCGCCGTCGCGCCACCCCGCCGCGTGGCTCTCCGCAACGGCGCCGAAGATCGGCGCGACCGTTTCGACCGCGCCCGGCGTGAAACTCGCCGCGACGATCCGCCGTTGCTTGCGCCACAGCTCGCCGTCGGACGATAGCAGCCCCCGACCGATCATCGGCGCGATCAGCTTCTTGACGATATCGGGTTTCGCATAATTGGTGGCGTTGCTCTGCAGCACCCGCTGCACGGAATCGGGATCGAGCGGGATATGGACGGTGAAGCGGAAGACCTGCCGCCGGATATGATCGATCTCGAACGCCTTTTGCGACCAGCCATAGACCGAGTTACGCGCGCGCTCGCCGAAAAAGCCCCGCCAGATCGGCACCGCTTCCGCCGTGCGCGGCGGATGGGGCGGGATGAACGCGCTGTCCGTCATCCCGATAGCGCGGCGGAGAATTGGCAAGACATGCCAAAAGCTTAATTGGCGCGCGCAGCCGCCTCAAGCCTGTCTCTCCGCACAGGCGCATGAATTTTCGGCGGAACGACGATTAAGCGTTGACCGTCCCGAAAGTCCGATCTAACTAATATTGCGAATCACTCGCATTAGCAGTTAATGCCTTGCAGGGGGAATTGGGTGAACCGTATCGTATCGCTTTCGTCCGCGGCCATGGTGGCGGCCTTGTGTGGCGGCGCGGCGCGGGCCGCGGACAGCGGCACCATGGCAGCAAGCATCGACAGCCGGCCCGTCATCACCGTCACCGCGACGCGCCAGCCGCTGTTGACCAGCGAAGTCCCGGTCACCGTATCGGTCGTCGATGACGAGGAAATCGCCGATCTGCTCGCAACCGATATCCGCGACGTGCTGCGCTTCGAACCGGGCGTCACCGTCCGCCGCGCCCCGGCCCGTTTCGGCGGCGTGCTCGGCTCGACCGGGCGCGACGGCAATGCCGATATCAATATTCGCGGGATCGGCGGCAATCGCGTGCTCATTCAGGTGGACGGCATCCGCGCGCCCAACGGTTTCACCTTCGGCGCGCAGGCGGCCGGGCGCGGCGATTATGTCGATATCGGCTTGGTCAAGTCGCTCGAAGTGCTACGTGGCCCGGGCTCGGCGCTGTACGGATCGGACGGCCTTGCCGGCGTGGTGAGCTTCGTGACCTCCGATCCCGAGGACCTGCTCGCCGGGCGCGGCGACGTCACCGGCGCGTTGCGCGCGACTTATGATTCAGCGAGCGACGAATTCTCCGAAACCGCGATCCTGGCCGCGCGTTCGGGCGACTGGTCGGCGATGATCGCCTATACGCGCCGCGACGGCGAGGAGCTCGACAATGAGGGCGATGTCGGCGGCGTCGGCGAAACCCGCACCCTGCCCAATCCGCAGGACACGCGCTCGGACGCGCTGCTCGGCAAGATCGTCTATGCCCCGCATTCCGATCATCGCATCCGGCTGACCGGCGAATGGCTCGACAGCCGGGTTTCGGGCAACATCCTGAGCGCACAGGTCACGTCGCCCTTCACCGGCGCATCGACCGACCAGCTGCTCTCGCGCGATACGATCGAGCGGCTGCGCTTCAGCCTCGACTGGCGCTACGATCCCGGGCCGGACCATGGCGGCGTCATCGATTCCGCGCGGATCGCACTTTACTGGCAGGACGCAGACAACCGCCAGTTCGCCGACGAGGACCGCAGCGGCCCGACCAACCCGCCCGACCGCTTTCGCATCAACACGTTCGACAACCGCGTCTATGGCGCCAATGCCGAGGCAAGCGCCGGTTTCACGACGGGCGCGATCGAGCACAGCATCGTGTTCGGCGGCGATATCTCCTTCACCAACCAGACCGGCCTGCGCGACGGCGACGTACCGCCGATCGGCGAGACTTTCCCGAGCGCGGCCTTCCCCGAAACCGATTTCATGCTCGGCGGCCTGTTCATCGGCAACCGGATGACGTTCGGCCCGGTCTCGCTCTTCCCGGCGCTGCGCTTCGATTTCTACGATCTCGATCCGCAAGACGATCCGCTGCTGCCGACCTTCGCGCCCGCCGGGCAGGACGGTTCGCGCGTGACGCCCAGAATCGGCGCGGTCGTCGATATGGGATCGGGCTTCAGCCTCTATGCCAATTATGCGCAGGGCTTCCGCGCGCCGGAGCCGAGCCAGGTCAACCAGTTCTTCGAGAATTTCATCTTCGGCTATACTTCGCTCCCCAATCCCGATCTCGATCCCGAAACCAGCGAGACCTGGGAAGGCGGCGTACGCTATGTCGGCGATATCTTCACCGGCTCGCTGACCGGCTTCATCGGCCGCTATGACGATTTCATCAGCCAGGAAGTCGTGTCCGGCACGTTCCGGCCCGGCGACCCCGGTGTCTTCCAGTTCGTCAATCTCGAAAGCGTCGATATCGAGGGCATCGAGGGCCGCGCGTCTTTCGATTTCCCGGGCGGTTTCGATGTCGATGCGAGCTTCGCGTGGGCGACCGGCAACGTGATCCAGCCGGACGGCTCATCCGCCCCGCTCTCGACGATCAACCCGCTCGAAATCGTGCTCGGCGCGGGCTGGCGCGATCCGGGCGACCGGTTCGGCGGCCAGGCGATCATGACCTTCGCCGCGCGCAAGGATCTGGACGACACGACCGGCGTCTGCACGGCCGAATGTTTCCGGCCCGACAGCTTCACCGTGTTCGACGTCACCGCTTTCTGGCGGATCAGTGACGCGTTCACGCTGCGCGCCGGACTCTTCAACATTTTCGACACCAAATATGCCTGGTGGGCGGACACGCGCGGCCTGACCGTCGACGCCCCCGATCTCGACGCCTTCACCCAGCCGGGCCGCAATGTGCGTGTCTCGCTGAGTGCCCGTTTTTGACCACGAACCGACCAAGGGGAATGACCATGACACTATCCCGTTTTTCCACCGCGCTGATGGCGGGCGCCATGATCGCCATCGCGCCGCTCGCGCCCGCCGCCGCGGAGACGAACCCGGCCGCAATGAGCGCTGAGGAACGCGTCGATTTCGAAGCGGCGCGCGCAGCGATCCTCGGTATGGCCGGCGACTATCGCGTCCGGTTCGACATGCGCGAGACGACAAGCTGGCGCGCCGATTACACGCCGCTCGAGGAGAAGATGTCCGGCGGCTTCGAGAGCGTGCGCGTGCTCGAGGACAGCGGCGATCATATCGTGCTCCAGCATCTGTTGATCGTCGGCAGTGAAGACAATCCGATGGTCGTCAAGCATTGGCGGCAGGACTGGACCTATGAGCCGGCCGATTATCTTTCCTATGCCGGCAATGGCCGCTGGGATCTCGTCGCGGTCCCCGAAGCGGAGCGCGAGGGCATTTGGTCGCAGACCGTCTGGCAGGTCGACGATTCGCCACGTTACGGCGGGATCGGGCATTGGACGACCGAAGGCGGCGTGCCGCGCTGGGAATCGAACTGGAGCTGGCGCCCGCTTGCCCGGCGCGATGCGATCCGCGATCCCATGTACGACCGCTATCTGGCGATCAATCGCCATTCGCCCGCCCCGGTCGGCTGGATCCACTGGCAGGATAACCTCAAAATGGGCGAGGAAAATGGCGAGACCTTCCCCGTCGTTCAGGAAATCGTACTCAACACCTATTCGGTGACCGAGGATTACGATCCCGCGCCCGCCGACGCCTATTGGGCGAATACCGAAACCTATTGGGCCGCCGTGCGCCAGGCCTGGGACGAGGCGATCCGCGCGGATAACGGCATCACGCTGACCGAGGAGCCCAATATGGGCAACACGCATGCCGCTACGCTCTACGGCCTTGCCGAAGCGATCAATGCCGGCGACCAGGATGTGGACGAGGCGATCGCCGAGGCGCGCGCGCTGATCCTCGGAGGCGCTGGCGATTAAGCCCAAACGGTAGAATCGCACCGCCATTCCTCAAACGGGCGGTGCGGGGCCGGTTTCCCCCTTTTCCGGCACTCCCGGGAAAATGACCGGCCTTTATGGGGCGCTTCGCGGATCGTGGTCCCGCGAAGCGCCCCTCTTTTGTCTAGTTCGCGCGCTGCGCCTCGACCATGCGGGCGACGCTCTCCAGCAGCGCGGGCGCGTCGTAGACAATGCCGTCCTTGATCGTCCAGCGGACGCCGCCGACGCGTTCGAGCTGGTTGGTCTCGCGGTTCAACCGCAAATGCCCGGTGCCATAGAGTACCTTCAGATTCTCAAGCGGGTTTTCGGGCACGATGACGAGATCGGCGAGCATCCCGGAGCGGACGATGCCGAAGGGCGGCTCCTCGCCCCGCGGCGCGTAGATCTCGCGCGCGCCGTTGATCGTCGCCGCCTGGATCACCTCGAGCGGCGTGAAACCTGCCTCCTGCAGCATCTCCAGCTCGCCGATATAGGCGAAGCCCCATGTCTGGTAGATATAGCCGGGGTCCGAGCCGACCGTGACGCGCCCGCCGCGATTCTTGAACTCGTTGGTAAGCTGCATCCAGGGCCGGTAGAAATCGCGCCAGGCCACCTCGTCGGCCGTCGACCAGTCGTGATAATAGGAGCCGTGATTGGTGAGGCTCGGCTGGAAGAAATTCCATAGCGACGGCAGCGTGTACCGCTCATGCCATTCGAGCGTCCGCGCGCGCATCACGTCGCGCGAGGCGACATAGATGTTGAAGGTCGGGCTCAGCGTGACATCGTTTTCGAGCAGCAGATCGAGATAGGCGTTCCATTCGTCACTGCCCGGCTCGACGATCTGCTCGGCCAGCCGCGCGACTTCCGAAAAACGCGATTGCTCGTCGAGATAGTTGTAATCGGTCGGGTAGCGGACGACCGCCCCATCGGCGAGCAACGATTCGAAATGGCCGTAGAAATGCGTGATCCCGGACAGGCCGAACTCCAAAGCGCGCGCCGCATTGACCTCCGCCACGCCGCGCTGGCCGAGATGCGCGACCGTGCCGAGACTATGCGCCTCGGCTTCGTCGAGTGCGGCTTCGAGGATCGCCGGCGGCTCCTGGTTGAAGAATTTGACGCCGTCATAGCCGCGCCCCGCCGCCCAGCGGACCCAGGCGCGGGCCTGGGCCGGGCTGTCGACCGCGCCGCCCGACCATTCGTCGCCGAACACCGCATAGGCGTATATGCGCGGCGCGACGATCGTATTGGCCCGGCTGCGCGCCCGGTCGCTGATCGCCATATTGTTGGGGCCGGAATAGATGGGTACGCCGCGCACGGTCGTCACGCCATGCGCGAGCCAGAGCCGGTAGCCGTATGACGCATTGGGCGCCTTGGACGGGTCGCCATTATGGCCGTGCGTATCGACGAAGCCGGGCAGCACATACATGCCCTCGGCCTCGATCACATGGTCGACCGATTGCGGCGAGCGCGCCCGGGCGTCGCCGCGATAGATGGCCTCGATCCGGTTCCCCGCGACGAGGATGTCGACCGGGCCTTCGGGCGGCGCGCCGCTGCCGTCAATCAGGGTCGCGCCGCGGATCAGCATCCGGCCGAACGGCCCAACGCCCTCGCCGGCCACGCGGTCCGGCACCCGCTCCATGCTGGGCCCGTTCTGTGCCGGGCTGTCAGGCGGGAGAATCGCGCTCGCCATGAGGAGGGCCGCCGCCCCTGCCACTGCCGAAAAGAGTTTGTTCATATGACGCCCCTGTTACACAATGCCGGTCCTAGACCGCCCTCCGACGCTTTCAAAGCGCGCGATGCTGCATAGTTGCAACAGTTTTTCCTGAACCGGAGCCGCTGCGGATATTCACCAGTTGTTCAATGCCCCCGATCTATGTCAGCCAGCATGGCAATGGGAATCCGTCTTGCTTTTGCGCCCATAGTCGCTGTGATGCTCGTCGCGGCGATGATCGCTGCGCCCGCGCCGGCGCTCGCCCAGCAGCGCAGCGAGCAGGACATGGTCTTCCAGAACCGCCAGGAGGGCCGCGTTATGCCCCTGCGGGTTATCGAGCGCCGCGTCGTGACGCAGATGCGCGGCTATGACTATCTGGGCAACCCTATTTATTTTGAACGCAGCAACACCTATCGCATGACGTTCATGCGGGACGGTCAGGTCATTCGCGTAGAGGTGGATGCCAGATCGGGCCGGATACGGAACCGAAGCGATAGGTAAACAACCATGCGCGTACTGATTGTCGAAGACGAACCGACGCTCGGGCGGCAGCTCCGCGCGACGCTCGAAGGCGCGGGCTATGCCGTCGATCTCGCAACCGATGGCGAGGATGGGCATTTTCTCGGAAGCACCGAAAGCTATGACGCGATCGTGCTCGATCTCGGCCTGCCCGAAATCGACGGGCTGACGGTCCTCGACCGCTGGCGCAAGGAAGACATCACGATCCCGGTGCTCGTGCTCACGGCGCGGGACTCATGGTCGGACAAGGTCGCGGGGCTCGATGCCGGGGCCGACGATTATCTCGCCAAGCCGTTCCAGACCGAAGAGTTGATCGCCCGGCTGCGCGCGCTCATCCGCCGCGCGAGCGGAAACGCGTCGAGCGAGCTCGTCGCCGGCGATGTCCGTCTCGACACGCGTTCAGGCAAGGTGACGCTGGACGGCGAGCCGGTGAAGCTGACCGCGCAGGAGTACAAGCTCTTGAGCTATCTCATGCATCACAAGGGCAAGGTGGTCAGCCGCACCGAATTGATCGAGCATATCTACGATCAGGATTTCGACCGGGATTCGAACACCATCGAAGTGTTCGTGACGCGCATCCGCAAGAAGCTCGGCGCAGAAGTCATCACGACGATCCGCGGGCTGGGGTATAGCCTGGAGGATCCAAGCGAGCGGCGGACGGAGTGAGATAACCCCGTTGGCCCTGAGCTTGTCGAAGGGCTGTCCTTCACTTTCACCGGTGCAAGAAAAAGGGCAGGGCTTCGACAGGCTCAGCCCTAACGGTGTTTAGGAGGACGGAAACGCCTTTGGACCAGCCGACGAAACATCTGCGAAAAGCGGGCGCGAGCCTGGACGCGGCGCGCAAGGGCGGTTCGCTGACCCGGCGCATGATCGGCATCGCGTCGCTGTGGATCGTCGTGCTGCTCGCGATCGGCGGCTTCGCGCTCGACCGGGTACTGAGCCAAGCCTTTACCCGCAATTTCGACGCGCGGCTCGAATATGTGCTCTCCGCCATGATCGTCTCGGCGGAGCTCGACCAGGACGGCGAGGTCCGCTTCATCCGTCAGCCGGCCGACCAGCGTTTCCTCGAACCCTATTCGGGTTTCTACTGGCAGGTCTCGGGCGGCGGGCGCGAACCGTTCCGCTCGCGCTCGCTCTGGGACCGCGCGCTGCCGGTCGGCGAGCCCCATCAGGATTTCGAGATTCACAGCTATAACGAGGATGACTGGGCGGAAGGGCCGCTGCGCATCCTGGAGCGCGATGCGATCCTGCCGGAGAGCGATACGCCGTTCCGCTTCCAGGTCGCCTCCTCGCGCGCCGTGCTGGACGAGCAGATCGCCGAATTGCGGCGCACGCTCGTCCGATCCTTCGCGCTGCTCGGCCTCGGCCTGATTGCGCTGGCCGCGCTTCAGGCAACCTATGGCCTGTGGCCGCTGCGCCGCGTGCGCGAGGCGATCACGGATGTCCGCACCGGGCGGCAGGCACGGGTCGACGAGACACTGCCGCGCGAGATCGAGCCGCTCGTCGCCGAACTCAACAATCTGCTCGACCATAATGAACGCCAGGCCGAAGAGGCGCGCCGCCACGCGGGCAATCTCGCCCATGCGCTGAAGACGCCGCTGACCGTGATCCAGAACGAAGCCGAAACCGGCGACCCGGACCTGCCCGACACGGTGATGCGCGAGGCGCGCATCATGCGGCGGCAAGTCGACCACCATCTGGCGCGCGCCCGGGCCGTAGGGCGGCGCGGCGCGGGCCAGTCGCGCAGCCCCGTCTGGCAGGCGCTGCAGTCCGTCGAGCGCGCCGTGCGCCATCTGCACGCCAACGTCACGATCGATATCGCGGGCGTGCAGGACGCCGTCGTCGCCGTCGAACGGCAGGATCTCGACGAACTCCTCGGCAATCTGATCGAGAATGCCGCGAAATATGGCGGCGGGCGCGTGTTCGTGACGGTCGAGAAGCGCGCGCGCCAGGCCGAGTCCGTGCCCGATTTCGTTGACATTCTTGTTGAGGATGACGGGCCCGGCATTCCCGAGGCCGAGCGCGCGGCAATCTTCGGCCGCGGCGCGCGGCTCGACACCAACAAGCCCGGTACCGGCCTCGGCCTCGCCATCGTCAGCGACGTGGCGGAGATTTACGGCGGCAGCGCGACGCTCGAAGAGAGCGAGGATCTGGGCGGCCTGCTCGTGCGACTGAGCCTGCCCGCGGCCGAGAGCGCGCCGCACGCGCCCGTCTGATTGTCGGCGGGGTGGGGGCTGCACATGATATCGCGATCGCCGGGTGCGGGCCGGGCGGGTTGGCGGCGGCGCTGTTCCTGCACCGGCTCGGCCATCGCGTCACGCTGTTCGAACGGTTCGAAGAGCCGCAGCCTGTCGGCTCGGGCCTGCTGATCCAGCCGAGCGGGCAGGCGGTGCTCGAGGCGCTCAGCCTCGCCGCGCCGATCCGTGAGAAGGGCGCGCGGATCGATTTCCTCAAAGGCGTTTCGGTGCCATCGGGCAAGCGTGCGCTCGATGTGCGCTATGGGGCGCTGGGCGATGATGCCTGCGCCTATGGCGTGCACCGCGCGCTGCTGTTCGACACGCTTTACGATGCCGTGCGCGCGGCAGGGATCGCGATCGAGACGGGACGGACCGTGACAGCGGTCGAGATCGAGGCGTGCGGCGGGCGATTCGGCTTTGCGGACAGCACATCATCGGCCCGCTTCGACTGCCTGATCGACGCGCTGGGCGCCCGCACACCGCTCGCGCCGCCGTCCGGCCATGATCTCGCCTATGGCGCCTTGTGGGCGACGCTCGACTGGCCGAACGGCACCGGTTTTCTCGATGATGCACTCGACCAGCGCTATCGGCGCGCCCATGAAATGGTCGGCGTGATGCCGATCGGCGTGAGCCCGGCGACGGGCACCGACGGCGCGGCATTCTTCTGGAGCGTCCGCGCCGACGCGGTCGAGGCGCTGCACGCGCGCGGCGTCGACCCGTGGCGCGATGAAGTCCTCGCACTCTGGCCGGAGACCGTGCCGCTGCTCGACCAGATCGCCGACACGCGCGGCATGGTGTTCGCCCATTATGCGCATCGCACCGTCCGCCGTCCGGTATCGGCGCGGTTCGCGCATCTCGGCGATGCCTGGCACTCGACGAGCCCGCAGCTCGGCCAGGGCGCGAACATGGCGCTGCTGGACGCCGCCGGTCTCGCCTCAGCCTTTCAGCAGCACAGCGATATCGCCGATACACTCGCCCATTATGCCTGGCTGCGCACCAACCATATCCAGATCTATCAGGCGCTGAGCCGCGTCTTCACCCCGCTCTACCAGGCCGGCGACGGCATCCGCCCGTTCGTCCGCGACCAGCTGGTCCACTGGTTCGCCGGCCTCTGGCCCGCCCGCACTCTCGTCGCCGCGATCGTCTCCGGCGGCATAGGCTGGCCGCTCCGGCCGATGGCGCTGGACGGAGAGCAAACCTTCACCGCCGAACGGGTCACAGCATCCGTTCCTTAAGCGCCGGATCGGCGATGCCGCACGCCGCCTTGCGGCCGAACAGGCGGTAGCGGTGGCGGGCGACGAGGTTGTAGAGCGCGTCGCGGATCGGGCGGGGGACGATGCGTAGGGCCGCGCCGGCCTTCCACGGCCAGCCGAGACGCCGGGCGATCTCGGCGATAGCGGTCGAGCGCTGATAGATCCGGCCATCGGCGATAAGCAGATAGGTTTCGAAACTATCGGTCGGCAGGCCGAGATGGCGATAGAGTGCCTGCCCGATTTCGCCCTGGGCCGGCGTCAAACGGAAGCGCCGTTCGCTGTCGAGCCGCAGGATCAGCCGCATCGAGCGCGAGCAGAGGACGCAATCGCCATCGAAGACGATCAGGGGGTGGCTGTCATCGAAATCGGGCACGGCTGGATCGCCGCGCCAGCTATGAGTGTTCGGCGGCGTCACCGGCGCTAGAGCGGCGAAGGGGCGTCGAAATCCTCGTCGCGGATCTTGCGATGGTGCGAGACGACCTCGTCGATGATGATGCGCAGGAACCGTTCGAGGAAATCGGGGCTGAGCCCGGTCTCGGACGCCAGCATCTGTAGCCGCTCGACCTGCCGCCGTTCGCGGTCGGGATCGACGGGCGGCACCGCGTTCTCGGCCTTCCATTTGCCGACCTCGGTCGTGATCTTGAAACGCTTGGCGAGCAAAGCGACCATCTGGCCGTCGATATCGTCGATCTGGTCGCGCCAATGGGCGAGGGGGTCGTCGGTCATGCCAAGGCTCCTGCTACCGCCACCTTCTCGCGACAAGCGCGCGCCGATGCAAGCACAGTCGCGCCAGTCCGGCACACCCGCTTGCATAATTGGATATTTTAGGAAATCTTGAATAACCTATTTGGTTATTCAAGGGAATCGCATGATGATCGACGACCGCACCGTACAACGCACATTGGCCGATGGCGGCTTCTATACGGGGCGGATCGACGGCCTGTATGGCGATGCCTCGCGCGGGGCCACGCGAAACGCCCTCATCGCGCGCGGCCATGCCATCGCCCCGTGGATCGATCCGCGCTGCCGCATTGCGCTCGAACAGACGATCATGGCTGAGGCGGGCATCGAAACCGGGCCGATCGACGGCCTGGCCGGCCCGCAGACGCGGATCGCGCTGGAGCGCTGGCAGGACAGAAGCCGCGCCGTCGAACCCGCGCCCGTCAATGTAGCGCACCAGCCCGATCTTTTCCCCCGGCAGAAAGACGTGCGCGCTTTCTACGGCGCGCCGGGCGAACATCAGACCGTGCTCGATCTGCCTTTCGCCATGCGGCTCGCCTGGGACACGGACACGATCATCCGCCGCTTTTCGATTCACGAAAAAGCGCATGACAGCGCCGCGCGCGCCTTTGCACGCATCCGCGATCACTACGGCGAAGAGAAGTTGCGCGCGCTCGGCCTCGACCTTTTCGGCGGCTGTCTCAACGTCCGCCGGATGCGCGGCGGGAAGGCGATGTCGATGCATAGCTGGGGCATCGCGATCGATTTCGATCCCGCGCACAATGCGCTGCGCTGGGGCCGTGACCGGGCGCGCATGGCGCGGCCCGCCTATGCGCGCTTTCTCGATATCTGGGAGGAAGAGGGCTGGATCAGTCTCGGCCGCGAACGCAATTTCGACTGGATGCATGTCCAGGCGGCGCGGCTCTAAGAAAGGGCTCGCCCGTCACGTCCCATAGCGCTGGCACAGCCGCATGCGAATGTGTAGGCACGGGCGCATGGACTTCGAAACGAACACAAATCCCGGTATTCCAGCCGCCACGCTCATCCTCGTCCGCGATTCCGATAATGGCGCGCCGGACGTGCTGATGGTCGAGCGCGCGCGCAAAATGGCTTTTGCGGGCGGCGCGATGGTGTTTCCCGGGGGGCGCATCGATCCCGGCGACCATGCGATCGCCGAAAATGACGCGATCGTGCGCGGCGCGCCCGGCGATCCGCTGCAGGCCGCAGCCCGCATCGCGGCGATCCGCGAAACGCTGGAAGAGACGGGCATTGCCGTTGCCTTCGATCCGCTGCCCGATCACGGCGCGACGGTGCAGTTGCGCGAGGCGCTGCACGAGGAAAGCGATTTCGGCGCGATGCTGGCGAGCGGCGGCTGGCGGCTCGATCTCGACCTGCTGACGCCCTGGGCGCGCTGGATGCCGAATTTCAAGCAGGAGCGGAGTTTCGATACCTGGTTCTTCGTCGCCAAGGCCCCGGCGCTCGCGAAGAACAAGGCCGATGGCGGCGAAAGCGTGTCGAGCCGTTGGGCGCGCGCGCAACAGGTGATCGACGAGGCCGAAGCGGGGCACTGTTCGATCATCTTCCCGACGCATCGCAATCTCGAGCGGCTCGCCCGCCTGGAGAGCTACGAAGAGACGCGCGTGCATGCCGAAGCGCATGAGGTGAAGATGATCACGCCCTGGGTCGAGGATCGGGACGGCGAGAAATTCCTCTGCATTCCCGACGACGCCGGCTATCCGGTGACGGCCGAAAAGGTGACGCGGATGGTCCGCGGATAGAGCTTCACGCGCGGTTCAGGCGCACGATAGAAGACGCCATTAGATACGATTTTCCCGGAGAGTGATATGCGACCGATCCCGTTCCTGTCCGCGCTGCTGCTCATCGGCACCGCGCTGCCCGCCGCCGCGCAGGACAGCGCGGAAGGCGCGATCGGACCGGCGGACATGCCGCGCGGCACCTATCTCGTCTATGCCGACGAGGCCGGATCGGCCTTCGCATCCTATGATCCGGCACTGGCCGGAACCGGCGTCTGGCCGCTCAGCTTCTTCTATTATCAGGAGGGTGCATTGGCGGGCAGAGCGCGGATGTCGGCCAGCCCGGAATGCGATCAGGGCATCGTGCGCGGCCGGCTGACCCATGCCACGGGCCCGGACGGCGCGCTGATGGAGCTGCCGCAAAATGCCGAAACGCCGCTGTTCGCCTTCGACCGCGCGGGTGGCGGGGGCGACCAGGCCATCGTCGATTTCGTCTGCGGTTCGCCGCAGGACCGGCTGATCCAGGCGCAGACGCCCGTGCACAACAGTCTCGAGGCGACGGCCAACAGCTATGCGCAGCTACGCGCGCTCGGGCTCGACAACCAGCTCGCCCGCAGCCTCGCGATCCGCGACCGCGAAGCGGCCGAACCGCTCATCGGCACGGCCGTGCCCGAAGCTTTGCGCGATCAGGTGCGCGCACTCATCGATCCGCGCTACTGACGCGCCGCTCAGTCGGCGACCGCGCCGCCCGGATAGGCGACGAACAGCGTTCCCGAATAATCGAGATCGGTATCGGCATCGGCGAGCCAGACGGTGCCCGGTTCGAGCGCCGCGCCGCCGATCGTTCCTTCGCCTTCCAGCGGGATCAGCCAGCGCGGCCGGTCCGCCGAGGCCGCCAGCGTCCGCTGCGCCGCGCCCGTCCAGCGCTCGATCACGAACTTGCGGCCCGCCGCGATGATATCGCGGCCCGGGGCAACCGCGCCCGGCGCGGCGGGCGCGACCCAGGGTTCGGCGCGCGCCACCGCCACCGCATCGTCGAGATGCAGCTCCCGCGGCCGGCCGTAGTCGTAGAGCCGGTAGGTGAGATCGATATTCTGCTGAATTTCGAGCAGCGTCACGCCCGCGCCGATCGCGTGCACCGTGCCCGCTGGCAGGTAGAAGACGTCGCCCGGCGCCACCGGCTTCCAGTCGAGCAGCGCTTCGACCGAC
>NZ_JBQLZN010000032.1:0-23711 GCF_052168295.1 Parasphingopyxis sp. | reverse complement strand
CTCATGGGAGGTCGGGAGGGCGGAGCGGGCCGGTGCCGCGCGTGAGCGTTAGCGAAGGCCTGACAAAAGAATCCCCCGCTAACGGTTATCCAGCTGCGGCCGCACCGCATCGAGGCCCTTGCGGCTGATGCGATACGGGCCACCGCCATGGCTCGCGATCAGGCGGCGCTTCTTCAGCTTCTTGAACACGGCCATCGTGCAATCGGACAGCGCATAGCCTTCGCGCGTAAAGCAGGTGATCCGCGCGATGCGGCCGCGGCGGCCGTCCATGCGCTCTTCGTGTTCATGCGCGATATGCCCGCCCTGGGCGAGCACGTGCAGCGTGCGCTGTTCATATTTCGAGATATTCATGGAAATCGGTAACCCCGGAGCCGCAACGCGGGCCCCTTGCTGACAGGAACAGGCGCAACGATGCGCCGCCCCGCACGATTGCGCGCGGCGGGCCGTTGCGAACCGACGGGTCACCGGGCGCGAAAGCCCGGGCCGTCCATCAGCGGGTGACAATTTCCTTCATAAAACACTCTGGTCGTGTGACGTGCAAAAGCGCGACTAGCCGTATATGCGGTGCGACGCAAACCGGCCGGTCCGGCCGAACTTCGCGGGGAGCATGCCATGACCGACAATATCGCCATCATCCGGGACTTCATCGCCGCCTGGTCGCGGCTCGATGCGAAGGAACTGACCGGCTATTTCACGGAAGACGGCATCTATCACAACATGCCCGCCGCGCCGGTGAGCGGCCATGCGGCGCTCGAACAGTTTATCGGCGGCTTCATCGCCAACTGGACGCAAACCGACTGGGACATCCTGACCATCATGGGCGAGGGCGACACTGTGATCGCCGAGCGGCTCGACCGCACCAAGGTCGGCGATATCGCGATCGACCTGCCCTGTTGCGGCGTGTTCGAGATGAAAGACGGCAAGATCGCCGTCTGGCGCGACTATTTCGACATGGCGACCTATACCCGGGCGCTCGCCGGCTGAGATCCGCTTACCGCGTGCGCAGCGCTTCGGACAAAGTGACGGCCATCGCGTCTTCCGCCTCGCCGATCACGATATCGGCAAGCCGCCAATCGGCCCCCTGCTGCGCCCAGAGATAGCGGACGGTGCGCGGCTCGCCGAAATTCTCGAAGCGCGCGATCACGGCGACCAGCCCCGGCGCAATCGGTTCGTGCGTGATCGCCAGTTCGGTAATCTCGGCATCCTGCCCGTCGATGTGCCAGGCGAAATCGAGATTGCCGGGCATACCGTCGCTCGCCTCTACCAGCGCCCGCTCCGCCGCGAACAGCGCGGCCAGCTCGTCCGTCATCGGCAGCGGCGGATTCAGCGTATCGACGGCAAAGGGATCGTCATACAGCGCGGCCACCTGCGCTTCGAGCGCGGCGGCCTCGTCCGGCGCGATATCCGGTTCGGGCAGCGCAACCGTCTCGCCGGACTCCGCCGCATCGCCGTCCCCGGCCGCGCCCGGATCGGCGCAGGCCATGGCCAGGGGCAGGACGATGAACGGGGCGAGGGCGAGGCGCGCGCGGATCATCGTGCCGACTAACCTTCTTTCGACGCGCAGTGAATGCAGAGCGCCGCTTCGGGCCGCGCTTCGAGACGCTTGGGATTGATATCGCCGCCGCAGCGCACGCAAATCCCGTATTCGCCGTCCTCGATCCGGGCGAGCGCGCGCTTTACCGAAGCGATTTCGCGCGTCACAAGCAGCGCCTGGGCTTCGAGCGACTGATCGTCCTCCATCTCGACCGCCTGTTCGGACGAATCCGCGTTGAGCGGCTCGTCGAGATCGCGTTCGAGACGGCCCATCCGCGCGTTCAGTTCGGCAAGCTGCGTATCGAGGCGCGTCTTGGCGGCGCCGGTATCGAGAGTGGCTTCGGTCATCGGAAACATGCTCCTGCTATCTGTCTGCCGCGATTCTATGGGTAGCGCGGGGGCCCAGCTTTGATCTCGCTCAAATGCCTCCGGAACGGCGCGAAAGCGGAGCAGGTTTAACGCCTTGTTTGCCGGCGCGCGAGCATAATGACGGGCATGGCCGTTCCGGACAGAGCCTATCGCCGATCATGGCACGGCGCACATCGCGAAGCGGCGATCCATGTGCACGCGGAACGGCGGGCGAACCGGCTCACCCTCCCCTATCTGGTGATGATCGCGCTGATCGTGGCGGTTGTTGGCATGTGGGGCCTGGAATTCGCCGAGCGGCGCGCCGCGCCCGCCGACAGAGTCGCGCAATCGTTCGCCGCCTCCCCGCCCGGTGCGTCCGCGAGCCCGCATTTTGCGATCTGCGGATCGGGGCGGCGCGTGAACTGCGTGGTCGATGGCGACACCTTCTGGATGGCGGGCGAGAAGATCCGCATCCTCGATATCGACACGCCCGAACTCTCGCCGCCGCGCTGCGCGGCAGAGGCGCGGCTGGGCGAAGCGGCCAAGGCCCGGCTCCACGCGCTGCTCAACAGCGGCACGGTGACGCTCGAACGCGATGGCCGCGACCGCGACCGCTACGGCCGCCTCCTGCGCCGCGTGCATGTCGACGGCCAGCCCGTCGGCGCCGCGCTGATCCGCGAAGGCCTCGCCCGGCCCTATGGCGGCGGACGGCGCAGCTGGTGCGGGTGAACATCGACCGGCCGCAATCACGTCGGCTCGGAACGCTGCCAGGCATTTGGCCGCAATCGACAAAATTTTTCTGTTCTTGATCCGTTCCCTTGCAATCGCGCAAGGCCAGTTCGGTCCACGCGTCGCTGCACCTGCGAAGGGAACGGCCTGCGACGAACCGAGTCAGAATAGCGGTGAATCGAATCACAAATTTTCCATTAACCCTCTTGTGCCCGACTCACGGTTGATACACTATGGCTAGTGGTTCGGCCGGGGGCCTACCCAATAGGTTGTGGTAACGCGCCGCGATCGCGATTCGCGGCACCCACCCCTATTGTGTCCGCCGCCGAGCCCGTGTGGATATCGGGGACAAGCGCAAATCAGTTCCCGCATGGCTGCAAAAGGGGTGTAGAAACGAAGTTTCCGACTCGAACGAAGTAGGAACATTCCTATATGGGAATGGCGTAAAAAGGGGTATTAGGGCGATGGATTTGGCGAATAACGGCGAAATACCGATGGACGATGTTGTCGACACGAGCGATTCCGACAAGGAAGAGCTGTCGAGCAAGGCGATCAGGCCGCAGATGCATCCGATCGAACAGGATGAATCGCGCGACGATCTGCTGACGGAATTCGGCAAGGAAACGCTGAAGGATCGCTACCTGCTGCCCGACGAGAGCTATCAGGATCTCTTCGCGCGCGTTGCCTCCGCTTATGCCGACGATGCCGAGCATGCCCAGCGGCTCTACGACTATATCTCGCAGCTCTGGTTCATGCCGGCGACGCCCGTGCTCTCGAACGGCGGCACGGGGCGGGGCCTGCCCATTTCCTGCTATCTGAACAGCGTCGACGACAGCCTCGAAGGCATTGTCGGCACCTGGAACGAGAATGTCTGGCTGGCGAGCCGCGGCGGCGGCATCGGCACCTATTGGGGCAGCGTGCGCGGCATCGGCGAGCCGGTCGGCCTTAACGGCAAGACCAGCGGCATCATCCCGTTCGTCCGCGTCATGGACAGCCTTACGCTCGCCATTTCGCAGGGGTCGCTGCGGCGCGGCTCGGCGGCCTGCTATCTCGATATCTCGCATCCCGAGATCGAGGAGTTTCTCGAAATCCGCAAAGCCTCGGGCGACTTCAACCGCAAGGCGCTGAACCTCCATCACGGCGTGCTCGTCACCGACGAATTCATGGAAGCCGTGCGCGACGGCGCCGCGTTCGATCTCAAATCGCCCAAGGACGGCAGCGTCCGCGCGACCGTCGATGCGCGCTCGCTGTTCCAGAAGCTTGTCGAGACGCGGCTCGCGACGGGCGAGCCCTATATCGTCTTCAACGATACCGTGAACCGCATGATGCCCAAGCATCAGCGCGATGTGGGGCTGAAGGTCTCGACCTCGAACCTGTGTTCAGAAATTACGCTGCCGACCGGCATCGACCAGCATGGCAAGGACCGGACGGCCGTCTGCTGCCTCAGCTCGCTCAACCTCGAAAAATGGGACGAGTGGAGCGAGGACAAGCTCTTCATCGAGGATGTCATGCGCTTCCTCGACAATGTGCTGCAGGACTATATCGACCGCGCGCCGCCGGAGATGGCACGCGCCAAGTACAGCGCCGAGCAGGAGCGGTCTGTCGGCCTTGGCGTGATGGGCTTTCACAGCTTCCTGCAGGATCGCGGGCTTGGCTTCGAGAGCGCGCTCGCGAAGAGCTGGAACCTTAAAATCTTCAAGCATATCCAGACCAAGGCGTCCGAAGCCTCGATGATGCTGGCGAACGAACGCGGGCCCTGCCCGGACGCGGCGGACCAGGGCGTGATGGAGCGTTTTTCCTGCAAGATGGCGATCGCGCCGACCGCCTCGATCAGCATCATCTGCGGCGGCACCAGCGCGTGCATCGAGCCGATCCCGGCCAATATCTACACGCACAAGACGCTGTCCGGCAGCTTCGTCGTCAAGAATCCCTATCTGGAAAAGCTGCTGCAGGAGAAATCGAAGGACAGCGCCAATGTCTGGAATTCGATCCTCGAGAAAGGCGGCAGCGTCCAGCATCTCGATTTCCTGACTGCCGAGGAGAAGGACTCGTTCAAGACGAGCTTCGAGATCGACCAGCGCTGGCTGCTCGAGCTTGCCGCGGACCGCGCGCCCTATGTCGACCAGGCGCAGAGCCTCAACCTGTTCATCCCGGCCGATGTCGAGAAATGGGACCTGCTGATGCTCCACTTCCGCGCATGGGAACTGGGTATCAAGTCGCTCTATTATCTGCGCAGCAAGTCCGTGCAGCGCGCGGGCTTCGCCGGCGGCGTGGAGGCCGACAATACGCTCGACCCCAAACAGGTCGAACTCGCGACCGGCGAGAGCACCGATTATGATGAGTGCCTCGCGTGCCAGTGAGTTTTGCTGCCGATGAGAGTGTTCGGACGGAGGTACCGTTTCGTCGGAATCAAGAACTGGTACGCCATGCTGCTCGCCGGATGGGCCGTTCTGTTCGCAGCCCCGGCATTGCTTTTCGCGTTTTTCGGTTCCGCCATGATCCAGAACGATCAGTCGGTGCCGGAGAAATTCTTCGGCGTTCTCTTCGAGATCGTCAGATCGGCCTTCGAGTCCGCGACATTCGATCTGTTTGGCATTCTGTATGCAACTCTAATCTTGCTGCCGATCCTGTTCGCGCCCGCCGGTTTGTTCGAGCGGGTTTATGAATAGTGCTGCCACCCGTCCCCGCCTCCTCGCCATTCTCGGCGCAGCGCTCCTGCTCACCGCCTGCGCGGCGCAGCAGTCGGGCGGCGCGGTGGCGGAGACGGCACCGGGTTTCTGGCTCGGCGTTTGGCACGGCTTTATCTTCCCGATCGCCTGGATCGTCTCGCTGTTCGTCGACACGGTCGCGATCTACGCGGTGCCGAACAATGGCGGCTGGTACGATTTCGGCTATTTCGTCGGCATCGTGTTCCTCGGCGTCGGCGCGCGGAGCAGCAAGAAAGTCGTCGTGTACAGGAACCGGCGATGAGGTTGTGACGTGCGCCCGGCTTGCCAGTGATCGCACGCCGGGTGGCGATCACTCTGGCCGGCTGAGTGTTTCGCGATCCGTGTCCGCCCCGGCTTGATAGCGTTCCTCGATAGCGCGAAGGCCGGCCAAGACAGCGCGCCAGTCTTCGCGGAATTTGGGCGTTTTGCGCGCCTTGTCGTGATAGGCGATGCTGAGGCTGCGGACCTGTTCGTCGATGCGGCGGATGCGGAAACCGCCCATCATCAGCACATTGGCCAGCGATTTCCGGCTGAAATAGTAGGTGTGCGCATTCTGGATCGTCTTCAGCAAGTCGCCGCCGACGCGCGACGGCGCGGTCGAGATCGCGTCGACGCCAGGCACCTCGACATAGAGCATACCCTTGCCGCGGCGGCATAGCGCGGACGCCCGCTTCAGCTCGGCAACCGGATCGTCGAGATGTTCGAGCACATGACGGTAGACGATCAGGTCGGGCCGCACCGAAATATCCAGTTCGCCGATCGCGCCGCGCCTCAGGTCCAGCCAACGCTTTCGGCCGAATGCAAGATAGCTCTCGTCAAAATCTATTCCGATCCCTCTCGCCCCGTCGCGGCACAGATAGTCCAGCGTTCCGCCCGCGCCCGTTCCGACCTCCAGGATCCGCGTCGGCGGCCGCCAATCGACATCGTCGGCGAGATATTGCCGGATCCGCTTGCCGATCCGCTCCTGCTTCTTGAAAAAGGCCGGCAGGTCGAGCGTCTCTTCGACATAGAGATCGCGGTAGAGCGTGGCGTAGAAATCCTCATAATCGCCCGGCCGCATTCGCGGATTTGCCTGAACGAGACCGCACTCCCGGCAAATGCACGTTGGCACCGGAAGATCATAGCGATCGCGCAGGGCGATGATCGCGAACCATTTCCCGTCGCACACCAGGCATGGCCGCCAGACCATCGCATAGTGGTTTTCTTCAAGCTGTGCGATGAAAGCCTTTCGCGCCTCGCACTGCCGCTTAGTCATCGGCACGGCGGGGCCGGCATTCTCATAGGCGTAGCGCGCGCCGATCAGCTCTATCTCGACCGAAAAATCGCCGGGCGCTTCTGATAAAAAGTCGGACATGAAACTGCTCCGCTGCCGCCATTTCTCCATAGGCGCTCGAGCGGGCGGCAAGAAAGGGGGCGGGTGCGGAACCGGGTGATTTTTTCCGAAAACCGCGAATCCATATATAGCGGTATGTACGACACAGGATCACCAATTGTTGTGGATAAACCGGTGAAAACGACAAGTTCGGTCTTTCCAGCCGAGCGGAGGATGTGTAGCCTCTTTTATGACAGTTCCGCCCCTCGCGGGGGCGGAATCGAGTTGCCACGATCGCACCGGAGATAGCCCATGTCCCTTCTCGAAGCCCGCAAGACCTACAAGCCCTTCGAATATCCCTGGGCCTATGATTTCTGGAAGCGCCAGCAGCAGATCCACTGGATGCCCGAGGAAGTGCCGCTTGGCGAGGACTGCCGGGACTGGGCCCAGAAGCTCACCGATCATGAGCGCGCGCTGCTCACCCAGATCTTCCGCTTCTTCACCCAGGCGGATGTCGAGGTGCAGGATTGCTATCACGACAAATATGGCCGCGTGTTCAAGCCCACGGAAATCAAGATGATGCTGACCGCCTTCTCCAATATGGAGACGGTCCATATCGCCGCGTACAGCCATCTCCTCGATACGATCGGCATGCCGGAGAGCGAGTACAGCATGTTCCTCGAATATGAGGAGATGAAGGCGAAGCATGATTATCTCAACGAGTTCGGCGTCGATAGCGACGAGGATATCGCCAAGACGCTCGCCATGTTCGGCGGCTTCACCGAAGGGCTGCAGCTTTTCGCCTCCTTCGCCATGCTGATGAATTTTCCGAGATTCAACAAGATGAAGGGCATGGGCCAGATCGTCAGCTGGTCGGTGCGCGACGAGAGCCTGCACTGCGAAGGCATCGTCAAACTCTTCCACGCTTTCTGCGAGGAGCGGGACTGCCTCACCAAGTCCGTCAAGGAAGATATCATCGATTGCTGCCAGAAGACGGTGCGGCTCGAAGACGCGTTCATCGATCTCGCTTTCTCCGAAGGCGCGGTGCCCGGCATGACGGCCAAGGAGATCAAACGCTATATCCGCTACATCGCCGACTGGCGCCTCGGCCAGCTCGGCCTCCCCGCCGTCTACATGATCGACGACCACCCGCTCCCCTGGCTCGCCCCGCTCTTGAACGGCGTCGAGCACGCCAACTTCTTCGAAACCCGGGCGACGGAATATTCGAAGGGCGCAACCCGCGGCGACTGGAACCAGGTCTGGAACAGCTTCGACGAACGCAAAAAAGGCAAGGCCAACGACGACGAGGGCGAAGAGGAAGGCGAAGACATGTTCGGCGAGAAGAGCGTCGCGGCGGAGTAGTGCGTGCTTCCCATTGAGAGTTTCCGCGTTGCGAATGACAGAGGCATATTGCTCGCGGAATGCAATAGTGTCCCGCCGGTGATGGTCGTAACCGGTCCTAACGGTAGCGGAAAGAGCACGCTTCTGATCGCTATAAAGCGCCAAAAGCAAAACACGAGGCCGATTTATCAAGGCCCACATCGCGCTATTCGGCGTCAGACTATCCGAAATCGATGGCTTGGGCAGTCTCTGTTTCTCAGTGACGCGCTATCCCAAGACCAAGTCAGCAGGCTAGAAGGCATTACGCTCTACGATCAACAGCGGGATCCTTGGAACGCTGATGAAACGGGCAATCTGATAAAATACTCTCTTTGCAACATAGCAACCGAAGTAAACACCCGTATTGCTCAAAAATACCATGAAGAAGGCCAGATATCTCGAGGTGAAATTCCAGACGTTTGGGAACCGCTGAAGTCACTGATTTCTTCCCTTTTGCCTCACTTATCGTTTGAGGGAATTGACACGGCCCAACGCGATAACATGCGCGTTCTTTTCAAAAACCGAAAATCGGGTGTCGAGATCGATTTTGATGATTTGAGTTCCGGTGAAAAATCAATAATCCAACTATTTCTGCCACTTATTGAGGACAAGGTTAGGCGACGGCTATCGGAATTTTCCAAGTCATACCCGTCAGTTCCGAAAACTCCTAGGCCCGTCATAATTGACGAGCCAGAGCTACACTTGCACCCAAACCTGCAAGAACTATTGTTAGCGTACATGCGAGAGATGGCGGCAACAGGACTTTATCAGTTCATAATATCCAGTCATTCGCAGAACCTCGTTGAGGCGGCCAATGCTGAGGAGCTGTTTCTGCTCAAGCCAGTCAATCAGGTAGCCGAAGGCGAAAATCAGCTAATCAGAATCGCCGACAACGACCAAAAACTTGACCTGATAACAGAAATTTTTGGGCACTCGACAAATCTAACTTCTTTAAAAAACGTGCTTATCGTTGAAGGAAAGTCGATCGGGAAAGGAACCCAATCATCAAGTGATAAGAAAATTTATACGCTTCTCGATCCGAGGTTCAAAAGCCTTACTATAATACCATCGAACTCCAAATCAGAATGTATAAGTCGAGCCAAACATGTAAACTCCGTTCTCGATACTTTTTCGCCAAGCCAACGCGCGATTGCCTTGGTGGATTCGGATGTAGAGGATGAATCAAAAGACCATGTTATCAGCTTACCCGTTAGCATGGTGGAGAACTTTCTAGTTGATCCCGAAATAATCTTCCGCGCAACCGAGTTGATCCGCGAGAAGATAGAGCTTCAATCGGTACATGACGTTGAGAACGCCCTTGCGTCGATTTTGGATAGTATGGAGGCTCATGAAGTCGAAAGGCGAGTGAAGGCTAATTTAGGCTATGAAGTTTTTCGATTGAGCGGCCCGCTATCTCTGGCTCCGGCGACAATAGACGAACACATTGCCGCGATCAGAGAGAATTATTCTGAAGCTAGTATCAAAAAACTCGAAAGTGCGGCGCGCAAGGAAGTAGATGGCATAAAAACAAAGCAACAACGACGCGAACGATACGATGGCAAGCGCATAATCGACAGCTTCGTTCGAGATCACCTAGGGGCATCAGGTCTCAGCAAAGAGATATTTAAGTATTCCTGCGCACGCGAGGCATCAAAAAGGAAATCGGTGAAGTCTTTCTGTGATACACTTTTTGCGCAGATTTGAATTGGCGACCGAGCCGAGTTCTTCTCGCTAAGGCTACGCCATTCCCTTCCCGCCTTACCCATCCTATCCTCCCGCCCATGTCCGATAGCACGCCGCCCAAACGCACATCCTGGAACGGCGTCGCGATTGCGCCGGGGGGCGGATGGTCGAGCTGGCGCGGGAGGCGGGGACGCATGGGCGCTCAGTCGGGCTGAAGCTGCACAAGAACGGCAATCTCGCGATCGACAGTTATGACAGCGGGCCAACCGTCGAGGCGGTGCATGGCGACGGCGATTATGAGCGCATCTGCACGATTGCCGCCGAAGACGTCCCCCACCTCGCCGCCGCCCTGCTCCACGCCGAATTCGAAGGCGACCTGAAAGCCGTCGACCGCCTCAAGGCCTTCTGCGACGCCTATGGCATAAAGGCGCGAATCACGAGCTGGTAGGTTTCTCCCTACCCGTCATTCCAGCGAAAGCTGGAATCTCTGGCGGCTAGCGACCCGCCCAACAGCCTGAGATCCCAGCCTTCGCTGGGATGACGATATCCTGTCCTACAATGTGCCAAATCGGTTATGATGGTCATATGCATCGAACCGAAACGCTGTCGTCGCCCCATATATGCCAATCGGAAGGTCACACCGGCCGTGCCTGTCCATCCGCCGTCTTGCACCGGAAGCCCTCAGGAAACCGCCATCGCACGCCCTTCCAACACAGCGTGGCGATGGCCCCGGCCTACCCCCGCTTTGTGTCAACCAGTGTCAACCGCCGGGATCTCTACCCGGTGCGGCGATATCGCGCCTGCAATGCCCGGCGCTCAGTCTCGGCTCACGGTCAGCCGCTGGATCGGCTTGCGGCCGGGCTCTTCCTTCCATTCGACCGCGACATACAGGTCTTCGTCCTGCGCGCGCTTGAATTCGTCGAGCTGGGCATCGGTCATGTCTTCGGGATGCACGAAGAGTTCGGTCGTCCCGTCGCTCTCCCGTTTGATCATAACCGTGGTCGTGCCGTCGGCGTTCGTGGTGATCGCATCGACCTTGCAGCCGCTCATCTCCACGGTTTCCGTTTCCTCGCCTTCTGGAAAGAAGGCCCGGCGTTGCGTGGCGCGTGTGTCCAGGGTTTCGTTTTTCATCGGTCGTCTCCATCCGTTGCCGACCCGGGGAGAGATAGAGCGGAAAGCGGGCGGCAGCGCTGTGCCCGGCGTCACAGATTCTTTCGTCAAAGGCCCAACCGATGCGCAAGCCGCGCGACATAGGCTTCCGCCTCGGCCGCCGGCAGTTTGAGTGCGCCACGGACATGGCGGATGGCGCGGTCGTAGCGGTTTTGCAGGAGCAGCGCCTTTACTTCGCGCTCGGCATATTGATCGGCCGTGTAGCAGGCCTCGCTGAGCCGCGCCGTGCCCGCCGGCCCCTCGCGCCGCCAGATCGCCGAGGGATCCGCGTCGGGCAGGTCGTCGGTCACGGTCACCGGCGCGGGCGCGCCGACCGCGGCTACGAGCTCCGCCGGGCTTTGCGCGGGCAAGGGGATGGGCAACGGATCGGATATCGGATCGGGCTGGGCGGGCGGCGTTGGCAGGGCGGCCTTCGGTTCGGCGCGCGGAGTGGGCCGCACGGGCGGACGCCTGCCATATTCGCGTTTCCCAAACTCTTTCGGCGGCGCGATCAGGTCTCCCCGGCCGCTGCGATGGCCGAGATAGAGGAACAGGCCGAGAAAGCCCGCCACAAGGGCGAGCGCGGCCAGCGCATAGATGAGCGGCGTTTCCATGGGATCGCGTATATTGGATGCCGGTCAAAATCGGGTTAAGCGCGCGGCTGACCGGGATCGAGAGGCATCGCTTGACATAATACATAGATATCTATTATATAGCTGTAAATGCAATATGGAGATTCGCCATGCCCAGCCGCCGCAAAGTCCTCATCACTGGCGCCGCCAGTGCCGTCATCATCGGGGGCGGGCTGTTCGCTTACGATATCTTTTCGCCGAGCCTGTCCGAGGCGCGCGAGCCGTGGCGGCAGGCGGCGGAAGGGTTCGGCGATACGCGGCCCGACATTCTGGCCTATGCGATCCTCGCGCCCAATCCGCACAACAAGCAGCCCTGGCTGATCGAGCTGATCGGCAATGACCGCATCCGCCTCCTCCCCGACCTTGCGCGCATGCTGCCCGAAACCGATCCGCCCTGCCGCCAGATAACGATCGGCTTCGGGGCGTTCCTCGAACAGCTCCGCATGGCGGCGGCGGAGAAAGGCTATCGCGCCGAGATCGAACCCTTCCCGCAGGGTGCGCCCCAGCCCGTGCTCGACGAGCGGCCGATCGCCGATATCCGGCTGGTCCGCGAACCCGGCATCGCGAAGGACCCGCTGTTCGATCTCGTGCTCGAACGCCATACCAACCGCGAGCAGTATGAGTCCCGCCCCGTGACCGACCGGCAATTCGCCGCGATGCGCGCGGCGCTGCCCGAAGGCGTATCGCTCGACTGGGCGAATACGGCCGAAACCGTCGCCCCGCTCAAGCAGATCGCGACCGACGCCTGGATGGTCGAGTATACGACGCCGCACACGCTCCAGGAGAGTATAGACGTCATGCGGATCGGGGCGGATGAGGCGGTCGCCAATCCCGACGGCATCATTCTCGATGGGCCCATGATCGAGGCCGGGCACAATCTCGGCATGGTAACGCGCGAGACGCTCGCCGACCCGGAAAGCTATGCCTTTGCCGAGGGCATCACCATGTATACCGCGCTGATCGATGCGAGCCCGTCCATGTGCTGGCTGCACACGGCGGATAACAGCCGGGCGACGCAACTGAACACGGGCGCGGCATGGCTTCGGATGCAACTTGCCGCTACACGCGAAGGGCTGGCGATGCAGCCGCTGAGCCAGGCGTTGCAGGAGTTTCCCGAAATGGCCGAACAGTTCGCGCGCCTCCACGACCATCTCGGCATTGCCGCGCCGGCGCGCGTGCAGGGCCTGTTCCGCATCGGCCATGCCCCGGCCATCCAGCCCTCCCCGCGCTGGCCGCTCACGAGCCGGCTGGTCGACGCCTGATGGCGGACGCGGGTTCGTCGAAACGCAAGCCCAAGGGGCCGGGGCTCGAGGGCGATCCGCTCGGCAATCTCGTGATGACCGAGATCGGCATCATCGCCCAGCTCTCCGGCACGCTCTTTGAGAGCGTGCTGCCTGACGGGATGACGCGCGCCCAATATGGCGTACTCAACCATCTGCTGCGCATGGAGCAGGACCGGACGATCGGGGAGCTCGCCAATTCCTTCCAGGTGCGCCAGCCGACCATGTCGTCGACCGTGCGCAAGCTCGAGGACAAGGGGCTCGTGGAGCTGAAACACGATCCCGAAGACCGGCGAATCCGCCGCGTGGCGATCACCGAAGCGGGCCGGGCCGCGCGCCAGGCCGGGCTCGCCGCGCTCGGCCCGCTCTATGCCGAGCTGATGGAGCATATGAGCGAGGAGGAGCTGAAAGCGATCCTGCCGACGCTGACGAAGATGCGCGAATTGCTCGACGAACGGCGGCCCGAGTGAGGCGTCCGCCTTTGCGGTTCATGCCAGCGTCACCTAAAATGCCCATGATCGTCGACACGCGAGGGAGGGCACGGCATGAAGGCAGCGATCGCGATAATGTGTTTTTCGGCGCTGCTGGCGGCCGCTCCGGCTAGCGCGCAGAAACCTGACAGTGACGGCCAGACGCCGCGCGAGCGGATGGACGAGCTGCGCGCCGGCCTCGGCATGGCACCGGCGCCCTCGGGCGCCGCGCTCGACCGGCTGATCGCGGACGCCAGCGCCCACCCGCTGGGCAGCCGCGATAATCCGGTACGCGCCGACAGGCCGCAGGGACAGCGCGCCTATCTCGATCGCCTGCGCTGCGAGAACGGCCTAGCGCCGCAGCACAGCCGCGCGGGGAATTTCGGACCGGGCCCGTTCGGCACGATCATCGACGGCTATGAAGTCGAATGCGCCGGCTCCGCGCCGGAAAATATGATGATTTTCATGGACATGTATCATTCCGGATATCGCGAGACGGGCGCCGTCCCGGGCTTCGCGATCGTACCATAGGCTGCCGCTCACATGGTCTGGATCGTCTTCATCATGGGCATCGCCAATTTCTTCTTCCATCGCAGCGTGATGGAGGGGCGCGGGCCCGTCTTCGCCGAAATCGCGCAAACCCTGCGCCGTTTCGGCGGCGGCTGGGGCAGTTATGCGGTCGAGTTCGTGATCCTCGTCGGCGCCCTCTGGTTCGCGCGCGCCGGCCAGTCGATGATCCTGTTCTTTTACGGCGCCTATACCGCACTCAATATCGGCGCCTATTTCGTCCTCAGCCGGATGAATAAGGGGTAGGGAAAGGGTCTGTTTGTCAGACTCGATCGACAGGCCGAATCTGACAGAACTAAGCCGCTTCGCGCTCCGCAATCAGCGGCAGCAGGCGCTCGTCCACTTCCAGAAATTCCATCGGATCGAGCTTGGCATTGGCCGGGCTGCCATCGACGGCAAAGCCCGCATAGCCATTCTCGGCAACCCAGTCGCACATCCGGCGATATTGGGGGACGCCGCCCAGATAGGCCATGAAGATGCGTGGCTTGCCGGGGATATTGTCGCCCAGATACCAGCTCTTCGCATAGGGATAGACGGTCATGCTGGCGATCAGGTTCGTATGCTCGACCCATTCCTGCTCGGCCTGCTCGAGCGGCTCGATCACGCCCGCGCCGACCGCGCCGATGCAATCCGCGATCCATTCGACATGCTGCTCGATCGAAACGATCATGTTGGAGATCACCGACGGACTTTGCGGGCCGGTCACGAGGAACAGGTTGGGAAAGCCCGCGCTCATCAGGCCGAGATAGGTGAGCGGCCCGGCTTCCCATTTTTCGCTGAGCTTCGCGCCGCGCCGCCCACGGATATCGATCTTCGCCAGCGTCCCCGTCATCGCGTCGAACCCAGTGGCGAAGACGATCGAATCGAATGCATATTCCGTATCGCTCGTCTTGACGCCTTTGGCCGTGATCCTCTCGATCGGCGTCGCGTTGATATCGACCAGCGAGACATGATCCTGGTTGAAGGTCTCGTAATAATGGATATCGACGCACATGCGCTTCGCGCCGGCCGGATAGTCTTTCGGGCAGAGCAGTTCGGCCGTCTCCGGATCCTCGACGCGGTCGCGAATCTTGTCGCGGATGAACTCGGCCGCCATGTCGTTCGCCTTCAGGCTGACACCCATATCGGGATAGCTGGCCATGAAGGTCAGCCCGCCGCGCGCCCAGCGTTTTTCGAGCTCCTCGCGCACCTGTTCGGGCGGCAGTTCGGTGGCCAACTCTTCATGCTCGGTCTTGGAGCCGACGAACCCGGCGGCCTCTTCGCGCGCTTGATCGCGGATCGCATGATAGTCGGCTTTGACCTCGGAGACGGTTTCCGGATCGAGCGGATGGTTGTGCGCGGGGATCGCGTAATTGGGCGTGCGCTGGAAAACGGTCAGCGACGCCGCCTCCTTGGCGATGATCGGGATCGACTGGATCGCGCTCGACCCCGTGCCGATCACGCCGACGCGCTGGCCGGTGAAATCGACGCCCTCATGCGGCCAAAGCCCGGTCAGATAGGTATCGCCCTCAAAATCCGCTTCGCCTTCGAAATCCGGCTTGTTCGGCGAAGAGAGGCAGCCCGTCGCCATGACTACGAAGCGCGCGCTGACCGTTTCGCCGCCATCGGTCATCACCGTCCAGCGGTTCGCGTCCGCGTCCCAGTGGCAACCCTCTACGCGCGTGGAAAAGCGGATGTCGCGCTTGAGATCGAAGCGATCGGCAACGTGATTGATGTAATCGAGAATTTCGGGCTGCGGCGAATAGCGTTCGGACCATTCCCATTCCTGCTCGAGCTCTTCGTCCCAGCTATAGCTGTACTCCATGCTCTCGATGTCGCAGCGCGCGCCCGGATAGCGGTTCCAGTACCAGGTCCCGCCGACGCCATCCCCCGCTTCGAAGATCGTCGCTTTCAGCCCCATCTTGCGCAGCCTGTGCAGCATGTAGAGGCCCGAAAATCCCGCGCCGACGATCGCCACGTCCAGCTCTGTATCGCTCATCCATCCGCTCCTGCTTTTTGCCCATAGTGGGACAGGCGCGGGAGCGAGTCGAGCCGGGAATCACTGCGGCAGTTGCACGGTGATTCGCTGCGGCGAGCCATCGGCCAGACCGTCGAACAGGATCAGCAGCGTCGCGGTCGCGTCCGCCATCCCGACAACCGCCATCGCCTCGGCCTTTCCGCCGGGCCATGCGTCCACCGTTGCCAGTTCGGTCACCGTGCCGTCGTCGGCGCGCAGATGGATGCGATAGGGTAAATCCTGATCCTGCGCCGGACCCGAGAGGATCAGCAGGCGGCCGTCCGGCAGGAGGGCGAGATCGCGAATGCCCGTGTCCGCGCCCAGCGGTACCCGAACCGAGCGGCCCGGCCCGACGATATCGGGTGAGAAGAGCGCCGTGACGCTTGTCTCGAACAGGAAGGCCGCGCCGTCGATCACGGGCGCGCGCAGGCCGAAGACCATCCGCCCGCCGTCGACCGCCAGCCCCTCGATGGTCAGCCCGTTGGCATCCAGCAGCGATGCGCCGACAAAAGGCGCGAGCGTCGGATCGCGCCGTAACATTCCGGACAGGCGATGGCTGGTCGTGATCGCGACGGTACCGGGCAGGATTTCGCCGACCGGATCGTCGGGCGCGATCCGCGCGACGACGAAGCTCGCCGCGCGATACGCATCGCCATAGCGCGAACAGCCATGCGAACCGGTGACGTAGAATGCGCCGCCGCTAAAGGCCGCGCCCTCGCCGTCCAGCTCATCACTATCGGAATCGCTCTCCGCGCAGATATCGCCAGGCGGCGTCCCGAGCGGCGCGCCGACGCCGAGCAGGTCGAACCGGTCTCCGGCCTGCATAACGGCGCCGTCAAAGCTGGCCCATTGCGCTTCGCTGCCTTCATCGTCGATCGCGAGGCAGCGCATCGCCGGACCATCCCGCTGCCAGTCGCAGGCGAGGCCGCTCATATCCTCCGCCGGTGCGCCATAAGCCCCGAAATGGCCCGCGACGGTAATCCCGGCCTCAAGCGGCGGCGGCTCCTCGCGCGGCTCTCCGCACGCGGCGAGCAGGACCGGAGCGATCAGGATCAGGCCGCGCAGGATATGCACCGCGTCGCCATCGGATCGATAGCGAGCCGTTTCTCCGCGATCGCCTCGCCACAGGTCAGGCACCAGCCATAATCGCCCTCCTCGATGCGGGTCAGCGCGGCGTCGATCCGGGCGATATCGGTCTGTCGCCGCCGCGCTTCGGCATCGGCCATCGCCTGTTGCTGCATCGCGTCCATGCGCGAGAGCCGCCCGACCGATTGCTGGTCGAGTTCCACCGGCTTGCGCCATTCGGCCGCGCCCTCGTCCTCACCCGAGAGCTGCGCCCGCAGGGCGATGAGTTGTTCGCGAAACTGCGCGATCTGGGCGTCGGAGAGGTCAGTCATCGCTTTCGGGCGCATAAGTCTCGATTCCCCCGCCACGCGCCAGCCGCTCCTCGACGGCGGAAAAGGCTGACGCGCCGGGCTGCAGCTCGTCGGGCAGGCCGGTCGCGAAATAGGCGACGCCGCGCCCCGCTTCATGGCTGATCCACAGGCCCGACCGCACACCATAGGCCGAACCCGCATGGCCGCTATAGACTGCGTCGCCCTCGAACAGAGCGTCGTCGCACGCGCCGCCATCTCGGTTCAACGTGTGCACGCCATGATTGTAGCGGCAATAGAAACCGTCCTCGCTCTCGCCATTTTCCGTGATAGGCGCGCGGCGGCGACTATAGAGCATCGGGATCAGCGCCAGCTCGCGAAAATGCCGGTTCATAAAGGCAAAGTCGGTCCCCGCGCCGCGCGTCAGGAAGAGCATGCCGATCCGCGCAAGATCGCGGGCGGAAATCCGCAAGCCGCCCTGCGGGCTGAAGGCCGCGCCGTTGCGGGCGAGGACGTAACTCTCGTGATCGCAACTCCCGTCGCTTGCCGGGATGGCCGGGCAGTCTTCGGCGATGAATCGCTGCGTGTCCCGGATCGCTGCCCCGTCGGAATCGTAGAGGACCACCGCCCGCTCCCGCGCATTCTCGCTGCAGGTCGTCCAATTGAAACAGGCGTCGAGGCCGATCGGTTCGAACACGGTCCGCGCCATCAGCCGGTCGAACCGCTCGCCAGTCGCGCCTTCGAACACCGCAGCGATGACCGGGAAGTTGAGATTGGCGTAGGTGAAATAACCGGGCGGATGGTCTGAGTCCCACGCACCCGGCTGGGCCATCCATTGCTCGAGATCCACATCGAGCGGCAGCGCATAGCCGGCATCGTCGCGGATCCCTGCGCGATGATCGAGCAACGTGCGCAGTGTGATCGCGTCGTCCGGGAAATGCGGATTGCGCAGCCGCCAGCCGAGATGCCGGGAAACATCGTCGCGCAGGTCGATCGCGCCCTCTTCCACCAACCGTGCGGCGGCGAGCGCAATGACGAGCTTTGAAACGCTGGCGATACGCACCGGATCGTCGACCGTCAGCGCGCGGCCGGCCTCGATATCGGCGAGGCCGCCCGCTTCGGCGCGCGTGATGCCGCTCGCATCGAATTCCACCCGCGCCCAGCCGATCACGGGATCGGACGGAGGCGGGGCGGCCTCGGCGGCAGGCTGGCTACCGCTCAACAGGCAGGCGGCGATCAGGCAACGGGTCGGCGGCATTGCCGCATCCCTATGGCAAAGCGTGCCCCGACGCCATCATCAAGGCGACCGATAGATGTGCCCGGCTATTCCTCGTCTGCGTCCGGGCACTCGCCGAGCCATTCGCCTTCGAGCCGGCCGCTGACGGTGATATCGTCGTCGCCGGTGCCGCTGCGCGTAACCGTCATCGCGGTGTCGAAAGCCGTCGCACCGTAATCGCCGTCGATTGTAACGGTGAGCGTGCCGGGCGTCGCATTGCAGCTCAGCGTCGCGCGGATCGCGCCATCGGCGGCGGAGAAATCGTCATAGTCGCAGATATTGTCGTCGCCCGACCAATATTGCGCGGGCGGGCGATCGGCATAGTCGAGCGGCAGGCATACGGTGCGCGCTTCGCCGCGCTGGTCGCCATCCTCTTCGATCTCCGCTTCCTGCTCCTCGCGCATCGCCGCCTGATCGACCTCGCCGATCGTCTCGGACAGCGCCCAGAGGCCGGGCCGCAGCGGCTGGGTCGCCATCGCGGCCGGTTCGCGGGTGTCGGGATCGAGCTGGGCCGTCTCCTCTTCCGGCGATTCGCCGCACCCGGCGAGAATGAGGGCGCAGGCGGCGGGTATCATGGGCAGGCGCATCGGTAATCCCCTTGAAATGCAGAGAGTTGGGGATCGGTAGCCTGCAAATGTAAATATTGGGTTTGAGGGCGTTATTGGTCCGAACATTGCTTTCGCAATGTCGCGGCACCGGCCCGCTCCCCCTCCCGACCTCCCACGAGTGTATCCTGACTGGGAGGTCGGGAGGGGGAGCGGGCCGGTGCCGCGAACTTCCGTCAGGAAGTTTCTGACGGAAAAACCCTTCCCTATCCCACCTTGAACGCGCAGAGCTTGTTGCCGTCGAGATCGCGGAAATAGGCGGCGTAGAAACCCATTTCCTCCGGCGCGCGAATGCCGGGCGCGCCTTCGTCCGCGCCGCCCAGTTCGACCGCCTTTGCGTGGAGCGCATCGACCTGCTCGCGGCTGTCCGCCTGCAGCGCGACCATCATGCCGTTGCCCACGGTTGCCTTTTCGCCGTCATAGGGCGGGGTGACGCAGAGCATCGGCTGGCCCATTTCCTTGCCATAGCCGGTAAAACCCTCGTCGAGCTGCATCAGCCGCTTGGCGCCCACCGTCTCGAACAGCGCGTCATAAAAGCCGCGCGCCTTTTCCAGATCGTTCGTACCCACCGTCGTGTATCCGATCATCGCTCGTCCTTTCGCAATCCAAGTCAAATCCGGTCCGCTCTGCCCATGGCCGGTATCCGAATCAACTATCTCGGAGGTAATGGCCCGGCGCCTGCCTTATTCGCAGGCGCCCGTATGCGTGCCGGTCTGGTTGGCGACGAAGCGGAACTCGTTGCCACCGTCGAGCGGGAAGACATATTCCGCCTCCGCATCGATCGTGGTCGGCCTATAGTCGCCGCGCATGAACACCTGCACGGCCTGACCGTCCATATCGTCGGGCTGGCAATCGAGCCGCACGCGGAACCGGCCGCCTTCCATCGTGAGATTGCTCATCGAACAGTTGCCGTCGCCCTCCGGATCGAAAAAGTCGACCAGCGGCGTGCGCACCTGTTCGGGCGTAATGCATTGCGTTTCCACGGCCTCTTCGAAATCGTTGCGGAAGGCATCCACCTCGGACCGCGGCAGTCCGCCGTCCGACAGAATCCGGTCGATCTCGTATCGCGTTTCCCATTGCCCGGCGCGCAGCTCATATTCGGTTGACCCCGTCAGGCTGTTGACGAGCAGGCCTAACAGGATCGCGGCGAGCACAGCGGCACCGCCGACCACATACCAGCCGGTGCGGTTGAGCGTGATCCCGAGGAACTTTGGTGGCGCATCGGCATCGCTGCCGTCATCGCCGCCACCGCCCATCAGCCCGACGGGTCGGGTGTCCGCTGGCGGTTTGGGCGCGACAGCGCCGGTCGCAACGGGCGTCGCCGCATCGGGCACGGCATCCGTATCGGCCGGAACATCGGCGGAAGGCACGGCAGGCTCTTCGCCCGTGCCGACCTGGCGCTTGATCGTTTCGATGACGCGCTTGATGGTCGCGTCGCGCCGGTCGATCCAGTCGATCCACTGATAGTCGTGCAGCCAATAGGCGAGGCCCTTGGCGTCGATATCCTCGAGCCGCACCGGATAGATCAGCTTCTTCTTGTCTTCCGCCATCATCAGCTCGCGCTTCACATGGCGCGACTGATCCGATTGCGAGCAGAAAAGCAGGACGATCAGGTCGGATTTCTCAACCTGTTCGATGATCGCCTGATCGAAGGCGACGCCGGGATCGATATCGTCCGGCGCCATCCATCCCTGCACGCCGTTGCGCTCGAGTATCTCCTTGAGGTGGCGCGCGGTCTTTTCCTGCGAGCTGTGATAGCTGATAAAGGCGACCGGCCTGCGGCCTGTTCCGCCCGTATCCGATCCGCCTTCCGCCATCGAAGCCCCCAATCGCCCTTGCGCGCCCGCGATATCCTAACCGGGCCGCCGGACGCGATCAACGCCGCGCCAGACCGCGCGATCAGCCATCGGCATCGACGCCGCAATCCGGCCCCAGATACCGTCCGCTCACCTGGCCTGCCATGGTCATCGGCCCCATGGGTCCGGTATCCATGTCCATGTTCATCGTCATGTCGTAGCTGGTTTCGGTGTAGCTGCCTTCCATGCGCATCGTCATACCGCCGGGCATGCCTTCGGCCTGGCAGGTGCCGGCGATCAGGATCGTGCCGCCCGACATGTCGAAATCGGTATAGGTGCAATCGTCATTCTCGTCGCCGAACATATTGGCTTCCGGATTGGCCGCTTCCTCTTCGGTGATGCACGAGGTGCTGGTCTGCGCCTGGCCCATCTGTTCCTGCATCATGCCGCGCATTTCTTCCGGCATGTCGGGCATGTCGAACTCGGTCAGCTGGACAGTCGCTTCCCATTGGCCGGGCGTGATCGAGACGTCGGCATTTTCCATCTCGGCCTGCGCTTCCTCGCTGCTGATTTCGCCATCGCCATCGGCGTCCGCATCGCCGCCCGACGAACAGGCGCCCAGCAGCGCGACCGGCGCAGCAACCGCAACCAATGTGTTCACAACCGTCTTTCGCATGACTCTCTCTCCATTTCCCCCAAGTGAGCGTCGCCGGGTGATAGGCGGCACCGCCCGAGGCATCAATCCCGCACCGCCCGACTACGCAAAGAAAAACGCCGCCGCAGTCGATGGACCGCGGCGGCGCTTTCGTTACGCGGATACGGCGTCGCGTATCAGCCGTCGGCCGGGCAATCGCCGGTGCGCTCGGCCGTCATCGTGCCGGACATCGACATTTCCATCGGGCCGCCCTGCACGTCGACGGACAGTTCGGCATCCATCGTCGTTGCCGTGTACGTGCCTTCGATCGCCATGGTCGCGCTGCCTTCCTGGCCGCCCGGCGCCTCGCAGGTGCCGGACACGTTGATCACGCCGCCTTCGACCGTCGAATTGGTGAAGTCGCAATCCTCGCTCGCATCTTCGGGTGCGAACAGGCTCGCGCCGGGATCGGCGGCTTCCTCTTCGGTGATGCAGCGCGTGCTCGTATCGGTCTGCTCGCCCATCTGCTCGCGCATCTGCGCGACCATTTCCTCGGGCATGCCGGGCATCTCGATATCGGTCATCGTGGTCGTCATGGTCCACTCGCCGGCCTGCAGCCCGTCGCTGCCGCCACCACCCGAACATGCGCCCAGCAGCGCGAGCGGCGCTGCCGCCATCAGAAACTTCTTCATGCTAATAACCCCTCGGTTGCGAAAACAAAAAAATGCCGGACCCTTGGCCAAATAGTGGCCGAGCGCGGCGCAAGACGCAAGCGCCTTTAACCGGAACATTCGCCGGTTCGCTCGCCGCTAACAGTGCCGGCAAAGGAAAATTCCTGGCCGCCATCCCGGATCGTCGCGGTCATTTCCGCGTCGATTGCGGTCGCCGAATAGGTGCCCGACACAGCGATTTCGCCGCCTTCATTGCCACCATCGCCGCACGTTCCGGCAATATCGATCGTGCCGTTTTCGAAGGTTGCGCCGCCGATGTTGCACTCGCTGATCACTTCGCTGTTCAACACCAGGCTCTCGTCCGGTTCGGCCGCCTGTCCCTCGCTGATGCAGAGCGATTCCATCGCCAGTTCACGGTCGAGTTCGGCAGCGATTTCATCGCGCATCGCCTCGGTGACGCCCTCACCGCTCACGTCCGTTATGGCGAAGGCCATGTCCCATTGTCCGGGCTGCAACGCTTCGCTGCCGCCAGAACAGGCGGCCAGCGCCAGCATCGGCAGCGCTGCCATCGTCAAAATTCGCATTATTCCCCCCTTCGGTCTGGAATCCTCGACTCGCGCGACCGGGCCCGATTGTGCTGCGCAGGGCAGACCAAGGCAAGGTCGGCGCACCGATCATCGCCTGATAACCATCGGTACCTGCTGCCAAACCCTGTCAGGAGAGCCACAGCCTTTGTTGCGAAACGCCCCCGCCGCCGCCATATCCCCGCCATGGCAATTGCGATCCGGACCGGCCTCGACGAACCCGAAACCGATAGCGGCTTTACGCCGCACCGGCCCGAACGGCCCGACAAGGCCGAGGGCGGCAGGCGGTTCGAGCTCGTTTCCGACTATGAACCCTCGGGCGACCAGCCGACGGCGATCGCCGAACTCGTCGAAACCGCGCAGCAGGGCGAGAAAGACCAGGTGCTGCTCGGCGTCACCGGATCAGGCAAGACGTTCACCATGGCCAAGGTCGTCGAGGCGCTGCAGCGCCCCGCACTCGTACTCGCGCCCAACAAGATCCTCGCCGCGCAGCTCTATGGCGAATTCAAGCAGTTCTTCCCGAACAATGCGGTCGAATATTTCGTCAGCTATTACGACTATTACCAGCCCGAGGCGTACGTCCCGCGCTCCGACACGTATATCGAGAAAGAATCGAGCGTGAACGAGGCGATCGATCGGATGCGGCATTCGGCGACGCGTGCGCTGCTCGAGCGGGACGACGTGCTGATCGTCGCCTCGGTCTCCTGCCTCTACGGCATCGGTTCGGTCGAGACCTATGCGGCGATGACCTTCGATATCAAAAAGGGCCAGACGGTTGATCAGCGCGATCTCATCCGCAAGCTCGTCTCGCTCCAGTACAAGCGCAACGATGCGGCCTTCGCGCGCGGCAATTTCCGCGTGCGCGGCGACAATCTGGAGATTTTCCCGAGCCATTATGAGGATATGGCCTGGCGGATCAGCATGTTTGGGGACGAGATCGAGGAAATCGCCGAATTCGATCCGCTGACCGGCAAGAAGGGCGCGA
>NZ_JBQLZN010000031.1:0-42488 GCF_052168295.1 Parasphingopyxis sp. | reverse complement strand
AGACCTTCGCTTCGCTCAGGCGCGGCACCAGCCCGCTCCCCCTCCCGGCCTCCCACAGAGTACACATACTGGGAGGCCGGGAGGGGGAGCGGGCTGGTGCCGCGCTCGAACGTCAGTTCGAGTCTGACGAACAAAGCTTCCCGCCGCGATTTTGCGCGAGGATAATTCCGACAAAAAGCTGGACATGACCCCATGCAACCCAACAGACTTCCAAAGCCATGACCGACACAGCACCGCTTCGCACCCTCCTCGTCGATGACGAGCCGCTCGCCATCGAGCGTATGCAGATCCTTTGCGCGCGCACCGAGGGCATCGACCTGATCGGTACCGCGCAGGACGGCGAATCCGCGCTGCGCATGGTCGAGGCGCTACAACCCGAGCTGCTATTGCTCGATATCGCGATGCCGGGGATGGACGGAATGGAGGTCGCGCGCGCGCTGGACGGCGTCGATCTCGCGCCGGCGATCATCTTCGTCACGGCTTTCGACCAGTTTGCGGTCGAAGCCTTCGATGTCGCGGCCGTCGACTATCTCCTCAAGCCCGTCGCGCCCGAGCGGCTCGAAAAGGCGATCGCGCGGGTGGCCGAACAGATCCGCGAAACGCAGGAACAGTCGGCCGAAGAGTCGCCCTGGGCCGAGGAATTCTGGGTTCCGCATCGCTCCGAAGTGATCCGTGTCGCGTCCGAGGATATCGACCGGATCGAAGCGGAGCGGGATTATATGCGCCTCCATATCGGCGAGCGCAGCTATCTGCTTCACCAAACGATCAGCAATCTCGAAGAGCGGCTCGACCCGGACCATTTCATCCGCGTCCACCGGTCCTCGATCCTCAACCGCGGGCGGATCGCCAAGCTGCGGCACGACGGATCGGGCGGCTGGTATGCCGAGATGGAAGACGGCACCGAAGTCCGCATCGGCCGCACGTACCTGAAGAAGGTAAAGCAGATCGCGGGCAAATAGCGCCGGCGGCTACCGCCGGAACAGTCGTGCGATCCTCCATAACAGCCAAATGTTGATCGCAATGCCCATGGCCGCGACCGCCAGAGCGAGCCAGGTGCCCGTTTCCTCGAACGGCAGAAGTACGAGTATCCAGGGCAGCGAAAGCAGATAGGCGTACACGCCCGATAGCGGATCCGGCGGAACGCCGAGCCAGCCGAAGAGACTTGCCGGAACCAGCAGCAGCGCGATCGCGCCGAGTACGCCGTACAGTATCGCGATGCCGCGAATGATGCGCGATGCCACGGTTCAGTCCGACCCGTCAGACATGCTGGTCGAGCATGATCTGATTGCCGTCCGGATCGATGAACACGCAGCTCGCCGGCCCGGACGTCGTTTCATCGGCTTCCTGGACCATCTCGATGCCGGCCGCTTTCAGGCGTTTCTGGATTTCGCGCACATCGGTGAAATCGTCGAGCGGCTCGCCCTTTTCGTCCCAGCCCGGATTGAAGGTGAGGATATTGTCCTCGAACATGCCCTGGAACAGCCCGATCGTGCAGCCCGGCGATTGCAGGATCATCCAGCCCTGGTCCGACTGGTCGTGCATGACGTCGAAACCCAGCGCTTCGTAGAAGGTACGCGACGCGGCGATGTCCTTGACCGCAAGGCTCAGCGAAAAATTTCCAAGATGCATGATGGTCTTCCCCTGTTGAATGCGTGACCGCTTCCGAACCGACGGCGAAAGCGGCCGGCCTTTCATGTCTAGCATATCTGCGCGTGCCGTCATCCGCCGGGTCGCCGCCGACGCATCCGATCCGGCCCAAACGCAAAACACCCCCGGGCAGAGGGTCCCGGGGGTGTTCCGTCAGGCCTTGGAGGGGCTGTCCAGGGCCGGTTTTGCCCGTGCGGGCTAGCGCGATGCGCCGATCGTGACAGTCGGCGACCGCATCAGGTCGTTGAGCTGAACCATGGCATCGTTGACCGCATCGTCCTGGCAGGCGCGGATCGTTTCCGCTCCGGCGAGATTGCGGACGTCCACCGTACCGCACACCTGCTTGGAGGCGCGGTCGATCCGGTCCGTCAGCCGGGCATAGCCCTGCGCAGTGTCGAGATCGTAGCTACGGGTATCGATCGTGACATAATCGACCGTGTGGCCGACCCCGGCCAGCGCGGGGGAGGTGGTGAAAGCGGTCGCGGCGCCAGCCATGGCGACCGCAGCGAAAGCGAAAGCAATTTTCTGCATTATCATACTCCTGAACCTTGGCCCTCCGGGACCATTCCCGGTGGATCCGTTGGGACGGTCGCCTGCCGGGTGCTCCCGATCTCGCCGTCGATCATGGGTATAGGCGATTCGCTCGTGCCGGTCGCGGCGGGATCGACAACCGGGCAGGGCTTTGCGTCAAATCGACAAACGTCGGAATTCTATCGATCAGGGTTTCGGATCGTCGCCGCTTTGGCTCGGTTCGCAGGAGGGCCGATGCCGTTCGTCGGATTGGCCGGGCCGCTCGCCGCGAAACGGGACCGAAGGATTTCAGCGCCTCATGCGTTGAAAAGGATGCGGGCGTCGCACCGGTCCGGCAACCCAAGGAGATCCGACCATGTACTCGCCCCTCGACTTTGGCCTCGTACTGATCGCCGCCGCACCCGCAGCGGCGATGGCGCCCGACAGCTCAACCACCACGGCAGCGACCAGCCTCGTTCCGGTCCTCGTCATGCAGTCGGCACGCCGGCCGCAACACGCCGCGCCACGCGTCCGGCCCGTGCGCCCCGTCCGTCCGCGCGAGCGCGCGCAGACGCCGCGGATCAATACCGGCCGTATCCGCAACGCGATCGCCAATGGCGCAACGCCGGCCCGCGTCCGCAAGAAGATACAGGAACATCACGGCCAGTAAGCGCCGGGAAACCGGTGCGCGGCTAGGACACCTCGCGCGCGAACGCCTCGATATCGGCAAGCGAGGGCGGCGTGCCGCGCGTCCAGCGCGACAGCGCGGTCATGATCCGGATATGGCCGATCCCGTCATAGACGATATGCCGCACCGGTACGCCCGCCGCTTCCAGCCGCGCGGCGAGCCCGCTGCTGTGGCGCGGGCGCACGACAGTATCGAGCGCGCCGTGGAGGAGCAGCGCCGGCGGATCGCCTTCGCCGGCGAAATTGATCGGCTGGGTCGCCGCGAGATCGGGCGCGCGGCTGAACGCGCCGCGCGTGCTCGGCGTATCGAGCGGCAGGAAATCATAAGGCCCGGCCAAGCCAACCCATCCAGCGATGGCCTCCCGATCGCCGCCGAGCCAGCTTTCGTCCATCGCGAGCAGCGCCGCGATATGGGCGCCGGCGCTGTGCCCGACCATCACGATCCGGTCCGGGTCACCGCCGCGCTCGGCGATATTCTCGCGCACCCATCGGATCGCCGCCGCACCATCCTCGACGAAATCGGGAAAATGCGCTTCGGGCGAGAGCCGGTAATTGGGAACGACCGTCACGAAGCCGAGCGACGCGAAGGCGCGGCCGGCAAATTCGTAGCCCGCCTTGTCGCCCGCGCGCCAGCCGCCGCCATGGATGAAGACGATAACCGGCCGCGCCGTATCCTGCCCACCGGTCGGCGCATAGACATCGAGCCGCTGCCGCACACCATCGCCGAACGCGATATCCGCGGCGACGCGCGCGGACCCCGCATCCTTGGGCACGAGCCGGTTGAACAGCATCAGCCGGTCGGCCGTGTAGACATAGACGCTGGCCGCTATGAGCAGCAGGACAATGGCGATCAGGATATAGCGCAGCATCGGGCGGGGTTAGGGAAGGGCCTCGCCTTTGTCGATATCGGGGATTTGTCTGTCAGACTCGACCTCTCGCTCGGGCGCCGCACCGGCCCGGCCGCGATATCGCCTCTGTCCCCGCACTTACAGCGCGCGCCGGTAAAGCTGGGTGCCGACCAGCACAGCCCAGGCGGCGTGGACCGCGTAGATCACGAAGGCCCCCGCGAGGTCCATCGTCGTCAACCCGCCTGCGAGCCCAATCATCGGGCCCAGCCCGGCGGCAAGCCCGGCGAGCGCGATCGCCCGGTTGGCGCCTCGATCGCGCCGCAGGAGATCGACGGACCAGAGCGCGAAGGCCGTGCCGGTCGCACAGACGCCCATTCGCGCCAGCGCCTGGTTCGTCTCCCAGCACAGCATCGCGATATCGTGCCCGAGCGCATCGCCGCCGCGCGCGGCGAGCGCCGGAACCACCGCCCCGTTGATCGTGGCCGCACCGATATGGGCGGCGAGGCTGACGGCATAGGCGATGAGCCCGGCGAGGATGGCGGGCCGCATCATCTCGCGCCGGCGGCAGAAATACACGAAACCGAAAAAGAGCGCACAGACGACAACGATCATCGTGCCATGGACATAATCTGCCACGCCGCCGGTCGCGTGCGCGCCGGTCGGATGATGGCCCATGGCGAGGACGGACAACGCCGCCGCGGCGATGAGGACGAGTCCCACCAGTCGGTCCCGGTTCTCATATGTGTCCGGATTCGGCATCATCCATCTCCTGCTGGTTGCGCAGGCCGCGTTAAGGCGCAAAAAGACGAACGGAAGCGACATGGACTGGGACGGGTCCGGTATCGGACATCGCGGCCCGATTGTCCGGAAAGGCGAAGCGATGGCGAACGGCGAGGATCGACGCGTCAGGCGAACACGGGAATCGCTGCGACAGGCCTTCAACGCGCTCGTACTCGAAGGCGGGCGAGGCGATATCCGGGTCGCCGATATCGTCGCGCGCGCGGATATCGGCCGTTCGACCTTTTACGATCATTATCGCAGCGCCGACGAACTGCACATGGAAGCGCTGTCCGCGCCGCTCTCCATCCTCGCCGACGCGGTAACGGGTTCGGGCGACCGCGAGCGGCTCGAATGGCTGCTCGCGCATTTCTGGGAAAACCGGGCGCGGGCGCGCGAAACTTTTACCGGCGCGGACAGGGACAAGGTGGTACGGTTGCTGACCGGCCAGATTGCCGAGCGGCTGGAAGCCATCGGAGACCGGTATCGACTGCCGCTCCCGCTCGCGGCGTTGCAGCTTGCGGAGCTGTCGCTCGCGCCCGTACGCGGCTGGGTGATGGCGCTCGCGCCCGCCGATGCCGGCCAACTTGCCGAGAGCCTCATTGCGACGGCTGCGGGCGTGCGCGAAGCCTTACGGCAGGACAGATCGGACACGCCGCCGGCCCACTAGATCCGCGTCCTAGTCCAGCCGCTCGACGGTCACCGATTGTGCGTTCAGATCGGCCCGGCCGAAGATCGTCATGAATGCGATATCGGTTGCGTCGCGCCCGGTAATGATCGGGACCAGGCCTTCGATCGGCGCCATCCGCGTCGCGTCGATCATGTGCCAGCCATCGTCGAGCCAGACTTCGGCGACCGCATGGAAATCCTGCGGGTCGAGATCCCAGGCATAGGCAGAGACCATGCGCGCGGGGATGCCGGCGGCGCGCGCGAAGCTGATCAGCAGGTGCGCATAATCGCGGCAGATGCCCTCGCGCGAGATGAAGGTGTCGGCCGCGCCCGTATCGCCGTCGCTCGATCCCGGCACATAATCGAGCTGGTCATGCACCCAGTTCGCCATGGCGAGCACTTTCGCGCCGCCCTCCACATCGCCGAACGCCTTGCCGACAAAGCTCGCAAACCGATCCGACTGGCAATAGCGGCTCGGCCAGATATAGGGCACGGCCTCGCCCGGCAGATCGGCATAGGGGGTGATGCCGAGCCCCGCGATCTCGCGCACCGCGCGCTCGACCTCGACCGTCGCGCGATATTCGACGCGGAACGGCCCGCGCCCGCGCGTCCAGGTCCGCCGCCCGACGCCCGCTTCCACCGGCACCGGATGCAGCTCGGAGCCGGTCGCCACCCGCATCTTGCCGTCGATCACTTTCTGCGTCGGTTCATCGGCCGCCGCCTCGATCTGCAGCAGCACATCGGCTTCGGCGTCGATCCGGTAATCGAGCAGGGCGTGAATCGAAAGGCGCATGATGCAGCGGGCCATAGCCGCCCGCCCCGGTCGACGCATCAAATAATTGTGGCGTTGCGCAGCGCCGCTGCTATCGCGTTGATTATCGGATCGGATTCGGCGGGAGCGACCATGGCCAATATCGCGGTAATCGGATTGGGCGGGTTCGGCAGCACATTGGCGCTCGAGCTGGCGCGGCTTGGCGATCATGTGCTCGGCATCGACATTTCCGAACGGCACATCGCGCCCTGCCTCGGCCGGCTCGCCGAAGCGATCATCGCCGACGGGCGCGATATCGACGCGCTGAAAGAGGCGGGCCTCGCCAGCTACGACACCGCCGTGATCGCGATCGGCGAGGACCTGGAAGCCAATATCCTGTGCCTCATGAACCTGCGCGAGATCGGCGTCGAAACGATCTGGGTGAAGGCGCTGGACGGGCCGCACGAACGCATCCTCGCGGCGCTCGGCGCCGAACATATCATCGAGCCCGAACGCGAGGTCGGCGAACGTGTCGCCCAGACGCTGCACAATCCGCTGATGCGCGACCATATCAAGCTCGCCAACGGCCAGTATCTGGCCGACATCTCAGTACCCGCTGCGCTGGCGGGCAAGACGCTCAAATGGCTCGATCTCGGCGGCCGGTTCGGTATCCGTTGCCTCGGCATTACCCGCGCCAAGACGTTCCTGACCGGCCCCGACACCGAAGCGCCGCTCGAATATAACGATCATCTGCTGCTGCAGGGCGAGCGCGCGCTGCTCCGCAAATTCTCCGAAGAGCTGTAGGGCCGGATCGTGGCGCAGGACGGGGAGAGCGCCGCACGAGAAGCGATCGGCGGACGGACGATCCGCCTGCCCCCGCCCGCGCTGCTCGCCCTGCTCTACGCCACCTTTATCACGGCGGGCGCGCTGCTCCTCAAGCTGCCGAGCGCGACGACCGAACCGATTACTTGGTCGGACGCCTTTTTCACCGCGACCTCGGCGGTCACCGTTACCGGGCTCGTCGTCGTCGATACCGGCAGCGCCTTCACGCTATTCGGCCAGATCGTCGTCGCCACGCTGATCCAGCTTGGCGGACTGGGCCTGATGACCTTCGCCGTGCTCGTCCTCGCCTCGCTCGGCCTGCCCATCGGCATGCGTCAGCGCGTCTATCTGCGCGAGGATCTCAACCAGACTTCGGTCAGCGAGCTCGTCTATCTCGTCTTCACCATCCTCAAGGTCGTGCTGGCGATGGAGGCGATCGGCATCGCTGCGCTCGCCTTCGTCTTCGTGCCCGAATTCGGCTGGGGCGAAGGCATGTGGCACGCGGTCTTCCACACCATCTCTGCGTTCAACAATGCGGGCTTCGCGCTGTTCCCGGACAGCCTGACGCGCTGGGCGACCGACCCGATCGTCAATATCACGGTGCCCGCCCTCTTCATCATCAGCGGCATCGGCTTCGCCGTGCTGTCCGACCTTGCCCGGACCCGCGCCTGGCGGCCGCTGACGCTGCACAGCAAGCTGATGCTGTCCGGCACGCTCGTCCTGATCCTGCTGTCAGTCGTCGGTTTCGCCGCGCTCGAATGGAACAATCCAGGCACGCTCGGCCCGCTCGAAAGCGCTGGCGACAAGCTGTGGGTCAGCTGGTTTCAGGGCGTCACCACGCGCACCGCGGGTTTCAACACGACCGATACCGGCGCGATGTACGATGCGACGACGATGACGACGATGGGACTGATGGTGATCGGCGGCGGCAGCACATCGACCGCCGGCGGCATCAAGGTGACGACTTTCGTCGTGCTCATCCTCGCGACCATTGCCTTTTTCCGCCGGCGCGAGCGGATGCGCGCCTTCGGCCGCAGCCTCGGCCCGGAACAGGCGTTCAAGGTCATGGCGCTGACGACCGTCGCGATCTTCCTGATCCTGACCAGCATCTTCGCCATCTCGATCAGCTGGGAGGGCGAGTTTATCGACCTCGCCTTCGAGGTGACGAGCGCGTTCGGCACGGTCGGCCTGTCGCGCGGGGCGACCGGCGAGCTCGACGAATTCGGCCGCGCCGTCATCATGCTGCTGATGTTCCTCGGCCGCGTCGGCCCGCTGACCTTGGGCTTCTTCCTCGCAACGCAGATCCCGAGCCGCATCCGTTATCCGGAGAGCAAGGTCTATCTCGGCTGAGCGGCCTGCCCGACCCAGGCGCCGCCCAGCATAACAGCGGCCACGGCATGGATATTGGCGATATCCTCCAGCGGGTTTGCGCTGAGAAACAGAAGATCCGCCCGCGCGCCTTCGCGGACGCGGCCGATATCCTCCCGGCCGAGCGCCAATGCCGGATTGACCGTGGCGGTGGCTAGCGCCTCGTGCGGCGTGAGGCCGAGGCGGACGAAAAATTCAAGCGCCTGATGCAGGCTGCGTCCATAGCCCTGGCAATCGGTCGGCGCATCGCTGCCCGCGAGGAAGCGCACGCCCGCCGCGCGCAATTCGCGATAATGCTCGGTGAGGTTCGCGATCATCCGCGCGCGCAGATCGGCTGGTATGTCGGCGAACTGACCGAGCCCCGTGGCACAGGATGCCCGCGCCGCCGGAGAGAGCTCGGCCAGCTCGACTTCGCCGACAAAAAGATCGAGCGGCAGATCGAGATGCGGCGTCGGCGCGACGAAAACACCGGCCTCGCCCATCTCCGAATAGAGTGCGCGGCAGGCGGTAGCGTCGCGGCCCGCATAGAGCGCGTCGAAGCGGCGGTAGCGCGCTTCGTACCCGCCCTCCATCCAGGCGCCGAGCACAGACGTCATCGCGCTGTTTCCCGCCTCCGTGCAATCCTTGAACAGGTTGACATAGCCATGCTCGATCCACGTCATGCCGGCGGCGACGGCGTCGCGCGTCGAAACGGCAAAGGGGATGTGACCGGCGACCGGCAGGCCATTGTCGCGCGCCGCGGCGGTGACGGCGGCGAAGACTTCGGGCGTCACGCGGTTATAGACTTTGACGAAGTCGATCCCCTCGCCGGCGAGTTCGGCGATCAACGCCGCGGCATCCTCGGGCCGTTCGAGATGGATTTCGAGGCCGCTGCTCCAGGGTACGGGCGAGCCGTCGATCAGCGGCCCGGCATAGACCATGTGCGGCAGATCGCGCCGCGCGCGCAGCTCCGCGGCGAGTGGCAGCAGGTCGCGCCGCATGCCGAGATCGCGCACACCGGTCACGCCGTGCCTGAGATAGCGCGCCAGCCGGTCCGTGATCAGCATGCGCGCGATATCGGGCGGCAAGTCTGCCGGATTGGGCGCCGAAGCATTGTCTGAAGCGGCTATATGCGTGTGCATATCCCACAGGCCCGGCATGACGAAAAGACCGCTGCCGTCGACGCGCTCGTCCCCTGGCTCAGCGACGGACTCGCCATGAGGAAGGATGGCCGCGATCCGTCCGTCCGCGATCACGATATCGCGCCCGGCGATCACGCCCGCGACATCCATCGGTATCACTGAGACATTGCTGACGATGATTCGCTCGCCTGTCCGCGCTTCGGCCCATGCGATACGCGGATACAAACCCAACGCGACGACCAACAACAGGGCGAGCGGCAAACATGATAGACGGGCGGCAAAAACCGGCATCAGTGCATTCTCCAAGCTGCCCGGGACGCTATGATTTCGGCGGGATCGCACCCGAAAAACTCGGTGAACGGACATCGCGCGCCCGCCAATGGACACCGGTTTCGGGGTTACAGCAGCCGTTCGCGGATCGCCTTTGCGCCCGCGCGGCTCGCGACGACCGTTTCGCCGCCCTCCATGTGCAACGACAGCCGCCCGCTACCCGCAGGCTCAATTCGTGCGATCCGATCAATGTTCACAATGTGCGAGCGATGCACGCGCATAAAGCCGTCGCCCAGCGCGCGCTCCAGTTCGGCGAGCGTCGTGCGCAGCATATGCGTCCCGCTGACCGTGCGGACCTCGGCATAATCGTCGGCCCCGGCAATCTGGACAATGCGGTCCGGATCGAGCGGACGGATATCGTCGCCCTCCTTGATGAACGGCCGCGCGGCCGGGGCAGCGCCCGCCGCATCGCCGCCACCCGCTTCGCGTGCGGCCGCGGTCTTCTCGGCCGCGATTTCGAGATGCACGGCCATGGCGATCACCGCGTAGAGCAACAGGCCCTGATAGAGCTGCCAGGCGGCCGCGGGCCCGAGAAAGGGCGCGACGGAAAACACGACCGGACTCCCGTTGGAGGTGATCGCGAGCAGGATCATCAGCAGCCAGAACCAGAAAACGGTGAACAGCGCCGCGAGCAACACATGGCCCGCGAGCGTAACAAGCGCGCCGCGATCGGCCAGCGCTCCCCGCCAGAGCGCACGGATGACGAGCGCGCCGATCGCCACCGGCACGATATTCGCAAGCACATCCAGCGCCATTTTCCCGGGCTGCGCATTGCCGGTGACGAGGAAAATTACGGCATAGGCCAGCGCGAGCAGCACCAGTCCGGCAAAGTAGAAACCCGGACGCCCGGGTTTGAGCCGATCGGCCGAAAAAGTGGATTGCAAGGCCATCGGGCCGTTTATTCGCAAGCAACATACAATCGCAAGATGGTCGTCGGGGCGCGCATGTTTGCAAACCGGCGGATCGGCAGGGCCGACCGCAGTTCCTCGTCAGATCTCCGCGAAGAACTCCGGTACGATGTCGATTTCCTCGCGAACCACTTCACGCACTTTGACTCCCAAGCGCCTTTCCTTGAGGAGCTGACACAGCGCCTCGCCGTCGATCAAGTCGATTGCCGGGGCGCCGTCTCGCGTTGCTTCCTTGCGCGCATCGGCGGTAAAGGTCCCGGTCGTGATAATAAGCCCCTTATCGGCGCGTCCCTGCATCGCGCCGCGAAAATCACGCACCGTGCCGGTCGGGACCGATCCCGAGTAGCGCTTGCACTGGAACAGCACCTGAAAGGAAATCAGGTTCATCCGCAGTACGCCGGCGCCGTCAATACCGCCATCGCCCGATTTGCCGAGTACCTCGACCCGGACGAAACCGCTCTCGCGCAGCAAGCGCTGGGTCAAACGTTCAAACGCGTCTGGCGCCATCGACCGCACGGTTTCAAGAAGCACATCGCTCCAATCACGCGCGGCCTCCGCCTCGTCCTCATCGCCTTCTGAATCGGCAACGATCGCATCGAGATCGGCAGCCATGGCCTCGCGTTCCGCAAGCTGTGCGGCGCGGCGGCGCGCTTTGGCTTCTCGAATCCGGTCGCGGATGGTTTCAGCGGGCAGCTCGATCGCCGCCCGCCCGGCCTCGGTCAACACCCAGATGCCACGGCCGTCATTCGATACGAATTCGGGAAACTTCAGATAGCTGCGCGCCCAGGACATCTTGTCCGTGATGATGGTATCGCCGCTGACTTCATAGGTCTCGTCGAGCTGATCCTGGGTGAAGCCGAACCGCTCGATAAGCTTTTCCTCGATTTCCTCTATCGATCCGGACCCGCCGAGATCGCGCAGAACCTCCAGCGTCGGTAGATAAAAATCGTCCTTCTTGATACCGGCGCTGTTCATCGCGTTAGGCTCCCTTGCCCATTTGACTATCCTCTGCCGCCCCTTGGGTCTACCGGGTACGCCTCCTATCTGGACCGAGAGAAACGCCCTCTTGCCCTTGCAGAACAAATCTGGAACAAACTTGCCCCATGTCCCTCACTAAAATTACGAAGCATAGGTTTGCCATATGCTGACCAAAATCCAAGTGCGCGGCGCGCGCGAGCATAATCTCAAGGGCGTCGATATCGATCTGCCGCGCGACAAGCTGATTGTGATTACGGGGCTGTCGGGGTCGGGCAAGTCGAGCCTCGCCTTCGATACCATCTATGCCGAAGGGCAGCGGCGGTACGTGGAATCGCTCAGCGCCTATGCGCGGCAGTTTCTCGAGATGATGCAGAAGCCCGATGTCGAGCATATCGAGGGGCTCTCGCCGGCGATCAGCATCGAGCAGAAGACGACGAGCCGCAATCCGCGTTCGACCGTCGCGACCGTCACCGAGATCTACGATTATATGCGACTGCTCTGGGCGCGGGCGGGCGTGCCCTACTCGCCCGCGACGGGCGAGCCGATCGCCGCGCAGACGGTCAGCCAGATGGTCGATCGGGTGATGCAGCTCGAAGAGGGCACGCGCTTCTATCTGCTCGCGCCGGTCGTGCGCGGGCGCAAGGGCGAGTATCGCAAGGAGCTGGCCGAGTGGCAGAAGGCCGGCTTCACGCGCGTGCGCGTCGATGGCGAATTCTACGACATCGAAGAGGCGCCGGCGCTCGACAAGAAATTCAAACATGACATCGAGGTGGTGGTCGACCGGCTGGTGGTCCGCGAGGGGATGGAGACGCGACTGGCGGATTCGTTCGAGACGGCGATCCGGCTGGCCGACGGGCTGGCCTATGTCGATCTCGCGGACGGCGTCGTGCCCGGGCGCGAAGATGGCGAGGCTGATGGCGGCAAGATGAAAGGCACGGGCCTGCCCGACAACCGCATCGTGTTCTCCGAGAAATTCGCCTGCCCGGTGTCCGGCTTCACGATCGAGGAGATCGAGCCGCGGCTCTTTTCGTTCAACGCGCCGCAGGGGGCCTGCCCGGCCTGTGACGGGCTGGGCGAGAAGCTGGAGTTCGATGTCGACCTCGTCGTGCCCAATGGCGAGCTGTCGCTCAAAAAGGGCGCGGTCGTGCCCTGGGCCAAGTCCAACCCGCCTTCGCCCTATTATATGCAGGTGCTGGGCAGCGTCGCGAAGCATTTCGAATTCTCGCTCGATACGCCGTGGAACGAACTCAGCGAGCATCACCGCGATGTCGTGCTGCACGGGACGCAGGGCCTGCCAATCACGCTCAGCTTCAAGGACGGGCGCAAAAGCTATGACGTGAAGAAGCCGTTCGAGGGCGTCATCGGCAATCTCAACCGCCGCATGATGCAGACCGAGAGCGCCTGGATGCGCGAGGAACTGGGCAAGTTCCAGACGGCCGCGCCTTGCGAAGTGTGCGGCGGCGCGCGGCTCAAGCCCGAGGCGCTGGCGGTGAAGCTCGGCGAAGAGGATATCTCGATGAGCGCGCGCCGCCCGGTCGGCCAGGCGCTGGCCTGGTTCGAGGCGCTGCCGGAGAAGCTTTCCGAAACCCAGCTCCAGATCGCGACGCCCATCCTCAAGGAAATCGTCGAGCGGCTGGGCTTTCTGAATAACGTCGGCCTCGATTACCTCAATCTCGACCGCAGTTCGGGCACGCTATCGGGCGGGGAGAGCCAGCGCATCCGCCTAGCGAGCCAAATAGGTTCAGGATTGTCCGGCGTTTTATACGTTTTGGATGAACCGAGCATCGGCCTCCACCAGCGCGACAATGATCGCCTGCTCGCCACGCTCAAGCGGCTCCGCGATCTCGGCAATACGGTCATCGTGGTCGAGCATGACGAGGATGCGATCCGCAGCGCCGACCATATCGTCGATATGGGCCCGGGCGCGGGCGTCCATGGCGGGGAGGTCGTCACCGCAGGCACGCTCAAGCAGATCCTGCGCGCGAAGAAGAGCCTCACCGCCGATTATCTCAACGGCCGCAAGGAAATCGCCGTCCCCGCACAGCGCCGCACGGGCACGGGCAAATCGCTGAGGCTGAGCGGCGCGACGGCCAACAACCTCCAATCGGTCACCGCCTCCATCCCGCTCGGTACCTTCACCTGCGTCACCGGCCTCTCCGGCTCGGGCAAATCCACCTTCACCATCGACACGCTCTATGCCGCCGCCGCGCGCTCGCTGAACGGCGCGCGCATCGTCGCCGGCAAGCATGAAAAACTCGAAGGCCTCGAATTTCTCGACAAGGTGATCGATATCGACCAGTCGCCGATCGGCCGCACGCCCCGCTCCAACCCCGCCACCTATACCGGCGCCTTCACCGCGATCCGCGACTGGTTCGCGGGCCTGCCCGAGGCGCAGGCGCGCGGCTACAAGCCCGGGCGCTTTTCGTTCAACGTCAAGGGCGGCCGCTGCGAGGCCTGCCAGGGCGATGGCGTGCTCAAGATCGAGATGCACTTCCTGCCGGACGTCTATGTCACCTGCGACGTCTGCCACGGCGCGCGCTACAATCGCGAAACGCTGGAGGTGAAGTTCAAGGGCAAGAGCATCGCCGATGTGCTCGACATGACGGTCGAGGATGCGCACGAATTCTTCAAGGCCGTCCCCCCGATCCGCGACCGGATGGCGATGCTCGAACGCGTGGGATTGGGCTATATCAAGGTCGGCCAGCAGGCGACGACGCTATCGGGCGGCGAGGCGCAGCGCGTGAAGCTGTCGAAAGAGCTGTCGAAACGCGCGACCGGCCAGACGCTCTACATCCTCGACGAGCCGACCACGGGCCTGCATTTCGAGGATGTCCGCAAGCTGCTCGAGGTGCTCCACGCGCTGGTCGAGCAAGGGAATACCGTTGTTGTGATTGAACATAATTTGGACGTCATAAAGACGGCCGACTGGATACTCGATCTCGGACCGGAAGGCGGTGATAAAGGCGGCAAAATCATAGCGGAAGGCCCGCCTGAGAAAGTTGCGGCAACCAAGGGAAGTTACACCGGCGGGTATCTCAAAGACATGCTGGGCAAGGGTGCGGCGAAGGGCTGAGTCGCCGATAGGCCGGACAGTCTGGGGGACTGTCCGATCGAGCATATGCGAAGCACGATGTGATCAAAACGGCCGACCATATCCTCGACCTCGGCCCCGAAGGCGGCGACAAGGGCGGGACGATCGTCGCGCGCGCAGGGGACGCCGGAGGAAGTGGCGGCAACCAAGGGCAGCTATACGGGGGAGTATCTGAAGGGGATGCTGGCCGGTTAGGTGATTTTCCCGCCGGAGCATCGGTATGGGCCGAAACCATATGGGAATGTATTTGATTGTTATGCTGTAATTTCTAGTTTTCTATGAGCCAAAATTTCGACATTTAGACATCGCATAGATATCCCTTTAGAATAAAAATTCTCAATTGTCTGGACAATCAGATTTCGGTTAAGGCAAAAAATTGGAAAACGATCAAGACCCTCTTTCCGGCGAGCTTTCTGTCGAAGTAAAACTTGATGAGAAAGGCGTAAAAGCGGCGGCAAAAAGCCGCGCTATAGTTGCCATAGACCGACTCCTCGGCGGAATGATTGATATACCAGGTGGGTACATTGAGGGAATTTCGAGACGGCAGCGAGTTCGCAATCAAGTGCGAGAGCAACTGCTTCTTGCTGAGGGGCAAGCTGCGCTCGATAAAATCGGCGAAAAACCAAATTTTGGGCAGCGGATCATCGAAAATTTTGCTGATGAACTCGCGGATAAGCGCATTAACCGAGAGAACATTGCTTACGAAGCAATTGAGGATTTAAGAGAAAAAAGCCAAGACGATATATCAGAATCAGGGTCAATAGATGATGACTGGATGAACATGTTCAGCAGCCATGCCGAGAAAGCGTCCAGTGACCATATTCAAAAGTTGTGGGGTAGAGTGTTAGCAGGTGAGATACGAAAACCTGGATCGTATTCTCTTTCAACATTGAGATTTATTTCCGAGTTAGATAAAGAAATTGCGTCTACGTTTGATGAAATAGCAAAAGAAAGAATTTCTGACGACTTTTTGATCAAACCAGATGAGATGGTTGGTCAGAAGCTGATAGATCTTATTTTCATGGAAGAGATAGGCCTGTTACAAAATGTTGCTGGGCTCGGAGGAATTGAGCTTGAGATTAATTTCGATTCAAAAGGAATTCATTATGAAAGACGAGAAAATCTTCTGCTCATAAGCAGAGGAAAGGCGAACAAGAAATTCAAGATGCCTGTTATCAAGATCACGAGGATAGGGAGGGAAATCTGCTCCATTCTCCCAAAATCCAGTCCTATGGTCGTCTTAGAAAGCATAGGCGATTTTATGACAAAGCACGCCGAATATGTTGAGATTGCTATTATACTAGAAGAAGATAAGAGAACTGGCGCCGTTAGACATAGCACTCACAAGATTTTAAAGAGAGAAGAAGAATCTTAGGTGAAATTTCGGAGCCAATGATGCAGAAAATTCAGATCGAGGTGTAAGGTGGCTGAATCCGAGGAAACTGTTGAACAGTCGCAATTGCTCCGTTCAATTTCGGACGGCGTCAGGGAAAGTTCTGAAAGATATTTTGAGCACGCAGAGCAATTTGCTAACTTGGCGCCCGTTCGAAGGGTCAGCTACTTTGGTTTCTTTCTAGTCACCGCGGCTTTCGGGACCTCATTTGCGTCAGCAGCTTTGCCCTATTTCACTTTCTCTGAAGCGATATCGATCGCAGCGCTGATTGCTGGCGTAATTGTCATATTAATTGGCGTCGCTGGAGAGGCGGCGATTGGTATTGCATTGGGACGTGCGGCTATGAATCAAGCGCAATCTCTTCGAGAAGAGGCCGACCGAATTGACAATGAAGGTCGTGGGTTTTTCAAGAGCCTAATTAGCAGAAGTGATGTTAGTGCGGAATAGTATAGCCAGTTCGGCTAGCTTGTTAGGATAGCTCCTGCATACCCTATTCCCTTGCAATGTAGGATATCATCTGACCTACCCTGTTGGATGACAAACACCGAAAACCCGCAAAATCCAGAACTGTGCTCCGGCGAAGGCCGGAGCCTAGGCCCGCACTCTCCGCGCGATCCTGTGCCGGAGGAACTGGACTCCGGCCTGCGCCGGAGTACGGATGCCCCTCACACCCTCCCCGCCCCCGCCACGCCCGCCGATCCCGGATGGACGCCCGCCCGCCAACGCTATTTCCTCTCCCGCCTCGCCGATACAGGCAATGTGCTCGGCGTGTGCCGGGAGATGGATATGTCGCGGCAATCCGCCTACGCGCTGCGCGCGCGGGACGCGGCGTTCGCGCGGGCCTGGCAGGGGGCGATGCTGCGCCATCGCGATGCGCTCGTCGATATCTGCATGGAGCGGGCGACGCTCGGGGTCACTGAAGAGATCGTCGTCGATGGCGCGCTGGTCGAGCGAACGAAGCCCGACGGGGCGATGCTGCGCCATATGCTGAACCGGGCGGACCGGCTGTGCGACGACGGGACGTTCGCCGCGCGGCCCGCGCATCAGAGCGAGCTGCATTTCGAAGCCTTGCTCGATTGCGTCGATCCGGACGAGACGGTGCAGGCCGAGGGCGGACCGCCGGATCGCGCGGAGCTGCTCGCCTGTATCGCGGAGAGCGCGGAGCTGGGCTGGGACAAGCGCGATTATCCGGGGCTGTGCGCGCCGGGTTCGGTCCCGCGCGCGGCCGAGCCGGATCCGCTGGCCCGTTTCGCGAGCGAGGAGGACGCCGCCGATGCGGTGATCGCGTACAAATATCTGCTGACGATGCGGCCGGAGGAGGTCGACATTTCCGATCTCGATCCGGCGGCGGTGGACGAGTGGACCGAGGAGCAATGGCTGCGCGCCGAACATAGCGGCCTCGCCGACCGGCTGTTCGGCGAGGATGAGGGGCTCGGCGGCGCGGAGGAGACGGAGGATACGGGCGGCGGCACGGAAACGGAGAGTGCGCCGGAGCGGGACCGGGAGCGCGGCGGCGACCCCTGACCTGTGTCAACCAGTGTCAACCGGATGGGGGTGGGGAATCTGTTTGTCAGACTCGACCTTTCGGCCGGGCGCCGCAGTTTATTTGTCAGACCTCGGCTACGCCTCGGCGCGGCACCGGCCGCAAGGTCGAGTCTGACAAAAGATTCTGCCGCGATTTCCCGAAAGGGAAATTCTGACAAATAACCTCACTCCGCCCGTTCGGCCCGCCAGCCGGTTTCGCCCGCGATTCCCTCGCCCGAAACCGTGCCCGCATAGTCCTGCGGTCCGGCATCGCCCTCCAGCCGAAACGTGATGCGCGGGCCCGTGATCCGGCCGTCGGCGATCGCTGTGCGACTGCCGTCCGACAGGGTCGCGGTGCCGGTGAAGAACTGGAACTCCTGCTCGATATCGAGCAGCGCCTCGCCGTCTGTGCCCGTCATCCGCCAGCGGCCGTCGATCCGCGCGGGCACGATCCAGAGATAGGCATGGGCGCCACCGACCCGCACCCGGTCGTCCGCCTGCCACTCGCCCATGTCGAAGGCGTGAGAGACGATCCGCGCGCCGGGCGCCATCTCGGCGAGGATGCGCGGGCGCAGGCGCAGATTGACCTCGGGAAGGAGGAACATGGTCAGCACATCGGCGTCGGCGATCTGCGTCTCGAACAGGTCTTCGGTGCGGAACGCGGTGCGCTCCGCCACGCCGGCGGCACGCGCATTCTCCTCGGCTTCCGCGACCAGCACCGGATCGATATCGACGCCGAGGCCGCTCGCCCCGAAATCGCGCGCCGCGGCGATCAGGATGCGCCCGTCCCCGGTGCCGAGATCGATCACCCGGTCCGCCGGCGTCACCTGCGCCATCCTCAGCATCGCGGCGATCAGCTCGGGCCGGGTTTCGGCATAGGGCACGTCGAGCGCGGGGGCGGAGCCGAACAGCGTATCGAAGGAGCAGCGCGCGCTGGTGACCGAGAGGCAGCGCATGCCGAGCAGCGCCGCGGCGGTGAGCAGCGCCGCGAGCCCGAGGCCGATCGCCTTTGCCTGCCAGCTGCCTATGCCTCCACGCTCCCACCCGGCGGCCGGACGGCCCGGCCGGGGCGGACGATAGCAGCGTGTGGCGGACAGCGGTAGCGATAGCGAAACCTCTCCCCGGACGTGCAAAAAGCGGCTATGGTGCAGCATCATGAACCGGGCGGCGGCGCGGGGCGGCCGCCTCGATCAGTCTGGGAGAATGCTCATGAAGAATGCTGTGGTTATGCTGGGCGCGGCGTGCGCCCTCGGGCTGGCCGGACCGGCCCTTGCGCAAGAGTCGTACAGTGCCGACCTGACCGGTGCGGCCGAAGTGCCGGGGCCCGGCGATCCGGACGGCGCGGGCATCGCGACCTTCGATTGGGACGATGAGCAGGAGCAGCTCTGCTACGCGCTGTCGATCGACGATATCGATCCGGCAACGGCCGCGCATATCCATCGCGGCGGGGCGGGCGAAGCCGGGCCGCCGGTCGTGACGCTCGGCACGCCGGATGCGGCGGGCGGCGCGGACGGCTGCATGGAGATCGAATCGGCGCTGCGCCGCGAGATCCGCGACAATCCGGGCGACTTCTACGTCAATATCCATAACGAGGAATTTCCGGCCGGCGCGGTGCGCGGGCAACTCGAACGCTAAGGGAGACGGGGCAATGCGAACAGGGGCAATGGGCGCGGCGGCGCTGGCGGCGGCGATGATCGCCGCGCCGGCGCAGGCCGAGGATTATGGCTGGGCCGACGACTATCGCGCGCAGGCGGAGCGGGACGGCTGCCCCGGCGTGTTCGACGACCAGGGGCATGGGCCCGATATCGGTAGCGCGGAATATGAAGCGGCCTGCCAGTATCAGCGCGATCTCGCCGCGGTGCGCGCGCATACGGCGCGCTGGCAGGCGCTCTACGAGGCCGGCGATTTCGACGCGATGGCCGATCTCTATACGCCGGACGCGGTGTTGATGACTGCGGACGCGCCGCGACGCGACGGACCGGAGGCGATCCTGGCGCCGCTGCGCGCGAGCTACGAGGCGGGCTGGCGGAGCACCATAGATTTCCTCGAGGAAGATCTGGCGATCGACGGCGACCGGGCCGACCTCATCGCGCCCTACTGGCTGACGATCCAGCCGCCCGGTGAAGATGCGGAGCCGATGGAGGTGATGGGCCGCAGCTGGCTGACCTTCCGGCGCGGCGAAGACGGCGAATGGCGGCTGTGGCGCGACATGGACAATCGCGCGCCCGATGTGACGGCGGAGATGCGCCCGGCGCGGGCGGAGTAGCACCGGTTAGAGCAGCGGCACGAGTTCGTCGGCGAGCGCCATCGCGCTGGTAAAGGCGGCTTCGACGCGGCCGTGGATGCACCAGTCGCCACAGGCGGCAAGCCGATTGGCGGGATCGATGAGCGCGGGCGGACCGTCGCGCTTGGGCAGGTTCGCATAGCGCCAGCGATGAAGCGCGACATGCGACCCGCCGGCAAGATCGTTGCCGGTCACACGACTCGCCTCGGCGATCAGATGCGCGGTGACATCTTCGGGATCGTCCTCGATATGCGCATCGGCCCAGGCATTGGTCGAATGGACGAGCAGCGAGGGGGCGGTGTCACGCCCCGGCTTGGCGCTGTTGGCCGACATCCAGCTGATATCGGCATTGCCCACATGCGCCGCATCCCAGTCTAGGGGTAACGGATCGTCGAAGCCGAGCATCAGCGCGAAACAGGCGCGCATCGGCGCATCGGCCATGGCTTGCCGGTGCGCGAAACTCTCGGGCAGCAGGTCGAGGCTCTGCGGCGCGGGCGCGGTCGATACGCACCAGTCGAACTGGCCGAGATCGGCCCCCGATTCGTCGGCCAGCGCCCAGGCATCGCCCGCCCGGTCTATCGAACCGATCCGCGTGGCGAGCCGGATATCGAGGCCCCCGGCCAGATACTTGGCCAACGCACTCATCTTCGGCACGCCAACATAATGCGGGCGGTCCGCACCCCATTGCCAGCGCCGGACGGGTTCGGGTCCGTCGAAGTCGACGAAGCGCGCGTCCCAGCGAGCCACGATCCCGGCATCGACGGCCGGCGCGAGAAAGGACTGAAAACGCTGCGACTGCGCGGTAAAGAACTGCGCGCCGTGATCGAACTGCCAGAGATCGGCCCGGCGCGTCGCCATCCGTCCGCCAACGCCCCGCGCCTTTTCAAAAAGCGTTACCTCCGCGCGCTCGCGCACCGCATGTGCAAGGCTGAGCCCGGCGAGACCGGCGCCGATAATGGCGATACGCGTCATGCGAAGAGCGCCGTGACAAGCAGCGCAGCAATGACGATGGCGCTGACACCCAAACGGGTGCGCCAATAGGCAGTATCGATAAAGCCCGCTTTCAGAAGCCGCCGGTCGGTCGCTAGCAGGATCGCAAACAGCGCCGCGAAAGCGATCAGTGCGTACGGCAGTTGCAGCGACAGGAACGCGAGCCAGCCGAGAATCGCGATTCCATTGCTGGCGATGGGCAGGCCGATGCCGATTTCATCACCCTTGGACAGATATTGCCCCCAATGGACGCCCGCCATGAAGGACGCGATAGTCAATGCCCAGGCGGTTGCGATCTGCGGCCCCGAACCGAATCCGGGCACGGGCGCCGCTCCGGTCGCGGCCAGCACTGCGCCGGCAATGAAGGGCAGTGTGCCGGCATAGGCCAACGCGGCAAGCATGCGGCTATTCATGGGTGGCGGTCTTGCGATTGCGGCGGCAGCGTTCCGAACAATATTTGACCTCGTCCCAGACCGCGCGCCATTTCTTGCGCCAGGCGAATGGCCGGCCGCAGGTCGCACATATCTTGCTGTCGAGATCGCCCTTTTTCACGAAGGCCGTGTCTAGCCGCTTGCCGGCCGGGGTAAAGCTGTTCTCCGGTGCAGCATGTCTGCCGCCCAAATGAAAATGGGGGCTGATCCGAGGATCAGCCCCCACTGCGCCGAGCGCCGGGTTTGGATCGCCCGAAGGCTTTCCAGTCCGCGCTCAGGCACGGCGGACAGTTCCAACATCCGAAGATATCTTTCCTGTCCTAGCTGTTTTCCAATTTATCGCCTTGTCTTCGCTTGCACGATGACGGTGCGAAAATCTTCCAGACAGCTCGCTCCTCTTCTTTCCTGCTTCGCTCGCGGTCCGCAGTCAGTCCGATTTGCGGTCTTCCGTTCCGGCTTCGGTCGTTGCCTTCCGTCGCTTTCCCTTCCGACGAATTGAAAGTGTCATGCGCTTCCGAGTCGCGCCAAGCGAAAAATGACATCGAATTAGGAGGATATCGGGGATAACTCGCTAAACTGTTGATTCGATTGTGCGAATTTGCCCAAAATTTTCATGCTGCAGCTATTGTGCGCAGCATAGACGGGGGATCGTCATGCGGTGCCGGGCACCCAATCGGGCGGCGCCAGCGTAAAGCCTTCAAAGTCGAACCCCGGCACGACGATACAGGTGACAAGCGTATAGCCCGCTCGGGCGTCCGCGAGTCTCGCCGCCTGCCAATGATGCGCCGGCACAATCGCTTGCGGCGCGTGCCCGGCGCCCACGTCCGCGCCCAAGGTGACGGTGCGGCGATTGCCTTCATCCCGATCGGCCGTGTCGAGGAGCAGCGGATCGCCGGCGTGCCAGCACCAGATCTCCGTCGCATCGACCGCGTGCCAATGCGAGCGCTCTCCGGCCGCCAGCATGAAGTGAATGGCGGTGCCCACCGCTCTCTCGCCGTCCCGCGCATCCGCTCGCCACGTCTCCCGGTACCATCCGCCCTCGGGATGCGGCTTAAGGTCGAGCGCATCGAGCAATGCCCGTGCCGCTTCATTCATTGCCATTGCGGTCTTTCATACTCGTTCAGCGCATGCTCATCTTGCATCGCGCATCGACTTAGCCGGGTCGCGCCTGCTTGCCAAAGAGGCATTTCCATGCGCGCATTTCTTATGGGGCTCTGGGCGCTCGCCATCGCGGCGGTCCCGGCAGCGGCCCTCGCTGAAGATACCGGCACCACGGCTGTGGCGGCCCAGCCGACCAACCCGCAAATCGATTTCCCGGCATTCGTTACCTTGGCCGCCAATGTGCAAGCGGTGCGGGCGGACCGGCTGATCGATCTCGCGACGTTCCGGGAGATGGCAGACCGGCCCGACATATTGCTGCTGGACGCGCGATCGGCCGAGGCCTTCGCGCATGGTCATATGGACGGTGCCGTCAACCTGCCGCTGCCCGACTTTACCGCGCAGAGCCTTGCGGCGACGATCGGGCCCGAAGCCAACCGGCCGATCTTGATCTATTGCAACAATAATTTCGTGAACGACGTCGCGCCGGTCGTCCGCAAAGCCGTGTCGCTCGCGCTCAACATCCAAACGATGATCAATCTGCACGGTTACGGATATCCGAACGTCTACGAGCTCGGCGAGGCCGTCGATCTCGCAAATCCCGTTCTGCGATGGGTTACGGGACAGCCCGATGCGCGAATTTGAAGGGACATGAAACGTTCATGGGTCGAACATTTCGCAGCCGTCACAAGTGGCAGAAAGGAAACGCAAATGCGAGCGATTAGCAATAAGAGATTGATCTTTGACAGCTTTCTGAAGGAAGGTTACAGCCGGGCACGGGTCGCGAGTAACTTTGTGTGGAGTAGGGGCACATGAGCAAGAAACTCGACCGCAGATCGTTCCTGCGTCGCGTCGGTGCTGCAGCCAGTGTCGGCGCTCTGGGCGCCGTTGCCGGCGCGCCGGCTCGCGCTTTCCAGGTCACCGACAGCGATACCGGGCGCTATGCGGACCCGATCGGCCGTGGACGCGGCAGCAGCGGCGTAACCGACAGCGATACTGGGCGCTATGCGGACCCGGTCGGCCGCGGACGCGGACGTAGCGGCATAACCGACAGCGATACGGGCAGCTATGCCGATCCGGTCGGCAATGGCCGCGGCGGCGGGCGCACAGGCATCACAGACAGTGATACCGGAAGCTATGCTGACCCGGCCGGCAACGGCCGCGGTGGTCGCCGGTCCGGTATCACCGACAGCGACTCGGGCAGCTATGCCGATCCGGCCGGCAACGGCCGGGGCCGTACGGGCTGCACCGACAGCGATGGCGGCCGCTACGCCGATCCAGGTGGGCGCGGACGCCGCTGCGGCAGCCGCTCCGGTTACACGGATGCGGACAGCGGCAGCATGGCAGATCCAGGTGGTAACGGACGCGGGCCGCGACGCAGCTATCGCACCGGCATCACCGATGCAGATTCCGGGCCGACCCGCGACAGCGCGGGCTATGGCCGGGGAAGTGATCGTTAGCGGACTTCGGAAGCGGCGCTATGGTGTGCCGTTGAATGCGTTGACGACGAACCGAAGAGCCGCATTGTGCGGCAAGCAAGGGGGAAGACCATGAGTAAGAAGTTAGACCGCCGTTCTTTTCTGCGCCGTGTTGGCGCGACGGCCAGCATCGGTGCACTCGGCATCGTGACCGGCACCACCGCCGCACGCGCGCAGGTGACCGACAACGACACGGGCCGCAACTCGGACCCGGTCGGCCGGGGCCGTGGCAGCAGCGACCGGGCCGGGAACGGCCGCCGTTGCAGCGACAATGACGCTGGCGGCCGGGCCGATCCGGGTGGACGCGGCCGGGGCTGCACCGACAGCGACTAGAAGATAGCCCGGCATCGGCAGAGCGGTCCGCCGCGACCCGATGCCGGGCAATCGTCGCGCGGGACTATCACCCGGGCGACCATGAATTCGGCGGTGTTCACACCCTGTGAATGCCGCCTTATTACTATGCGCCAGCGATACGCATTTGTCTGAGGGGAAAGCGCAATGTCAGCAAAACTCAATCGTCGATCCTTTTTGAGCCGGGTGGGCGCGACCGCCAGTCTCGGCGCGATGGGCGTGGTGACCGGGGCATGCGACCAGCTCGGCCTCGGCGGCAGCGAAGACAATGAGACGAGCGGTACCGACCCCTCCGACGATCTGGCGCCCGAGGGCGGCGCAGGCGCATCGGAAACGGGTTCGGCCGGTTCCAACCGGCCCTCGCCCGGGTCGGAGACATCCGCACCGGAGAGCGGGCTCACCGATAGCGACAGCGGCGCGAGTGCCGATCCCGCAGGCAATGGCCGCGGCGGACCGCGCAATGGCGGTAGCGGCATCACGGACAGCGACGGCGGCGCGAACGCCGATCCCGTGGGCCAGGGACGCGGCGGCAGCGGCAATAGCCGCGGCATTACCGATAGCGACACCGGCGCCAATGCCGACCCCGTCGGCCAGGGACGCGGCGGGAACCGTGGCGGCAGCGGCACGGGCATGACGGACACCGACACCGGCACCAATGCCGATCCGGTCGGTCAGGGACGCCGGGCCAATACGGGCATTACCGACCGGGATACCGGGGCATCAGCCGATCCGCTGAACGGCGGCCGGGGCGGCCCGGGCAGCGTCCGCGGCATCACTGATAGCGACACCGGCGCGAATGCCGATCCGGTGGGACAGGGCCGCGGTAACTAGCGCCCGGCACCGAATATCTGGAAACGAACATGCACAAATATGATCCGACGCCGGGCCTGCCCGACGAATCGCGCGACGCGCTTGCGCGGGTTCTCGACCCCGTCGACCCCAGCGCCTTCTTCACCGAGACTTTCGAAGAGCGCGTATATCTGATCGAGCGCGAGGAGCCGGGGCGCTATGCCGATCTCGTTTCGGTCGACGTGCTCGACGCCTTTATCGCTGACAACCAGCTCTTCGAAGGGCAGATCGACGCGACCCGGGCGGAACCGCAGATCACGCGCGACGCCTTCACCCTCGCCAACGACCAGATCGACCGCAGCGCGCTGCTCCGGCTCTATCAAGACAAGGCGACGATCATCGCGCCGCACCTTCACAGCTATCACAAACCGCTCGGCGATTTCGTCCGCGCGCTCGAACCGGTGTTCAGCGCATCGGTGCAGACCAACATTTACCTGACCCCGCCCGGCGCCAAGGGCTTTCGCACCCATTACGACAATCACGACGTGTTCGTGCTGCAGGTCTCGGGCGCCAAAAGCTGGCGCATCTACGATGAACCTGTGGGCAAGCCATTTCGCGGCGAGGGCTTCGAGCCTGGCGTCCACGAGGTCGGCGATCCGACCGATGAGTTCGTGCTGCGCGCCGGCGACGCCGTCTACATCCCGCGCGGCATGATGCATGACGCCGATGCACATGATGAGGAAGCCTCGCTGCACATCACGCTCGGCCTCGTCACCAAGACCTGGGCCGATGTCGTACTCGAATCGATTTCGAAGGCGGCGCTGGAGACCGACGGGCTGCGGCGCGCCCTGCCGCCCGGCTATGCCAATCGCGACTTCGATCGCGGCCCGGCAACCGAACAGTTTCGCGCTTTCATCGCCGAGCTTGCCGAAAAGGCCGAGCTGGACGAGCCGCTCGACATCATCGCCGAGGATTATCTGAAATCCCGCACACCGGACATGGCGGGGATCGTCCGCCACGCGTCCAACCCGATCGCGGACGACCAGCAATATCGCGCCGATCCGAGCGCGCTCTATCGCATCATCGAGGATGAGGAGAGCGAGGAGTTCGCGGTCGTCACGCGCGGCGGCTCGAGCGAGTTTATCGGCACGAAGCGGCCGGCTTTCGAACGCGCGATGACCGGCGAACCCTTTGCGCGGTCGGATCTGGAAGGCATTGAGGACGATGATGCCGCAGACCTGATCCGCCGGCTGCTATCGCGCGGCCTGATCCGTCCGCTCTGATCGTGCCAGCCTGATCGCAGGGAGCGGACGTCGACGCGCGCGCCCGGCACCCCGGCCGCCCAGCACCCCGACGGTCAGTTCGATGCGAGTTCGATCGCGCGTATCTGCGCTTCGTCGATATCCGCCAGGCGGAAATACACCGCGCTGCCGTTCACCCGGCCCGATACGCGGCCCTCGCGCACGATGAGGCGGAATCGGGCGCCCGATGGATATTGCCGCCCGCTCAATATGCGACGGTCCTCGCGCTCTTCGACCTCGTACACATAGGTGATGCCGTCATGCTCGAAGCGCTGTTCGGATCCGGCATCGGCAAGCGCCGGCACGGCCATGACGGACAGGATGGCTGGGAAAATGCGGAAAGCTCTCATGGTCGGTCTCCAATGGCAGACTGTTACTGATCGCCATTTCGAAACATCGCTCTCCTGCGCTCTTGGATAGGCGCGACATGCTGCGCCGCACAATATGCTTTCCCGCACCTGGCGATGCACGAAATCAAATTTTTCGAAAATTGCGCGGTGCGGACTTTTCCTTACCCGCCAACAATTGCCAATCCACGCGCGAGATAAACGAGCCCGATCAGGGTGACGATCCAGCGGGTCCAACCGAGGAAGCTGGCATCCGACATCCGGTCGAGCACGGCCTTGCCGACGCGCGTGCCGAGCAAGGTCAGTGGGATCGCAAGCAATATGCCGAGCCATGGCAGCGCCTCACCGCGCACCGCCATGAAGAGCAACGAGCCATAGATGACGATCTTGGCCAGATGCGCGAAGACCTGGGTCAGCGCTTTGGTCGCGACGATCTGGTGCCGGGTCAGCGTCGTGCGCACGAAGAATATGTCGAGCAGCGGCCCGGCGACGCCCGCAACGAGGTTCGTGCCCGTCACCAGGACGCCCGAAGCGAAAGCGTGCGGCGGCCGCTGCGCATCGAGCGCAAATCGCTTCGCCGGCAGCCAGACCGAGAGCCCCACCAGCCCCAGCGCAACGAATACCAGGGCGCGGTCCGGCTGCCATTCGGTCAGCAGCGCGAAAAAGGCGATGCCCGTCACGAGCGAAGCGAGCGCGTACCAGCCGATAATCGGCCAGACGATATCGGTGCGGTTAAGCCAGGCGCGCCATCCGTTCGACACGATCTGGATGATGCCATGGGTCACGAACGCCGCGCTGACGGGCAGCAGCAGGACGAGCGCGCCCATCAGCACCATGCCGCCTGCCATGCCGAAAATGCCCGATAGCAGCGCCGTGAAAAAGGCGATGACCGGGAGCAGGGCTGTCAGCATGCGGCGCTGATACGGCTATCCCGTCGCGGCAGGCAATTGCCTTGGCCGCAATTACCCAACCTAACTTTCTTCCGCCCCGAACCGGTCGTCGCTGTCGATATGTTTGGGCAGGAACCAGCGCGCGATTATCGCGCCCGCGGCGACAAACATGATCGTATTGGCGATGAACCGGTAGACGTGGTGCGTCCAATCCTGATGATACCAGATCGGATCGCCGAGCATGGTGAATATGGAAGCCGCGAGCGCGAACAGGATCGTGATCGAGAGGCGTGCCCCGAAATCGCGCACATGGCCGGAAAGCGTGTAGAGGGCCGCGCCGAGCACAAGCGCGGATATCAGCATATGCACGAAGCCGCCGAGCAGCGACCCGGTCGCGCCGATGGCAAAGCCGCTGGAGTTGTAATGCACCATTGCGATGGGTCCGCGCGCATAGAGTTCGCTCTGCTCGCGCGATGCCGAGGGCTCGGGCACGACATAGGTGCCCGCGCCGTCGGCCGGCATATTGGCGGCGAGCGCGGTTTGTACGGCGGCGGCCTCGGTATCTTCCAGACTGTCGACATGAATGCTCGACAGCGGCGTCGCGAAAAAGATGAACCCCAAGATGAACATCGCGATCGCCCCAAGGATCGCGCCCGGAATGACTTTGATCATAAATCCCTCCCCTGGATAATGACGGGACGCTAGGCGCAACCAGTCCTCAATGGAAGGGAACCGATTACAGTATCAGTTCGTGCTCACTCCGGCGCCATTATCGCTGCGCGAAAAGACCGCAAATCCTCGACATAGAGCTCGGGCTCCTCGACCATCGGGAAATGGCCGCCGCGCGGCGGCGTCGTATAATGCACGAGGTTCGTTCTGCTGCGTTCGACATATTCGCGCGGCGGCAGCGGGAAGACCGGGTCGGGCCAGGCGGTCACGCCGGCCGGATTGTCGATCATTTCCCCTTCGGGCAGCGTCGACACATTCTCGGTCCCGAGCGCGATATAGGGCCAGAGCGACGTCCGGAAACTGTCCGTGGCGATATAGTACATTGCCTCGTCGATCAGCCGGTCGCGGGTATAGACTTCGCCGAACGGCCGCGCGCTCTTGTCGGTCCAATAATACCATTTGTCCCAGATCCACGCGGCCTGACCGACCGGATTGTCCGCAAGCGCCGCCGCCAGCGTCTCGCCGCGCGCGACATGGGTCAGGATATAAGCGAGCTGGCCGAATGGCGATTGAGCCTCGGCCGCTATCCACGCCAGTTCGGCCTCACTCGGATCAGGCCCCACTTCACCGGACAGCCAAGGCGAGCCAGCGTGTCGGGGATAGAACATGTGCGTATGGTGCCCGATCACCGCGTCGGGAAAATCATAGGCCATCCACGCTGCGCTGATCGCTCCCTGGTCGCCGCCATGCGTGATGAAGCGATTATAGCCCAAAACCTGTGTCATCAGAGCGTGGTAGCGATGCCCGGAAGTGCGCAGGCTTTCGGGCGCTTCCGGCGCCTCGGAGAAACCCACGCCCGGAATCGAGACGACGACCACATCGAAAGCATCTTCCGCGCTGCCGCCATAGCGTTCCGGATGCGCCAGCCGATCGATGACGTCCGTGAAGGAATAGACCGAATAGGGCCAGCCATGAAGGATGAGCAACGGCGTCGGGTTTGCGCCGCTCCCGCGCTCATGGATGAAATGCAGACGCTTGCCGCCAATCGGCACGATGAAGTTGTCGAAGCGATTGAGCCGCGCTTCCGCGGCGCGCCAATCATAGTCATTCGCCCAATACTCGACCATGCCGGCCATCCAGTCCTGAGGCACGCCCCATTGCCAGTCTTCGAGGTCGGCATCCGGAAATGCGCGATGGGCGCGAACCTGCGCCATGATGCGGTCCAGCCGTTCCTGCGGAATGCGGGTCGTCAGCGGTTCCGGATTGCCTACCGTATAGTCGGCAACAGCATTGTCGGCCGACGATATCGCGGCTCCGGTATCGTTCTGCGAGAATGCGGGCTGGGCAAGGCCTATCGATGCGAGGCCGCACGCCATGAGTCGAATGAAAGTCTTCATACACCCCTCCAGATCTCGAACGTCCGTAACTCGGCCAGCCGCTTATCTAGCGCACTGCATTCATTACGCAAATTCCGGAAACTGCATCGTCGCGCTTGCCCCCGTCGGAGCTATCCGATCAGGCCGCGCACGAAATCGACAAGGCCGGTCCGCCGGTTGCGGCGCAGCCGCTCGGCTTCGAGGATCGCCTTGGCGCGCGCGGCGCAGCGGTCCGCATCGTCATTGACCAGCACATAATCATATTCGGCCCAATGGCTGATCTCGGCCGCGGCCCGCTCCATCCGCCCGGCGATCACTTCATCGCTGTCGGTGCCCCGTCCGCGCAACCGGCGCTCGAGCTCCGCCATCGACGGCGGCAGGACGAAGACTCGGACGATATCGGGATCCACCTGTTTGAGCTGCTGCGTCCCCTGCCAGTCGATATCGAGCAGCACGTCGCGTCCGGCGTCGAGCGACTTGTTCACTTCGGCCTTCAGCGTGCCGTAACGCCGGTCGAACACATGCGCCCATTCGAGAAACGCCTCGTCGGCGATCAGCCGGTCGAATTCTTCATTGTCGACGAAATGATAATGCTGGCCATCGATCTCGCCCTCGCGGATGGGGCGGGTCGTCGCCGACACCGACAGCGAGATCTCGTCGTCCCCGGCGAGCAGCATCCGCGCGATGGTGGACTTGCCCGCCCCGCTCGGCGATGAGAGCACATAGAGCAGCCCGCGGCGCTCAAGCTGGATCGGATCGGCCATGGACCCGGTTCGCGCAGCTACGCGGCGAGGTCAAGACGGGGAGGGGGATATCGCGCGGCACTATTGGATCATCGCTGCAGCGATCGTGATCGTCGCGGCCGGCATTCTGTACGTCATGGGCCGCAACCCGATCTGCGAGTGCGGCGAGATCAAGCTCTGGGTCGGCACGGTGCACGGCCCCGACAACAGCCAGCATCTCGCCGACTGGTACACGCCGAGCCATATCATCCATGGCTTCCTGTTCTGCGGGCTGGGCTGGCTGCTGTTGCGAAGCCGCCCGGTCGGCCTTTGGTTTTGCCTCGCCGTCGCGATCGAGGCGGCGTGGGAGATACTCGAAAACTCGCCAATCATCATCAACCGCTATCGCGAGGCGACGGCTGCCTTCGGCTATTCAGGCGATGCGATCATCAACTCCGTCGCCGATATCGGCTGGATGGGGCTGGGTTTTCTGATCGCGCGGCGAATCGGGCTATGGCCGACCGTAATCGTCGGACTTGCCTTCGAACTGTTCACGCTCTGGACGATCCGCGACAATCTCACGCTCAATGTGCTCATGCTCGTCTGGCCGGTCGACGCGATCCGCGAGTGGCAGGGCGGACTCTAAGCGGTTGGCGACGATCTGCCGACAGGCGAGGCGGACGCGGCGATATCGGTCTCGCCCTCGGCGCGCGCCATGGTCATCTCGGCATCGCGCGCGTCGAGGCCGCCGGCTTCGGCCGACTCGCGTTCGCGCTTCTTGTCCCACAGATATTTGGCGAGAAGTCCGCCCCCGACCAGGGCCGCGCCGGGCAGCGAGCGTGTCGCGATCCGTGCGGCGATGAGTCCGACCCCGAAGCCCAGCAATCCGCGCCCGGCGGACCGGCGACGCGCCGTTTCGCCCATCGCCCCACCGACAAGACTTCTGATCAGGCTCATTATCGACTCTCCAACGGTACGGGTTCCTTGAACGTATGGGTAACGTACGGGAAGGGGATTTCGATCCCCGCCGTGTCGAGCGCGGCCTTTACGGCGCGAACGACCTGATCGGTGCTTTCATGCCGATCGCGCGGCTTGGAGCCCGACCACCAGCGAATCCGAAAATCCACCGAGCTCGAGTTGAATTCGCAGGCGAACACATCGACGCCCTTGCTCTGGTCGATCTTATCGCAGCCTTTGACCGCATCTTCGATCACCTTCGCCGCCGCGTCGAGATCAACGTCATAGGCGACGCCGCACACGACTTCGTGCCGCCGCCCCGGATCGTCGGTGAAAATCTCGACCGGGTTCTTGAACAGGATGGAATTGGGGACGATCGTCACTTCGTTGGAAAGCTTGCGGACATAGGTTTCGCGCATGGTGATCTGCTCGACCTTGCCGCTGATCCCTTCGCATTCGATCACGTCGCCGATGCGCATCTTTTCGCGCACCATGATCAGCACGCCGGCGAGAAAATTCTCGAAAATGTCCTGAAAGGCGAAGCCGATCGCGACCGCCCCGATGCCGAGACCGGCGAGAATACTGCCGGCCGTCAGTCCGGGCAGGATGATCGTCGCGGCGATGAACAGGCCGAGAATCCAGATCAGGACGGTGATAACGGTCTCGATCAGCGTCAGCAGGCTTGGCCGCACCTCGGTGCTGCCGATCAGCTTCTGCGCGATCTTGCGCCCGCCCTTGGCGAGCAGCCAGGTGATGACGATCACGACCAGCGCAATCGCAAATTGCGGCAGCATGCGGACGAGCTGCTCGCCCATATCGCCGATCTGATCCGTCAATATCGTGAGAAAACCGCCGTCCATACCCATAAGAAACCATCAATCCATTCGTTGCACTCACGCAACAAACGGCAGAGGACGCCAACTGTTCCAAAAAAGATAGAGGGCAGAAGGGGTCCGGCGGGCGACTATTACGTATCCTGCGCCCGGATCACCCCGCTGACCTGCGGCACGACGCGCCGCCCCGCAAAACGCGCTGGCAGCGCCTCGCCGGCCTCGGCCGTCTCGACATAGACGAGCAGCGTCTCCTCGCCGCTCTTCCCGATACCGCTGCCGACGCCCACCACGCCTTCCCGGTCAAGAAAGGCCGCTTCCGCGCGGCGCATGAAGCTGGTCGCCGCGGCGTCTTCGTCTTCACCGTCATAGACATAGGCCGCCGGATCGTCGCCTTCGGGTCGGGCGCTACCGCTATTCGTCATCGCCATCCTCCTTGGGGCCGGCCGGAAGCCCGCCCCGCCAGAGACTATCAGGTGTAGAGATTGATATCGAGTGCCGAGAGCACGCGACCAATCTTGTTGGCAAAGGTGAAGCCCCCGCCGCCCGCGAAAAGCAGGCCCACCGGATTGCGGCGCCGGTCCCACTGCCAGACCAGCGAACCGGAGTCGCCGGGCGCGCTGAACTGGCCGCTCGTGCCCCGGATCGTGATCTGGTCACGGAACAGCGCCACGCGGCCGCTGCCATAGTTGACGCGGATCGTGGCGTTGCAGTCGGTCACCCGCCCGGCGCGCAACTGCGTCGTGCGGCCAGACTTGCCGACCAGCATGTTCCGGCGGCAGGCCACAGGCCGGCTCGCGACCCGGAAATAGCGCCTGCTCCCGCCGCTGAGATAGACGAGCTCGCGGCGCACGCGGCGGTGCCAGCACCATCCCGTCGCGCAATCGACATAATTGGCGCGGCCGTTGAAATGGATCGTGATGAACCGTTCGAGGATCGCGATCCGATCGCGGGTGTTCACGCCGCCGTCGAGCCGCCCCGGCTGGAGGATCGAGTCGCCGTAACGCCCCTGGTTCGACAGCGCGATCACATGGTTGTTGCTGAGCAACAACACACGCCGGTTGCGCGGGTTACGGCGGCCGCGCGCGAGGCAGCCGAGCGTACCGGCCGAATTCACCCGCGCATTGCCGATGGAAATGCCGCCCGGCGCCGGACGGTCCTTGAAGCGATGCGCGAGCGCGTCGATCGGGCCGCAATTGATGATGTTCACCGGCATGCCGTCGTCGCCGACCGATTGTACCGACATATCGTCGTACAGCACCGCCCGCACCGCTTCCTCGCTGGTCGGTTCGGCGACATAGACGTTGAGCGTCGCCGTTCCCGGGCCGTCCTCGGATATCTGCTCCATATCGACTTCGGCCGAGCCGATACCGACACCGACGATGTTCGCCGTTCCCGACGTATCGAATGCCGAATAACTCTCCGAACCGATCTCGCCGGCAATAAAGGCTTCGATGCTTTCTTTCGCCTCGAGCACATTTTCCGGCGCATCGACGCCTTCGGCTTCCGAATAGGCCGTCTCGGCATAATCGCTGTCGGTTTCGTCCTCCGCCTCTTCTTCGTCGAGCATGTCGTCCATTTCGGCGACCGGGTCTTCGAGCTCGTCACCGTTCTGATCTTCGGCTTCCGTTACGTCGGCACCTTCGGGATCGTCGAAATCCCCATTGTCCTGCTTCTTGCCTTTACTCTCTGACGCCGAACTTCCGCTCTTTTTCTTTGCCATTTTCCGTCTCCGCATGTCTATTTCTGATTTATATAGGCACAAGTACTCCTTGCCCCGAAGAAAGTATTCTTCGGAGTCTTCATTTTCTTTTATTACGACTCGATAAGGCGAATATATCAAATATTGGCCGCGACAACAATCGTCGCGCGACTCATCATTAATATCGCCTAAATAGAGATATTATGTAATTCTTGTTACAGTCGGCCTGCAGGCGGAAACGCCATAGTCAAGCGGAGCGGAGGCCGATTAACGGCCGATCATCTTTTCCGGCCGGACGACACGATCGAAAGTCTCTTCGTCGACCAGGCCCAGCTCGAGACCCGCCTCTTTGAGCGTCTGGCCGTTCTGATGCGCGTGTTTGGCGATCTTCGCGGCGTTGTCGTACCCGATTTCGGGCGCGAGCGCGGTCACCAGCATCAGCGAGCGGCCCACCAGTTCGGCGATCTGCTCCTCATTGGCTTCGATGCCGTCGACACAGCGTTCGGCGAAACTCGTCATGCCGGTCGCGAGCAGGTCGATAGAGCGCAGGACGTTCGATCCGATCAGCGGCATGAAGACATTGAGCTCGAAATGCCCCTGCATGCCGCCGACCGTCACCGCCTGATGATTGCCGATCACTTGCCCGGCGACCATGGTCAGGCTTTCGCACTGGGTCGGGTTCACCTTGCCGGGCATGATCGAACTGCCCGGCTCGTTCGCCGGCAGCGAAAGCTCGCCGAGCCCCGAGCGCGGCCCGGATCCCAGGAAGCGGATATCGTTGGCGATCTTGGTGAGCGCCACCGCCAGCGTATTGAGCGCGCCGGAGAAGAAGACGAGCCCGTCCTTGGCGGCGAGTTGCTCGAACTTGTTGGGCGCGCTTTCGAAATCAAAGCCGGTGATGTCCGAGATCGCCTCGGCCATATCCGTCGCCCAGCCTTCGGGCGCGTTGAGCCCGGTGCCGACCGCCGTGCCGCCGATGGCGAGCTTCGCGATATTGCCGGCGAGCGCGCCCTCGATCCGCGCCTTGCAGCTGACGAGCTGCGCCGCATAGCCGGAAAATTCCTGCCCCAGCGTGAGCGGCGTCGCGTCCTGCGTATGGGTGCGGCCGATCTTGACGATATGGTCCCAGGCCTCGGCTTTCGCGGTCAGCGAGGCGATCAGCGTATCGAGCGCGGGCAGCAGCACATCGCGGGTCGCGAGCGCGGTGGAAACGTGGAGCGCCGTCGGGAAACTGTCGTTCGAGCTTTGCGACATGTTCACATGATCGTTGGGATGCACAGGGTCCTTGCCGCCGCGCGTGCCCGCAAGCGCCTCGTTGGCGATCCCCGCGATCACCTCGTTGACGTTCATATTGGTTTGCGTGCCCGAACCGGTCTGGAAGATGGTCAAGGGGAATTCGCGGTCATGCTTCCCGTCGCGGATCGCCGTCGCCGCGGCTTCGATCGCATCGGCGAGCTTGGCGTCCAGCCCGTGTTTCTTGTTGACCCGCGCCGCGGCCTGTTTGACCGCCGCCTGAGCATGGACGATGCCGAGCGGCATCCGCTCATGCGGGGCAAAGGGGAAATTCTCCAGGCTGCGCTGCGTCTGCGCGCCCCAATAGGCGCTGGCCGGCACTTCGATCGGGCCGATGGAGTCGGTTTCGGTGCGGGTATTATCTGTCATTTCTCGTCTTTCGTATCATGCGGTCGTGATGACCCTTGTTTCCTGCTCCGATCCGGCGGTTCGGGATTCGCGGGTTCGAAGGGAACGAAACCCTGGCGGCGATTGACACCGAACGCCGCTTTTACACCGTGTGACCTTTGCCGTTCCAGCGCGAAAAACCGCCGATAAAGGGCATGTATCCCGGTGCCGGGTGTGACTTTCCGGAGCGGCGCCCGATGGCGCGGTATGCGGCGGGGGATCATGACGGCACCGATTATAACGCGAAGCCGGCCCTGTAGGACAGGAGGATGCGCCGCGAACATAGGGGAAAGGCCTCCTCCTGACCGGACAAGACAAAGATCAGACATGTTCAGTGCGCCGTCGGCAATCCCGGATCGAAGCTCATTTCTTGCGTTTGAAATCGACCGCGACGACGTTGGAGCCGTCTTCGACCGGCTCGGCCGCCGGCGGATCGTTCTCGGCCTCGTCATGTTCACCGGGCGCGCTGTCGTCGCCCTGCGCCTGGAACTGCAGCGCGAAATTGACGGCCGGATCGACGAAACCGGTGATCGCGGCGAAGGGCACGATCAGCGTCGACGGCACCTGGTTGAAGCTCAGCCCGACAGAGAATCCCTCTTCGTCGACGGTCAGCTCCCAGAAGCGCTTCTGCAGCACGATCGTCATCTCGTCCGGAAAGCGTTCGAGCAGATGGCCAGGAATATCGACGCCCGGCGCCCTGGTCTTGAAGGTTATGTAGAAATGATGCTCGCCGGGCAGATCGCCCGCCTCGCCGACTTCGCTCAGCACCCGCCCGACGACCGCGCGCAGCGCCTCCTGCACGATCTCGTCATAGGGAATCAGGCTGTCGGGCGTCTCATCGCTCATAGCGGTTTGGTGAACGCGTCGGCGGCAAGGGTCAAGACATGACGTTGCGCGGAAGCCGTTTTCGGCTATATCGCGCGCCATGCGCAGCGCGACAATCGAACGTAAGACCGGCGAAACCGATATCGCCGTCGAGATCAATCTCGATGGGAGCGGCACCTATACCGTGTCGACGGGCATCGGCTTTCTCGATCATATGATCGAACAGCTCTCGCGCCATTCGCTGATCGATATCGATCTGAAGGTCGATGGCGATTTGCATGTCGACCAGCATCACACGACCGAGGATAGCGCGATCGCGCTGGGCGAGGCGGTGGCGAAGGCGCTCGGCGACAAGGCCGGCATCCGGCGCTACGGCTCCGCCTATTCGCCGATGGACGAAACGCTCTCGCGCGTCGCGCTCGATATATCGGGACGGCCCTATCTCGTCTGGAAATCGGGTTTCAGCCAGGAGCGGCTCGGCGAGATGGATACCGAGCTGATCCAGCACTGGTTCCACAGCTTCGCCGGTACTGCCGGCATCACGCTCCACATCGAAACGCTGTATGGCGAGAATAACCATCATATCTGCGAGAGCCTGTTCAAGGGGCTGGCGCGGGCGCTGCGCAACGCGGTCGAGATCGATCCGCGTAAGGGCGGCGCGATCCCTTCGACCAAGGGCACGCTCGGCTGATGGGCGAGCGCATAGCGCTGATCGATTATGGCGCGGGGAATTTGCGGTCGGTGCACAATGCGCTGATGGCCGCAGGCGCGGGCGCAATCGACGTCACGGCGGAAGCACACGCCTTGGAAGCGGCCGACCGCATCGTTCTGCCCGGTGTCGGCGCATTCGCCGCCTGTATGAACGGCCTTTCGGCGCTGCCCGGCATGATAGAGGCCTTGCACAAGGCAGCGGCGGACAAGGCGCGCCCCTTTCTCGGGATCTGCGTCGGCATGCAGCTGATGGCCGAACGCGGCGAGGAGCACGGTACGCATGACGGGCTGGGCTGGATCGCCGGCGCCGTAAAGCCGCTGGCGAGCACCGACCCGCGCCTCAAAATCCCGCATATGGGCTGGAACGATGTGACGCCACAAGGCGCACCGCCGCTGATCGAACCGGGCGAGGCCTATTTCCTGCACGGCTATCATGTCGCGCTCGCCGATCCGGCCGACGCCTATGCGATGACCGACCATGGCGGCCCGGTAACCGCGGCGATCGGCCGGGACACGATGATCGGCGTCCAGTTCCACCCGGAAAAGAGCCAGAAATACGGCCTCGATTTCCTCGCCCGCTTTCTGGCGTGGAAACCATGAGGATTCCCTATCAGACTCGACCTGACAGTCGAGCGCGGCACCGGCCCGCACCCCCTCCCGGCCTCCCACAAGTGTACCCTGATTGGGAGGCCGGGAGGGGGTGCGGACCGGTGCCGCGATTTTCCGCCAGGAAAATTCTGACAGAAAGCATCAAACCATGAGCTTGATTGTTTTCCCCGCCATCGACCTCAAGGCTGGGCAGGTTGTCCGTCTTGCGGAGGGCGATATGGATCGCGCGACGGTCTATGGCGACGACCCGGCCGATCAGGCGCGGCTGTTCGCAGAAGCCGGCGCCGGGCACCTCCATGTCGTCGATCTCGACGGGGCATTTGCGGGCGAAGCGAAGAATGCGGACGCGGTCGAGTCGATCGTCGAGAGTTTCCCCGGCCATGTGCAGCTTGGCGGCGGCATCCGGAACCGCGCCGATGTCGAGCGCTGGTTCGATCTCGGTGTCGCCCGGATCGTGATCGGCACGGCGGCGCTCACCGACTCCGATTTCGTCAGGGAAGTCGCACGCGATTTTCCGGGCGGGATCGTCGTCGCGGTCGATGCGAAGGATGGGTTTGTAGCGACACAGGGTTGGGCAGAAACCTCCGAGGTCAGCGTGATCGAGATGGCCAAGCGGTTCGAGGATGCCGGCGTCGCCGCCCTGCTCTTCACCGATGTCGGGCGCGACGGATTGCTCAAGGGCTGCAATATCGAGGCGACGGTGGATCTGGCGAAGGCGACCGACATCCCGGTCATCGCCTCGGGCGGCGTGAAGGGCATCGCCGATATCCATGCGCTCACCATCCATGCCGATGCCGGGATCGAGGGCGTAATCACCGGCCGCGCGCTCTATGACGGCACGCTGGACCTCGCGACGGCGCTGGCGATTGCCGCGCAATGAAGTGCCGTTTGTCAGAATTTTCCTGGCGGAAAATCGCGGCACCAGCCCGCTCCCCCTCCCGGCCTCCCAACAGGGTACAATCACTGGGAGGTCGGGAGGGGGAGCGGGCTGGTGCCGCGCCTGAGCGTAGCGAAGGTCCGACGAGAGAAATCCAATGACCCTCCGCAAGCGCATCATTCCCTGTCTCGATGTCGCCAATGGCCGTGTCGTCAAAGGCGTCAATTTCGTCGATCTTGCCGATGCCGGGGATCCGGTCGAGCAGGCGCGCGTCTATGACGCGGCCGAGGCCGACGAGCTCTGTTTTCTGGACATCACGGCGAGCCATGAGGAGCGCGACACGCTGCTTCATATCGTCGAGCGCACCGCGGCCGTCTGTTTCATGCCGTTCACCGTCGGCGGCGGTGTCCGCACGCCCGACGATGCCCGGCGACTGCTTCTGGCTGGCGCGGACAAGGTCGCGGTCAACAGCGCCGCCGTCGCCCGGCCCGAGCTTGTTGGAGAGATGGCCGAACGGTTCGGCAGCCAGTGCGTGGTCGGATCGATCGACGCCCGGGCGGACGGCAAGGGCGGCTGGGAAATCTTCACCCATGGCGGGCGGCGCGGAACCGGCATCGACGCCGTGGCGCATGCCCGAAGGCTGGCCGAACTCGGCGCGGGAGAGTTGCTCGTCACATCGATGGACCGGGACGGTACCAAGGACGGCTACGACCTCGAACTCACGCGCACGATAGCAGACACGGTATCCATACCCGTCGTCGCGTCGGGCGGTGTCGGTACGCTCGACCATCTCGTCGAAGGGATACGGGATGGCCATGCAGACGCCGTGCTCGCCGCCTCGATCTTCCATTTCGGCACGCACAGCATCGGCGAAGCGCGCGCCGCGCTGGCAGCGGCCGGAATCCCGGTGCGCGGCGGCAAAAGCGTCGGGTAACTTTACAGTAACCCTGTTCGCCAATCCGGCGTTAACCATTACGCCACCGAAACATGCGGCGAATCCCGGAATTGGCCGATTTCTTGCGTGGTAAACGCGGAGTTCACCGTTTCGGGAGCGTGGATGACCGTCCCGCGCATCATCGCCGCCTTCCTGGCCGCCATCGCGATTGGCGCGACGCCGGCGATCGCATCCGCGGTCAGCGTCGATGCGCCCGGCGATATCATGCTCTTCGCGTTGGGCCTCACCGGTCTGCTTGTCGGCCGCCAGATCAGCAAGCGCCGCAAGAAGGCCGATATCGACAAGGCCGGTTGACGCGGCGGACCGACCCGCGCAGACGCAACCGATGGCCCATACGCTGACTCGCCTCGAACGGATCATCCACGACCGCAAGGACGGCAACCCCAACAAATCCTACGTCGCGAAACTGTTCGGCAAGGGCCGCGAGAAGATCGCGCAGAAATTCGGCGAAGAATCGGTCGAGACTATCGTCGCGGCGCTGGTGGAAGACGATGCGGCGCTGGCCGCCGAAGCGGCCGATGCGCTGTTCCATCTGCTCATCCTGCTAGCCGAGCGCGATGTGCCGCTTGCCGATGTGCTGGCCGAGCTGGAGCGCCGCGACGGCATGTCCGGGCTGGACGAAAAGGCCCGCCGGAAATCCTAGTTCCGCAAACCTAGTCGCAGCGCAACCGGCCGGAACCGATCGCGCTCGACCGACACTGCGCGCCGCCGCGCACGACGACATCGCCAGAGCCGACAAAGGACGCCTGGACCGTATCGGTAACATAGGCGCTGACATCGCCGGAGCCTGCGATATCGACATCGAGGCTCTGCGCCCGGAAGTCATTGGCCGCGACATCGCCCGATCCGGCGATCGCGAGATCGACAGCACCCGCCGTGCCGGCCACGCTGAGATCGCCCGAGCCCGCGATTTCGAATGCCGCCTCGTCGGTTTGCAAAGACTCGATCGCGATGTTTCCGGAGCCGGCAATCGAGGCTTCGAAACTCTGCGCCGTGAAGCGCCCGACATCGATATCCCCGGATCCCGCGAGCGAAACGCCGGACAGGCTCGGCATCGTTACGACGATTGTTGCCGGTTCGCCGCTTGGGCGGTTCCAGCGCCGGCCCGACTCGCGATGGCGATAACCGATTTCGAGGACGTCGTCTTCAACACGCAATTCAAGTTCATCGAGAATCGACGCGGGGCCCCGCGCGCGAACAGAGAAATCGGCGCCGGGCCGAATCTCGACATTGTCGGGTGTCGACAGCGCCACCCGCCGGAAATCGCGGACATCATAGTCGCGCGTCACAACCGCCATGGACTGCCGCGTCTGCGTGTTCGACTCTCCTGCGACGGCACGATTTTCCTGCGCAGCGCCGTTCGTGCAGGCCGCGATCGCGAGCGCCATAGCCGATAGAATTATCCGCATCTTATCCTCCCTGTTCGGTGATCCGAACCTAGCGGATTGCAGAAATTACGACAACTGCCGTTAATCGTGCCGATACAGGTGTTGGTCGAAAGGCTTCCGCTCTACCCGCAGCGCATTTCGCCCGAGCCGATCGAATTGGCGCTGCATTCGGCATCGCCGCGCACGCGCACATCGCCCGATCCGATCAGATTGCCCTCGACCCGGCCGGACGCCGTGATCTCGACATTGCCCGAACCGGCGATATCGATCTCGGCGCGCTCGACCTCGAGGTCCTCGGCCTCGACATCGCCGGAGCCGGCTATTCCGATCTCGAGATTGCGGACCGTACCGGCGGCGGTAACGTCGCCGGAGCCGGCAATATCGAATTCCGCGCGGTCGGCAACCAGCTCGGCGATCGACAGGCTGCCCGAGCCGGCAATTGAAAGCTCGAAGGCGTCCGATTCGGCGCGCGCGACCTGCATGTCGCCGGAACCAAGCACCGACGCACCGTTGATGACCGGCATCGTGATATAGATGGTCGCAGGCTCATCGTTGATCGACAGGCCCGACGAGCTTTCCCGCCCGATCCGCAGCGTGTCCCGGCGGATTTCGAAACGCACCCGGTCGGTCACGTCGGAATCGCCCTCGACCCGGATATCGAAGGTGTCGCCAAGCACGATCTCGACATTGTCGGGACCACGCAGGGACACGGAATCGAACTCCGCCAGCTCCAGCTCGCTCAACGTCTGACCGTTGGTCAGCCCGTCGCCGTTGATCTCGATGACGCCGTCGCAAGCGGCGAGCGCCAATGCGAAAATCGAAATGAGTAAGGTGCGCACTCGGACTTCTCCTTGCTGTATTGTCGTAATAATACAGCGGGTCGGCGAGAATTGCAACTCCCGCGCTTGGCTCAGCTCTGCTCGGCGCCTTTTGGCGGCACGTCCTCGCAGACATTCTCGACATCGCCGTCCCGCGCAATCTCTCCGGCTTCCTCGGCTTCGATCTCGGTGTGGTTCTCGTGCAGCGGCGCGAAGCGCAGCAAGAGGTAACCGACGACTCCGGACATGGCGGAGCCGAGCAGCACGCCGATTTTCGCCTCTTCGATCAGCAGCTGGTTGCCCGGGAAGGCGAGGCCGCCGATGAACAGGCTCATGGTGAAACCGATGCCGCAGAGCATCGCCGTGCCGTAGATCTGCAGCCAGGTCGCACCGCGCAGCTTGCCCGCCACGCCGAACTTCACGGCGAGCCAGACGCTGCCGAAAATGCCGAGCTGCTTGCCCGCGAACAGGCCGAGCGCGATGCCGAGCGGCAGTGGCGCGAGAATTTGTTCCGGACCCATGCCGTCGAGATTGACGCCGGCATTGGCGAAACCGAAGACCGGCACGATGAAGAAGGCGCTCCACGGCGCGATCGCATGCTCCATCTTGTGCAGCGGGCTGTCGACGGCGTCGGGCGCGCCTGGTGTTTTGGTAATCGGGATCATCATCGCGGCCAGCACGCCCGCGATCGTCGCATGCACCCCCGAAAGCAACACGAAATACCAGAGCAGGCCCGACATCAGGATATAGGGCAGGAGCCGCTTCACCCCGGTGGCGTTGAGATAATACATGGCGGCAAGCACCATCGCCGATGCGAACAGCCAGACGGTCGACAGCGAGGGGGTGTAAACCAGCGCGATGATCGCGACCGCGCCCATATCGTCGACGATTGCGACGGTCACGAGGAACAGCTTGAGCGATGTCGGCGCGCGCTTGCCGAGCAGGGCGAGCACGCCGATCCCGGCGGCGACCGATATCGCCTTCGC
>NZ_JBQLZN010000030.1:0-70679 GCF_052168295.1 Parasphingopyxis sp. | reverse complement strand
CGGCGTCCTTCGTCGCCTGGCGCTGGGCGTCGTTGAAATAGGCCGGAACCGTGATCACGGCCTGCTCGACCGTCTCGCCGAGATAGCTTTCGGCCGTTTCCTTCATCTTCTGCAGGATGAAGGCGGAAATCTGCGACGGGCTGTAATCCTCGCCGCCGGCCTTCACCCAGGCGTCGCCATTGCCGCCCTTGACGATGTTGTACGGAACGAGTTCCATATCCTTCTTCGTCATCGGGTCGTCGAAACGGCGGCCGATCAGGCGCTTGACCGCGAACACCGTATTGTCCGGATTGGTGACGGCCTGGCGCTTGGCCGGCTGGCCGATCAGGCGCTCGCCATCCTTGGTGAAGGCGACCATCGAGGCCGTCGTGCGCTCGCCTTCCGAATTTTCGATAACCTTGGGCTTGCCGCCTTCCATTACGGCGACACAGGAGTTGGTCGTCCCCAAATCAATACCAATAACTTTAGCCATTTTTTTCCCTCAATTTCCCCAATAACAGGCGGAGCCGGTGGCTCCCCTCACTATGAAGCAAGAACCGCCGGCGCGGTGTTTATCAGCAGCGATATAGGTGGGGTTTTTGTTGCTGCAACCACCGCCACGGACTAAAGAAAAGCTTCTGTTCAGATATGGGAATTCTCATGCGCTTTCCGATCCTTGCCGCAACCGCCGCCGTCGCCCTCGCGGCATGCGGCCAGGCCGAAGAGGCCGCGCCCGTCGAAACGGTCGAAGATGCCTGGGTCAGGCTGTCCGCCGTCGATGGCCGCCCGGCGGCCGCCTATTTCGAGCTCAATGGCGGCGAAGGGGGCGACACGCTGCTCGCGATCGACAGCGAGCGGGTCGCCACAATCGAGCTCCACGAGACGGTGATGGAGGACGGCGCGATGCGGATGCGCCCGGTGATGTCCGTCGACATCCCGGCGGGCGAGACGGTGTCGTTCGAACCCGGCGGCATGCACGGGATGCTGTTCGGCGTCGATCCGGAGGTCACGCCCGGCACGTCGCTGACCCTCAATTTCCGTTTCGGCAGCGGCCGCGACATCAGCATCGATGCCGTGACCATCGCTGCCGGCGACGAGCCGCCGTTCGGAAATTCGGATGCCGGCGAAGACCATTCCGGCCACGAAATGTAGCGCGGGCCGATCGGCATGACCGATCGGCCTGAACGGCATCATTGCACTGGAAAGTTCGGCGCAAACGCGGTAGTTTACAGAAACGGTCGCAGCTCAGACGCCGGGGGAGTTTTCGCAGCACCGGCGACCAGTTTCAGGGGGAAGCCAATGTCCGCACTTGCCAGACTCAGCGTCGCAGCCGCCGCTGCGACGTTCATGACCGCGCCCGCCAGCGCGCAGAACGTCAATCTCGATCCCACTTACGGCACGATCAACCTGCGCGCCGGGTTCAGCGACGATCCGCGTCTCGTCGAGCTTTCATCGGGCGGCAGCATCCAGGCCTCCACAATATCGAGCAGTTGCCGCGGCTATATCGCCAACGCGCCGGACGTCCGCGTCTATTATTCCGCCGGCAGCCTGCCCCTGCTGTTCTCGGTCGCGTCGAGCGCCGATACGACGCTCGTGATCAATGCGCCAAATGGCCGCTGGTATTGCAACGATGACGGCGCGAGCGGGCTCAATCCGTCGATCCGTTTCAACAATCCGAGTTCGGGCCGCTACGAGGTCTGGGTCGGCACCTATGGCAGTTCGAGCCTGCGCACGGCCGTGCTCGGCATTTCCGAACTCTATGACGATATCGCCGAACTGGCGGAGAGCGGCGGTGGCAGCAGTTCGGGCGGACGGCCGGATTACACGCTCGATCCGAATTACGGGACGGCACGCCTCCGCTCCGGCTTTACGCCCGACCCGCACCGCGTGCGCCTGCAATCGGGCGGATCGATCGACGCATCGGTACTCGGCAACCCGTGCCGCGGTTATGTGTCGCGCGCGCCCGACTATCGCGTCGACTATGTCAGCGGCCGCCTGCCGCTGAACATTTCGGTCCAGTCAAGTTCTGATACCACGCTGGTGATCAACGGGCCGGACGGCAACTGGTATTGCGACGATGACAGCGGCGGCGGCCTCAACCCGTCGATCCGTTTCGATACGCCGCGGTCCGGGCAATATGATATCTGGGTCGGCACCTATGGCAGCGCGCGGCTCGAATCCGCGATCCTCGACATATCCGAACTCTACAGCAACTGATCGCGATCACCGGCAAGCCACACATGCGCGGCTTGCCTTCGCGCCACCGGTTCGCCGAAAGAACGGGCGATGACTGACCCCGCCGCCCGTTCCCTGACACCCGCCGAACGCAAGCTCGTCGGCAGCATGTTCGGCGCGGCGATCGATTGCGACGCGGTCACGCTCTACCGGCGCAAATGGTTTCCCTTCCAGCCGGCCAATACGCTGATGGCGCCGACCGGCGGCATCTGGTTCCATCCCAAGGGCCCCCACTGGCGCGACGATTTCGGCACCGCGCCGCTCAAGCTCCAAGCGCTGTTCCTCCACGAGATGACCCATGTCTGGCAGTGGCAGTCGGGCATCTTCCTGCCGCTCCGCCGCCACCCCTTCTGCCGCTATCACTACAGCCTCAAACCCGGCTGGCCGCTGAAGCGATACGGGATCGAACAACAGGCCGAAATCGTGCGCCACGTTTTCCTGCTCCGCCATGGCGAAACCGTCCCCGGCGCGCCGCCGCTGGCGAGTTTCGAGGCGGTTTTGCCTTTCGGCTAACTATCAGGGACCTGTCGCCATGAGCTACGATCCGGCAGCTGCAAATCTTGGCCTTCTGAAACGGACTATTTTCGGCTTCAGCGATTTTCACGGACGTTCTAGCAGGACCGAAGTACTGTGTTACTGGATCGCCAGTATTTTCGCCGGGATTCTACTCTCTTTTCCAGTTATGATTTTGTTGCCGTCGCGATTGAGCTTTGTCGCCATAGCGCTCTATCAGTTCGTGGCACTAATACCGACTTTCGCCCTTTTTGCTCGCAGGCTTCACGATCAGGATCGAAGCGCTTGGTGGATGTTACTATATGTCGGAGCAGTCGGCCACGGGCTGGTGATCAGGATAATGATGGCCACCGGGGCGATCGATCCATTATCGCCTGCACAAATATATCCGAACTATTTCACCATCATCTTGACCATCGCATTGCTGATACTCTGGTTCTTGCCCGGAACCAATGGAGATAACAGCTATGGCCCCGATCCTCGCGAAGGAGGTTGAGCCGACACCCGCCCCAACGAACATAGCGATATTGAGTAAACCAATGTCGTGATGGTTTTCTAAGTCCCCAAACACGATTTCCCTCGCAAAATAGGGAACGCTGCCTCAGGATCGCCCCGCCGAGTCCCGAGGCTCGCGCTGGCTCTTTGACCCCGTTCGCCCTCCCCGCCGTTTCCGCGCGTCGCAGCGGAAGGACTTTCCGCCTTTAGCAGGTGTGAACTTTGTGACTTTCCGCACGGCGTAGGAAATTAAATTGCGCTCGGAAGCAACGCTGCGCGTCTACTTTGTCAACTTACGGCGAAAATGGCCCCGGACACCCCCGGCCTGTGTCAACCAGTGTCAACCGGACGCACCTGACGCTACGGCATCCGGCTTGAACAAACGCATCGCCAGGCGTAACGATCGGATCATTACCGGGCGGCCCAACCCGCGCCCGGGCCAATGAGACAATCATGGAGCTTTCAACCTACGGCATGTCGCGGGAGCGCGGCTACCTTTCCGACTTCGAAATCGACACGATCACCCTTCCCTCCGCACTCGACGGCCCCGTCCAGGCGGCCGGCGATCTCTCCGCCATATTGACTTCGGGCCGGGCGCGGCACTGGCTGGCGCAGGTCCCGCAGCCGGACATGGCGGCCTTTCTCGCCGAGGCCAGCGACGCCCAGATCCGCGTCGCGATGGTCCATTATTCTTTCATGGTGCAGGCCTATGTCTGGGGCGAGGAGCATGCGCCCGAAAGCCTGCCGGCCAATCTCGCCGTGCCGATCTGCGCGCTCGCCGAGAGGCTCGGCCAGGCGCCGCTGCTGCCCTATTCGGGCTATGTGCTCGACAACTGGTACCGGCTCGACAAGGCGGGCGACATCGCGCTCGACAATATCGCCATGCACCAGAATTTCCTCGGCGGCATGGACGAGAACTGGTTCGTGCTGATCCATGTCGCGATCGAGGCCGAAGCGGGCCGCGCGCTGGAACTGGCGACCGAGCTTGTCGATGCGTCGGACGCCGGCGATGCGGACCGCGTCGAGACGCTGCTCCAGACGATGCACACGGTCTGGGACCGGGTGAACGCGCATTTCGACCGCATGCCCGAACGCTGCGACCCGTACATCTATTATCAGCGCGTGCGGCCCTACATCCACGGCTGGAAGAACAATGCGGCGACGCCGAACGGGCTCGTATATGAGGGCGTCGAACGGTTCGGCGGCAAGCCGCAGGCCTTTCGCGGGCAGACGGGTTCGCAAAGCTCGATCGTCCCGGCGATGGACGCCCTGTTCAACGTCTGCCACGAAAACGACCCGCTGCGCGAATATCTGGACGAGCTGCACGCCTATCGACCGATCCCGCACCGCCAGTTTATCGAGGATCTGGCGGAGGCGAGCAGCCTGCGGGCGTTCGCGACCAACGCGCCGAGCGGCGTCAAGGACGCGTTCAATGCCTGTGTCGAGCAGGTCGCGCGCTTCCGCACCCGGCATCTCGAATATGCGGCCAGCTATATCAACAAACAGGCCTGTTCGGGCGCCGGCAACGATACCGATGTCGGCACGGGCGGCACGCCGTTCATGAAATATCTGAAAAAGCATCGCGACGAGAACCGCGCGCAGCTGGTCTGACGGCGCCAGGCAAACGATATTGCCCCCCGGCAAAGGCACCGCTAAGCCTTTGCCGGAGGGGGAATATCTATGAAGGTGTTGCGTATCGGCTTGCATGCAATGGCAGCGGCCGCTCTCATTCTGTCCGCAGGCGCGTTCGCGCAGAGGCCGCCACCACCGCCATTGCCCGACATGCCCGCTACGCCGCAATATCCGTCGACCCCTTATCCGAACTGCCGCAACGACTATCGCAACTTTTCCGAGCCGTTCGCGCGCGCCGAGGCGACCAATCGGTGCACTCGCCAGATCGACGCCTATCACGACCGGGTGATGGCGCCTTTCGTCCGCACGATGCTGCGCCATCAGGAACGCATTACGACACTGTATGAAACGCAGGTCATGAATGATTTCGATTACACGCAGGAACAGGCCGACGGTTTCTATGCCCGCATCATGCAGGAGCATGCGGACTCCAATCCGGACGGGCGGCATATGGCGCCGTATCGGGAGATGATCCGCCGCTATCGCGACGATCGCGCATTCCTCCGGCGGACGTTCTGCCGCTACGCGGGCACCTGCTGAGACCGAAAAGGCGGTCGCGGACGAAGCGCCGGGAGGCGTGATCCAGATCATTGCCCGCCGCTTCCATCAGGTCTAGCTTTTGGGGCAATAGTGAGGGATGCGATGAGAATTCATATCAAAACATATGTGCTGGGCGCGATGGCGATGGCCTGTGCGGCGATGCCGTTCGGCGCGGACGCGCAGCGCGCGGCCCCGCCGGAACTGCCCGAAATTCCGGCGACGCCGGTGATGAGCGGCGTGACCTACCCCGATTGCCGCTACGATTATCGCCGCCACAGCGAACCGTTCGAGATGGCGGACGAGACGACCCGGTGCATCGAACGGCTGGACGTCTATCACGATCAGGTGCTCGCTGATTTCCGCCAGCGGATGATCGCGCATCAGGAGGCGATTTCGGCACTGTATGAGTCGCAAGTAATGAACGATTTCGATTATACGCAGGAACAGGCCGACGGCTTTTTCGCGGACATCACGCAGGAGCATGCGGATTCCAATCCCGATGGCCGGCACATGGCGACCCACCGGGAACTCGAAGCGCGCTATCACGAGGATCGCGCCTTCCTGCAGGAACGCTTCTGCCGCTATTCGGGCACCTGCGCCAACTTTACGCGGACAGCCGAAACGGCCGAACGCGACCGGGAGGACGGCACCGAGCAGCGCGCCCGCCGCGAGGAAAGCCGCGGGCGACAGAATTCGTGCGATACCGAACGCGCCGGCGGCGGCCTTCTCGGCGGCATATTGGGCGGGGTCATCGGCGAATCCACGGGCATCGGCGCGATCGGCGGTTTCATCGCCGGGCAGTTTGCCGGCGTGCTGGTCGCGGAAATCGCCTGTCAGCTCGAGCCGGAAGAGCAGGAGCGCATGGCCGAAGCGACAGAGACCGTAACCCAGCAGGAAGAGGTTGGCGCAACGGCCGAATGGGTCAGCCCGACCCGGTCCGACGTATCGGGTTCGTCTACGGTGACCGCCATGACGTCCCAGCCGAACGGCGCGGCCTGCATGGACGTGACCGATGTGGTCATCATCAGCGGCGAGGAAACGCGGGTATCGAAGCGGATGTGCCGCGGACCCGGCGAATCCCGCTACACGCTGGCCGCCTGATGCGCGCATGCTGATCCGACGGTTCGAGCCACGCGATCGCAACGCGTTCGCCGAGTTGAACCTTGCCTGGATCGAAGAGGAGTTCGCGGTGGAGGATTCCGATCGCGCGCAGCTCGGCGATCCAGAAGCGTCGATCATCGCCAAGGGCGGGCACATCTTCGTCGCTGAGATCGACGGTGCGGTATGCGGCTGCGGCGCGGTCCTCCCTGCCCATACGCAGCCGGTTTCCGGCAGATATTATGTCGAAATCGTCAAGATGGCCGCCCGCTCCGATATGCACGGCAAGGGTATCGGGCGGGCGATACTGGAGCGGCTGATCGGAGAGGCGCGTACGATGGGCGCCGACGGGATCTGGCTGGAAACGAGCAACCGGCTTGCGGCCGCCCAGCACCTGTATCGCTCGTCGGGGTTCCGCGATCTGGAAGAGGACGCGTTCTGGCCGACGCCCTATGGCCGCTGCAACGCGCAGTTTGTCCTGGAGCTCTAGTCGGGCTTTTTCGCCACGCCGACAAGCGCGGGCCGGAGCAGCCGGTCCTTGATCATGTAACCGCGCTGCATCTGCTGCACGATGATTCCGGGCTCGGCTTCGTCTGTGGGAATCTCAACCATCGCCTGATGCCGGTTCGGGTCCAGTTCCTGACCGACAGCCTCGACCGGTTCGATGCCGTGTTTGCCGAACACGGTCGCCAGCTCGCGGCCGGTCGCCTCGAGACCGGCGACGAGGCCCTTGAACTTCTCATCGTCGCGCAGCTCCTGTGGAATCGCTTCCAGCGCGCGTTCAAGATTGTCCGCAACCGAGAGGATATCTCGCGAAAAGCCGGTCGCCGCATAGGCGCTGGCGTTCTGCTTTTCCTGTTCGAGGCGGCGGCGCGTATTCTGTTCTTCCGCCTTGGCGTACAGCACTTCCTGCTTCGCCGCAGCGAGTTCCTCTTCGAGCTCAGCGATGCGATCGGCGTCCGAAACATGTTCGGTCTCTCCGCCGTCGTCGCCGCCGCTACGCATACTCTCGGGCACACCGGCCAGTTCGGCTTCCGCCTCTTCGGACAAGTTTTCCGTGTTTTCGGTCTTTTCGCCGTCCATTATCTCTATTCAGCTCACTAATTTCGACAGTGTTTTTGCGGTGAAGTCCACCATGGGAACGACTCGCGCATAGTTCAAGCGCGTCGGGCCAATTACGCCGACGACACCGACCACCTGTCCGTCGCCGTCATGATAAGGCGCGGCAATAACCGAAGACCCCGACAGGGCGAAGAGCTTGTTCTCCGATCCGATGAAGATTTTCGTGGCGCGCGCATCCCGTGCATGGTCGAGCAGCTGGGCGATCTCCTGCTTGCCCTCGAGCTCGCCGAGCAGGTTGCGGACGCGATCCAGATCGGCCGCCGCCGTCTCGTCGAGCAGGTTGGCCTGGCCGCGGACGATCAGCACCGGGCGCTCCGCGCTATCCTGCGACCAGGTCGCAAAACCGCGCGCAATCAGATCCTGCGCCGCCGCATCGAGCGCCGCCTTGCCGCGCCCGATTTCCGTCTGCAGTCGGCTGCGCGCCTCTTCGAGCGTCAGGCCCGACAGACGCTGGCTGACATAGTTGGCCGCCTCGTTGAGCGTAGACGCGGGCACCGGATGCGGCAGATCGACGATCCGGTTTTCTACAGAACCATCGTTGCCGACGAGAACGGCCAGCGCCTGATTATCGGAGAGCGGCACGAAACCGAACTGGCTGAGCACCGGCTCGCGCTTCGTGACGTGCACGATCCCGGCACAGGCGGACAAGCCCGACAAGGCCGCCGTCGTATTCGCGACCGCCTCTTCGACCGGTCCATCGCCGTCTATTTCGGCGGCGATCGCCTGTTTTTCGGCAGCCGTCAGCCGTCCGGCCTGCATCATCCCGTCCACGAACAGCCTGAGCCCCGTCTCGGTCGGCATCCGCCCCGCGCTCGTGTGCGGCGCGGCCAGCAGATCGAGCTCTTCGAGATCCTGCATCACATTGCGGATCGAGGCCGGCGACAGGTTGAGGCCCGACATTTTCGATATGGTCCGCGAACCCACCGGCACGCCGCTTTCGAGATAACTCTCGACGACCGTGCGAAACACGTCGCGCGCGCGTTCGGACAATTCGTTGACACTCGGATTCACCATGGCGCGGATGTAGAAACTCCGGCGCTTTTTCGCCAGCCCCGGGCAAACATGCCGTTCGTCGCGTCATACATGCAGTTGGTCGACGCGCCGGTAACGACACTTGCCGTAAATACCGGAAAGCGGTACAGAAGCGCGCGAAAACGACCGATGCCCGAGACCGATACTCCCCTGCCGCCGCCCTCAGAGGCCGAAGCGGAAATCCTCCAGATCGTGTGGGAGCGCCAGCCCGTATCGGTGCGCACAGTTCACGAACAGATCAAGGAAGTACGGGACGTCGGTTACACGACGGTGCTGAAACAGCTGCAGCGGATGCTCGACAAGGGGCTTGTCGATCGCATTCCGGGCAAGGGCAAGTCGTTCGACTATGTGGCGACCCAGCCCGCTTCGGAAACGCGCACGACGCTGCTCAACCGGCTCGTGCGGACCGTCTTCGGCAATTCGAAGACGAGCCTCGTGATGCACGCGCTGGGTCGGGAAGACGTGTCCGCGGACGAAATAGAACAACTCAAGGCTTTCATCGCTGAACTGGAAGCCGAACAGGGGGAAGATGAGGATGCCGTTTGATCCGGGAGTAACGGTCGACAGCCTGGGCTGGGCTTTGCTGCACAGCATCTGGCAAATCGGCCTCGTCGCGGCGCTGGTCTGGGCCGCGCTCAAGATCACTCCACGGCACTATGCGCAATTGCGCTTCTTGCTTGCCTATGGCGGTCTGGCGACGACCCTGCTGCTGTTCGTCGGGACTTGGATCATCAGCTATCGCACGCTTGGCGCTGCCGTGCCGCTATCGACGGCCTATGCGCCGCCTGCAGAGGGCTGGGACGTCGTCATCGCGACGCTTGGCCAGGCCACTGGCATCGTTTCGGCGCTCTGGGCGCTCGGTTTTAGCTGGCTCGGCGTCCGCTATATTCAGGCGCTGCGCGCGACGGCGCGCCTCCGGCACGAGGGCACCGGCCCCGTTCCGGCCGAATGGGAAACGCGTTTCCGCCTCTGGGTCGAGCGGCTCGGCGCCGATGGCAGGGCCGCGATCCTGCAATCCTCGCGCATCACGACGCCGCTCACGATCGGCGCGCTCAAGCCCGTCGTGCTCGTGCCCGCCGGCTTCTTCCTGCGCATGCCGATCGAACAGGCCGAGGCGGTGCTCGTCCACGAAATCGCGCATATCTGCCGGCAGGATTATCTGCTCGGCCTGATCCAGGCGCTGATCTGCAATATCTTCTTCTTCCATCCGGCGATCGCCTATCTCTCGCGCCAGATCGATATCGAACGCGAATATGCCTGCGACGCCCGCGTCGTAGCGGAGACGGGCAACAGCAACGCGCTGGCCCAGGGGCTCGGAAAGGTCGCACTCGAAAGCCGCGACATGCTGCCCGGCTTCGCGATGGCCGCCGACGGCAACAAGACGCCGCTGATGAACCGCATTGCCCGGCTGCGCGAAAAGCCCTTCCGCCGCGAGAACGGCGCGACCGCGACCGCGGCTGCGCTGACACTGGTGCTTGCCGGCTGCCTGACTGTTGCCGCCGCCGCTGATACGACCTTCTCTTCCGAGGAAAAGGATGCGGAAGCAACGAAGGATGGTGAGCAGCTGGCCGAAGCGACCACCGAGACCGAAGCGGTCGCCGAAATCGAAATCGCCGAAGAGGCGGTAGCCCGAGCACCGTCCGCGCACGAAGATCACGCACGTCGTACGAGCGAACCGAAGGCGCACGCGACGCGTGAAAGCGCCCGGGCGTCGGTCGATGCCGGAAACTGGGCGTTCGAAATCGCGCCGGACTGGGCGACCGATTTCAGCAATTTCAATGCCGATCCGAACAAGGCACTGCGCGGTGCCTTCCGCCGCGCCGCCTTAGGCCAAGATCGCAATTTCCTCGAAAATGCGGTCGTGCGCGCGGCGATCTTCGATGCCGTCGACGATGTCGAAATCACGGTCGATGACGCTCAAGACGAGGAGTGCGAGGACAAGACGAATACCGCGATCCAGCGGCGCGAACGCGAGAGATCCCGCCGGCAGGCGGAAATCGCGCGGGCCGAAGCCCAGCGCGAGCGCGAGATTGCCCGCATGGAAGCGCAGGCCGAACGCGAAGTTGCACAGGTCGAGCGCGAAATGGCGCAGGTCGAACGGGAAATCGAGCGCGAGATGGCGCGCGTCGAACGGCACATGGCGCGTATCGAGCGGCAGGTAGAACGCGCCGGCCATACCCGTTCGGCAAGCTTCGCCCGCGAAATGGAACAGCTGACCGCCCGGATGTCCACGCTGGGATCGGAGCTTGAGACGCGGCTCGAAGGCCATCGTGAGCGCATTCGCGAACGCATGGAGCGCTCGGAGCGCATGCGGCAACGTCAGCGGCAGCGCAGTGTGACGCCGCCGGCGCCGCCCGCGCCCCCTGCCCCGACAATCACGATCAGCTTCCAGATCGAGCGCACCGGTGACGATGACAGTGGCGGCGTTGCGGCCCCGGCATTCCGTCTCGCCGCCGCGACAACCGGGTAGCGCAACGCTCAACCGTCAATCCGCGTAAAGCGCCGCTTTCGGCTGGACGCCCGTGCGCCCGGACGATAGGGGCGGAGCGAAACAATCCGCAAAGGACCTATGCCCATGCTGCGCCCTTCCGGCCGCGCCCCCGATCAGATGCGGGCGATCACCATCGAACCCGGCTTCACCAAACATGCCGAAGGCTCCTGCCTGATCAGTTTCGGCGAAACCCGCGTGCTGTGCACGGCTAGCATCGAAGATCGCGTCCCGCCCTGGATGCGCGGCAAGGGCAGCGGCTGGGTGACCGGCGAATATGGCATGCTGCCCCGCTCCACCCACACGCGCGGGAATCGCGAAGCGGCACGCGGCAAGCAATCGGGCCGCACGCAGGAGATTCAGCGCCTGATCGGTCGCTCGCTGCGCGCCGTGACCGATCTCGAACTGCTGGGCGAACGTCAGATCACGGTCGATTGCGATGTGATCCAGGCCGATGGCGGTACGCGCACCGCGTCGATCTCGGGCGGCTGGGTCGCGTTGCGCCTCGCGGTCAACGCGCTGATCGCCGACGGCAAGATCGAACAGGATCCGATGAGCCAGAAGATCGCCGCGATTTCCTGCGGCATCTACAAGGGCGAACCCGTGCTCGACCTCGACTATGCCGAGGACAGTAATGCCGGCGCCGACGCCAATTTCGTGCTGACCGGGGACGGCAATATCGCCGAAGCGCAATGCACGGCCGAGGGCGAAACCTATGACGAGGAAGCATTGTTGCGCCTCCTGCGCCTGGCCCGCATCGGTTGCGACGAGATTTTCGCGGCGCAGGACGCGGCCATCTCGTGAGCCGCAAGCTCGCACCGGGCAAGCTGCTGATCGCCAGCCATAATGCGGGCAAGGTGGGTGAGATCGGGGAACTTGTGAGGCCGCACGGCATGGATGTCGTCAGCGCCGCCGAACTCGATCTGCCCGAGCCCGAAGAGACCGGCACGACCTTCGCCGAGAATGCGCTCATCAAGGCGCATGCCGGTGCGGAGGGCTCGGGGATTGTCGCGCTCGCCGATGATAGCGGATTGTGTGTGAACGCTCTTGGCGGCGCGCCCGGCGTCTACACCGCGGACTGGGCCGAAGCCGATACTTTCGAAGGCGGGCCGGGCCGCGACTGGTACATGGCGATGGGCAAGGTCGAGGGGAAACTCGCCGAGCTTGGCCCCGAAACCGACCGCAGCGCCTATTTCGCCTGCACGCTGGCGCTGGCATGGCCGGACGGGCACAGCGAAGTCTTCGAGGGACGCGCCCCGGGCAGCCTGACCTGGCCGCCGCGCGGTACGCTCGGCTTCGGCTACGATCCGGTCTTCGTGCCCGAGGGCCGGCAGAAGACTTTTGCGGAGATCGATCCGGCGGAAAAACACGCTATCAGCCATCGCGCGGACGCATTCGCCAAGATGATGAAAGCGGTGTTCTGAGCCGATGACCGGGCTGGCCCTCTATATTCATTGGCCCTTCTGCGTTTCGAAATGCCCTTATTGCGATTTCAACAGCCATGTCCGGGAACGCGTCGATCAGGACGCGTGGCGCGCCGCTCTGCTCGCGGACATGGCGCATGAGGCAGCGGTCACGGATAATGCCGAACTGACCTCGATCTTCTTCGGCGGAGGGACGCCCTCGCTGATGCCGCCGAAAACCGTTGCAGCACTCATCGAAGCGGCGGAAGCGCATTGGGGTTTCGCGCCCGATATCGAGATCACGCTGGAAGCCAATCCCTCTTCGGTCGAGGCGGCCCGTTTCGGCGATCTCGCGCGCGCCGGAGTCAACCGCGTATCGCTCGGGCTGCAATCGCTCGACAATCAGGCGCTGCGCTTTCTAGGCCGGGCGCATGACGTGCGAGAAGGGCTGGCGGCACTCGATACCGCGCAGGAGGCTTTCGCGCGGGTAAGCTTCGATCTCATCTACGCCCTACCCGGCCAAAGCGTCGACGCATGGGAAATGGAGCTCGACCGGGCTCTGGGGTTCGGCACCGAGCATCTCTCGCTCTACCAGCTCACCATCGAACCGGGCACGCGGTTCGCCACGCTGGCAGCACGGGGCGAGCTGGACGAAGCCGATCCCGATCACGGGGCGGCGCTGTACAAACGCACACAGGCATTGACTGCGGCGGCCGGATTGCCGGCCTACGAGATATCGAACCATGCCCGCCCCGGCGCGGAAAGCCGCCATAATCTCGCCTATTGGCGCTACCGTTCCTATGCGGGGATCGGGCCCGGCGCGCACGGACGGCGCGGCGCTATGGCGACGATCCGTCACAAGAAACCGGAAAACTGGCTGTCCGCCGTAGACCGCAACGGCCATGGATTGCAGGTCGAGCAGCCGCTGTCTGCGCGCGAACGGGCCGTGGAGTCCGTGATGATGGGGTTGCGGCTCAGTTCGGGTATCGCGATGGACGCCCTCCAAGCGGACATTCTCGACCGCGACGCGATCGCGCGGCTATCCAGCCATGGCCTGCTGGAGCAAAGCGACGGACGGCTTATCGCGACGTCCGAAGGCCGGCTTGTCCTCAATAGCCTGCTCGCCGAAATCCTCGCCGACGAGCCGGTTGCGGCCTAGCCGCCGAAACCGCTGGGCGCGGGCGAGACCACGACGAAGCCATCGGGCCGGATCTGCTGCACTTCGAGCGCACGCTCCGCAACGCCATCGCTGCCGAAGCGGAACGCGCCGTCGACGCCGGAAAAGCCGCCATCGTCGCGAAGCGCGTTAAGCGGAAACGGCTGGTCGATCGACCATTCGCGCGCAATCCGGACGACGAGCAATGCCGCATCGTAGCCGAGGCTCGACAGGCGATAAGGATCGGCGCTGAACCGCGAACGGTAGCGGTTGCTCAGCGTATTGAACATCCGGTCCGAGACACTGGCGAACAGCGCGCCGTGCATGGCGGGGTCGCGGGCGAGATCGGGCTGGTTGTTCCACAATTCGGTGCCGAGTATCTGCGCATCTGTAGCCCCGCGATCGCGGAGCATCTGTGCCGCCTCGCGCGCCGTGGAACCGCTGTCGGCGATCAGGACGGCATCGAACGGCCCCTCTCCATTGAGCTGCGTCACCGCGAGCTGCAGCGAGCGCCGCGAGCGCTCATAAGTACGCGTACCGACCAAGGTGCCCCCCGCATCACGGACCGCTTGCGCGAATGCAGCCGATGCGCGCTGGCCGTACAGACCCTCAGGGACAAGCGCCGCGAACCGTCGCGCCCCCCGTCCCGCTACATAGCTCGTCACGCGCGCAATCGACTGGGTCGGCGTGAAACCCATCAGATAGGTGCCGTTGCCCGCAACACTCGTATCGTTGGAAAAGGCGATGACCGGCACGCTGGCGCTGCGCGCGACCGGCGCGGTCGTGCGGACATTGTCGGCCAGCAACGGCCCGAGGATCAGGCGGCTGCCATCGGCCAGCGCCTGGTTTGCCGCGGCGCGCGCGCCGCCGGCCCCGGCGGTGTTATACGTCGTGATGCGCACGCCTTCTCCGCCAGCGTCGAGGATGGCCATGTTCGCGGCATTGGCGATCGACTGGCCAACTCCTGCATTGTTGCCCGAAGTCGGCACGAGCAGCGCGACGCGGCGCAGCCCGTCTTCGGGAATGCCGGTCGTGATCTCGGGCTGGGTTGGTGGCGGGGTTTCGTCCGGACGGCTGCCGCCGGGCAGGATCGCCTCGCAACCGGCGAGTGCAATGGCCATGAAGAGGATGCCGAAGCGGGAAAGAAACGACTGCCGTTGCCCCGGGTGCCGCTGTGATGCCATGACGAGAATCCTATGAACGATACGCTACCGCCCGGTCTTTACATCGTCGCCACCCCGATCGGCAACTTGCAAGATGTGTCGAAACGGCAGGAAATGACGCTGCGGCAGGCAGATATCATCGCCGCCGAAGACAGCCGGGTCACGGCCAAGCTGCTCAACCATCTGGGCATCAAGAAACGCATTACTGCCTATCACGATCATGTTGGTGATTCCGTCCGTGCGGGGCTCGTGGAACAGCTCGGCGAAAAAGCTGTCGCGCTCGTTTCGGATGCCGGCACGCCACTGATATCCGATCCCGGGTACAAGCTCGTGCGCGATGCGCGTGCGGCCGGTCATCTCGTAACGACCATTCCCGGTCCATGCGCGGCGATCGCGGCGCTGACATTGGCGGGATTGCCGACGGACCGGTTTTTCTTCGCCGGGTTCCTACCTGCAAAGGCCAAAGCGCGCACCGAGGCGATCGAAGAACTCGCCACCGTCCGCGCGACGCTGATTTTCTACGAATCCGGCCCGCGCCTCGCCAAGTCGCTGCGCGCTCTCGCTGAAGGGCTGGGAGACCGGGAGGCGGCGGTGGCGCGCGAGATCAGCAAGGCCTTCGAGGAATGCGTGACCGGGACATTGGACGAACTGGCCGCGCGCTACGCCGAGGCGCCGCCCAAAGGGGAGATCGTGATCGTTATCGGTCCGCCCGGCGCAGATGCGGCGGCTAGCGACGCGGACATCGATGCCGCGCTTGCCGAAGCACTTGAGCGGCTGCCGCCCGGCAAGGCCGCGCGCGAAGTCGCGAAGGCGCTCCACCTGCCGAGCGAAGGGCTTTATGAGCGCGCCATGGCGCTCAAGGCCGGCGGATGAAGCGTCAGGATGCCGAGAAAAGCGGCCGGCGCGGGGAAACGCGCGCCGCCTGGTTTCTCCGCCGCAAGGGCTATCGCATTCTCGCCCGGCGCGAACGAACCCCGCGCGGCGAAATCGATATCGTGGCGCGCCGCCGGAACCTTATCGTCTTTGTCGAAGTCAAAACGCGCGCGACGCCGGCTGAACTCGATTTCGCGATCGACGAATACCGGCTGGAACGGGTCGCGGCGGCGGCCGAGATACTCGCCCCGAAATTCGCTGCCGATGGCGAAGATATCCGGATCGACGTGATCCTGATCGCCCCACGCCACAAGCCGCGCCATATCGAGAATGCTTGGATGGGCTAAAGCAGGACTCTATTGAAAGCAGGCCGGGCAGCGCTAAAGCCGGACGCGCGCCGAACAGGAGACGCCGATGCCGCTCAATGTCGCGATCCAGATGGATCCCATGGAAAAGGTGAATATCGCCGGAGATTCGAGCTTCGCGATTATGCTGGCGGGCCAGGCGCGCGGGCATCGGCTCTGGCATTACGATGTCAGACATCTGAGCTATTCGGCCGATGGAGCGTTGAAGGCGCGTGCCCGCCCAGTCACCGTGCAGCGCGTCGAGGGCGATCATTACGAATTCGGCGACTGGGAGACGATTGATCTGCGCGGCGATATCGACGTCGTGCTGATGCGGCAGGACCCGCCCTTCGACCTGTCCTATATCACCGCGACACATCTGCTCGAACGGATCCAGCCCGACACGCTTGTAGTCAACGATCCGGCAGCGGTGCGCAACGCGCCGGAGAAAATCTTCGTTCTCGATTTCGCGGAATTCATGCCGCCGACGCTGATCACCCGCAGCCTCGAAGATGTCCGCGCCTTCCAGCGCGAACATGGCGAGATCGTCGTCAAACCGATCTACGGCAATGCGGGCACGGCGGTTTTCAAGCTCGACCCCGATGACGGCAATCTCCCCGCGCTCACCGAGCTGTTCGGCCAGGTCTGGGTCGAGCCGTTCATGGTCCAGGCCTTCCTCCCGGACGTCAGCCAGGGCGACAAGCGGATCATCCTCGTCGACGGCGAACCGACCGGCGGGGTCAACCGGTTGCCCAAAGAGGGCGAGATCCGCTCCAACTTCGCAGTCGGCGGATCGGGTGCGGCGTCCGAACTTACGCCGCGCGAGCTGGAAATCTGCGAAGCGCTGGGGCCGGAACTCAAAAAGCGAGGCCTGCTCTTCGTCGGTATCGACGTGATCGGCGGCTATCTGACCGAGATCAACGTGACCTCGCCGACCGGCATCGTCTCCATCGACGCATTCAACGGCACGGATACGGGCGCCAAGATCTGGGACGCGATCGAGAACAAACTCTAGTAGCGGAAATCATTGGCGATCAGCTTTTTCCAGCGCCGTTGGCGGTGCCCAAAAAAATCGCGAACAACCAGTTTAACGACGCCGTTCAATATGCCCGCGTCGAATTCGACACGATCCGTATATTTGGTACGGCCATCATCGAGCGGTTCGACGAAAATCCAGTGATCCCATGCACGAAACAACGGGCCGCCGCCATTGTCCTGAAGAATGCGTGTATCGCCGTCCTGCTGCGGGAACTCGATGCCGATAATCTGGGAACCAAGCGGCACGAAACCGAAACCGCGCATTGCGACCTTGTAATCGCCCTCGGACCATTCCACTGGAAATTGCGGCGGGTCGATCGGATCGAACACGACACGTCCACGCACGATGTATTGCAGTAATCTCGTGCTTCGCACCTCATCCCAGACGCGATCCGCCGAGGCATTGAAAATGGACGTCACCGTTACCGTCGGCATTGCTGCTCCGTTTGCTCAGGCCCGGGGATGGGCGTTGCGGTATACGTCAAGCAGATGCGCGGCATCGACGGACGTGTAGATCTGTGTCGAACTGAGGCTCGCATGGCCAAGCAGCTCCTGCAGCGAGCGCAGATCCGCGCCGCGCGCCAGCAGATGGGTCGCGAAACTGTGGCGCAATGCGTGCGGCGTCGTCCGGCCCGAAAGCCCGAGCCGCGCCCGCGCCCCGCGCACCGCCCGGCGCACGATATCGCTGCCCAGCGGCCCGCCGCGCGCACCGCGGAAGAGTGGATCATCCGGGCCAATCGCATAGGGACAGAGCTTCACATAGTTTTCGATCGCTTCGCGGACCTTGCCGAGCAGCGGCACGACGCGTGTCTTGTTGCGCTTGCCGGTCACCGACAACGTTTCGCCGAGCGGCAGCACAGCCCCGGTCAATCCGAGCGCTTCGCCAACACGCAGTCCCGCGCCATAGAGCAGCAACAGCACCGCCCAGTCGCGCGCGGCGATCCAGGGCTCATCGGCCTGCGCCGCCACATCTTCGGCGAGTGCCACGGCCTCGTCGGGCGAGACCGGGCGCGGCACGCCGGGCTTGAGTTTGGGCCCCTTGATACGCGGAATATCGGCCTGCTCCCCTGCCCTTTCGGCAGCGAAAGCGAGGAAACCGCGCAGCGCCGAAAGTTCACGTGCCGTCGACCGGTTGGTCAGCCCGCCCTGTCGGCGATCCGCGAGAAACGCGCGCAGATCGGCGACGTCCAATTCGCGCAACATATGGCCCGTCACCGCTTCGCCGCGATGCTTGCCGAGAAAGGCGACCAGGCGATGCGCGGACGCCGTATAGGCGCGGATCGTGTGCGGAGAGCGGCGGCGGTCGCGCCCGAGATGTGCCGCCCAGTCTTCGGCCAGCACGGTCGCCGGATGATCGTCGGGTGTCAGGGCAGCAGCCACCGGCCCAATAGTCGCGCGAGGCTGTCGCCGAGAAAACCCAGCAGCTCCGCGCCCTCGTGCGTTTCCATATTCTGGCTTTCGCGCTGCCCGAGCGCCAAAAGGCCCGATGGCAGCGGTGCGTCGTTATTGATCCGGACAAGCGCCTCAGCGCGAACGAATTCTGCCGCGGGACCCATCAACGGGTGCCCCTTTTCGCAATCGCGCAGTACGACGCCATCGATATCGGCGGCCGCCTTTTCGATCAGGCGGCGCTCGACGAATTGCATGCCGGAAATGTCGGCGCGGATACCCTTGTCGCCGACATAGAGCGCAAGGCTCACCGCATCGACGCCGAGCATGTCGGGCCATTGCTGGGTGACGATATGCAGAAGATGATCGAGTCCGTCCGCCTCGATCGCGGCCAGGACCGACTTGTGGATTGCCGCGGTCGCGCCCGAATGGCCGCGCGCGAAGGCGAGCAGATCGCGATTATCCTCTTCGGCCTGCGCCACGCGGCGCTGCAATTGCGCGACCGCACCGGTTTCAAAGTCGATGACCGTCCCCATAGCCAACGGATTCTATCGCAAACATGGTTAAGAAGATATGAGTTTTTCGCCGGCGGATAGTGCCGTCTTTCGTGGCAGACGGCGGTGCGGTACATGTCTGTGTGGAGGGGAAATCATGCGGATCGGCTTTTGGGGCACGGGGATCGCGCTGGCATTGGCGTACGGGACTGTGTCCCCTGCCCACGCCGAATTCCTCGTCACGCGATCCTCGGGCGAGATTGCGCGCGAATATCCGCAAGGCCTGCGCATACCGGTGGAGACCGTGCTGGACCTGGTCGCCGGCGACCGGATCACGCTCCTCACCAATGCCGGCACACAGCGTTTCGCCGGACCGGGACGCTTCGTCGTCGCGGATTTGCCGAGCCTGGCCGACAATTTCTTCTGGCTGCTGGGCCGCCAGACCGAAACCCCGCGCGTCGCGGTCGCCCGCATGGAGATCGGACCGCCTCCGCCCGATATCCTGCGTCCCTTCGCCTATCTGTGGCGGGTCGATCTGAACCAGTCTTCCGACATCTGCTACGCCTTCGAAGGCCTGCTCGAAACGCAGTTGCGCGCCTATCAGTTCGAGGACTTGCAGACGGTGACTTTCACGCGCTTGCGTGACGGCACCCGGTCGATCTTCCGTTACGATGCGGATATGGGCAGCCTGGTCAACGATCGTGGCTGGCTTCAGGGTTGGCCGGTCGACCTAGATATCGCGTCCGGCGACCGCTTCCGGATCGAGTTTGCGACCGATCCCGCTTCGCCGCGGGCGGAGCCAGTCATACTCAATTTCCACCAACTCGATATCGATCCGTTCGAGGGGATAGATCCGTCGCTGGAACGCCCCGCCTTTATCCGGCAGGTCATCGAGAAGCTGAGCGGGATCGAAGCGGCGCTCGAGGCCCGCGGCTGCACGGATCAACTCGCCGCGACGCGCAATACGCTCGAACGCTACCGCGAAGAGTTGGCCAATCCCGATTATTGGGGCCCTGCGATACCGGAGCCGCCGATACCGCAACCCGAAAACGAACCCTTTTCAAAATAGGCTAGGCCTAGAAAATGGCGAACAGCGCCAGGGCGACAATCAGACCGATCAGCGGCACGATCACGGTCAGCGCGCCGACCGCGCCATAGGCCGCCGCATGGGTCTCGCCGCAGATCGCGCGGATCGTCGTCACGACATAACCGTTGTGCGGCAGGCTATCGAGCGCGCCCGAGGCGATGGCGACCGTGCGGTGGAGCTCGTCTGCGCTCGCCCCGGCATCGAGATAATGGGGCGCGATCAGCGGCAGCGCGATGGTCTGCCCGCCCGAAGCCGAACCCGTCAGCCCGGCGATCACCGTCACCGCAATGGCCGCGCCGATCAGCGGGTCGCCGGGCAGGTTCTGGACGAGCACCAGCGCTTCCTGAAACGCCGGCGAAAGCGCCGCCACGGCGCCGAAGCCGACCACGGCGCAGGTATTGGTGATAGCCACGACGGCGCCCGTCGCGCCCTTGGAGAAGGCTTCAGGCATCTTCTTCTTGCTGTTGAAACCGACCAGCAGCGCGATGATCGTCCCCGCGCCGAGCGCCGCGACCAGCGCCCATTTGTCCAGCGATTCCGCCGGCATGATCGCGGAGAGCGGGCCGAGGCGCTGGGGATACTGGAAGATCATGAAGACCCCGAGCACGGCGACGAGCGGCAGAACGCAGAGCAGAGGGTTGGGCAGTACCCGGTCTTCCTCGATCACATCGTCTGTATCGCGACCCTCGAACCGCTCGCCGCGCGCCACCGCCCGCTTTACCATCCATTGCAGCCAGACAAAGCCGAGCACCGCCATCAGGATCGCGACGACAAGGCTGACCTCCCAGGCCGCATAAGCCGTCGTGCCCAGATATTGCATCGGGATCAGGTTCTGAATTTCCGGCGAGCCCGCGCTCGTCATGGTGAAGGTGACCGACCCGAAACACAGGGCGGCCGGGATGAAGCGGCGCGGCAGATCGGCCTCCCGAAACAGCCCGACCGCCAGCGAATAGACGGAGAAAGCGACGATGAAGACGCTCACCCCGCCATAGGTCAGCAATGCGCAGGCCGCGACGACCGCGAGCACCGCATGCTTGATCCCGATCTTCTCGATGATCCAGTGCGCGACGCTGGCCGCGGCGCCGGACGCGCCCATCACTTCGCCGAAAATCGCGCCCAGCAGGAACATGAAGAACCAGTCGGCGAAAAAGCGCGTGAATCCGGCCATATAGCTGGTCGCGAAATCGGGCGCGTCCGCTTCGGCGAGCGGCGGCAGCCAGGCTATGCCACTGGTTGCGGCGACGATGGCGGCGGCGACGGGGCCGGCGATGAGGATATTCACCCCGCGCACCGTCATCCAGATGAGCAGCGCCAATGCGCCTATCAGGCCGATCGTGCTGATCATCGTGTCCCCTTCCTTGCCGCATTGCCTCTAGCCGCGCATCCGGTGCGGTCAATACTCGTGCTTTTCGAAACGTCATGGCCTAGGAGCGTGCGACAAGGAGAACTGCCATGCGCGAAGCCGCTATCGTCTCGACCGCCCGCACGCCAATCGGCAAGGCCTATCGCGGCGCATTCAACGCCACTGAAGCCCCGGTGCTCGGCGCGCATGTCGTCAACGCCGCGATCGAACGCGCGGATATCAATCCCGAGCGGATCGACGATTTCTTCTTCGGCGCGGGCAACCAATGGGGGACCCAAGGCGGCAATCTGGGGCGCATGACGCTGTTCGCGGCGGGCCTGCCCAACACCGTCCCCGCCTTCACGCTCGATCGCAAATGCGGATCGGGGCTGACCGCCGTCGCCCTCGCCGCCCGGGCGATCATCTGCGACGAGATGGACGTCGCCATGGCAGGCGGCATGGAAAGCATCACGCATACCGTCACCAAAGATGCGCCGCGCTACGTAAACCAGTCCGTGATCGAACATGTGCCGCACGCCTATATGCCGATGATCGAGACGGCCGAGATCGTCGCCGAACGCTATGGCATCAGCCGCGAGGCGCAGGACGAATTCGGCGCGATGAGCCAGCAGCGCGCCGTAGCGGCCACCGAGGCCGGACGGCTTGATGCCGAGATCGTGCCGATCACGGTCGAAAAACAGCTTTACGAGAAGGACGGCAGCAAGGCGGGCATGGAAACGGTCACGCTCAACCGCGACGAAGGGTTGCGCCCCGGCACAACGGCCGAAGCGCTGGCCGGGCTCAAGACCGTCTGGTCGGACGGCGCGGTCATCAAGGAAGGCCAGCATATTACCGCCGGCAATGCGAGCCAGCTCTCCGACGGCGCTTCGGCGCAGATCCTTATGGATCGCGCCACGGCGGAAGCGGAAGGCAAGGATATTCTCGGCATCTATCGCGGATTTCAGGTGGCAGGATGCGATCCGGAAGAGATGGGCATCGGCCCGGTCTTCGCGATCCCCAAGCTACTGGAACGTACCGGAGTCTCTATGGACGAGATCGGCTTGTTCGAAATCAACGAGGCGTTCGCCAGCCAGTGCCTCTATTGCCGCGATACGCTCGGCATTGATCCCGACATCTTCAACGTCGATGGCGGCGCGATCGCGATCGGCCACCCCTTCGGCATGACCGGCAGCCGCCTTGTCGGCCATGCGCTGATCGAAGGCCGCCGACGCGGCGTGCGCTATGTCGTCGTGTCGATGTGCACGGCCGGGGGCATGGGCGCGGCCGGTCTTTTCGAGATTGTGTGACTTGCATCACAAAGCGAATCGCGAGAATCGCCGATAGCTGTTTTCGGCGGTAGCGACACTCCAAAGCGACCATCGCCAAGGCCATCATGGTTCATCCGGTTTTATGCGACCCGGCCGGACACCATGATGGCCAACTTTTTTGTCCCTCAGATCAGTCGCCAGACCGTGTTGATGACGCTGTGCAACAGCACCGCGGCTAGGATGCTGCCCGTGTTCAGGCGCAGCCATGTCAGCAAGAGCCCGAGCGATCCTGTAATCAGAAAGATCTCGAGGGCAAAAACGGGCTCTCCGCCTGCCCAGAAAAGACTGTGCACAGCGCCGAACATCAGCGATCCGATCAGCGCGGCCCAGCCGAAATTGGATGCCGCAATACGTGGTCCGTCGCCGAATGCCTTGACGAGGCAAAAGAGCAGGATCCCGCGATAGAAAATCTCTTCCTCGATGCTCGGCATGGTGAGCTGATAGGCGATCGCTTCGCCGTCGAGCGGCGGGGTTTCGATCATGACAGCGATGACGATGTCGATGACGCACAGGATGGCGAAAGCGATCCAGCCTATATGCGCCTTTTCCGCCTGTTTGAACGTGATTCCCGCTTCACGCCGATCGACTAAGCCGAAAGCGAGGATCGCCAGTGAGGCCGTAAGCGCCAGAATCTTGCCAACCCAGTTGAACTGTAGCTCCGGATCACCCGCCAGGCCGAGCAGCATTGCATTGAGCCCAAAAAAATCGAGAACGAGCGCGACGTTCAGGTTGAACAGAAGGATGCCAACCGCGAACCAGCGGATGTTGAAATGCGGGCGTGTGAAAAGGGCCGCGATGCCGCCGAATATCAGAAAAACAGCATTCCAGAGCAGCGCGCTGAGCGGATAGCTGACGACACCGACGTCCATGATTTTCTTCCCCAACAAGCCGTCCGACACAAACGGACTTGCATGCACCACGCCTGTCCGCCAATATCAATGACAACAATTTATTATCATTTTACGATAATTTATTTCCTTTGGAGGCAAGGTAGCGCGGATGTCAATAGCACCGAACCGAATCCGGTTGGCGAGCCGGATCTTCCTCGTTCTGATCCCGCTCATCGCCGCCCTCGCACTGGCAGGCGTGATCCTGTTCTGGGGTTTCGGCGTTGAGCGGCTCGGCAACGACGCGCTCGGCCGGAACTTCATCGTCCTGTTCGAGGACGTGCCCTTGCCCGAGCGCCGCGTTTACGGGCTTCTCGCCTCGCTTCCCGTGCTTTTCTTCTGGTCTTACGCGTCCTGGCACCTGTTCGCCATGTTCCGCAATTTTCTGGCCGGCCAGTTCGTCGGCCTCGAGACCGTCCGGCGGCTGCGCGCCTATGCGGTGTATTCTGCGCTTGCCGTCCTGTCCGCTTTTCTACTGAGCGGCGTGATGCGCTGGGCCATGGGCTATTTCGACGATGCGCCGCTCTGGACGCATCTCGGCTTCTCCGTCACCCATGCAGCGATGCTGTTTTCCTCGGCCATCATCTACGTGGCGTCGCACATTGTCGAACAGGGCTATGCGTATAAGAAGGAAACCGAAGACTATGTGTGACGCATGGCGATAATCATCACGCTCGACGTCATGCTGGCGCGCCGGAAAATGAAATCGAAGGAACTGGCGCAGGCGATCGGGATTACCGAGGCGAACCTGTCCAAGCTCAAGTCCGGCAGCGTCAAAGGCGTAAAGCTCGACACGCTGAACAAGATCTGCCGGGTGCTCGAATGCGCGCCGGGGGATTTGCTCGACTATGCGCCGGACCAGGACTCGCCGGAATAATGCGCAATGGCCTATCTCGTTGACAATAAGGGGAAAATGGTGGGCACGGCTGGGATTGAACCAGCGACCCCTGCGATGTCAACACAGTGCTCTACCACTGAGCTACGCGCCCACGCGAACGGGCTATCTAGTGGAGCGGCCCGCCTTGCGCAACTGCTGATTTCTTAGAGGCCGGATGCGTCACCGACTTCGAACATCCGGTCTACTTCGAGGACCAGATCGCGCAGATGGAAGGGCTTGGACAGCACCTTCGCATTAGGCGGCGTCTTGCCGTTCTTCAGCGCGACGGCAGCGAAACCGGTGATAAACATGACGCGCATATCGGGCGCGATCTTCGCGGCTTCCTGCGCGAGTTCGATGCCGTCCATGCCCGGCATGACGATGTCGGTCAGCAGCAGATCGTATTTCTCTTTCTCGAGCAAAGGCATCGCCGAAAGGCCCGAATCCGCCGCATCGACCGCATAGCCGGTCCGCTCGAGCGCGCGCTTCAGATATTCGCGCATCGACGCGTCGTCCTCTGCCAAAAGGATACGGATCATGTGTCCCATCACCTGTCTGTACGCCAACCCCCTGGCGTGTTCCGGGCGCACTATAGGCGATAGGCCTTAAAAATTTCCAGCCTCGGCGCGATTTTATCCGGCTTGCCTTTGGCGCGCGCGGACAATAGGCCGAAGATGATGGAAAATAGCGGTTCTTCGACCGATTATGTCGTCCGGCTCGGTCCGGAAACTGTTGAATCTCCCGTCATCCTCTCGGTCCCCCATGCCGGGCGCCATTATCCGGAACACCTGCTCGACCAGACGCGGCTCGGGCAAAACGTGCTCCAATCGCTGGAAGACCGGCATGTCGACGGCTTGGTTGCGCCGCTTGCCGAACACGGCTTCACGGTAATTATCGGCAATGTGGCGCGCGCCTTTATCGACCTCAATCGCTCGGAACGCGAGGTCGATCGCGCCATGGTGACGCCGCGCCCGGCCCGGACTGCCGTCGAGCTGACGGCGAAGGTCCGCGGCGGGCTCGGCCTCGTCCCGCGCCGGATGGCCGCGCACGGGAATATCTACCGCCATCCCATCGCCCAATCCGACCTCTCGACGCGCATCAAGCAGGCGCATCGCCCTTATCATGCGCTATTGTCCGACACGCTGGATGCGGCGCGCCGGCGGTTCGGGGTCGCGATTCTCTTGGATTGCCACTCGATGCCGCCGTTGCGGCCGGCACGCGGCTCGGCACCGGCGCAGATCGTTATCGGCGACAGAAACGGGCGGAGCGCGGCGCCAGCCTTTCCGGCGCGCGCGGTCGACACGGCGCGGCGGGAAGGTTTCCGAACGACGCTCAACACGCCTTATGCCGGCGGCCATATTCTGGGCCGGCACGGCAAACCAGAGCGCGATATTCACGCCCTGCAGCTCGAAATCTGCCGTTCGCTCTATCTCGATGCGGCGCATGACCGGCCGGGCCCCGGTTTCGAACGGATCGGTGCGGCCGTGCGGGCGATTGCCGATGGCTTGGCCGAAGAAGCGCTCGCTCCGCCACAATCGCTCGCTGCGGAATGAAAAAACCGCCCCGCGCGGAATGCGCGAGGCGGCCAGGTTCAGGGAGGGGACGCATCAAAGATGCGCCCACACAAAGCTGCGAAAGGGGGGCACGCAGCGATGTGCCCCGCTAAGATATTAACCCTCGGTAAGGGTTTCAAGCAGCGGAACCGTGCGGCCTGCGAAAGCCGCGGATTTCCTTAGCTCTGCTCCATACCCTGGGGCACGTTGGCGTCGGGCTGCGGCGGAACTTTGCCCTGCTGAAGCTGCATCGCGAAGATATCGCGGACAAGCTGCAGCGACATCATGTGCGCATAGACCAGCGCCATCATGCCGTTCTGCACCCATTTACGCGCCTGGTCGCCACGGATTTCCTTGAGCTTCTCTTCGTTCACCATCTGGAAACCGCGATAGACGAACGGCTTGTCCGAATTCGGCGTGTCGATCGCGACCTCGCCCTCCATCAGCAATTCCGCTTGTACGAGCTCGTTCACGAAAGCGACCGTACGATGGCCGGACGTTTCGACCTGCTCGCAAAACTGCAACAGGCTTTTGGTCGTGTCCGTCGCTTCGGCGCCATCGAACAGCGCTTCGCCTTCGTCATATTCGCCCACGATATCGGTCGTCGGATCGAAGCAGAGCGACAATTCCTCGGAGTCTTCGCGCAGCTTGGCGAGGAGGAACGGATAGCGGCGCGCATAAGCCGGCATGTAGACCGGGTTGCCGGCCAGCTCGCCCTCTTCGTTGAGGAATACGTTTACACCCTGATTGAGGCCCATCAGCGCCAGCGGCACTGGATTGTCGCCGGACGAGAAGACGATCGGCATGTGGCGCTGGACCATTACGAATTCGTCGATCGTCACCGGCACCGCGTGCGTGTCGGCAAGGAACGGCATCTTCGGCCGTACCTGCAGCTTGTAGTCCGCGTGCTGCTGGCTCGAGAGCGGAACGACGTCGTTGTACAATAGCGGGAAATTCTGCTGCGGGGCAGCGCTGGCCATCGAAAGTCTCCTATGGACGAGATATGTTGGGCGGCCGCTATCGGGGCCGCTCGGATTGCCCTGCCCTCTATGGTTTCTCGGCAGGTTTAGCAAGCGGTATGAGCTTGCCCGGGTTCATAATATTGTGCGGATCGAGCGCCTGCTTGATCGCGCGCAAGGCGGCCAGCCGGGCCGGATCGGCAAGCCTTTCGAATTCGTCGATCTTGAGCTGCCCGATGCCGTGCTCGGCGGACAGCGAACCGCCCGTTTCATGCACCAGATCGTGGACGAACCGGTTCACGCTCTCGCCCGTATCGGCGAACCAGGCCTGATCATCGCTGCCTGCAGGCGCGCGTACGTTGAAATGGACGTTGCCGTCGCCGAGATGACCGAATGCGACGACCCGCGCACCGGCAAATTTGCGCTCGACCGCCTCTGTCGCGCGCTCGACAAAGCCCGGCATCGCTGAAACCGGCACTGACACGTCATGTTTCGCCGCGACACCGTCGATCCGTTCGGCCTCGGCGATCGTCTCCCGCAGCTTCCAGAGGGCTTCGGCCTGCGCTTCGCTCTCGGCAATGGCGGCATCCGCGATTGTGCCGGCTTCCAGCAGGTCCGCAAGCGCCGTTTCGAAGCGGGCGCGCAGACCCCCCGGATCGCTTGCCGCGCGCAATTCGACCAGCACATTCCATCGACACGCCTTTTCCAGCGGCGCCCGCGTGTCGGCGATATGCTGCAATACCAGCGCGAGGGCTGCGTCCGGCACCAGTTCGAAACTTTCCACGGCATCGCCCAGACTTGCTTCGAGCGCGCGCAGCGCCGACAGGGCGTCGGGCGCGGAATCGAGGCCGAGCCAGGCGACCTCTCGATATGGCGCCGCGGGTACGAGCTTCAGGCTGGCAGCGGTTACCACGCCCAATGTCCCCTCGGCCCCGGCCAGCAACTGGCGCAGATCGTAGCCGCGATTATCCTTGCGGAGCGTCGACAGCCCTTCGAACAGGCTGCCATCGGGGAGCACCGCTTCGATTCCCAGCGTCAACGCGCGCATCGGCCCAAAGCGCAGAACCTGCGTCCCGCCCGCATTGGTGGCGATCAGGCCGCCGATCGTCGCGCTGTCCTTGGCGCCGAGCGATAGCGGAAAGCGGCGACCATGTTCGGCGGCGGCCTCGTGCACGCGGCTCAGGATAACCCCCGCCTCGGCCGTGAGACTGTTGTCGCCGGGGTCGACCGCGCGGATTGCATCCATCTTGCGCAAGGAAAGCAGGATCGCCCGGTCTTCGGGACGCGGCACGCCGCCCGCCACCATGCCGGTATTGCCGCCTTGCGGCACGATCGCGACGCCCTGCTCGCCGGCGATCCGCACGACAGCTTGCACCTCTTCGCGACTCTTTGGCGAGACCAGTGCGATAGCGCTGCCGGTTACCCGGCCGCGCCAGTCGGTGAGCCACGGCGCCAGCGCGTCCGCATCCGTGGCCACGGCCTTCGGCGCCACAGCCGCGCGCAACTTCTCGAGAATCTCGTCGTCGGTCATCGCCTGAACGATAACGGGAATAGTTGCCGCGGCCAATTCATGTCCGGTTAAACGGCAAGGGGCGAAACGGGCGCACTAAGGATAGGATGCTCCGTGGCGATCTTGGGACCTGCACTGCTGATGTTGAGCGCTTCTGCCGGACCGGTGCCGGCGGTGTCGCTGCAATTCGCGATGCAGACCGTCGAACAGCGGATCATCATCCGGATACCCACGCGCCGTACACTGCGCCCGCGCCGCCGCGCGCCATCCGGCATCGTCTGGCGCGAGCGGGAGGCTGCGAGCTGCCAGCCGGTCTCCGCAATCGCCCGCGCCCGCTTTACGCGGCCCGGCGTCGTCGATCTGCTGACCCATGACCGGCGGCTGATCCGCGCGCGGCTCGATTCCGAATGCGTTGCGCTCGGCTATTATTCGGCCTTTTACATGGTGCCCGGAGACGACGGGCAAATTTGCGCGTCGCGCGACACTATCGTCTCGCGCGCCGGAAACGAGTGCGCGATTTCGGGATTCCACATACTCGAGCCGCGATCGGGCAATTAGTGGCAGCCGGCTGCCCCACGAAGCGCCCGCTTTCTCTTGACTTTTGAGCCCCCAACGCCCAATCGCCAGCCGCACAAGCGCGACGCATAGAGACCGCGCACAGCCAACCAATTCGGATATTACATGAAGTTTGCCGATCTCGGCCTTTCCGACGAATTACTGCGCGCCGTCGACGACGCGGGCTATACCGAGCCGACCCCGATCCAGGCGGAGGCCATTCCCCCCGTCCTGATGATGAAGGACCTGGTCGGCATCGCGCAGACCGGAACCGGAAAAACGGCAAGCTTCGTGCTGCCTATGATCGACATCTTGAGTTCCGGCCGCCGCCGCGCGCTGATGCCGCGGTCGCTGATCCTGGAACCGACCCGCGAGCTCGCCGCGCAGGTCGCCGAGAATTTCGAGAAATATGGCAAATACCAGTCGCTCGAAATGGCGCTGCTGATCGGCGGCGTGCAGATGGGCGACCAGATCAAGGCGCTCGAAAAAGGCGTGGACGTGTTGATCGCCACGCCGGGCCGGCTGATGGACCTGTTCGATCGCGGCAAGATCCTGCTTTCCGGCTGCAGCCTGCTCGTGATCGACGAGGCGGACCGCATGCTCGACATGGGCTTTATCCCGGACATCGAGAGCATCTGCCAGAAGCTGCCGACGAACCGGCAGACGCTGCTCTTTTCGGCAACCATGCCGCCGCCGATCAAGAAACTTTCGGACAAGTTTCTCAGCAATCCCAAACATATTGAGGTTGCCCGCCCGGCAACCGCAGCGACGAATATCGATCAGCGAATCGTCGAAACCAGCGCGCGTTCGAAAAAGACGACGCTGAAAAAGCTGCTACGCTCGGAAGATGTCAGCACCGCGATCATCTTCGCCAATCGCAAGACGACAGTCCGCGACCTGCAGGGACAGTTGAAGAAGGATGGCTTTCGCGCTGGCCAGATACACGGCGATATGAGCCAGCCGGAACGGATGCGCGAACTCGATCTCTTCAAGTCCGGCGAGATCAATATTCTCGTCGCATCGGATGTCGCGGCGCGCGGGCTCGACATCAAGGGCGTCAGCCATGTGTTCAATTTCGACGCGCCCTGGCATCCCGACGATTATGTCCATCGCATCGGCCGCACGGGCCGCGCCGGGGCTGAGGGGACGGCGATTACGCTCGTCACCCCGGCCGACGCGGAAGCGATCGAGAATATCGAGAAGCTGACCGGGCAGACGATCGCCCGTGGCGACAAAAGTCCGCCGCAAAGCCGCTCGAAACCGGAAACCGCCGGCGAAGACGCGCCGGAAAAGCCGAAACGCAAATCGCGGCGGAAAGCGACGAGCGAAGACGGCCAAAAGAGCGCACCCAAAACGAAAAAGGCGCAGCCCAAGAAACAGGCTGCCAAACCCGCACCGGCGAACGCAAAAAAGAGCGATGCCGACGACGAGGAATGGAACGGCCCGATGCCGGACTTTCTCAACGTGAAGCTGGGCAACTAGGAACCAGCGAGCGCGCCCCGATCGCGCCAACTTGCCGTTAACGTCAATCCGTTCTACATTGAAACGGAAATTGCGGAGGCTTGCTCATGGCGCGCGAAGACGCACCCGAACATTTTGACGTCCTGATTGTCGGCGCGGGCATTTCCGGCATCGGCGCCGGCTATTATCTGCAGCGCGATTGCCCCGATAAAAAGTTCGTCATCCTAGAGGGCCGCGAGAATATTGGCGGAACCTGGGACCTGTTCCGCTATCCGGGCATCCGCTCGGATTCGGACATGTTCACGCTCGGCTACGACTTCAAACCCTGGACGGCGCAAAAGGCCATCGCCGACGGCCCGTCAATTCTCGACTATCTGGACGAAACAGCGAGCGAGAATGATCTCTACGAGAAAATCCGCTTCAGGCATCATGTAAACGGCGCCGAATGGTCGTCCGAAGAGGCGAAATGGCGGGTCGAAGCGGAGCGCGACGGCGAGACGGTCTGGATCAGCTGCGACTTCCTCTTCATGTGCACAGGCTATTATAACTACGACGCCGGCTATACGCCGGACTGGGAAGGCTTCGAGAATTACAAAGGCACCGTCGTCCATCCTCAGCACTGGCCGCAGGACCTCGACTATGCGGGCAAGAAGGTCGTGGTCATCGGATCGGGCGCGACTGCGGTAACGCTCGTCCCTGCAATGATCGATGGAGAAGGCCCGCCTGAACACGTCACCATGCTCCAGCGGTCGCCGACCTATATGGTGTCGCGTCCGTCGGAGGATGCGATGGCCAACAGGCTGCGCAAATGGCTGCCGAGCAAGATGGCCTACAAGCTGATCCGCTGGCGCAATACACTCCTCCAGCACTTCATTTTCCGGCGTGCGCGCAACAAGCCTGAGAAGGTCCGCGATTTCCTGCTCAACAAGGTCGAGGAGGAACTCGGCCCGGACTACGATATCGAGACGCATTTCACGCCGCGCTACAATCCGTGGGAGCAGCGGCTCTGCCTCGTGCCCGACAGCGATTTCTTCCGCGTGATCCGGGACGGCCAGGCTTCGGTTGCGACCGGGCATATCGACCGCTTTACAGAAACCGGCATCTTGCTTGAGTCCGGCGAGGAACTGGAGGCGGATATCGTTGTCACGGCGACAGGACTGGACCTGCAGATGGCCGGCGGGGCGCAACTCACTGTGGACGGTCAGCCGGTGAATTTCGGCGACAAGGTCACCTACAAGGCCATGATGTTCGACGATGTGCCGAACATGGCCTTTTCCTTCGGCTATACCAACGCGTCTTGGACGCTGCGCGCGGACCTGACCTGCGAATATGTCGCGCGGCTGCTCAATTATATGGACGAGAATGACGTCGATATCGTCGTGCCGCGCCTGCCGCAGGACGAGCAGATCGAGCGGTTGCCCTGGGTCGATTTTTCGTCCGGCTATTTCAAGCGCGCGGAAGACAAGCTGCCGGCGCAGGGCGATCGTGGCGTCTGGCGGAACCTGCAGAATTACCGCAAGGATGTGAAAGAGATCCGCGAGGCGCCGATTGCCGACGAAGCGATGGTGTTCGCCAAGGCCGGTGCGATGTCGCTGGGCCCCAGCCAGTCGGAAGAACCCGAAGCGATCGCCGCCGAGTAGCGGTCAGCCCTGCCCGCGGCCGCGCGCCTGTACCGCGGCGCGCCGGGCTTCGATCTCTTCGGCGGAGACCCCGGCATTGGCCGCAGCGCGCTCCTGCTCCAGCGAAAGGCCCTCGCCGAACGCCGCAGCGAACCCGTCGTCGATCAGTTTCCGGTAATTCACGAGCATATCGGGCTCGACCGAGAGCATATCTTCGGCAAGCTGGCGCGCTTGGGGCAGCAGTTCCTCGGCCGGCACCACGCGATTGACGAGGCCCCAGCGCTCGGCCTGTTCGGCCGAAATGAAATTGCCGGTCAGCGACAATTCCTTGGCCCGCGAAATGCCGACGGCGCGGCTCAGCTTCTGGCTCAACCCCCAGCCGGGCATGATGCCGACCCGCGCATGGGTATCGGCGAAGCGCGCATTTTCGCTTGCGATCAACACGTCGCAGGCGAGCGCCAGTTCGAACCCGCCGGTAATCGCCACCCCGTTGATCGCGCCGATCACCGGGCCGGAAAAACGGCCGAGCGCAGTGACCGGATCCTCGACATCGACCGCCTCGCCGATGCTGGATTCGCCCGAGCCGAGCTCTTTCAGGTCGAGCCCGGCGGTAAAGGCGCGCTCTCCGGCTCCGGTCAGGATCAGCACCCGAATGTCGGGATCGGCCTCCATATCGAGCACCTTGCGCGCCAATTCGCTCCGCAAGGCCGCTGACAGCGCGTTCATCGCCTCGGGCCGGTTGAGCGTCAGCACCGCATAGCCATCGCAGCGTTCGATTTCGACAAGCGCCATCGTCTAATTCTCCTGTGTACAGCGGTCGACAAAGTCGCTCGCGAAAGCCGAGAACCGGCCCTCCGTAATCGCGGCCCGCATCTTCGCCATAAGCGACTGATAGAAAAAGATATTATGCTCGGTCATCAGCATCGCGCCAAGAATTTCGCCCGAGCGGACGAGATGATGGATATAGGCGCGTGACCATTGGCGGCAGACCGGGCAGTCGCAGTCGGGATCGAGCGGCCCCGTATCCTCGGCGAAGCGCGCATTCCTGATGTTGATCGGGCCATCGGCGGTGAACGCCTGTCCGGTTCTGCCGCTGCGCGTCGGCAGGACGCAATCGAACATGTCGATGCCCCGCGCCACCGCGCCCACCAGATCGTCTGGCTTGCCGACACCCATCAGATAGCGCGGCTTATCCTCGGGGAACTGGCCGGGCGCGAAATCGAGACAGCCGAACATCGCCTCCTGCCCCTCGCCGACCGCCAGCCCGCCGACCGCATAGCCGTCGAATCCGATATCGCGCAGCGCATCGGCGGATCGCTTGCGCAGCGCCTCGTCCAGCCCGCCCTGCTGAATGCCAAACAGTGCGCCTTCATTGCCGAGATCGTCAAACGCGTCGCGCGAGCGTTTCGCCCAGCGCATCGAGCGCTCCATGGCTTCGGCCTGCGCTTCCGGCGTGTCGGTCGTCTTCACGAGCTGGTCGAACGCCATCACGATATCCGCACCCAGCAAGGTCTGGATTTCCATCGAGCGTTCCGGGCTCAACATGTGCCGCGATCCGTCCAGATGGCTGGCAAAGGCGACGCCTTCTTCGCTGACCTTGGTGAGATCGGACAGGCTCATCACCTGATAGCCGCCGCTATCGGTGAGGATCGGCCGGTCCCAGCCCATGAATTCGTGCAGCCCGCCCAGCTTCGCGATCCGCTCGGCGCCCGGGCGCAGCATCAGGTGATAGGTGTTGCCGAGAATGATATCCGCGCCCGCCGCGCGCACATCGGCCGGCTTCATCGCCTTCACCGTCGCGGCCGTGCCGACGGGCATGAAGGCGGGCGTGCGGATTTCACCACGCTTCATCCGGATTGCGCCGGTGCGCGCGGCACCGTCGGTTGCGGCAATCGAAAAGGCGAAGCGGGTTTCGGACATGGATTCTCGACTAGCGGAAGGAAGCCCGACAGTCGTTAGCGCAAGCGCCAGAGCGGAAAAAGCGCGAAACAGAATTGACCGGCGAGCCCCAGCAGGCCGAGCGGCGCGATGAGGCGCGCACCGTATTCGCCGATCGATTCACCAAGCAGCAGCGTGGCGAGCGCCAGTTCGGCCAGCATCAGCAGGCCGAACGCAATCGCGCCCATCGTCGCGCGCGGCGCAACGGCCGGGTCTACGGCGTAGCGCCGGATCGCCCATCCGCAGGCCAACCAGCAGACCGTCAGGATGATGGGAAGCTCGATGAGATTCGCCGGCCACTCGCCAATCGCTGGAACGAGCATGAGAACGCGAATCGTTCCGAGTACGAAACCCGCTGCGAACACACACAGAAAATAGAAGGTCCCGGCTTTCGCGGCGCGGGTCATGCCGGTGCGAGCGATGTCGCCGGGTCACCATGCGGCAACAACAGGCTCGCATCGCCATAGCTGTAGAATCGATATTGCTCGGCAATCGCATGTTCGTACGCCGCGAGCATCCGTTCGCGGCCCATCAGCGCGCTGACGAGCATGAACAATGTCGAGCGCGGGAGATGGAAATTGGTCATCAGCCCATCGATCGCCCTGAAGCGATAGCCGGGGGTTATGAAGATATCGGTGTCGCCTTCGAACGGATGGATCACGCGGTCGTCATCGGCGGCACTTTCGAGCAGGCGCAGGCTCGTCGTGCCGACGGAGATGATGCGCCCGCCCGCCGCGCGCACATCGTTGAGGCGCTTCGCCGTAGCCGCGTCGATCCGGCCCCATTCCGAATGCATTTCGTGATCGTCGCTGTCCTCGGCCTTCACGGGCAGAAATGTGCCGGCCCCGACATGCAGCGTCAGTGTGACATGGCCGATCCCGGCCGCTTCGAGGCGTTCGATCAGGTCGGGCGTGAAATGGAGTGCGGCAGTCGGCGCGGCGACGGCCCCCTTCTCCTTCGCGAACATCGTCTGATAGTCTTCGGCGTCGCGCTCGTCGGTCGGGCGCTTGCCGGCGATATAGGGCGGCAGCGGCATCGTGCCCGCCCGTTCGAGCAGCAGCTCGACCGGCTCGTCGCCCTCGAAACTGAGCAGGAAGCTGCCGTCATTGCCGCGGTCCGACGCGGTCGCGGCGACACCGCCGCCGAACGCGATCCGGTCGCCCTCGCGCACGCGTTTCGCGTTGCGGATAAAGGCGCGCCATTGCCGCAATCCCTCGCGCTTATGCAGCGTCGCGCCGATCTTCGCCTCGCCGCGCCTGCCCTCGAGCTGGGCCGGGATTACCTTGGTATCGTTGAAGACGAGAATATCGCCCGGTCGCAGACAGTCCGGCAGGTCGCGGGCCAGCCGGTCATGCGTCGCGTCTCCCTCCAGAACCAGCATCCGCGCGCTGTCCCGCGGACTGGCCGGGCGGAGCGCTATGCGGTCTTCGGGGAGCGCGAAATCGAAAAGATCGACGCGCACCGGGCCGTTATTGCGGCGTCTCGCCCGACAGGTCGCCGAGCGCCGCTTCGAGCGCGGCCGCCTGGTCGTTCGCGGCGGGCTGCGTCATCGCGGCGATCTCGGCCGCCGTCGGCGGCGGTACGTTATCGGCAGCGATCGATGCACGGATGATGCGCGCCGGGTTTGCCGGCGGTTCGCCGCGCGGAATCGCGTCGACATATTCCATGCCGTCGGTCACCCGGCCGAACGCGGTGTAGTTCCGATCGAGCCCGAGATTGGGCATGAACATGATGTAGAACTGGCTGTTGGCGCTGTTGGGATCGGTCGCGCGCGCCATCGAAACGGTACCGCGCACATGCGGCAACGTCGTGAACTCGGCGTTGAGATCGGGAAGCTGCGAACCGCCCTGCCCCGTACCGGTCGGATCGCCCGTCTGCGCCATGAAGCCGTCGATCACGCGGTGAAAGATCACGCCGTTGTAAAAGCCCTGGCGGGCCAGCGTCTTGACCCGTTCGACATGATTGGGCGCGGCATCGGGCCGCAGCCGGATCGTCACCCGTCCGCCGGTCGAAAGATCGAGCAGCAGGGTATTTTCCGGATCGGCTTCCGGCGTCCTGCCCGACGCATAGCTGATATTCGACGTCGCGCTCACATTGGTGATGCCACTGTCATCGTCCTGGGCGTGCGCCGCACTGCCCATGGTCAACGCCATCAGGGAAAACAGGAATATCTTCAAACGCATACTATCCTCGTACACTTCGTTCGCCACGATTTTGATCGCGCGGCCAATCAATTTTTCAGTGCTTTAGCCCAATCAGCTTCCGGCTGAAAGGAGGATGAACGATTGCCCGTTAATCGCCCTTCCGCCCGATTTTGTCGACGCGCGCCTTCATGTCGGCCTCGACCGCCGGGGTCACGAATTTGTGGATATCGCCGCCATACATGGCGATCTCCTTCACGAGCCGCGATGCGATCGGCTGCAGCGCGACATCGGCCATCAGGAACAGCGTCTCGATATCGTCGTTCAACTGCTGGTTCATGCCCGCCATCTGGAACTCATATTCGAAATCGGCCACGGCGCGCAGGCCGCGCACGATGACCGTCGCGCCCTCGCGTTCGGCAAAGTCCATGAGCAGCGAGTTGAAATGCACGACACGGATATCGCCGTCGCACGCCGCCACCTCGCGCTTCACCATCTCCAGACGCTCATCGTCCGTGAACATAGGCGATTTGCTGGGATTGGTCGTGACGCCGATAATCAGCGTGTCGACGAGCTTCGCGCCGCGCCGGATGATGTCCATATGCCCGAGCGTTATCGGATCGAACGTCCCCGGATACACCCCTACCCTGTTGGCGCCCATCAATGCGTCCTTTCGATGGAAAAGCGCGCGATGGCGCGGAGCATGTCCGCCTCTTCGCCATAATCGCGCAAATGATCGATCGCTTGGTCGACGAGCATCTCGGCCTGTTGCCGCGCCCGCTCGACGCCAAGCAGCGACACAAACGTCGCCTTGCCGGCGTCCGCATCCTTGCCGACGCGCTTGCCCGTGACCGCTTCGTCGCCTTCGACGTCGAGCAGATCGTCGGCGATCTGGAAAGCAAGACCGAGATCGCGCGCATAGCCGCGCAGATGCGTGCGGTTTTCGGGCGGGATGTGGCCCATGATGCAGGCCGCTTCGAGGCAGAAGCCCATCAGCGCGCCGGTTTTCAGACGCTGCAGCCGGGTCACGGCTGGCAGGTCGAGCTGCCGGTGCTCGGCCTCGAGATCCATCATCTGGCCGCCGCCCATCCCCGAGGGGCCGCTCGCCTGGGCAAGCGCCGCCATCAGTTCGGCGCGGACGAACGGATCGGAATGCGTCGCTTCGTCGCCCAATATCTCGAAGGCCAAAGCGAGCAGGCAGTCCCCGGCCAGCACCGCCGTCGCCTCGTCGAACTGTTTGTGCACGGTCGGCTTTCCGCGGCGCATATCGTCATCGTCCATGCACGGCAGATCGTCATGGATCAGCGAATAGACATGGATGCATTCGACCGCGAAGCCGGCGCGCATCGCACTGTCGCGATCGACATTGAAGACTTCGGACGCCGCGACGACGAGCATCGGCCGCAAACGCTTGCCGCCGCCGATCCCCGCATAGCGCATCGCTTCGTAGAGCTTGGCGCGCGAATCATTGGGCACCGGCAGCCAGGTGTCGAACAGGATGTCGACATCCTTCGCCATGCGTTCGAGCGCCGGCTTCAGTCCGAGGGAAACGACCGGCATCGGCTAGGCTGGATCGAGCGGTTCGACGCCCGCCGGCTTGCCGTCTGAATCGAGCTGGATCTTGTCGATCCGCGCCTTTGCGGCCTTCAGCCGCGCCTCGCATTGCGCGCGCAGCTTGTCGCCGCGGGTGTACAGATCGATCGATTCGTCGAGCGGCGCCTCGCCCGCTTCGAGCTTGCGAACGATCGCCTCGAGCTCTTCGAGAGCAGCCTCGAAGGAAAGGGAGCCGATATCGGTGGCGCTTTCGTCTGTCATGCGGTCGCTATGGGCGAGCGACCGAGCTATGGTCAAGCGAGAGCCGCACGCTATACGCGATTCGACAGGCTCAGCGGTCGCCGGTCAGCAATCAGGGAGGGAAAGATGCCCACGCAAGTCAATCCGGCCACAGGCGAAGAAGGCGAAACCTTTCCCGCGCTCAGCGACGAGCAGATCGAAGAAAAGGTCGCGCGCGCGGCAGCGACCTACCGGCACTGGCGCAACACAGACTATCACACGCGCACCGACCTCCTGACCAAGATCGCCAACCAATATGAGCAGCGGCGCGACGAGCTCGCCGCGATCATCACCAAGGAAATGGGCAAACCTGTCAAACAGGCGCGGGCCGAGATCGAAAAGTGCGCAAAGGCGTTCCGCTTCTACGCCGAAAACGGGCCGCACATGCTCAATCCCATCGAGCGCGAACTCGTCAACGGCCGGTCGGTGTCCCGCTGGCTGCCACAGGGGCCGGTGCTCGCCGTGATGCCGTGGAACTATCCCTTCTGGCAGGTCGTCCGTTTCCTGGCGCCGACGATTATGGCCGGCAATGTGGGGCTCCTCAAACATGCAAGCTCGACGCCCGGATGCGGAGCCGCGCTTGAGGAGATCGTAACCGATGCCGGCGGGCCCGAGGGTCTCTTCCAGAATATGCATATCAGCGCGTCCAAAGTCGCCGGCATCATTGCAGACGACCGGATCGTCGCCGTGACCATCACCGGCAGCGAGGGCGCGGGCATCAAGGTCGCCGAAGCTGCCGGGCATAACTTGAAGAAGGTGGTGCTTGAGCTGGGCGGGTCGGACCCGTTCATCGTGATGCCAAGCGCGGACGTCAAAAAGGCGGCCGAGACGGCGGTCACGGCGCGGCTGCAAAATGCCGGGCAAAGCTGCATCTGCGGCAAACGGATGGTCGTGCACGAAGACGTCTATGACGAGTTCATGGAAATCTTCGTCGAGGGCGTGAAGACGATCAAGATCGGCGATCCGAGCGACGAGGATACCGAGATGGGCCCGCTGTCGAGCGAGGATGCACGGAACGATATCGCCGAGCAGCTCGAAAAGGCCGTCCAGTCGGGCGCGAACAAGATCTACGGCGGCGATATCCCGGACAAGCCCGGCGCCTGGATGACCCCCGCGATCCTGACCGACATTCCCGAGGACGCGCCGGTCGCGCGCGAAGAGTTTTTCGGGCCGGTCGCCATGGTGTTCAAGGTCAAGGATCTCGACGAGGCGATCGAGGTCGCAAACGATATTCCCTTCGGACTCGGGTCAAGCGTCTGGACGACTGACGAGAGCGAAAAGGAACGCTTTATCCGCGATATCGAGGCCGGCATGACCGCGATCAACCAGATGCTCGCCTCCGACCCCTATGCGCCATTCGGCGGCGTCAAGCGGTCGGGCCATGGCCGCGAACTGGGTTCGCACGGACTGCATGAATTCATGAACCTCAAAAATGTGATGCTGCCCGAATGAGTGAAGCCGCACTTACCTCTCCGCTCACCCTGCCCTGCGGCGCGACGCTGCCGAACCGGATCGCCAAGGCCGCGATGACCGAAGGGCTGGCGAGCCCGGACGGGCTGCCGACCGAAGCGCTCGAACGGCTCTACGGCATCTGGTCGGACGGCGGCGCGGGAATGCTGCTGTCGGGCAATATCCAGATCGATCGCGATCATCTGGAGCGCCCGGGCAATGTCGTCATCCATGGCGAACCGAGCGCCGATCTGATGACGCGGCTCAATGACTGGGCCAAGGCGGCGACGCGAAACGGCAATCATTTCTGGGCGCAGCTCAGCCATGGCGGCCGCCAGACCCAGGCCATGGTCAACCCGCATCCGAAAGCGCCATCGGCGGTCAAGCTCGGCCTGCCAGGCGGCCAGTTCGGCGAGCCGGTCGCACTGACGGTCCCCGAGATCGCCGAGATACGGGATCGCTTCGCCATCGCCGCCAGGGCGGTCCGCGACGCGGGGTTTACCGGCGTGCAAATCCATGCGGCGCATGGCTATCTCCTCTCCTCTTTCCTGTCGCCCCGCGCCAATCAGCGCGAGGACGACTATGGCGGATCGCTCGAGAATCGCGCGCGCTTCCTGATGGAAACGGTGGCGGCTGTGCGCGATGCGGTCGGCGCGGATTTCCCGATCTCGGTGAAGCTCAACAGCGCCGATTTCCAGCGCGGCGGTTTCCAGTTCGAGGACAGCCTGCAGGTCGCCGAATGGCTTGCGGACGCCGGAATCGACCTGCTCGAGATTTCGGGCGGCAATTACGAACAGCCCAAGCTACTCGGCATCGAAGGCATGGAATCCGAAGAGAAACAGAATGTCGCGCCCTCGACGGCGCGGCGCGAAGCCTATTTCGTCGATTTCGCGCTGGCAATGCAGGAGAAGGTCTCGATCCCGCTCATGGTGACGGGCGGTTTCCGGAGCCGGGAGGCAATGGACTATGCGCTGGAAAGCGGCGCCGCCGATGTGATCGGTATCGGCCGTCCCTTCTGCCACACACCAGACGCCGCCAACCGGCTCTTTGAGGGCGCGGAGAAGCTACCGACGCCCGAAGATGAACTCGCGCTGATCCCCGACTGGCTCGGCTTTCTCAAACGCTTGCAGATGCTCAAGGCGATAGACGGATTCGCCACGCAATACTGGTTCTACAGCCAGCTCTACGCGCTCGGCCGCGAAGGCAAGACTGCCCCGGAGCGCTCTGTTTTCGCGGCTTTTCGCGAAGTGGAATCGACGCACAAGCGCCTGATGGCGCAGCGCGGCTAGACGCCCTCTTCCTCGCGCAGGGCCTTGCGGTCCAGCTTGCCGATCATCGTCTTGGGTAGTTCGTCCCGCACGACGACTTCTGTCACCTGCTCATGCTTGCCGAGCTGCGGATTGAGCCAGGCCGTGAGTTCCTCGCCCGTAACGGTCGCGTCTCCACTCAGAGCGACGAACGCCTTGGGTTTCTCGCCGGTATAGGTATCGGGAATGCCGATCACGAGCGCCTCTTTCACGGCCGGATTCTTGTAGAGGATGTCTTCCAACTGGCTCGGGAAGACCTTGAAGCCGGAGACGGCAATCATGTCCTTCAGCCGGTCGACGATGAAGATATAGCCATCCTCGTCGATGGTCCCGACATCGCCGGTGCGCAGGAACCCGTCATGCAGTATCTGGTCGTCCGCATCGGGCCGGTTCCAATAGCCGTACATGATCTGCGGGCCCGCGATCACGATCTCTCCCGGCTCGCCTTCCGGGGCCGGCTCGTTCGGATTTTCCTTGTCGACAAGTTTGACGATGGTCGCCGGCGCGGGCTGGCCGATCGAGCCCGTCTTGTTCTCGCCGTCATAGGGATTGCAGGATACGACGCCGGAGCTTTCCGTGAGCCCATAGCCTTCGACGAGCTTGGCGCCGGTCAGATCTTCGAACTTCGCCTTGGTTTCCGCGGGCAGCGGCGCGCCGCCCGAGATACAGACGCGCAGCGAGGAGAAATCGGTCTTCGCGGTCTGCGGATGATCGAGCAGCGCCGTATACATGGTCGGCACGCCCGGAAGCGCCGTCGCTTTCGTCCGTTCGATCGCCTTCAGCGCCTGCGCCGCATTCCAGCGCGGCAGCATGATGATCTCGCCGCCGCGCAACACGGTCCGGTTGAGCACAGTCGCGTTCGCAAAAACATGGAAGAAGGGCAGCACGCCCATAATCCGGTCTTCCGCCTCCGGCTCGGGATCGAGCGCTTGAATCTGGCGGGCGTTGGCCGTGATATTCTGATGGGTGAGCATCGCGCCCTTGGGCACGCCGGTCGTGCCGCCCGTATACTGGATGAGCGCGATATCCTTGCGCGGATCGATCGGCACACGGCCGCAATCGCCCTTATTGTCGACGAGCTCGCTGAACGGAATGACGTCGCGGCGCTTCGGAATATCGACGGATTCGCCGCCCTTGAACACGCGGAACATCAGCGATTTGGCGAGCGGCAGCGCCTCGACGACCGTGCCGACGACGAGTTTCTCGAGCGAGCTCTTGTCGAGCACTTCGAGCGCGGTCGGGAGTAACGCCTTCGCGGACAGCGTCAGCAAAAGTTTCGTGCCTGAATCCTCAACCTGATGCGTGAGCTCGTCGACCGTGTAGAGCGGCGAGAAATTGACGACCGTCGCACCCATCTTCATCGCGCCATAATAGCCGGCGAGATAATGCGGCACATTCGGCAGGAAGAGACCCACCCGGTCGCCCTTCTTGATGCCAAGCTTCTGCAGGCCGCGCGCGACGCGGTTCACGCCAAGCCGGACATCGGCATAGCTGTATTTCCGTCCCATGAAATCGGCGAGATAGGCGTCAGGATGTTTCGCCGCGCTATCGGCGAACATCTGCGGCACGGTGAGCGGCGCAAAGCTCTTGTCCCAGCTGCCGGGATGCCGAAAGTCTTCGCGCCAGATATCGGGAATCTGAACCATGGCGGAGCTATACCAACGCGCTATTACAAATCAAGCTACTTACATCCGTGTCAGTAAAGTTTGACGTCGATCATTAAGGCTGCGGCAGCATTTGATAATGTTGCCTTTCGATGGACAATAAGGCGGCCGGCGTCGCTGCTCAATCGGGATAATGTTCGTGGACAATCTTATCCTTCAAATCTTCCTTTTTCAGCTGGGTTTGCCCCTGCTGCTGATCGTGTTGCACGCGGCCACGCCCTCGGCCTCGTCAATCGGGCTGTTCCTGAGGTTCGCGGCGATCGGCCTCGCGCTCGTGCTGCTCGCACTGGCAGGGCTCTGGCTGTTCCTCCCCTGGTGGACGCCGCTAATACTCGGTGTGTTGCTCGGAATCGCGACGCTGATCGCAAGCCGTCGTGGCTCACGCTCCGCCAAACCTCCGTCGCGGTGGCGTATGCTGGCTGAGATTGCCGTGTCGGTCGCCGCCATCGCGGCAGTCGGGACGATGCTGCAACCGGTGATAGCCGGGCGGCAGGCGCCGGGCGATACAGTCGACCTCGCTTCACCGCTCGAACCGGGCCGATATCTCGTCGCCAATGGCGGCACCACGATGGCGATCAACGCGCATCTCATACCGCTGCCCCCCGAACGCGCGCCCGACTATCGCGGACAGACTTATGCCGTCGATATCATCGGGATCGACTCATTCGGATTTCCAGCAACCGGCATCGCGCCAAAGGCGCCCGAGCGATACAGCATCTATGGGCGCCGCGTTCTCGCGCCGTGCGACGGCGCAGTCGTGCGCACATTCGACGGTGCGCCCGACATGCCGGTGCCCGAGATGGACCGCGCGCATATGGCCGGCAATTACGTCCATATCGCCTGTGGCCCCTGGGTCGTCGTCCTCGCGCACATGGCGCCGGGCTCCGTAGAGGTTTCAGCGGGAGACCGCGTCAGCGCTGGCGAGCAGATCGGGCGCGTCGGCAATTCGGGCAACACAAATGGGCCGCATCTGCACCTTCACGTGCAACGCGGATCGCCGGAGGCAGCGCCGTTGAGCGGGGAGCCGCTATGGCTGACGATCGACGGTCAGTTTCCGGTACGAAACGACCGGATCACAATCAGCGAATAAAACGCCGAACCTAGTCGTCTTTCTTCTTGAACAGTTCCTCGGCGCCTTCGGGCAGCGGCTTGGCCGGTGCGTCCTCGGCAGGCATTTCCGGCCAACCCGAGCCGGACTCGCTTTCGGCCTCTGCAGGCGCTTCTTCGCCCGCTGCTTCCGCGGCCTCGGCAGCCAGCGCGGCTTCGGCTTCGGCCGCCGCAACCCGGCGCTCGTTTCGCAGTTCTGCAATCAACGCCTCGCGATCGCCTTCGATCGTCTCGTCCTTCGGCGCTTCGATGCCGGCCTTCTTCGCCGCCTTGGCGACGACCGCGTCGAGTTCGCGCTGCGAACACAGGCCGAGCGTCACCGGGTCCTTCGGGACGATCTCGGCAATGTTCCAGTGGGTGCGATCGCGGATCGCGTTGATCGTGTTGCGCGTCGTGCCGATCAGCTTGCCGATCTGCGCGTCGGAAATTTCGGGATGATTGCGCAGCAGCCAGGCGATGCCGTCAGGCTTGTCCTGCCGCTTCGACACCGGTGTGTAGCGCGGGCCTTTCGTACGGCGCACCTGCTCCGGCCCTTTGAGCATTTCCATCCGGTAATCGGGGTCGGCCTGGGCTTTCTCGATCTCTTCCATCGTCACTTCGTGCGCGGCCACGGGATCGCGGCCGGTCAGCTTGGTCGCAGCGGTATCGTCGGCGATCGCCTGCACTTCGAGGATGTGCAGACCGCAAAATTCGGCGATCTGTTCGAAGGACAGCGCGGTATTGTCGACCAGCCAGCTCGCGGTGGCATGCGGCATCAGGGGATGGGCCATGATGAACTCCAGAAATTAAAAGGGCCGCCCCTCGCGGGACGGCCGACTGTGTGGTTGTATTTAGGCGGGGAACGCCGTCAGGGCAAGAGCGGCGATGCGCGCGTGAGGATCAGGCCGCCTTGTCGAACTGGCTCGAGATAGGGACCAAGGCGTCGAGAAACTCCTGCGCGCTGCGTTCCCAGGTGAACTGCCCTGCATAGGCGGCGCAGGCTGCGCGATCGCGGGTCAGCGCGCCGGCGATAGCGCGATCGAGATCGGCGTCGAGGCAGGCAACCGTATCGTTCACGACATCGATCGGTCCGGTGACCGGATAGGCGGCGACCGGCGTTCCCGAGGCCAGCGCCTCGATCATTACCAAACCAAACGTGTCCGTCTTGCTCGGGAAAACGAACACATCTGCGCCCGAATAGGCGCCGGCCAACGGTTCGCCCGAGAGCGCGCCCAGGAAATGCGCACCCGGATACCGGCTTTCCAAGGCGGCTCGCGCCGGACCATCGCCGACGATCACCTTGGAGCCGGGCCGGCTGGACCGCAGAAACGCCTCGATATTCTTCTCGACCGCGACACGCCCGACATAGAGCATGATCGGCCGGGGCAGACCGACAAAGGCCGGATGCGGCGGCGCGTCGGGCGAAAAAGCGTCGAGATCGACGCCCCTGCCCCATGGCACGACATGATCGATACCGTTCGCGCGCAGCTCCCGCCGGATCGAATCCGTGGCGGTCATCACGGCGCTCGCCGGCGCGTGGAAGCGGCGCATCAGCGGCCATATCCAGCGCGTCGGCACGCCCGTCCGCTTCGATACATAGTCTGGGAATTGCGTATGATAGGCCGTCGTGAACGGATAGCCGTTGCGCCGGCACCATCGCCGTGCCGCATAGCCGAGCGGGCCTTCGGTCGAGATGTGGACGGCATCCGGCGCGCATGCGGCGAGCGCGTTGCCGAGACGCTCTGCGGTGACCAGCGCGAGCTTGATCTCCGAATAGGTGGGCAGCGGGACCGACGGAAACTGGTCGGGCGAAAAGACGGCGACCTCGTGACCCATCTTTTCCAGCTCCTGTCGCACCGACTGCAATGTACGGACAACGCCATTCACTTGCGGGCTCCAGGCGTCGGTCACGATCGCTATCCGCATAAGACTTCTCCCATCGGCGTCCGCTATGCCGCGGCCGGCATCGGTTCGTCCTCGGCATCGCGCGCCGCCATTTCGTCGGCCCAGTGAAGGATTTCCATCCGCCCGTCGAAATGCTCGACCAGCGCCGTGCAGCCCTCGACCCAGTCGCCGTCATTATAATATTCGACGCCCTCGATATCGCGGATTTCGGCGGTGTGGATATGGCCGCAGACCACGCCGTCGACACCCCGCTTGCCCGCTTCCTCGGCAACGATTTCCTCGAACTTCGAGATGAACTCGACCGCGTTCTTGACCTTGTGCTTGGCATGCTTCGAGAGCGACCAGTATGGCAGTCCGAGCAGGTTGCGGGCCGCATTGACCCAGCGGTTGAGCGCCATCACCGTCGTGTAGGCGATATCGCCCAGATAGGCGAGCCAGCGGTGCGAGAGCATGATCGCGTCGAACTCGTCACCATGCAGAACCAGCAGGCGCCTGCCGTCGGCGGTCTCGTGGATGGCCTTTCGCCTGATCTCGACCCTACCGAAGTTGAGCCCGGTGAACTGGCGGAACATCTCGTCGTGATTGCCGGGAATATAGACGATCCGCGTGCCGCGCCGCGCGCGTTTCAGCACGCGCCAGATCACGTCATTATGTTCGGGCGGCCAGTAGAATTTCTTCTTCATCCGCCAGCCGTCGATAATGTCGCCGACGAGATACATGGTGTCGCTGTCCGTGCTGTCGAGGAAGTCGATCAGCATTTCGGCATTGCAGCCCTTGGTGCCGAGATGGATGTCGGACACCCAGATCGTCCGGTACTTCTTGCGCTCCCGATCGGCCTCGGGACCCGACAGACGCTTGTCCGCCAGATTGAATATCGCTGCGTCTTTCAGATAATCCTGCGGTGCATCCATGACATACCCTCTCGGTTGCTCCGCCTCCGAGCCTATGCCGATTCTCTGTTACAGCTAAGCGACGTACTGTCTTCGTTCTGTCATGTTGTTATAAGGCGGCAGCGCAGTGGCCGGCAGTCACGCGACCTCAGGAATCCATGGGAATATGGTTCGGCAGGGCCGCCACGCGCCCCAGCCAGCGGCCGAGCGCGGGCCAGCGGGACAGGTCGAAATCGCCCTCTTCGGCGACATGCGTATAGGCGTAGAGCGCTATGTCGGCGAGGCTGAAGCCCGATTGCACGAGGAAATCCTGGCCGCGCAGATGCTCGTCCATCAAGGTCAGCGCGGCCTCGCCGATCGCGACCTTTGCCGGGATCGAGGCGCGTTGCTCGTCGGAGAGATTGTCCCGCCCGACATAGAGATAGAGAAACCGCATCTCGGCGACGGCCGGCTCATGCCGGTGCTGCTCCCAGAACATCCAGCGCAGCATATCGGCATGGTCGAACCGGCCCGCCGGGATCAGCGCACTCCCATGCGCCAGCCAATGGCAGGCGGCATTGCTTTCCGGCATGAACCGGTCGCCGATCTGGAGCACCGGGATCTTGCCGTTCGCATTGACGGTCGCGAGAAATTCGGGCGTCCGCGTTTCGCCGTTCATGATGTCATAGGCCCGGCGCTCCAGCGGAATGCCGAGATGCGCGGCCGTCAGTCTGATCTTGTAGCAATTGCCGCTGCGCGCGTCTTCGTGGAGAATGAGGGCCTCCGCCATCACACGGTCAGCACGATCTTGCCGATATGCGCGCCCGCTTCCATCCGTTCGTGCGCCGCGGCGGCCTCGGCGAGCGGAAAGCTCTGGTCCATGACCGGCCGCAGCTTGCCGTCGACCACATAGGGCCAAGCCGTCTTCTCGATCTCGTCGGCAAGCAGGCCCTTGAACTCCACGCTGCGCGCCCGGAGCGTCGATCCGGTCAGCGTCAGCCGCCGGCTCATCACCTGCGCCATGTTGATCGTCGCTTCGAGCCCGCCCTGCACGGCGATCGTGACGTGGCGCCCGTCTTCCTTGAGGCATTGCAGGTTGCGCGCGACATAATCGCCGGCAACCATGTCTATGACGATTTCTACGCCGGCGCCCTCGGTAATCCGCTTCACCTCTTCGACGAAATCCTGGCTCTTGTAGTTGATCGCATGGGCCGCGCCGATTTCCAGCGCGGCATCGCATTTCTCGTCGCTGCCGCAGGTCACGATCACGGTCAGGCCGAACAGCTTGCCGAGCATGATCGCCATCGAACCGATGCCGCTGGTGCCGCCGTGCACGAGCGCCGTCTCGCCTTCGCGCGCATAGGCGCGTTCGAACAGGTTGTGCCAGACCGTGAACAGCGTTTCGGGCAACGCCGCTGCCTCCTGGAGCGGCAAACCGTCCGGCACCGGCAGGCACTGTACGACGGGCGCCGCGCAATATTCGGCATAGCCGCCGCCGGCGACGAGCGCGCAGACCTCCTGCCCCATCACCGCGTCGTCGACATCCTCGCCGAGCGCGACCACGGTGCCCGCTATTTCGAGCCCGGGAATCGAAGGCGCGCCGGGCGGCGGCGGATAGAAACCCTTGCGCTGCACGATGTCCGGCCGGTTGACGCCGGCGGCCGCCACTTTGACAAGCACCTCGCCCGCAGCCGGTTCCGGCACCGGCCGCGTAACGGCTTTCAGCACCTCCGGTCCGCCAGGCGCGTCCATATCGATCGCCGTCATTTCGCTGGGCAGCGCCGCCATGCTTATCCCCCTGTTCTGCACGCGAAAACCGCGCTGCCATATTGACAGCCGGGGGTCGAGGGTCAACGTTAGGGTTAGAGCCTATGGCTTACGCCGGCGAGGTTTGAGGCGAAATGGCTCAGTGCAAGGATGAAAGACGCAGGAATATGTCAATATTTCAAGGCTTTCGGACGCGGCAATGGGCCATTTCGGTCAAATCCCAAAGGGACGTCCAAATGGCTTCCATCTCGAACCGAAAATCGCTTGCGCAGGCAGCCAGCCTGCGCGGCGCGCCTTTCGGCCCGATCTGTTCGCCATTTGGGCGCCGCGCCTGCGTAAGCCATAGGCTCTAACCCTAAGTCATGGATTTGGACGAACTCTTTGCGAAAAAGCCCGGCGATCCGCTGACGTTGCTCTGCAAGGAAGATCTCGACCCGCTCTCGGTGGAAGAGCTGAAGGCGCGCGTCGAGGCGCTCGAGGGCGAAATCGCTCGGGTAAAAGCGAAAATCGATGGCGCGGTGACGCACCGCAAGGCCGCTGACGAGCTTTTCAAGCGATGATGCGGGCGGCGGAAATCGCACGCGAACCGGCGAATTCCGGGCCTTTCACCACTGAAAATATTCCTTTTGTTAACTTTTTCGTTAACCATTCCCATATAGCATCTACCGTGTCTCAGCTGTGTAGAGACCGGCAAGGAGTTAACTAATGCCCTCTTTTGCTCGTGAACTGGAACAGACGCTGCATAATGCGCTCGCGGAAGCCGCGAACCGCAAACATGAATATGCGACGCTCGAACATCTGCTGCTCGCCCTGACGGACGACGATCATGCCGCTCAGGTAATGACCGCGTGCGGGGTCGAGATTTCCGAACTGCAGGAAGCCGTCGCCGTCTATCTGGATAACGAGCTCGAGGCGCTGCGCATCGACGGGGCGACGGACCCCTCCCCGACCAGCGGTTTCCAGCGCGTTGTCCAGCGCGCAATTCTGCACGTACAGTCGTCGGGCCGCGACGAAGTGACGGGCGCGAACGTGCTGGTCGCGCTTTTCTCGGAACGCGAAAGCTATGCCGTCTATTTCCTCCAGCAACAGGATATGAGCCGGCTCGACGCGGTCAGCTATATCTCGCACGGCGTCGGCAAGGGCGAAGCGATCAGCGAAAGCCGCGAAATCAGCGGCACCGAGGAGGAAGAGCAACCCGAGCAGAAAACCGGCGGCAAGAAGAAGACCGAAAGCGCGCTCAAGCAGTTCTGCGTCAATCTCAACGAGAAGGCCGAAGCCGGCAAGATCGATCCGCTGATCGGCCGGACGACCGAAGTCGACCGGACCGTGCAAATTCTCTGCCGCCGCTCCAAGAACAATCCGCTCTATGTCGGCGAACCCGGCGTCGGGAAGACGGCAATCGCCGAGGGCCTCGCACGCCGCATCGTTGAGGAAGACGTGCCGGACGTGCTGCAGCCGGCGGTAATCTATGCGCTCGACATGGGCGCATTGCTCGCGGGCACGCGCTATCGCGGCGATTTCGAGGAACGGCTCAAGGCCGTGGTCGCCGAGCTCGAGAAGAAGCCGGACGCGATCCTGTTCATCGACGAGATCCACACGGTCATCGGGGCCGGCGCGACATCCGGCGGCGCGATGGACGCGTCGAATCTCCTGAAGCCGGCGCTGTCGAGCGGCGCGATCCGCTGCATCGGTTCGACGACCTACAAGGAGTTCCGCAACCATTTCGAGAAGGACCGGGCGCTGCTCCGGCGCTTCCAGAAGATCGACATTAACGAACCGACGGTCGAGGATACGATCAAGATCCTCCAGGGCCTGCGTCCGCACTACGAAGAGCACCACAACGTCAAATATACGGCGGATGCGATCAAGGCGGCGGTGGAACTCTCCTCGCGCTACATCAACGACCGCAAGCTGCCCGACAAGGCGATCGACGTGATCGACGAGACGGGCGCAAGCCAGATGCTCGTCGCGCCGTCCAAGCGCCGCAAGATGATTACGCCGAACGAAATCGAGCAGGTCATCTCGATGATGGCGCGCATCCCGCCCAAGCAAGTGTCAACCGATGACAAGCAGGCGCTGGAATCGCTGGATACCGATCTCAAGCGCGTTGTCTTCGGTCAGGACCTCGCCATCGAGACGCTGTCGTCGGCGATCAAGCTCAGCCGCGCCGGCCTGCGCGAACCGCACAAGCCGATCGGCAACTATCTGTTCACCGGCCCGACTGGTGTCGGCAAGACCGAGGTCGCGCGCCAGCTCTCTTCGATCATGGGTATCCCGCTCGAGCGGTTCGACATGAGCGAATATATGGAGCGGCACAGCGTGAGCCGTCTCATTGGCGCGCCTCCGGGCTATGTCGGTTACGATCAGGGCGGCCTCTTGACCGATGCCGTCGACCAGCATCCGCATTGCGTGCTGCTGCTCGACGAGATAGAGAAAGCCCATCCGGATCTCTTCAACGTGCTGTTGCAGGTCATGGATAACGGCAAGCTCACCGATCATCACGGCAAGACGGTCGATTTCCGCAACGTCATTCTGATCATGACGACCAATGCGGGCGCCGCCGATATGGCCAGCGAGGGCATCGGCTTCGGCGATATCTCGAAGGAAGATGCGAGCGAGGAGGCGGTGAAGAAGATGTTCACCCCCGAATTCCGCAACCGCCTCGATGCGATCGTGCCGTTCGGCTATCTGCCGCCGGCCGTAGTCGCGCGGGTCGTCGACAAGTTCATCCTCGAACTCGAACTGCAGCTCGCCGACCGCGAGGTGCATATCAAGCTCGACGACGAGGCGAAGACCTGGCTGACCGAGCGCGGCTATGACAAGCTTTACGGCGCCCGCCCGATGGGACGGCTGATCCAGGAGAAGGTCAAGCAGCCGCTCGCCGAAGAGCTGTTGTTCGGCAAGCTCGTCAATGGCGGCGAAGTGGATGTGACGGTGAAGGACGACGCGCTCGACTTCCAACTCACCCCGGCCCCGCCCAAGCGCAAGCCGCCGAAGAAGAAGAAAAAGAAGGCGGCCAAGGAAAGCTAAGGCCAAGCCATCTTGAAAGCCAGTTCGGGCGAGCGGTTCTTCGGGCCGCTCGCCCAAACTGTATCTAGCCCTGTTCGGAGAGTTTTTCCGGCAAAACGAACAGGGTGACGAAGCGCTCGAACAGCGCGCGATCGCCCTCGACGGTGAGCAGGCCATTCGCCTCGAGCGCGCCAAGCGCTTCGCCGCCATAGACGACCGCCGCCAGCATCGTCGGCGCGCCCGTCATGCGGACATCGGCATTGTCGGGGTCGCCGCGCTCGACATCTATATCGCCGTCGCGGACATGCGCGACGAACGTGTCGTCGCCGAGCCGGAAACCGAACCGCGCATTCATATCCCCGGCTCGTTCGGCATCGATCATCGTGCGGAACGACATCATGATTGAGGCAGCACTGAGCGGCAGACCGGGATCGTGCTCGGGGTGCCGCGTCGCCCAGCGGCCGAGCATCTGCACGAACGGCTCGGCCTCATAGCCCCATTCGGTCAGCTCATAGACCTGCACGGACGCGGGCGGCGGAAGTTTGTGCTTCGCGACGATACGGTTTGCTTCGAGTCGCTCCAGCCTTTGCGTCAGGATATTGGCGCTGATCCCCGGTAGCCCGGCGCGCAATTCGGAGAACCGCCGCGGCCCGAACATCAGCTCCCGCAGGATGAGGATCGACCAGCGTTCGCCGATCAGATCGAGCGCGAAGGCCGTGCCGCACGCATCGTTATACCAGCGCTTTCGGCTCGATTCATCGCTTTTGGTTCCTTTTTCTAACTTCATAGTTGTTTTTTATAACCACTCTGTCATCATAATCCAATAGCGAGTCGCCAGGAGAGCACGATGAGCGCCGAAGATCTGATCGAACTGTCGATATCCCGCCACATGGCCGCGCCGCCCGCAACTGTCTGGAAGGTCATGACCGAACGGATGGAAGAATGGTGGTGCCCGGAACCCTGGCGGATGGAAATCATCGCGTGGGACTTTCGCCCGGGCGGGCGCAGCGCGATGGTCATGAAGGGACCGGATGGCGAGGAGTTCCCCAGCGAGGGCATTTTCCTCGAAGTGTCGCCGGGCCGTCGCTTCGTTTCGACCGATGCGATAACCGCCGATCTCGTGCCGCAAGAGCCGTTCATGATCGGCTTTTGGGAAATCGAGCCGGAGGATGGCGGCACGCGTTACACCGGCCGGGCCCGCCACTGGACCGAAGACGGCAAGAAGCGGCACGAGGAAATGGGATTCGCGGACGGCTGGTCGAAGGTCGCCGATCAACTGGCTGCGCTTTGCGAGGAGATGGCGCAATGACGGAAGAAAAGGCCGCCATAATGGCCCGGCTCGAAACCCTGGGCCATGCAATCCACAACAAGGACGCAGCGGCGGCGATCGCCTGTCATGCTGATGACTTTGTCAGTTTTGACCTTGCCCCGCCGCTTGCCCGGCGTAACGCGGAGGCGCTCGAACCGGCCGAATTTGAAGAATGGTTCGCGACTTGGGATGGGCCGATAGAAACCGAGCCACACGACACCGAGATATTCGTCAGCGCCGATATGGCGTGTGCGCATGGCTTGCTTCACATGACAGGCACCAAGGTCGGCGGCGAGAAAATTGATCTCTGGTATCGTACCAAGACCTGTCTGCGGCGCGAAGGAGAGGACTGGCTGATAACGCACAATCACAGTTCTGTACCCTTCGCGATGGATGGCAGCGAGCGTGCGCTGCTTGATCTGAAACCGGCAGCCTGACCCGAAAATGCAAAGGAACAACGCTAAGGGAGAGAGCAGATGAGCTATATCGACGGATTCGTGATCGCCGTGCCGACGGCGAACAAGCAAAAGTTCATCGACCATGCGGAAATGGCCGATGGCATGTTCATGGAATGGGGCGCGACGCGGATCGTCGAGTGCTGGGAAGACGATGTGCCGGACGGCAAGGTCACCGATTTCCGTCGCGCAGTAAACGCAAAGGACGATGAGAGCATCGTTTTCTCCTTTGTCGAATGGCCCGACAAGGCGACGCGTGAAGCGGCAATGGCCAAGATGATGGATCCGGAGAACGATGATCCGCGCATGGATCAGGAGAAGAATCCGATTCCCTTCGATGGAGCGCGGATGATCTTCGGTGGTTTCACACCCCTCGTTTCGCTCGAAAAATAGGAGCCCCGCGATGACGATCACCATCACCGCCTTCAAATGGGTGCCGGAATTCGCCCAGGGCTATGTCCGCGATCTCCGGCCGCGCTGGGCCTGCCACGAGATCGGCCTCGACTATGCCGAACAGTTGATCGAGAGCGATCCGAAGCCTGAAAGCTATTTCGCCGAACAGCCCTGGGGCCAGGTTCCCGCGCTCGACGATGACGGCGTCCATCTGTTCGAGAGCGGCGCGATCCTGCTGCATCTCGCCGGGAAGGACGAGCGGCTGATGCCGCGCGATCCGCAGGGCCGCGCGAGCACAATCAGCTGGCTGTTCGCGGCTTTCAACAGCATCGAGCCCTGGATGTTCGAACTGGCGACCGTCGATATCTTCGCGAAGGGCGAGGAATGGGCGGAGCTGCGCCGGCCGAGCCTGTTGGAGACGATCGGCGCGCGCTTCGACCGGCTGGCCGATGCACTGGGCGACAAACACTATCTGGTCGGCGATTTTACCGTCGCCGATATCGCCATGGCGACCGTACTGCGCGAGGCCGGAGACACAGATCTCGTTGGAAGCCGCCCTGCCCTCGCCGCCTATCGCGACCGCTGCCTCGCACGGCCCGGTTTCGAAAAAGCGCTGGCCGACCAGATGGCGGCCTTTGCGCGGAACGCCCCCGAACCCGTTTCCTGAGGAGAGATTCGATGCCCAACAAACATGGCGACTTCATCTGGTATGAGCTGACGACCTCGGACGCCGATGCGGCCAAGGATTTCTACAGCGCGGTACTCGGCTGGACCTGGGAAACGTCCGAAGGCCAGCCGGACATGCCCTATTACCTCTTTTCGATGAACGACACGCAGGTCGGCGGAATGATGGCGCTGACCGACGAGATGCGCGCGAATGGCGCCGTGCCGGCCTGGCTCGGCTATATCGCCGTCGACGATGTCGACAAGAGCGCCGAGGCGATCAAGGCGGCCGGCGGCGCCGTGCATATCCCGCCCACCGACATTCCCGATGTCGGCCGTTTCGCCATGGTCAACGATCCGCAGGGCGCCTTCTTCTACATCATGCGCGGCGCTTCGGACGAGGAAAGCCACAGCTTCGCCGCCACCGAACCCAAGGTCGGGCATTGTGCGTGGAACGAGCTGCTCTCGTCCGATCCGGAAGCCGCGATCGCCTTTTACAGCGAGCAGTTCGGCTGGGAGAAGGTCGAGGAAATGGATATGCCGCCAATGGGCAAATATCATATGCTCGGTCATGGCTATGGGCTGGGCGGCGTCATGCAGAAGCCCGAACAGATGCCGATACCGGCCTGGACCTTCTATTTCCGTGTGCCTGATATCGACGCCGCGCTCGTCACGGTGAAGGACAAGGGCGGCCAGGTCTTTACCGAGCCGATGGAAATTCCGGGCGACGAGTACACGATCAACGCGATGGACCCGCAAGGCGCACCCTTCGCCCTCGTCGGCAAGCGGCTTTAGGTGGCTCAGTCATGACCGCGAAAAACACCATCTGCCTCTGGTATGACGGCGATGCCGAGGAAGCGGCGCGTTTCTACGCCGAGACGTTCCCGGACAGCGCAATCGGACGGGTGACGCGCGCGCCCGGCGACTATCCGGCAGGCGAGCAAGGCGATGTCATCACCGTCGATTTCACCGTGCTCGGCATTCCCTGTCTCGGTCTCAATGGCGGATCGACGTTCCAACATAGCGAGGCCTTTTCCTTTCAGGTCGCGACGGACGATCAGGAGGAGACGGACCGCTATTGGAACGCGATCGTTTCCAACGGCGGCGCGGAGAGCATGTGCGGCTGGTGCAAGGACAAATGGGGGCTGAGCTGGCAGATTACGCCGCGTGTGCTGACCGAGGCGCTCTCCCATCCCGATCCCGCCGCCGCAAAGCGCGCGTTCGCAGCCATGATGGAAATGCAGAAGATCGACATCGCAAAAATAGAGGCGGCGCTGGCGGGCGATTGAGCGCTGATATCACAGGGCTGCGCCTGTACAGCCCAGCTTCACATTCTACCGCTACATCTTCCCTTGGGTCGCGATCTGGGGCAGCACGGCTGGCATAATGCCTTTCTGTGTAGTATACGACTAATACACTATGGCCGATTCCGACGACCCGTTCCGGCGCAGAAGCTATGAAGACCGCCATTCCCGGCTGATCGGTCCCTATGCCGACGACCCGGCGTTCGACCCCTATTATCGCAGCGATCCTCGCCGCCAACCTGAAAGCGATCCCTTTCGGCCCGTCGATCCCGACTATCCAGGCCACACCGAATATGCGCGCGAGCCGGATTATGAGGACGATTACGAGCGGTACGACCATCGCGATTACCCGCCGGAGCCCGACTATCCGGAAAGCGACGACGCGCCGCCGCGGCGCAAAAAGCGCTGGATCATCCTCAAATGGGGCTTTCGCATCGCGCTCGGCCTGTTCGCGCTGCTGCTGCTCTGGCTGATTGCCTTCGTTCCGATATCGCGCACGGCCGAACCGCTCGTGCCGCCGCCAATGGTGCTGACGGCGTCGAACGGCAACCCGATCGCGCGCATGGGTCCCGTCATGGACCGGCCGGTCGTCATGTCCGAGCTGCCGCCCTATGTGCGCGAGGCCTTCCTCTCCATCGAAGACCGGCGGTTCGACGATCATTGGGGCATCGACCCGCGCGGCATCGCCCGGGCGCTATGGACCAACCTCACCTCCGATGCCCGCCATGGCGGTAGCACGATCACACAACAGCTCGCCAAGCTCACCTATCTGAGCTCCGACCAGACGCTGTTCCGCAAGGTGCAGGAGGTGCCGATCGCCTTCTGGCTGGAGATCTGGCTGACCAAGGACGAGATCCTCGAACGCTATCTCTCCAACGCCTATTTCGGCGACAATGTCTATGGGCTGCGCGCCGCGTCCCTCCACTATTTCTATCGGCATCCGGAAAACCTGACGCTCAGCCAGGCGACGATGCTGGCCGGGCTGGTACGGGCGCCGTCGCGGCTGGCTCCGACCACCAATCTGGAGGGCGCACAGGAACGCCAGCGTGTCGTCATCGCCGCGATGGTCGATGCCGGCTATCTCGCGCCCGAAGAGGCGCGCGATGTTCCGCTCGCGACGGTCGACCATCGCCCGCCCCCGCCGATGCCGCGCGGTAGCCATTTCGCCGAATGGGTAATCGAGGAAGCGCGGGCGGCCTACGGCTCGGGCTATGAGACGATTGAAGTCGCGACGACGCTGGACTGGGAGCTGCAGACGCTCGCCGAGCGCGTGACGCGCAGCGGCGCCCCGCCCGGCGCGCAGGTCGCGCTCGTTGCCATGCGCACCGATGGCGAAGTCGTCGCCATGGTCGGCGGCCGCGATTATGCGACATCGCCGTTCAACCGCGCCACCCAGGCCGAGCGGCAGCCGGGTTCGACCTTCAAGCTGTTCGTCTATCTCGCCGCGCTGCAAAGCGGAATGACGCCCGACAGCATCGTCGACGACAGCCCGATCGAGACCGGCGATTATCGGCCGGTGAATGCCGGCGAACGCTATCGCGGCGAGATCACGCTGCGCGAGGCCTTCGCCCATTCGAGCAATGTCGTCGCCGTGCGCCTTTACCAGCAGCTCGGCAGCGAAGCGATCGCCGAAGCCGCGCGCACGCTGGGCGTAGAACGCGAATTCCCGGCCAATGCCAGCGTCGCACTCGGCAGCGGCGAGATGACGCTAATCGAACTCGTCACCGCCTATGCGGCGGTCGCCAATGGCGAAGTGCCGGTCGAACCGCACGGCCTCGAGCGCGGCCGGCGCGGTTTCTTCGAATGGCTGCTCGATACGCGGCCGGTGATCGGCAGCCGCCACCGCGACCAGCTGCTCGAAATGCTGGAAGCGGTGATCGCTCAAGGCACGGGTACGGCGGCGCGGCTGAATATCGCCGCCTTCGGCAAGACCGGCACCACGCAGGACACCCGCGACGCCGTGTTCGTCGGCTTTGCCGGCGATCTCGTCGTCGGCGTGTGGATCGGCAATGACGACAACACGCCGCTCGGCAATGCCAGCGGCGGCGGCGCGCCCGCCCGCATCTGGCGCGCATTCATGGGCGAAGCCATACCGGGCGCAGTTCCCCGCCCCGCCCCGCGCCGCGCGGCGCCGGCGCCCGAAGAAGAGCCGGCGCTCGACAAGCCGGAAATCTCGATCGAGCCGGATGGCAGCATAGCGATCGACGCCGGGATCGGCGATGCGCGCATCACCTTCGACGGCGACCGGGTCTCGGTGGAACCGGGCGAGGAAACGCGCCGTCGGCTGGACGAGTTGGAACGCATCGGCGAGCGGCCCGAACGCGCCACCGACGAAACCGAACAGCCCGGCCAGTAATTCTCCGCCAGTCATTTATGTACGGCGCGGGCTGGCCTATGCTCGCCGCCGGACAGAGCGGTTATGGAGGGAAGCAAAAATGGCCGGACTGACATTTTACACCAATCCGATGTCGCGCGGGCAGATCGTGCGCTGGATGCTCGAGGAAGTCGGCGTCCCCTACGAACAGGTGCTGCTCGACTATGGCACGACGATGAAGGGTGACGAGTATCTGGCGATCAACCCGATGGGCAAAGTTCCGGCCATTAAGCACAACGGCAAGGTGGTGACCGAATGCGCGGCGATCTGCGCCTATCTCGCCGAGGCTTTTCCGGAAGCCGAACTGGCGCCGCAAGACGATGCGGAGCGCGCCGACTATTATCGCTGGATGTTCTTCGCCTCCGGCCCGGTCGAACAGGCGATCATCAACCGGACATTCGGGTTCACACCGGACAGCGAGCAGGAGGCGATGGCCGGTTACGGAAACTACGATACCGCCGTCGCCACGCTCGGCACCGCGGTGACGGGACGGGACTATATATGCGGCGACCGGTTTACGGCGGCGGACGTCTATGTCGGCTCGCAGATCGATTGGGGCATACAGTTCGATACATTGCCCAAAACGCCCGCCTTCGAAGCCTATGCCGCGCGGCTGCGCGAACGCGATGCATATAAGAGCGCCAAGGCCATCGACGCGGCGTTGATGCCGGAACAGCCGGCGGCGAGCTAGCAACGACAAAGTCCGCTCTCTCCAGGAGGCTGCGAGAGAGCGGACCGGGTCGCACACCGACATGCCGGAAACGTCTTGGCACGCCTTGCACAGGGTCTTGAAGGCCGTGGGGGGATCGGCCTCGAGCGGCAATATGGGGTTCCGGCCGCTCTACCCGTCTAACGCGCGGGCGGCGCTTTCCCTTCGCGCCCGCGTTATTTTTGCGGCAAACTTGCCGCACAAAAAAAGCCCGCTCTCCCACGGGCATCGTTGGGGAGAGCGGGCCAGCTGGAGTCGCATTCCGGCGCTATGCCGGGTCTACCGACCCCCGCGCGATCGGCGGTTGACCGTACGCCGTGTCGTGGTCGTCCGCCGAACTCCATCGCGATTGCCGACTGTCGCGCGGCGCACGCGCGTATTGCCGCGCTCGCGCACCCGGACATTGCGGCCTGCTACGACTTCGCCATCCGCATTGCGCACCCGCTGCTGACGGTCGAAACCGTTCGGCGTGCGCCGGCCGCGCGCGTCATAGGTGTATTCATTACTGTTGAAACCGATACCGGATCCGGTGGTCGTGTAGCGGTTGCCGTCGCGCACGCGCTCGCCTTCGAAGCTGCGCGTATCCCCGTTGAAGCGGGTCGTGGAACCGGAGAAAACACGCCCGGTGTCGGTCCGCTGCGATTCCCGGTTGCGGGTCGCGACGGCGCCGTCTTCCTTACGCGTGAGCGTGGCGTCCACGGTGCGCGAGCCGGCCTCGCGATCCCGTGTCACAACGCGTTCGCCTTCGACGCGCGGCGTGTCGATCGTGATCGTCCGCGTTTCGGGTTCGGCAAGCGCGGCCCCGGGCAGCAGTATGGCCATGGTGACGGTCGTCAGAAAAACGGGCTTCATCTCTAGTCTCCCTTACTGGATACGCGACAGGGTTTTTCGCTGTCTCGTCCGGTTTAACGCGGGAGGATCGGATTCCCTTCGCGGCTAACGACGGCGCGGTGGAACGCGCGGGCGCGCAGGGCGCTGCGCGCCATTGCGCCGCTGCGCCGCGCGGGCGCGTTCCGCCGCCCGGGCCGCGCGAATTCGCTGCTGGACGGCCGCCCGCCGGGCGCTGGTCGCCGCCGGCGTATCCGCTGCCGGAAGGTTGGGACGAACCTGATCGAGCGGCGCAGGCTCCGGTCCCGGCCGGGCGTTTTCGATGATCATCGATCGCCGTGCATTGGGTTCTCCGGGGCTTTCGGAAGCAGTTGGCGCGCTCGGCAGAGGCCGGGTTGCCGCGGGCCGATCCAGTGCGTCCGGCACAACCGTACTCGGGCGCTGCACCGGTGCTGGCATATCGACGCCGCGCTCGCGCAGCCGCTCGCCGAGGCGGTTCTGGCGCCGTTCGACAATACGGTCGCGCACGGCCGGTACGGTTGCGGCGCGCCGCTCGCGGAGCCGCTGGCGCTGCTCCGGCGTCAGGGATTCTATCCGCACCCGGACCCGCGCGCGCTGTTCTGGCGTCGCTGTCCGAATCTCGGGAATGCGCACCACACGGCGGGGCAGGAGGCGTTCCGGGACGGGCGTCCCCTCAGTCCGCGCCTGGCGCAAGCGTTCGAGCCGTTGCCGGACGATCATCGCCCGCCGGACCTGGCGCATCCGCCAGCCCGGGCGTTGCCCTGCACCGACGCGTTCGGCCACGGGCGCATCGCGCTCGGTAGCGGCCGCGGTGCGTTCGGGCGCGGCAGGCGCAACCGGCGCCTGTACCGTCTCTCGCGGCGCTTCGGGCACGAAAAGCTCGACGACGGGCTTTGTGATCCGGGCAAGTTCGAACGTGCCATCGCTGACCAGCGCCGCTGCAACCGCGCTCGCCGCGAGCAGGCCGCCGCCGATCGTTCCGAAAACTATCGGCCGCCGCACCCGGCGCTTGCGCGCGGGACGACGCGTCCGCCGGGCCTGGAACAAGCCGCCGATGCGCCGCTGCGGCTGCGCGGTCGCCTGCGCGGTCACGCGGCTCGCGAGATCGGCCGGCACCGCCGGATTGCGTGATTTCGCCAGCGCCGCATCAAGCGCGCGATCGATCGGCTGTGGTTCTGCGGTCATGTCAACTGCTCCACATCGGCGGCGAGAACGCCCTCGCGTTCGAGCAGCTCGCGCATCTTTCTGCGCGCCCGCACGAGCAGCGATTCCAGCGCTTTCACGTTCATTTCCAGTGTTTCGGCCGACTCGATATTGGACAGGCCTTCATAATAGCTCAGCACGAGCGCCGCCGCCTGGCGTTCGGGCAGTTCGCGGAGGCACTTGTCCACTGTCTTCCCGATCTCGTCCGATACCATAGTTTCGTCGGCCGCCGGACCATCGTCCGGCGCTTCGGGCAGCGCTTCGGGCGCGATCCGCTTGGTCTTACGCAGCCGGTCGAAGCACAGGTTCATGCCGACCCGGCGCAACCAGGCGCCAAGCCCGCCGCCGCTCGGATGCCATTGCGGCGCATTCTTCCAAAGCCGCGTGAAGGTTTCCTGCACGACATCCTCCGCTTCGTGGCCATCGCCCAGCAGGCGACAGGCGACACGATAAATGAGAGGCGTATGCCGCTCGACCAGCGCGCCGAACGCCACAGCGTCGCCATCCCGCACGCGCGCCATGAGCGCATGATCGGTCGGCTCGGCTCCGTCGGGAGCTGCAGTCGCCGGTTCCGAATCCGGCGTCATTCGGCTCGGGTCATATTTCAACACTGCGCCTCGTCGTCCCCCTTTCAACGCACGAGCGGCTCTTTTCCTTCGCCGGAACCGAAGGTTTTTATCCGACGCGACGTTAATGGAGCATGTCGACGCCGAAAAAGGGGAGAACCATGCGCTTTGTAACGCCGTGTGCAGCGCTGATGCTCGCAACGATTTCTCACGCCGCCCATGCGCAAACCGATCACGAACCGGATTGGCGCTTCGATATCACCGGCGGCATTACGGCATTCGCCGGGGATCAGGAGCAGCCTTATGTTTCCGCAACGCTGCGCCACAGTTTCGGCGACGTCTATGTCAGCCTTGGCGGCGTGCTGGTCGGATATGACGGCCCGGCGCCGGCCATCGGCGACACGATACCCGCAACGACCCGTCAGGCGATCGTCGGCATCGGCTACGAAACCGATGCGTTGGCCATCGACGCCTATGTTGCTCTTGGCGACCGGGATTTCGATACCGTGGACGTCCGGGGCCCGAACGGTACTCTCCTCCAATTCGAGGCCGACGGCAGCAGCTGGGCGACCGGCGCGGCAGTCACCTATCAGATTCCGCTTGGCGGCCCATGGTTCCTCGCGCCGTTCGCCGCGCTTGATTACAGCGAAATCGATACGGTCCAGGCACTCGCCGGCCCGTCCGGCGAGATCGCCGCGCGGCGGGTCGAGGAATCGGGCGTAACGGGATCGGGCGGCGGTACGCTGCAATATGCGCTCGGCGAAGAATTCCAGCACAGCCTGGGGCTGTATGCGGCCTTTGTCGCCACATCGAACGCCGCGTCCACGACACGGATCGGCGCGGCCGGATCGGCGGCCAATGCCGCGCGGCCGGTCGCCGGAGGAGATGACGGAGACGGCTGGTTCGAATATGGAGCCAGCGCGAGTTTTAGCCTGTCGCAGGCGGTCTTCCTCGATCTCTTCGTTTCCCGGACGGCCGGATTGCGGTTCGGAGAGGCGACGTCGGGTTCGATCGGACTGACGTTCGAATTTTAGAACCGGCAGAGGCTCACAAAAAAGGCCCGGCAGGTTCCCCCGCCGGGCCTTTCTCGTTTCGAATTCTCTGCGCCTATTCGCGGCTGCCCATGAACTGCAGCAGGAACAGGAACATGTTGATGAAGTCGAGATAGAGGTTAAGCGCGCCCATGATGACCGTCTTGCCCATCATGTCCGTGCCCGCGACATGCGCGTACATCGACTTGATCTTCTGCGTGTCATAGGCGGTGAGGCCGGCGAACACGAGCACGCCGATACCGCTGATGACATAGGCCATCGCCGTCGACTGCAGGAAGATGTTGATGATCATCGCCACGAGCAGGCCGACAACGCCCATGATGAGGAACGTTCCCCAGCCGCTCAGATCCTTCTTGGTCGTGTAACCCCAGAGGCTGAGGCTGACGAAAGCCGCCGACGTGGCGAAGAAGGTCTGTGCGATCGACGTTCCCGTGTAGCGCAGGAAGATCGTCGACAGCGAGAGACCCATCACGACCGCGAAGGCCCAGAAACAGGCCTGGAGCGCGCCCGTCGACAGGCGGTTGAGACCGAAGCTCATCACGAGGATGAAAGCCAGCGGCGAAAGCATGATGACCCAGCTCAGCAAGCCACCTTGCATGAGAATCTGGTAGGCAGGCGATTGATCGCCTCCCATCGCAAACGCCATCGCCACAATACCGGTAAGCAGGATGCCCGAAGCCATGTAATTATAGACTTTGAGCATGTAGGACCGGAGACCGGCGTCGAATGCGACATCCCGGGCTCCGCTATCGAGCCGGCCACGGGCTTGGCCCTGAAGGCCGGCATTCTGGTCGGACCAATTAGCCATTTGAATTCTTCTCCCAATGAGATCGGCGGAAAATCGCCGATTTCTCGACAATATCGGTGATCGCCGGCGTTTTTTCAAGGCAATTCGCCCCTATCGTCTGGATAGAAAACCTCTATCATCGGCGGCGATGCACAGGCTGTTCGTCGCCATCCGCCCGCCCCGCCCGATCCGCGAACAGCTATTGGCAATGATGCAGGGCATCCGGGGTGCCCGCTGGCAGGATGACGGGCAACTCCACCTCACCTTGCGCTTTATCGGCGAAGTCGACCGGCACCGGGCCGAGGATATCGCGATGGCGCTCGATGCGGTCGAATCCCCAGCGTTCGAGATACGGCTCGACGGCATCGGCTTTTTCGAGCGCAAAGGCCGTCCTTCCGCGCTATGGGCCGGTATCGCCGCATCCGAGCCGCTCAAGAAGCTGCGGGACAGTGTCGAGAGCCGATTTCGGCAAATTGGCCTAGAGCCCGAACATCGCACCTTCCTGCCGCACATAACGATCGCCCGTTTAAACGCCTCGACAGGACCGATCGACGGGTTTCTGGAACATCATGCCGGGCTGACCAGCCCGCCCTTCGCGGTCGAGCATTTCGATCTGTTCGAGAGCAGCCTCGGCCGGGCCGGCGCGCATTATGAAAGCATTGCCCGCTATCTACTCCGCACGGGCAGTTAACCGACCGCGACCACGCGAAGAACAGCCGTCGCTCCGCGATGTACATCCGCCCATGCGATGGCGAAGTCTTCATCCTCGCCATAATAGGGATCGGCGACATCCTCCCCCTCTCGGCCTTCGACATGATCGAGGAACAGCGACAGGCGTGCCGAAGCGCCGTCTGGTCGCAATGCTTTCAAATCGCGCAGAACCGAGCGATCCATCGCAACGATATGGGCGAAGCGCTCGAAATCCGCCGCAGCGATCTGGCGGGCGCGCTGCGCCGAGATATCGACGCCGTTGGCGAGCGCGACCGCCCGCGCCCGGCCGTCCGGCGGATTGCCGACATGCCAGCCGCCCGTTCCGGCGGAATCGATTTCGAGCGTAAGACCGCGGTCCGCCGCAACTGCGCGCATTGCCCCCTCGGCCATGGGCGAGCGGCATATATTGCCGAGACAGACGAACAGGACGGAACCGGTCATCGCGCAGAAATCCTCATAAAGCTTTTGCCAACACCGCTCACGCTGTTACACCAAAAAGAAAAATCTGAGAGTGGGATTGCTTCATGACGGATACGGTTGACGGGCGCGAGGGCGCCGACACGGAAGGTCCTGCGCCCGACGCGACCCCGCAGCAGGACCCCGAAAAAGCCTCGCCCTATGCCTGGTATGTGCTCTCCGTCCTTGTCGTGATCTACATCCTGAATTTCATCGACCGGCAGATCCTCGCGATCCTTGCCGAGGACATCAAAGCCGATCTGGGGATCGACGACGCCGCATTGGGTTTTCTCTACGGGACAGCCTTTGCCGTATTTTACGGTCTGTTTGGCATCCCGCTCGGCAAACTTGCCGATAGCTGGCACCGGGTGAAACTGATGACGGCCGGGCTCGCGCTCTGGTCGGCGATGACCGCCCTGTCAGGCTTTGCGAAGAGTTTCACGGTGCTGTCGATCGCCCGGATCGGCGTCGGCGTCGGCGAAGCCAGCGCCAGCCCATCCGCCTATTCGTTGATCTCCGACTATTTCCCGAAAAAGATGCGCGCGACCGCGCTCGCCATTTATTCGTCGGGGCTGTATCTCGGCGGCGGCGTGTCGCTGCTGATCGGCGGCCTGATCGTCGAGCGCTGGAACGCCGCCTATCCGGTCGATGCACCGCTCGGCCTTGCCGGCTGGCAGGCCGCGTTCCTCATCGTTGGCCTGCCGGGCCTGCTGCTCGCGATACTGGTCTACACGCTGCGCGAACCCCTGCGGGGCGAGGCAGAGGGCCTGCCTACTCCACCGCCGCCGAACCCGTTCCGCGGTTTCTTCCGCGAGCTCTATGCCATCATCCCGCCATTCACGCTGATCGCCGCCGCCCAGCGTGGCCCGCGCGCACTGATGATCAATATCGGCGCTGCGCTGGTCGCCGCGATTATCGCTTATTTCATGGTAGCCATCACCGGCAACTTGCCGCAGTGGATCGCCATCGGCGTCGGCTATTATGCAATCTTCTCTTGGGCGGTGAGCCTGCGCCGGAACGATCCGCCGGCCTTCGCGCTGATCTGGGGCAGCCCGGCGTTCATGACGACGATCCTCGGCTATGGCACGGTCGCTTTCGTCGCCTATGCCGTCGGATTCTGGACCGCGCCCTATGCGATGCGCGAACTTGGCGAATCGCCCAGCATGGTCGGCCTGCTGGTCGGCGGCCCGGCCGCAGCCGCGGGCTTTCTCGGTGTGATATTGGGCGGCCGGATGGCCGACTGGCTGCGGCAGCGTAGCGCGGCAGGCCGCATCTATGTCGTGCTGTTCGGGTTGCTGGCACCCGTCATCCCGCTGATCATCGCGTTTACGACGTCGAGCCTGATCGTCTTCTACGTGCTGAGCTTCGTCATTAGCCTGTTCGCCAGCACCGCGCTCGGCGCGGCCGCCGCGACGACGCAGGATCTCGTTCTGCCCCGGATGCGCGGCACCGCCACGGCTACCTTCTTCCTGTCGACAACGTTGATCGGCCTCGCGCTCGGCCCCTACCTGGCCGGCCAAGTCTCGACGGCCACCGGTAGCCTGACCACCGGCGTGCTGAGCCTGCTGGTCGCCGTGCCCATTGGGGCGCTGCTATTGCTCATCGCCATCCGCACGGTGCCCGAGGCCGAGCGCACGGTCGTCGAACGCGCCAAGGCGGCGGGCGAAACGATCTAGGCAGAAGGTTGGTCCCACCGTGGGCTGCCCGGCAAGCGCGTCAGGCTAATGCGTGTATACCGCGCCAAGTCGACGGAGTAGGTTCACCCGCCAATCGAGCGGCCGCAGGAGGATGCGCCGTCGACGGGGATCACCGCGCCCGACACATAGCCGGCCATGTCCGACGATAGGAACATCGCCATATTCGCGATCTCCTCGATCTCGCCCCAGCGCCCGAGCGGCACGGCTTTCTTGGAATGCTCGGCGGCTTCTTCGGTCGGCGCGAGCCGCTCCATCCCTTCCGTCCCGCCAATCGGTCCCGGCGCGATCGAATTGACGCGCACGCCCTCTGGCCCCCATTCCATCGCGAGTGTCCGGGTGACCTGATCGATCCCGGCTTTCGCCGCGCAAGCGTGGACCTGAAACGGCATCGCGATCCAGGCCTGTGGCGCGGAGATGTTGATCACCGATGCGCCGGGTTTTCTGAGACTCTCATAGCCCGCGCGCATAACGTTGAAGGTGCCGAGCAGGTCGATATCGATGACGGATTTGAAGCCGTTCGGGCTGAGCCCGGCCGCCGGCGCGAGGAAATTCCCGGCCGCGCCGGAGACCAGCACATCGATCTTGCCGCGCTCGGCGACGAAATCGTGAACCGCCTTCTGCACCGCCTCGGCATCGCGCACGTCGAGCGAGAAGCCGAGCGCCGACCCATGATCGTTGCCGAGCTGGGCGACCGCCGCGTCCACCTTGTCCTGCGACCGACTGGCGACGCCGAGCCGCGCGCCGGCAGCGGCGAAGCCTTTGGCAATGCCGAGATTGATCCCGCTGGTGCCGCCGAACACCATGACATTCTTGGCCGTGAAATCGAATTGGGGTGCGCTCATGCTAAGAGTCTCCTGTTCCAAATACCGTTAGTGCTGAGCCTGTCGAAGCACGACTATCGGCGGAGAAACGCCCTTCGACAAGCTCAGGGCTAACGGATCTATTTCCGATGACTTGAAAATATGGAGCCGGATTAAAACTCCGGGTCGTCGAACCATTGGTGGAGATCCGGCATGTCCGAACTCACCTTGTTCGGATAGTTGGCCGGGCGTTTTTCGAGGAACGACACCACGCCTTCCTTCGCGTCCTCCTGCCGTCCGCGATACCAGATCGCGCGGCTGTCCATCCGGTGCGCTTCGATGGGGTGATCCGCGCCCAGCATCCGCCACAGCATCTGACGCGTCATCGCGATCGACACGGGCGCGCTCTCGTCCGTCATTTCTTTCGCGAGCGCGCGGGCCGCCGGGATCAGCGCGCCGGGCGAATAGACGCCGCGGACGAGCCCGCCCTGATGCGCTTCCTCCGCGCCGAACACCTTGCCCGAATAGCACCATTCGAGCGCCTGGCTGATCCCGACCAGGCGCGGCAGGAACCAGCTCGACGCCGCTTCGGGCACGATTCCGCGCCGCGCAAAGACGAAGCCGAACCGCGCCGTATCGGCCGCCAGCCGCACATCCATCGGCAGCGTCATCGTCGAACCGACGCCGACCGCCGCGCCGTTGATCGCGCCGATCACCGGCTTCTTGCAGTTGAAGATGCGCAAGGTCAGCTGCCCGCCGCCATCGCGCGCGCCGCGATGGTTCCAATCGACCGTCCCGTCTTCCTGCATCGGCGTATCGCGGTCGAGGCGTTTATCGTAATTGAAGGTATCGGCGCCGGCCTGCAGGTCCGCGCCCGCGCAAAAGGCCCGGTCGCCCTCGCCCGTCACGATCACCGCGCGGACATCGTCGTCCGCATCGGCCTCGTCGAACGCGGCGATCATCTCGTGCATCATCCGCTCGGTAAAGGCGTTCATCCGGTCGGGACGGTTGAGCGTGATCGTGAAAATGCCGTCCGAAAGATCGGTCAGGATTGTCTGGTAGTCGGCCATGGGGTCTCCTCTCGTCCCGCCCAGCTTCCGCCGGGTTGACGCAAAGGTCAACCGTCGTTGGCCGCGATCTGCACGAGCAGCGTGCCTTCGGAAACCTGCCCGCCGGTTTCGGCATTGAGCTCCGCCACCGTCCCGTCGAACGGCGCGGTCAGGCTGTGCTCCATCTTCATCGCCTCAAGCGTGACGAGCTTGTCGCCTTTGGTGACGGTGTCGCCCTCTGCAACGCCGACCGCAATGATCTTGCCCGGCATGGGCGACAGGATCGCACCGTCGGACGCCAAGCCGCCGGTGCCGAAACCGGCGACGGGCGCAGTTGCCAGACGGCGGATATGGCCGGCTTGGGAGAAAAGGAAACTGCCGTCCGCCTGTTCGTGCGCACGGGTCGTATAGCCGCGCTCGACCGAAAAGGCAGACAGAGGCGCCTTGCGAGCCTCTTTGTCGACATAGACGGTTACGCTGTCCGCCGGCTCGCGATTGAGTCTGAAGCCGCGCATATCGCAGAACGGCCAGTCGCCGTCGATCGGCAGCTCATGCGCCTGACGGAGCAGCAAGCGGTCGGCAACTTCGCCCAATGTTTTGTCATCGAGTTCGGGCGGCTGAGTCAGGGCTTCCTCGTTCCTGCCGATGAAACCGGTATCGAGATCCGCGTCACGGAACGTGTCGCTCTTAAGGCAGGCATGAATAAAGCCGGCATTGGTTGTCACGGGCCAGATCATGATTCCGGCGAGATTGTGCGCCAGCCCTTCGATCGCTTCCGCGCGCGTGTCACCTTGGTAGATCAGCTTGGCGAGCATCGGATCATAGTGCGGCGACACGATATCCCCGGCCATCACGCCACTGTCGACGCGGTACATTTCGTTCGCATAGCCCAGGTCGAAAGTCTCCAGACGCCCGGTTGACGGCAGGAAGCCAGTCGCGGGATTCTCGGCGTAGAGCCGCGCTTCGATCGCATGACCGCTGATCGATAACTCTTCCTGTTTGCAAGGCAGCTCCTCACCGCTTGCGACGTGCAGCTGCCATTCGACCAGATCCTGCCCCGTGATCATTTCAGTCACCGGATGCTCGACCTGCAGCCGCGTGTTCATTTCCATGAACCAGATGCGGTCGGCGCGCAGGCCGTCCGAGGCGTCGGCGATGAATTCGATCGTACCCGCGCCCTCATAATCGACCGCCTTGGCCGCACGGACAGCGGCAGCGCAGACTTCCTCGCGCGTCGCTTCGTCCATGCCCGGCGCTGGGGCTTCCTCGATCACCTTCTGGTGGCGGCGCTGGAGCGAGCAATCGCGCTCGAACAGGTGGACGACATTGCCATGGCTATCGCCGAACACCTGTACCTCGATATGGCGCGGGCTCTCGATCCATTTTTCGAGCAGCACGATATCGTTGCCGAACGCGGCCTTGGCCTCGCGGCGGCAGGATTGCAGCGCGTCGGAGAAATCCTCGGCGGCCTCGACTTTGCGCATCCCCTTGCCGCCCCCGCCCGCGACGGCCTTGATCAGCACCGGATAGCCGATCGCTTCCGCCTGTTCGGCAAGGAAATCGACGTCCTGGTTCTCGCCGAGATAGCCGGGCGTGGTCGGCACGCCCGCCTCGTCCATCAGCGTCTTCGCCGCATCCTTGAGGCCCATGGCGCGGATGCTCTCAGGCTTCGGCCCGACCCAGATCAGACCGGCGTCGATCACCGCCTGCGCGAAATCCGCATTTTCGGAAAGAAAGCCGTACCCCGGGTGGATCGCCTCAGCTCCGGTCTCTTTCGCCGCCGCGATAATCTTCTCGCCGACCAGATAGCTTTCGGCCGCCGGCGACGGCCCGATATGCACCGCCTCATCCGCCTCGCGCACATGGAGCGCCTTGGCGTCGGCGTCCGAATAGACGGCGACCGTGTGGATGCCGAGCTTGCGCGCGGTGCGAATGATCCGGCAGGCGATTTCGCCGCGATTTGCTATGAGGAGGGAGGTGATCATGGCTTTTCTGCTGAATCAGAAAGATCGGGCAGTTCCTCGCCGATTGTTTTCAGATATTCGCGAGCTTCTTCAGTAGCGATTGCCTGAACTCCCTGGTCGAATATCTCGCTCACGGCGCGATTGAACGCTTCGCTCACAATAACGCAGTTCTTAGATTCCTCTCTAACCATCGCGATTAGCGGCGTGATCAGCGCTTCGATCTGAGCCTCCTCAAACTGCATCCTCGCATGATCCGCCTTAGTAACTCTCGCGACCGTACTACCGCTATCGTCGACGACCAATTCTTGGGACGTCGCAATAAGCTGCGAATGCGCGATTTTTCGCTCTCGAAATTCATTGAGCTGCACGAAAAGTGCGTTTCTGCGTCGCCGGAGAAGGTCGATCTCGTTTATAAGTTCGACATGTCGTTCTGACACAAATATTTGTAGTTCGGCAGCATCAAATTCGACAGGAGTTATTTCTGTCCCGACGATGACCGACACCCGTCGTTGATTTGGAAAACGATCCTCCGGATCCACTGGGCGCTCAAGCATGTCCTCAATCATTCGACGAAGGTCCAAAAGCTCATTGCTCATCTGCAAAAGCTTCGAAAAAACTCTGTTCGCGTTGATCTTGTCGTGCCGCAATCTCTCTTCAGCATCGCGTTTGAGGGTCTCATTCGATTGGCGCTTAGCGATAAGATATGCTGGTACGCCACCGGCAAATGCTCCGACGATTGCGCCGATCGCAGCAGGCACTAAGTCCCACCAGTTTATTATGGTGTCGACTGTCATCTGGTCCGGTACTAGAGTCATCTACATCACATCCTGAACACGCCGAACGCCGGCCGCTCGGGTATCTCGGCTTCCAGCGTCGCGGCGAACGCCAGGCCCAACACATCGCGCGTCTGCGCCGGATCGATGATGCCATCATCCCAGAGGCGCGCCGTCGCATGCCAGGGATTGCCTTCGTCTTCGTATTTTTGCCGGATCGGGGCCTTGAAGGCTTCGACTTCGTCTTCGGTCCATTGGTCGGCATCGCGGTGGACGGTCGCCAGCACGCTGGCCGCCTGTTCGCCGCCCATGACCGAAATCCGGCTGTTGGGCCAGGTGAAGAGGAAGCGCGGGCCGTATGCGCGCCCCGCCATACCGTAATTGCCCGCGCCGAAGCTGCCGCCGATCAGCACGGTGATCTTGGG
>NZ_JBQLZN010000029.1:0-6264 GCF_052168295.1 Parasphingopyxis sp. | reverse complement strand
TCGCACCTCCCCTCCGCCCCCCCCGCCCCCCCCGCCGCCGCCTCCCCCCCCACCGCCACCCCCGCCCCCACCGCCGCCGCCACCGCCACCGCCTCCGCCGCCTCCGGCTGAGCAGCTGGCCGATGTGGCGCGCGAGACGCGCGATCAGGTCGAGTCCTTTGGATCGCCGGCCATTTCGGACGATGGTTGCGAGGAGGAGTCCGGTCTGGCGAACGGAACTTCGGATGCCGATGGCGGGCCGGTCACGATCTGCCCCGGCTCGGAAGGGGCGCCATAGACGGTCTGCGCGATGCTGCCCGGCGATCGCGCTGCACGGCTAACGGCGCAGCCGGGCAGGCGGCCCGCATCGATGGGCAGGCCGAATGGCGCGACTGTGCACCGTCAGGCCTCGCATCGTCCATCTTTTCTTTACCATTCGCCCATAGCGTCGATCGCAAGCAAAATTGGCCGGCCCGTCCGGCCGTTGTGAAGTGTTGCGCTTTGCGGTTTCTGACGCCAGACTGAGAAGGTGGGGGAAATGCATCATTGGGTCGACGGATGGCATGACGGGGCGGAACTCGTCGATGCGACGTTCGAAAATGCGGCGATCGGCATCGCGCATGTCGGCCTCGACGGGTCCTGGCTCAGGGTCAACGAACGCCTGCTCGAGATACTCGGCTATTCGCGCGAAGAGCTCCTCGCCATCACCTTTCAGGACATCACGCATCCTGACGATCTGAAGATCGACCTCGAGCAGCTCAAGGCGCTGATCAAGGGCGACATCCCGCACTATCAGATGGAGAAGCGCTATTTCCGCAAGGATGGCGAGCAGATCTGGGCCAATCTGACGGTAGGGCTACAGCGCGGGCGCGACGGCAAGCCCGATTTCTGCATCTCGCTGATCGAAGACATTACGCGCCGCAAGGCGGACGAAGACCATCTGCGGATCATGATCGACGAACTGAACCACCGGGTGAAGAATACGCTCGCGACGGTACAGGCGGTCGCGCATATGTCGTTCCGCAAGGACGAGCCGCTGGCCGACGCCAAGGCGGATTTCACCGGGCGGCTCCAGGCGCTGTCCAGCGCGCACGACATTCTGACCGACGAGAAATGGACGGGCGCGGATATCCGCCAGGTCATCGAACGCGCCCTGCGCCCCTTCAGCGACGACGATTGCAACAACGTCGCCTGCAAGGGAGGGCGCGTCAGGCTCGTGGCGCGCCAGGCGATGACCTTTGCGATGGCGATCAACGAGCTGATGACGAATGCGATCAAATATGGCGCGCTGTCCAACGACGATGGCGCGGTGACGCTTGGCTGGCGGCGCGTGTCGGAAGGCGGTACCGACATGATCCAGCTGGAATGGATCGAACGCGGCGGGCCGCCATGCGCACCGCCCGAACGCCAGGGCTTCGGCACGACATTGCTCACCAAAATCCTGCCCGGCGATTTCCGCGGTAGCGCGACACTTGATTACGCGGCAGGCGGTCTGGAATACCGATTATGCGCGCCGTGGCCGGCGGGAGGCGACTGATGCGCGCGTCCGGGGGAGAACAGATGGCCGCGGGAATGCCGGCAAAGGTATTGATCGTCGAAGACGAATATATGCTGGCCCATATGCTCGAAGAGATGATCCAGTCGCTCGGGGTCGACGAAGTCAGCCATGCCGCGACGCTTGCCGATGCGCAGGGCCTGGTCGAAGCGCATGAGTTCGATTTCGCCTTTCTCGACATCAATCTGGGCGAGGAGAATTCGATCCCGCTGGCCCGCGAACTGCATGCGCGCAACATCCGCTTCGTCTTCGCCTCCGGCTATGATTCGAAATATGACGGGGAGGGGATCAGTGCCCCGCTGCTGCGCAAGCCGCTCGCATTGGAAGAGATTCGCGCCGCGCTGACCTCCGACCGGCCCGACGATACGACCGAGCGGATCGGCCGCATCGGTTGACCTTTGGCGGAACGCATATCATGCGGCTGCCATGCGTTTCTTCTCCGACAATGCGGCCGCCGTCAGCCAACCGGTTCTCGATGCGCTCGCCGCCGCGAACAGCGTCGATACCGCCTATGACGAGGACGCGCAGAGCCAAAAGCTCGATGCCGCCTTCTCCGAGATTTTCGAGACTGAGGTAACGGCGCTTTGGGTGTCGACCGGCACGGCCGCCAACGCGCTGGCGCTGGCCGCGCTCTGCCCGCCGCATGGCGCGATTATCTGCCACGCAGAAGCGCATATCCAGAATGACGAGTGCGGCGCGCCCGAATTCTATACACATGGCGCAAAGCTTCTGCTCGGCACGGGCGAGGGCGCGAAGCTTACCCCGGACGAAGTGGAGCGGATCGCCGGATCCATCCGCGATGACGTGCACCAGATGCAACCGCATGCGCTGTCGATCACCCAGGCCAGCGAATATGGGATGGTCTACACGATGGACGAGGTGGCGGCGCTCGGCGATCTGTGCCGCGCGCGCGGCTGGGGCCTGCATATGGATGGCGCGCGCTTCGCCAATGCGGTCGCGCATCTCGATTGCGCGCCGGCCGAGGTCACATGGCGCGCCGGTGTCGACATGCTCAGCTTCGGCTGCGTGAAGAATGGCGGCATGTCGGCCGAAGCGATCATCCAGTTTGGCGATGCGCGCGGCAAGGCGGCGGAGATCCGCTACCGGCGCAAGCGCGGCGGGCATCTCCTGTCCAAGGGCCGCTATCTGGCGGCGCAGATCCTCGCCATGCTCGAAAACGACCTGTGGCTCGACAATGCGCGGGCGGCCAATGCGGGCGCGAAGCTGATTGCGGACGCTGCGCCGGATCGGCTGGTCTATCCGGCCGAAGCGAACGAGGTGTTTATCCGGCTGAGCGCCGAGGAGGCCGCGTCGCTGCGCGCCAAGGGGTTCGATTTCTACGACTGGGGCGTCGGCGAGGCGCGCTTCGTGACGAGCTGGGACCAGGGTGCGGACGAAGTGCGCCCGCTGGCCGAGGCGATCGCGGCCTTATGAACGAGGCCGCGGCGGCGGACGCGGATGCCACTTTCTGGACGCCGCGCATCCTCCTCTCCTTTCTGCTGATCTCGCTGATCTGGGGCTCAACCTGGATCGTGATCAAGGACCAGCTCGTGGTCGTTCCGCCGGTCTGGTCGGTCAGCTACCGCTTTCTCGCGGCGAGCGCGGCGATGTTCGTCGTGATCGCGCTGCGCGGACAGTCACTGTTGCTCGACCGTCGCGGACAATTCTGGGCGATCCTGCTCGGGCTCAGCCAGTTCGCGCTCAATTTCAACTTCGTCTATGCCGCCGAACTCTACATCACGTCGGGGCTCGTCGCGGTCATGTTCGCGCTGCTGATGGTGCCGAACGCCATTCTCGGACGCGTGTTTCTCGGCCAGCGGATCACGGCCGGCTTCGTCATCGGCTCCGTCATCGCAATCGCCGGTATCGCAATGCTCTTCGTGCAGGAATATCGGCAGGCGCCGGTTGGCGGCAGCGCGGTCTTTATCGGCATCGGGCTGACGCTCGTGGCGATCATGTGTGCGTCCACGGCCAACATCCTGCAGGCGGCCGAGGGCGCGAAGGCGCACCCGATCCTCACGCTGATCGCTTGGGCGATGCTGTGGGGAGCATTGCTCGATGGGATGTTCGCACTGGCGACGGTCGGCCCGCCGGTCATCGAGATGCGTCTCGGCTATCTGGCCGGTGTCCTCTATCTCGGCATTATCGGTTCGGCCGTGACCTTTCCGATCTATTTCGGCCTGATCCGCGAAATCGGAGCGGCGCAGGCGGCTTATACTGGCGTGCTCGTGCCGGTCGTCGCGATGCTCTTTTCGACGCTGCTCGAAGGCTATGTCTGGTCGCCGCTGGCCATGGCCGGGGCCGTATTGGCAATCGCCGGTCTGGTCTACGCGACCCGGGCGCGCCGCCCGAGACTGCCGCGCGTACCGGCCTAGCCGGCCAGGATCGCCCGCAGCCCGGCGCGATAGTCGGGATAGACGGGCTCCCAGCCCAGCACCCGCTTGGCCTTGCCGTTCGCCACCCGCCGGTTTTCCGAATAGAAGCCACGCGCCATCTCGCTCAGCCCCGCCTCGTCCATGGTCTGGAGCGGCGGCGGTTCGACGCCGAGCAAGCGGCAGCCATAGGTGACGATATCGTTATGCGGCGCGGGCCGGTCGTCGGATATATTGTAGACGCCCGCCGGGCCCTCGAAACCGGCGACGATACCGGCGACGATATCCTCGGCATGGATACGGCTGAACACCTGGTCGGGCAGGTCGATCCGGTGCGCCTTGCCCTGCCGGATGCGATCGAGGATCGAGCGGCCGGGTCCGTAAATGCCCGGCAGACGAAACACGCGCACATCGTCGCGCAGGGCCTGCCAGGCGGCATCGGCCTCGGCGCGCGCCTTGCGCCGCCCGCCGCCGATCGGCGCGGTCTCGTCGACCCAGGCCCCGTCCGTATCGCCATAGACGCCGGTCGAGGAGAGATAGCCGATCCACTGGGCGGGTGCGGCCTTCAGCGCGTCGCCATAACTGTCCAGCACCGGGTCGCTGCCGCCGGCGGGCGGCACGGAGGAGAGGATATGGGTCGCTTCGCCGAGTGCCGCCATCACGCCGTCGCGGTCGTCAAAGGCGATCGCGTCGGGCCCAGCCTCGCGGCGTGTGGCCGAAACGGTCCAGCCCTCGCCGCGCAGCCGCTCGGCGAGCATTCCGGCCGTATAGCCGAGGCCGAAGATCAGCATATGGGGCATGGCCACTCTTCTCCGTTTGCCGTTAACCGTTGCGATTGTGCCGCCGGGCGTTGCGGACTAGACGGCAATAATGCTCGATATGCAATCCGCCACCGCCACGCCGCCCGTCATCCGCCGCGAAGATTATCGCCCGCCCGATTGGCTGGTTCCCGAGATCGCGCTCGATTTCCAGCTCGATCCGGCGCGGACGCTGGTGCGGGCGCGGCTGTCGGTTACGCGCAACGGTGCACATGATGCGCCGCTGCGGCTCGATGGCGAGAGCCTGAAGCTGCTCGAGGTATGGCGCGACGGCGAGCAGCTCGAGGATGGCGATTGGGCGCTCGACGATGAGAGCCTGACGATCCCGATTGCGGGCGACGCCGCGATTGTCGAGACGCTGGTCGAGATCGCGCCGGAAAAGAACAGCCAGCTTATGGGGCTTTACGCATCGGGCGGCATTCTCTGCACCCAATGCGAGGCGGAGGGTTTCCGCCGGATCACCTTCTTTCCGGATCGGCCCGATGTGCTGAGCCGCTACAGCGTGCGCATGGAGGCCGACAAGGCGCGCTTTCCCGTGCTGCTCGCCAATGGCGACTGCATCGAAAGCGGAGAGGGCGCGGAGGGGCGGCATTGGGCGCGCTGGGAAGATCCCTGGCCCAAGCCCTGTTATCTGTTCGCGCTGGTCGCCGGCGATCTCTCGGCCAATCGGGACAGCTTCGTCACGCGTTCGGGCCGGACAGTGTCGCTCGCCATCTGGGTGCGCGAGGCGGACCTGCCGAAGACCGGTCACGCGATGCAGGCGCTCAAGGATTCGATGGCCTGGGACGAGGCGGTCTATGGCCGCGAGTACGATCTCGACCAGTTCAACATCGTCGCCGTCTCCGATTTCAATTTCGGTGCGATGGAGAACAAGTCGCTCAACATCTTCAACTCGCGCTATATCCTCGCGAACGCGGAGACGGCGACCGATGCGGATTTCGACGCGATCGCAGGGGTCGTGGCGCATGAATATTTCCACAACTGGTCGGGCAACCGGGTCACCTGCCGGGACTGGTTCCAGCTCTCGCTCAAAGAGGGCTTCACCGTCTTTCGCGACCAGCAATTCTCGGCCGATCAGGGATCGGAAGCGGTCGCGCGGATCGGCGATGTCCGCGTGCTGCGCGCCGCGCAATTCCCGGAGGACGCCGGGCCGCTCGCCCATCCCGTGCGCCCGGAAAGTTATATCGAGATTTCGAACTTCTACACCGCGACCGTCTACAACAAGGGCGCCGAACTGATCCGGATGATGAAGGCGATCCTGGGCGCCGAGGATTTCCGCAAGGGCTCCGACCTCTATTTCGAACGGCATGACGGCGAAGCGGCGACCTGCGAGGATTTCGTGACCGCGATGGAGGATGCGAGCGGCGTCGATCTCACCCAGTTCCGGCGCTGGTACAGCCAGGCCGGGACGCCCAAGGTGACGGCGCGGCTCGAGCATGACGCGGAGGCTGCGCGTGCCGTGCTGCACCTGAAACAGGAAGTGCCGGCGACGCCCGGCCAGCTCGAAAAGGCGCCGATGGCGATCCCGCTCAACACTGCG
>NZ_JBQLZN010000028.1:0-17961 GCF_052168295.1 Parasphingopyxis sp. | reverse complement strand
GTCTCCAGATCGTTATGGCGGCGGACCTTAGCGGCGCGCTTGGCCAAGGGAAAGTAATTGTGAACCACGACCGGGCGCGGTTCTTCGCATATGGCAGGTTGCCCTATTTCTTCGGCTGGTAAGTCTGCGCCTCTTCGGGAAAGGCGCGGCTGCGCACTTCGGCCGCGTAGCGTTCGACGGCCTGGCTGACCGCCGCCGCCATATCGTCATATTTCTTCACGAAACGCGGCACGCGGTCGAACAGGCCGAGCATATCCTCGGTTACCAGGACCTGCCCGTCGCATTGCGCCGAGGCGCCGATCCCAATGGTCGGGCAGGACACGGCCCTGGTCGTCTCAATCGCGATCGGCTCGATCACCCCCTCGATGACGATAGAGAAGGCGCCGGCTTCGTCGATCGCCTTCGCATCGGCGAGCACCTTGGCCGCCGTCGCCTCGTCGCGCCCTTGCACCTTATGCCCGCCCAACACGTTCACCGCCTGCGGCGTCAGCCCGACATGGCCCATGACCGGAATACCCCGCGCCGAGAGGAACGCGACGGTTTCAGCCATCGCCTCGCCGCCCTCCATCTTGATTGCAGCGGCACCCGTTTCCTTCATCACGCGCGTTGCCGAACGGATCGCATGGTCGGGGCTTTCTTCGTAGGAGCCGAAGGGCATGTCGACGATGACCAGACTGTGATAGCTGCCCCGGACAACCGCCGCGCCATGCGCGATCATCATGTCGAGACCGACGGGAATGGTCGAATCGAGCCCATACACCACCTGCCCGAGCGAATCCCCGACAAGCAGCATGTCACAATGCGGATCGAGGATTTGGGCCGTGCGCACCGTATAGGCCGTGAGCATGACCAGCGGCTCGCCGGTTTTGCCGTCCGTCTTGCGGCCGCGGATCGCGGGCACGGTGAGGCGCTTCATCGGCTTGGGCGTCGGATGGGCGCGGTCGGTCTTGGTATCGAGCGTATAGGTCGTAGACATGGCGACCGCATCTAGCGCTGTGCCGCACGAATGGCCAGCAAATCGCGCTTGGACCTTCCGCAGCTTTCGTGCGTTAATGGGTGCAGCGAAGAGGGGAGAAAGCGATGGATTGGCGATTCTGGCTGTTCTGGGTCATTGCCATACTCGCCGGGCTGGTGTGTGTCGTCACGCTGCTCAGCGCGATCGAATCCAATCGCTGGTGGATACGGACCTGGGATTTCCCGCGTTTCGCGATCTTCACCGTCGGCGCGCTGATCTTTCTGGCGATGATCTTTCTCGAAACGCCGGGCCGGATCGTCCTGCTGCCGCTGCTTGGCATCGCGCTGGCTTTCCAGGCCTGGAATATCTTCCCCTACACCCCGTTCGCCGCGAAAGAAGCCGAACAGGCACAGCTGACCGGCGACGAACGCGCGCAGCACTGCGTCACGCTGCTCAGCATCAACGTTTATATGCACAACCGGGACTATGAGCGCACGCTCGCACTGATCGACGAGATTCGGCCGGATATCCTGCTGCTCATGGAAACCGACCAGCAATGGCTCGAGGCGATGCAACCGGCGCTTTCGCGCTATGCGCACCGGTTCCTCGCCCCGCTGTCGAACGAATATGGCAAGATCCTCGCCACCAATCTCGCGGTCGAGAGCGGCCATATCGTCAACCTGACCGACCCCGAAACACCGTCCGCGCATGCGGTCATGCGGACCGAGGGGGGACGCCGATTCCGGCTTGCCGCGCTCCATCCCCGCCCGCCGCTGCCCGGCGACGATACCGAGGCGCGCGATGCCGAGCTGATCATCGCGGCGCGGATGGTCCGCAACAGCCAGCTTCCGGCCGTCGTGGTCGGCGATTTCAACGATGTCGGCTGGTCGCATACGTCGCGGGTCGCGCGGCGCATCGGCGGCTATGTCGATCCGCGCATCGGCCGCGGTTTCTACGCGACCTTCCCGGCGTCCTGGCCGGCCTTCCGCTGGCCGCTCGACCATGTGTTCTTCACCGAGGATTTCGCGCTCGTCGAGATGCGCACAGAGCGTCCTGTCGGGTCCGACCATCTGCCCGTCTATGCCGAAATCTGCCTGTCACCCGAACTCGGCGAAGCGCTCAACGAGGCGCCCGAAGCGAGCAGCGACGATTTCGAGCAGATGGAAGAGACCATCGACACCTATCGCGAGAGCGAAATCTGGAGCGAAGAGTCCGAAGACTGAGCCCGGGCGATAGCGGCCTGCGCGGCGCTCTTACTCCGGTTCCAGCCCCAGCGCCGTTTCATATTCGCCGCCCTTGAAGCCGACGATGAGCGGGCCTTCGCTTTCCAGCACCGGCCGTTTGATCATCGAGGGATGGGAGAGCATCAGCGCCACCGCGATATCCTCGTCGACATCGGCCTTCATCTCGTCGGGCAGCTCGCGGAACGTGGTGCCGCGCTTGTTGAGCAGCACTTCCCAGCCGACCTCGGCCGACCATTCGCGTAGCTTCTCCTCGGTAATCCCGGCCTTTTTGTAATCGTGAAAGGCATAGTTGACGGCCCGCCGTTCGAGCCATTTGCGCGCCTTTTTGATGCTGTCGCAATTGGGAATGCCGTACAGGATCGGGTCCATCGTCATGCGTCTCCGTAACTGATCTTCACGCTGGCCGCGGCATCGGTCGCCGCATCGCGCGCATCCTCGACAGTCCCGCCATCCACCCGTGCCAGCGCCACACCCATGCGCCGCCCCGGCCGGGTGACCGGCTTGCCGAACAATCGGACGTCGATATGGCAGCCATCGCCCGCCTTGCCCAGCGCCTCGTCCACACCTGTAAAGGCGAAGCCTTCGGCCGTCCGGTCCGCGAGGATGACGGCGCTCGCGGACGCGCCCTTCGCGTCTATCGCGGGGATCGGCAGACCGAGAATGGCGCGGGCGTGCAGATCGAACTCGTTCAGGTCCTGCGACACCAGGGTGACCATGCCCGTGTCATGCGGCCGGGGGGACAGTTCGGAGAAGATGACCTCATCGCCCTTCACGAAGAATTCGACACCGAAAATGCCCCAGCCGCGCCCTTCGCCGGCCAGCGCCGCGACGATCTTGGCGGCCATCGCCTGTGCCTCGGCGAGCGCCGCCTCGGACATCGCGGCGGGCTGCCAGCTTTCGCGATAATCGCCATGCTCCTGGCGATGGCCGATGGGCGGGCAGAAATGCACGCCGTCCTTCGACCGCACGGTCAGCAGCGTGATCTCGTAATCGAAATCGACGAACGCCTCGGCGATCACGCGCTTGCGGTCGCCCCGCATCCCGTCGGCTGCGTAATTCCAGGCACCGTCGATCGCGCCCGCGACTTTGACCGTGCTCTGCCCCTTGCCAGAGGACGACATGACCGGCTTCACGACGAGCGGGAGGCCAATCTCGTCGACCGCCTTGCGCAGCTCCTCCCGGCTCTCCGCATAGAGATAGTTGGACGTCGTCAGCCCCAGTTCGCCCGACGCGAGATCGCGGATCGCATCGCGGTTCATCGTCATCTGGGCGGCCTTGGCCGAGGGCACGACGGCAAAGCCTTTGGCCTCGTAGTCGGCGAGCACTTCGGTCCGGATCGCCTCGATCTCGGGCACGATGAAATCGGGCGCATGCTTCTCGATCACCGCGCCCAGCGCTTCGCCGTCAAGCATCGAGAAGACCTCGCGTTCGTCCGCCACCTGCATCGCGGGCGCGCCGTCATAGCTGTCGCAGGCGACGACATGACAGCCGAGGCGCTGGCAGGAGATCACGAACTCCTTGCCGAGCTCGCCCGAACCGAGGAGCAGGATCTTGGCCATCGGCGTCATGCTATTCCTTTTCGGCGAACTCGGAGACGATACGGGAACCGCAATTCAGCAATTCGCCGCCGGCATGGTCGGCCAGCGCCTGTTCGGCTTCCTCGACCGTCGGGAAGGTGCCGAGCGTCTTCCAGCCCCAGAATCCCTTATATTGCGCCAGATACCAGTCGGTCCAGGAACGCCCCCGGAGCAGCGCTTCCCAGATTGACTTGGTTTGATGCACGACGCGATATTTGACCTTCATGGCGGCTGATTACGCGGACGGGGAGACCGTCTCAAGCCCCGTCATCGTCCAATCGGCGGCCGAGCGTCGCGACGTCCTGCCGCTCCAGCCCCAGCGCCTCGTAAAAGGCGATCACGTCCGCATTGTCGCTGCGCACCATGAGCTGGATCTTGGGCGCGCCGCGCTTGCGCAGCCACGCCTCGGCGGCATCCATCATCCGCACGCCGAGCCCCTCCCGGCGACGATCGGGATCAACGGCAAGATAATAGACCCAGCCGCGATGCCCGTCGAAGCCGACCATGACGGTGGCGATAAGCGCATCGCCCTCCATCAGCAGCAGGATATCGGATGTCGCATTGCCGATCGAAGCGTCGAAATCAGCGACCGGGTCGTTCCACGGCCGCGTCAGGCCGCAGGCCCGCCATAATGCGATGACGGCGTCCCGATCTGCAGCCGTTGCGGATGCGATTTCTGTGTCAGGCGGGCTGGTCATGTTTACCCGCGGCAAAAGCGATTATCTTCGCGGCCAGCACCGTCGCGAGAAAGCCGAACAGCGCCAGATCGCCCCGCGCGAGCAGGAACAGCGCCGCCGGGTACAGGGTGAGATGGACGACGAGGAAACCGATGCGCGCGCCTGGGCCTGTGCGCGCACGCCAGCGCGCCCGTGTGGCTTCGGTTGCGTTGGACACGAGGCCGGCGCCGATATCGGCCGCGAGCAGCATAAGGAGCACCGCCTGCCAATCCCACTCGTCGGCCCGCATCGCGACGACCATCGCCATCGCGAGCCCGGCGAGCAGCGCCGATGCCATCGTGCCTGGATGCGGTTTCTCACCCAAAACATAGTCGGTGAACCTAGCCATCCGATCCGTTTCCACCCGCATAATATTGGCATAAATCGCTGACCGGGCAGCGCGCGCAGTGCGGGCGGCGCGATTTGCAGATGCGCTTGCCGAGCTGGATCAGCCAGAAATGACCTTCATCCTTGGCCCAGTCGGGCGCCCGTTTGTCCAGAACTTCGGCGATCTTCGCCTCGGTCGGCCCACGCGCCAGCCCGATCCGATCGCAGACCCGCCCGACATGGGTATCGACAGCGATCGCCTCCTCGCCAAAGGCGAAGCTCAGCACGATATCGGCGCATTTGCGCCCGATCCCGTACATGCCGAGCAGGCCTTTCCGGGTGTCGGGCACGACGCCGTCATGCTCGTCGAGCAATTGCCGGCAGAATTTGCGGATCGCCCGCGCCTTGTTGTTGTAGAGGCCGGCGGGCTTGATCGCTTCGATGATTTCCGCGTCGGACAGCGCGAGCATCTCCGCCGGCGTCTGCGCCAGCGCGAACAGCGCGCGGCTCGCCTTGGCCGTATTGCTGTCGAGCGACTGGGCGGAGAGCATGCAGGAGATGCAGGAGCGGAAAGCGTCCGGCTGCCCCTTCGGCCCCTTGGCGCGCTCCGACCGCCCCGGCATCGCCTCCGACAGACGGCGGAAAACGGTTTCGACGTCTTCGGGCGGGAGCAGACCGGCTTCGCTCATCGGCCCGCCAGCGATCCGGTTGACACTGGTTGACACAGGCCGGGGGTGATCCGCCCGCCGCGTTCATCCGGAAGCCGCTCGACCTGAACAAGTTGACAAACTTGACGCGTGGACGCCGGTGCGAACGGCTCCGGATCTGCGCCAATCGGCTGGCTGGGCGCATGGGCGATCATATCGCGACACGCTATGCCCATCGATCCAACAAGGGAAGCGCACCCGATGCGTCCGGCCGATCAGAAGGCATATTCGATCCCGATGATCGGCGCATGGCCAACCTCGTCCGGCGCATTGTCTTCGAAATCCTGGTCGCGCAGATAGGCGGCGCTGAGCGACACGTTGTCGCTGATATCGTAGCCGAAACCGATCTGCGTCCGCATGCCGGTCAGCCCCGTATCCCCGCCGCGATTGTTGCTGCGCAGCGTGAGGAACAGCTCGGCATCGGCTCCGAAGCTCCAGCGGCCCGCATCGTCGAGCGGCACAGCAACGCCAAGCCGCGGGCGCAGGCGCAGACCCATCCGGTCGGCACTATCGACGAACCGCTCTTCGAGGCGCAGGCGCGTCCGCACGATACCGTGCCGCGTCGACATCTGCTGGATCACACGCGTTTCGTCCGAGCCGCCATCGTTGATCCGCCGCTCGACGGCGCCGGCCAGCGTAACGGAATCGCCCAGCGCCTGGTTGACCCAGAGCCGGAAGAAATAGGTGTCGGGCCTGCCCTCGCCCGCATCGCGAAAACGCTGTGCGGTTTCAAACTCTATGCCGGTATCCTCGTCGAGATCGAAGCCGACAGAGGGATTCAGCCAGAATTCGAAATCATCGTCCGTGGCCATTGCCGCGCTCGGCATGGCCAGCAGGCCCAGACCGAGCACTGCAACCCGCTTTTTCATCATCGTCATACTCCTGCACCATCGCCATGCGTTTGGTCGTCATCCGTTATTCCGGCCAGCACACAGCATTCAGTGTTTCCACATCAATGTTGCAGAACGATTTCGGTTTCAAAACATGGTCTCGAAAACAGGCCAGAACCTCAGATTTCCCGATTCCGGGCTGTGCGGCACTCTGTCCGCACCGGACATATGCCGCATCGCATTTCTTTCGGACGGCAGAAACGCTGGCCGACGCGTTTTACGAGCAGATGATGTTCATCCACATCCTCGGCCGACCAATCCGCTGGGAGGATCGGCATCAGCGTGTCATAGGCGCGCGCCGTATCGGCCTTGGCCGGCACCAGCCCCATGCGCTGGATCACACGGCGGTGATTGGTGTCGATGACGAGCGCGCGATGGTTGAAGGTGCTGGCGTTCATCACCCCGGCGCTCACCTTCCGCGCGACGCCGGGCAGGCTTTCGAGCCAGGCCATCGCCTCGTCGGTCGGCAGGTTGGAGAGATGACGCAAATCGACTTTGCCCCGCCGCGCGACGATTTCGGTGAGGCAGGCCTTGAGCCGCTCGGCCATCAGCTCCGGAAAGGTCGCGGTTTCGAGGAACGGCAACAGCTCGGCCTCCGATGCCGCCGCGACCGCTTCCCACGATCCGAAATGCGCGAGCATCGCGTCCGCCGAGCGGTTCGAATGGATCGTCTTCGTCCGCGCCCCGATAACGCCCTGAACGAGCGTCCATTCGGGCGAGCGCCGTTTCTCCGGCGGGCGGATCACACGGCCGAAATGGGCGATCAGGAGATCATGCGTGCGCTGGAGGATTTCGGTGCGCGGGTCGTCGAGAGGGAGTTGCATGACTACTCGAAGTTAAATCTCGTTATTCATGTCGCGGCGGGCCGATAACGGACTCAAGACGTCGCGAAATATCGTGGAACCTCGCTTCGACAGATTTTTCTGAGCAAACGAAAAACTCACCGCCGACGCTGCTGAACTCCTTCTCGAAAAGCGATTTCAGATCTGACTCTGCATTGTCCGCATCATTAGAGGACTCAAATTTTCGTGATGATTGGATGACTCTCCAACGACTGCCGCAAGCTGGCGGAAAACCTGAATTCAGCTCTTTGCAACGGCGCTCGAGATCAGAAGTTCGGCCAACTTTATATAAGCCTTTGCCGACATACTCATATGCGCGTCCGCCCATGAAAGAAGACAAATCTCCATCGAATTTCATCAGATAAAGAAAGCTACCCTTATCTTCGGTTTCGAATTCTCGCTTCCCAAAGCTTGGCTTCGGTCCTTTTGTTGGTTGCCAATGCTCTTCGAACGGTTGAAAACTTTGATTGCCTTCAGCCAACGGCGGCATCCCGTAAACTGGAAGTTCACGAGTTGGCCAGCTCATAACGTTTTTTGCTTCCCGTTCGGTCACTAAGACCCCGTAGGAACCAAGGACTCTGGCATTTTTATGAGAGTAAGTATCAGGAAATAAGTCGGAAACACCGACCTTCTGCCGAAATTGCCATGCTCGGACTACCGGCACGGCATACGTCCACCGGTCTGTCCAACCATTCACTTCTTTGCGATGCTTCCCGGTCTCGGACATCCGGTCCACATCCTTTATCGGTTCTGGAACAATTTCTAGAATACCGAGAACCTGTCGACGTTCCTCTGCAGCGGTCAGCTCACTATCCGCGCCATATATCAATATAAGATCGCCGGGCTCGTAGTTCTCAAGCAGACGCGTACGACCGCCCTCGTTAGTGAAGCCGAGGTAACCTTCATTATCGGGATCAAACCCCCAAAAAGCTTTGAGCCAAAAACGAGGCTGGCTCACTCCCACTCGATCGTCCCCGGTGGCTTGCTCGTATAATCATACACCACGCGGTTGATGCCCTTCACCTCGTTGACGATCCGCGTTGCCACGCGGGTCAGAAAGGTCGCGTCGAAGGGATAGACATCGGCGGTCATGCCATCGGTGCTCGTGACGGCGCGCAGGCCGCAGACGCTGTCATAGGTGCGGCCGTCGCCCATCACGCCGACGGTTTTCACCGGGAGCAATACGGCAAAGGCCTGCCAGATCGCGTCGTAGAGACCCGCGTTGCGGATTTCCTCGAGGTAGATCGCATCGGCCTTGCGCAGGATGTCGCAGCGTTCCTTGGTCACCTCGCCTGGAATGCGGATCGCGAGGCCGGGACCGGGGAATGGGTGGCGGCCGACAAAGGCGTCGGGCAGGCCGAGTTCGCGGCCGAGTTCGCGCACCTCGTCCTTGAACAGTTCGCGCAGCGGCTCGACGAGCTGCATGTTCATGCGCTCCGGCAACCCGCCGACATTGTGGTGCGATTTGATGGTCACAGACGGCCCGCCCGTAAAACTCACGCTCTCGATCACGTCCGGATAGAGCGTGCCCTGGGCGAGGAAATCCGCGCCGCCGATCTTCTTCGCCTCGTCCTCGAACACGTCGATGAACGTCTTGCCGATGAACTTGCGCTTCTTTTCGGGATCGCTCTCGCCCTTGAGGCCGTTCAGGAACAGCGTCTCGGCGTTCACATGGACGAGCGGGATATTGTAATGGCCCTTGAACAGGCCGACGACCTGCTCGGCCTCGCCCAGGCGCATCAGGCCGTGATCGACGAAGACGCAGGTCAGCTGCTCCCCGATCGCTTCGTGAATGAGCACCGCCGCGACCGCGCTGTCGACGCCGCCCGATAGACCGCAAATCACCTTCCCATCGCCGACCTGTTCGCGGATCTCGGCGATCTTGGTGTCGCGATATTCGGCCATGGTCCAGTCGCCGCGGCAACCGCAGACATGGCGGACGAAATTGGCGATCAGCTTCGCCCCGTCCGGCGTGTGGACGACTTCGGGGTGGAACTGGGTGCCATAGTAACGCCGCTCGTCGTCCGCGATCAGCGCGAAGGGCGCACCTTCCGTCGTCGCGACGATACGGAAGCCTTCGGCAAACTGGGTCACCTTGTCGCCATGGCTCATCCAGACCTGGTGCGTCTCGCCGACCTTCCAGAGCCCATCGAACAGCACGCATTCGTCCGAAATCTCGATAAAGGCCCGCCCGAATTCGCCGCTCTCGCCGGATTCGACCGCCCCGCCGAGCTGGTGCGTCATCACCTGCTGGCCATAACAGATGCCGAGGATCGGCAGGCCGCTGTCGAAGATCACGTCCGGTGCGCGCGGGCTCCCCTCTTCGGGCACCCCGGCCGGCGAGCCCGACAGGATGACGCCCTTGGGCTGCAGGCGCTCGAACGCCTCTTCGGCGCTGTTGAACGGGGCGATCTCGCTATAGACCCCCGCTTCGCGCACCCGCCGCGCGATAAGCTGCGTCACCTGGCTGCCGAAATCGACGATGAGGATGGTTTCGGAATGGGCCGGAGGCGCCGGCGAATCTGTGGGCTGGTCCGTCATAGGGCAGCGATAATGGCGCGCCGGGATTGCGTCCAGCGGTCAGTGCAGGGCAGCGCTCGCCGAGCGGAGCCGGGCCGCCACGCCCAGCATGCTGCGCTCGCCGAGTTTCTCCCGCAGATGGGCGACATGGGTGCGCACCGTATTGCGCGATATGCCAAGCTTGAGCGCGGTCTCGGCAATCGTCCAGCCGGCCGCGAGATGCGCGCCGACCGCCGCTTCACGGGGCGTCAGTTCGTATTGGCGCGCGATATCGGCGAGCGCATCGATTTTCGGGCGCCCGGGATCGTCGATCATCAGGCAGAGCAGAGGTGCGCCGTACGGGCGGCTTCGCTCCTCCGGCAAGGCGACAGCACGCAGGACGACGGGACGGCGCCGGCCCGGCAGGGTCACCGCCGCACAGCCCGATCGCTCGCCATTTGCAGCCGCCGCCATCAACCGCGCCACCGCCCGCCGCAAGGGGGCGTAGCGGCTTTCGAGCCGGCCCTCGTCGAGGGTCAGCCAGCGGTCATCATCCACCATGTCGCGCATCGCCCGGTTGGCGAAAAGGAGCCCGCCATCGACGCGCACGATCGCCATCGGGTCGGTGATCCGGTCGAGCAGATCGGCCAGTACCGGCGCCGCCGGCAGGTTGCGCATCCTGAGATAGAGCGACAGCGCATTGCCGAGATGCGGCAGCGCCGCGGCATAGGCACGCTTTTTCTCCGCGCTGACGCGTGGCTGTTTCGGCCCACGCTGCACCGACGTCCAGACCAGCTGTTCGTCGTCGTCGATCAGCACCGCGCCGATGAAATATTTGAGGCCGGACGGTGCGAGGAAATCGACATAGAATTCGTCGCGCGACAGCGCCCGGTCGTCGCCGAGCAGATCGTCGCACAATATCGTGCCGGGCCGCAGCTCCATCGCCAGATCGTTGCGGCGATTGACCTTGTAATAGTGGCTTTCATAGGCCGCGCGGCCTTCGGCGAGGATGTCGGGCCGGTCGGTGGTCAGCATTTCGACGGTGCCCGTGCGCTTGTCGTAGCGCTCCATCGTCCCCATCACGCCGCCGATCATCGTGCGCACCGACCAGAGCAGATCGGGCAGCACCAGCGGATCGAGCGCGGCACGCGTCGCTCTCGCCTCGATCTCTTCCAGCTGCTTCATGGCGGTTCCCTCCCGCGCGGCAAAGGCTAGACCCGCGCGGCTGCCAAGACAACGCCTCATCCAATTGGATGACGCGGCGGCGATGCTCGGCGGATATCCTTTCCGCCGGGCGCGGATTGCGGGGAATGATGCGATGCGATGGTCAACGGCTCTTCTGGCTATCCCGGTTTCGCTGGCGATATTGGGCGGCGGGGGGCCATCTTTCACGCTTTCCGCAGCCCATGCCCAGCCGATCACCGAGGAGGAAGCCGATCGGATACGGCGCGGCAACCAGGCGCGGCGCCATGCCGAAGCGCTGTTCGAAAACGCCCGCTTCTTCCGCGAGCGGCGGCAATGCGAAATCTGGCGTCAGATCATGCGCGAGCTCGAGGATTTCGGCGATCCGACGCCTTTCGAACGCGGCGTCTGGCTCGAATATCTGCCGCCCGCCACGGTCGATGACTGGGCGGATCGCTATGCGGACGAACTCGAGGCCGGCTGCGAGCCGATCGTGCCCGAGGACGACGAACCGGAGGACGAAAGCGGCGAACCCGCCACCGAGCCGGCCGAGCCGCTGCCCCCCAGCGCCCCGATCAACGAGCGCTGGAGCCAGGCGGCGCGCGAATATGCCCAGGCGCTCGCCGATTGCGACCAGGAAAGGGCGCGGCTCTGGCTCGAACGGATGCGCGCGCTGGTGGCGGAACGGCGCCGCATCGCCGAGGCGGCGGAAGCGGCTGGCGAATTCGGCACCGTCGATCCCGAAGACGCGCGTCGGCGGCTGGAGGCCGCACGAAACGGCCTGCGCTATGCCGAGGAGCGGTTCGGCCAGTGTTTTCCGGTTCCCGAGGATATCCTGCCGCCCGAAGATGAGGACGGCGGCGGCACGCCCGATAGCGGCGGCACGCCCGACACGCCGGATACCACGCCGGAGGACAGCAACGGCGATGCGAGCATCGGGCCAGGCACCGAGATAATTCTGAACAATCCGCGCCTGCGCGACCGGTGGTTGCTGAACGATCCCGAAAACATCTTCCGCTTCTCCTGGAGCCGCGCCGATTTCCCCGAGAGCGAGAACGGGATCGGCTTCCGGCGCGACGGGCTGATCGGCGCGGCGCCCGAAGAATTCGCCCAGGGCGCGCCCGAGGGCTTCTGGTTCTTCGGCGGCGAGGTATCGATAGAGACCGTCTTCGGCGCGCTGTTCGGCAGCTACCATGAAGGCGACGCCGCGCGCGCCTTCGACATCCCGGCCGGGGCGGCCGATACGGGCATCGTCTATGGCGACCTTTCGCCGGGCGGCAGCTCGGGCATCGCCACCCCCTTCGGCGTATCGGGCGATATCGCCGTCGAATTCTCCGAATTCGAGATCGGCGGCGAGATCGACCTGTTCGACAATCGGAAACCCGGCGGCGGCTTCGCGATCGGCATCGGCTTCTCCTACACCGCCAGCGAACGCAGCTATGCCGGCCTTGCCGGTGGATCGGGGTCGGTCGGCGGACCGGTACTCCAGTTCAGCCAGGAACGGATGCAGGAAATCGAAGAGGATTATTTCCGCTTCTACGGCCATGCCGAAGCGGCGCTGCCGGCCGGGCCGTTCATCATCTATCCGAGCGGCCATATCGGCCTCTTCTATCGCGACACGAGGCTCCGCTCCGCCGAGCGCAATATGAACTCTTTCTCCCTGCCCGCGGACCGGGATTTTATGATCGAGATCGACCGCGACGATGACGGCATCGGCTTCCAGGGCGGCGCCGGCGTAACGATCGGCCTGCCGCTCAGCGATACGGTGCTGATCGGTGTGGGCGGGGCGATCGAATATCGCTCCGATGCCGGCGCGATCTTCAATCCCAATTCGGGCGATCAGGTGTTCTTCGACGGCCTTTCGACCGATCTGACAAGCGGCGACCGGTTCGATGCCCGGCTTTCCATCGAGGCGCGCGTCCGCCTCCCCTGAGACGATGGTTAACCGATGGTTAGCCTTTGGCGATTAGCTAGGTTCCGAAGACCCTTTTGGAGCCCGCATGCCCCGACGCATCAAAGCCCTGCTCGATCTGCTGGAAGAGGAGACCGGCCGCTACGCCAATGCGAGCGACGCGATCGCCAAGCAGACCAAGATGCTGGCGCTCAACGCCACCATCGAAGCCGCGCGTTCGGGCGAGGCCGGGCGCGGTTTCGCGGTCGTCGCGCAGGAAGTGAAATCGCTCGCCACCAGCGCCGCCAATGCCGCGCAGGATTTTCGCCAGACCGTGATGGACCGGCTCGCGACGAGTTCGCGCATCGTCGACGAACTGGTCGACGAGCTGGAGGGCGCCCGGCTCGCCGATCTCGCCCATACGATCAACGACCTTGCGCTGCGCGGCCTGTCCGCGCGCAGCGTCGACCTGCGTATTCTCGCGACCGATCCCAGCGTCCGCGCCTATATCGCCGACCCGCAAGACGCCGAGAAAGAAGCGGCGGCGCGCGAACGGCTGAATACGGAGTTCGCCTTCTCCGATTTCTACAGCAACGCCTTTCTCGCCTCGGCCGACGGCACGATCCGGATGAGCATCGAGGACAATCCGGCCTTCATGGCGTTCAACCTCAAGGGCCAGCCGCAATTCGAGCGGGCGATGGCGAGCCGCGGGCCGGATCAATGGTCGGCGGACGAAATCTGGCTCAATCCGCAGGGCAACGACCGGCCCTGCGTGCTCTTCGTCTGCGGGATCCGCGAGCGTGGACTGGACGGCGGCGATGTGATCGGCGTGCTCTATCTCGAATATGACTGGGACCGCTACGCCCGCTCGCTGATCGCGATGCAGAACATGCTGCACCGGAACGACCGCAAGGGCGACCGCTTCCTCCTGCTCGACGCGGACGACAGAATCGTCGGCAGCTCGTCGGGCGATCCGTTCGGCACCGCCTATCCGCTGCCCGACAAGGACGCCCAGCGCGGATCCTTTATCCGCGATCAGAAGAGCATTTCCTTCGCGCGCGGCGAAATCGAGAACGGCTTTGGCGGATTGAAACTGTGCAGCGTCATCGAGCGCGAGATGCGCAGCGAAGCGGAGATTCTCGCCGCGCTCGGCCTCGGGCCGGACGCGGAAGACGAGCCCAAAAAAGCGCCCAAGGCCGCATAAAAGAAGCGATTATGTAGTTTGCAAAAGTGACTGGGTCGCGCTCACCCTGGTGATCAGGTCGCCAAGCCTCCCAGGCTTGGCTGAGGATTGCCGGGGGCAATTCTCACCTGTTCACTGTCGAAGGGTCAGCCTCAGTCGCAATGAGGCTTCGACAGGCTCAGCCTGAGCGCAGTATATTAGCAAGCAATATCAACGCATAGAAAAAGGGCGCGGAGCCCATGCCTGCTCCGCGCCCTCTCGTGCTGGCGGTCTCTAGTCGAGCCCGCGCACTCTCAGCCGATCGATCCGACCGTAACGGATCCGGCAGGAGAACCGGCCCCGGTCGTAATCGGCTGTTCTGTAATAGCCGCGGCGGCCATAACGGCCTTCCTCGACGAGCAGCCGGCCGCGGACGCGATAGCCGTCGCGCCGGCGATCGACTTCGGTAATCTCGGTCACGCGCGCCCGGCCATAGCGGGAGGCTTCGAAGCGCGCCGCACGGCGGCACTGGCGGACGGCCTGGCGCGGCCGCATCCTGTGGCCGTAATGCCGGCGATGATAGCGGCGGTCGTAACGCCGGTCATAATCGTCGTAGCGGCCGTAACGGCGCTCATACCGATCGTCATCGTCATCGTCGTCGATCGCGGCGGCCACGGCGGCGATGCCGCCGAGCACCAGCGCGCCGGCGAGAATGTCGCCGCCGTCGATGCCGTCACCGTCGCTGGCCTGGGCGGGCGCGGCGACGGCGAGCGCGGTCGCGGCCGTGGCGCCCATCAGGGATTTTCCGATCATGTTCATTTCGCGGGCTCCTTTACTGCACACGGTCCTCTGAAGAACCGGATGCAGATGTAGCGGAGCCGCGCTGAGTGCGGTCTGAACTCGCCTGTAGGCTTTCGTTAATATAAAATGCGATTAACCTGAACGCAAAAAATCCCGGAAATCAGCGCTATTCGGCCTCCGGAACGTCCAAACCCGTCCATCGGGCGGTGAACGCCCAGAGGTCCGCATATTCGGCGATGAGCTGGCTCGTCGGGCGCCCCGAACCGTGGCCGGCGCGCGTTTCGATACGGATCAGGTGCGGCCGGTCGCCGAGATCGGCATGCTGGAGCGCGGCCGTGTACTTGAAGCTATGCCCGGGCACCACGCGGTCGTCGGTATCGGCCGTCGTGACCATGATCGCCGGGAAATCGCCGCTTTCGGGAATATTGTGATAGGGCGAATAGGCGAGCAGGGCGCGGAAATCCTCCTCCCGGTTCGGATAGCCATAATCGTCGACCCAGTAGCGCCCGGCCGTGAACCGGTCGAAGCGCAGCATGTCCATGACGCCGACGGCCGGCAGGCCGACCGCGAACAGGTCGGGCCGCTGGTTGACGACGGCGCCGACGAGCAGGCCGCCGTTGGAGCGGCCCTGCACGGCGAGCTGGTCGGCCGTCGTGATCCCCTCGGCGATCAGATATTCGCCGGCTGCGATCATGTCGTCGAACACATTCTGCTTGTTCAGCAGCCGACCGGCATCATGCCACTCCGCCCCATATTCACCGCCGCCGCGCAGATTGGCGAGCGCGAACACGCCGCCCATCTCCATCCATTGCAGCCGCCCCGGGCTGAAGCCGGGCGTGATCGAGATGTTGAACCCGCCATAGCCGTACAGCAAAGTCGGGCGCGGCTCGGAATGGTCGAGATCGGCCCGGTGCACGATAAACATCGGCACGCGCGTGCCATCGCGCGACGTGTAGAAGCGCTGGGCGACCGTATAGTCCTCCGAGTTGAACGGCACGTCCGGTACGGCGAAGGGCGATACCTCGCCGGTCGCGCTGTCATAGCGGTAAATCGCGGTCGGCGTGGCGAAACTCGTAAAGGCGAAGAAAGTTTCGGGATTGCCGAGTTCCCCATCGAAGCCATCCGTGCTGCCGATGCCCGGCAGTTCGACGGTCGACACGCGGTTGCCGTCGCGATCGAATACCCGCGCTTCGTTGCGCGCATCGACGAGATAGTTGGCGATCAGCCGGTCGCCGACCAGCGATGCCCCTTCGAGCGTCGCTTCGTCCTCGGCGACGATCTCGGTAATCACCGGAGTCTCGCCGGATACGTCCATGCGGACGATCCGCTCGCGCGGCGCGTCGCTGTTGGTGACGAAATAGATGTGCGCGCCGTCCGAGCCGGCCAGATCCCAATTATGCTCGAACCCGGTGACGATCGCGCGCACCGGCACATCGTCCTGCGTCAGATCGCCGAGCGTCACTTCGTAGCGGCTGTCCGTGCCTTCGGACGAATAGATGAGCAGCCAGCGCTTGTCGTCGGTCACCTCGGCGAAATGGTTGAGCTGCGGGCGGTCGGGCGTCGCATAGACCAGCCGGTCCTCGGCCTGGTCGGTGCCGATGGCGTGATAATAGACGGCCTGGTTCAGGTTCAGCGACTGGAACTCGCCTTCCGCATCGGGCGCGGGGAAGCGCGAATAGAAGAAGCCGGCGCCGCCTTCGGCCCAGCTGATATTGGTGAACTTCGCCCATTCGACCGTATCGGCCAGCGTCTCGCCCGTTTCGACATCGAGCACGCGGATCGTGCGCCAGTCCGTGCCGCCGTCCTGCACGCCATAGGCGACATAGCGGCCGTCGGGCGACGGCACCCATTGCGCCATCGCGGTCGCATCGTCGTCCGACCATTCATTGGGATCGATCAGGAGGCGCGGTTCGCCGTCCAGCCCCTCGCGCATATAGAGCACCGACTGGTTCTGCAGCCCGTCATTGCGTGTGTAGAAATAGCGGCTGCCGCGGACGGTCGGGATGCCGATCCGCTCGTAATTCCACAATTCGGTGAGCCGCGCCGCGATCGTATCGCGCCCCGGCAGGGTCTCGAGATAGGCATCGGTCACCGCATTTTGTGCGGTGACCCAGTCGCGGACATTCTGGTCGTTGCGGACGTCGTTCTCGAGCCAGCGATAAGGATCGGCGACGGCCACGCCGAACTGCTCCTCGACGACATCGCCGCGCTCGGTTTCGGGATAGGTGAGCGGCGTTTCCATCGGCGCGGATCCTTGAGCGATGGCCATGGCCGGCAGGGCAAGACAGGCGAGCGGGAGAAGCAGGCGGCGAGCGGTCATCTTGTACCTCGAAATGCAAAGGAGACCGCAAGCCTAGCAGCCGCGATCCCCTGTGCAATCCCATTCGTTGGAGGCGCTCGTCATTCCAGCGAAGGCTGGAATCTCTGGCCATATACGAACCGCTTGACCGCCTTAGATCCCAGCCTTCGCTGGGATGACGCGCCGTGCCTAGGCTGCAACCTCGTCCGCGAAATCTTCGTCGAATTCGACCGGACCGGAATCCTGGCCCTTGGCGTCTTCGTCGCGATCGACGAATTCGATCACCGCCATCGCCGAAGCGTCCGACGCGCGATAGCCGGCCTTGATGATGCGGGTATAGCCGCCCTCGCGATCGGCATAGCGCTCGGCCAGCACGTCGAAGAGCTTTTTGAGCTGCGTCTCGTCCATCAGGCGGGACATGGCGAGGCGACGATTGGAGAGGCCGCCCTTCTTCGCCAGCGTGATCAGCTTCTCGACATAGGGCCGCAATTCCTTGGCCTTGGGCAGGGTCGTCATGACCTGCTCATGCTTGATAAGGCCGGCCGCCATGTTGCGAAGCATCGCCTTGCGATGGCTCGACGTGCGGTTGAGTTTACGATGAGCCTTTTTGTGGCGCATGATTTCGTTCCTTCGTTCGTAAAGGGCCCGTATCAGGTAGCCCGATCCAGGCAGCAGTTAAGGGCGCCGCCATTTCCCTTTTTCCGTGCTCCTGCGAAGGCAGGAGCCTAGAGCTTCACGCGGCATCACCTGCCGCCCTGGGCTCCTGCCTTCGCAGGAGCAATATAGGTTTACCCCAGCAACTCCTGTTCGAGCTTCTTGGCCATTTCCTCGATATTCTCGGGCGGCCAGCCGGGGATGTCCATGCCGAG
>NZ_JBQLZN010000027.1:0-26327 GCF_052168295.1 Parasphingopyxis sp. | reverse complement strand
GAGCGCTACACTGGCAGTGTAGAGGTCAGGGGTTCGATCCCCCTCGGCTCCACCATCGCTTTCGCGATAATGTCGCCTCGGTGCGATGGTTTTCTCGAAACTCCCCGAGCGATAGCGAGGGTGGCACAGCGCTGACGACGAACGCGTTTGTCAAAGCGTTTCGGGCGTTAAACGTTCCATCCCGCGACCCGCATCGCCAAGATTTCCGACAACTAGACCTGGTCCAGCGCGTTACACTGTCGCGCGCCGTGTCGTGTCGACAGCTAATATCTGCACGCCCCACCGACCGAAAATTGCGCATAACCGCTCGAATATATGCGGTTCGTAGGCACTTATTCCGCCTTTCCGACGCTTGTCGATATTCACGCGACCTTCGCCGAAAACGGGAACATTGTTCCCGCCGCGTAGCATATCCATATCCGCATAAACCGATTTGGTGAAACTTTTGAATGCAGGGGCACGGCATTCGAACCTCGGTAACGGGGTTTGAAAATGGGAGTTTGTCGAAGGTCCAAGTCCAGGGAGGCTGCATGAGAATCGGTTTTGTGCTGTTCGAGAACAGCTTCGAGCGCGACATTGCGATGCCGCGCCAGCACCTGTCGAAATTCGAGGGCGCGGAAATCCATCTCGTTGCCGCACGCGCGGGGAGGGTAGGGCTCGATTGCGGCTGCGCCGTCATGCCGACCATGACGTTCGCCGATGCGCCGGAATTCGATGTGCTCTGCGTGCCCGGCGGCAGCGGTATCGTCGAGGCGCTCGCCACGACCGAACTGCTCGACTTTCTCGCCGAACGCGCCGAACGGGCGCAGGTCATCGCGGCCATCGGCACCGGCGCTTTCCTCCTCGGCGGGGCGGGGCTCCTCGTCGGCAGATCGGCGACCACCCATCCGGCCTACGGCGATCTGCTGACGGAAATGGGTGGGCAATACATCGCCCAGGATGTGGTCGCAGACGCGAACATAGTTACTGCCAGCGTCGCCGACGCGGCGCCCGCCTTTGCGGAGACGATCGCCACATGCATGCGGCTGCCAAGTAAGGCCGGCGTGCCCACACTGCCGGCCGAACTCGAGCGGCAGGTGGAATGTGCGTGCCTGCCGAGCAAGGCCGAGGCCGTCTATGCATCCTGCGTGGCCGATATACGCATGGCGATAGAAACCGGGCAGCCGGACGCGCAATATACGTTCTGACGGTATTTAAGTTAAAGCGATCAATCAGTTAGGCATTGAGATTCCGCTCCTCGATGGAGTGCGCCGCTCGTGTTCTTTATGCCGCACTGGCGACGAAATCCCGGTGCCGCGCTTGTGAAACTGTCATGAAAGTGACAAGACGCCGCCTGTCCGCGTTGTTGGTCGAACACGAGCGCGGCATCGAAGGGGCTAAAACGACTGACCATGGCTGCCAAGGGTTCGCCGAAATCACTCTCGGATCACGAGGGCTCTCTGCTCTCACTCGTCTACCGTTTCCAGCCGATCACCGCCTATAAAGTCGCCAAATATTATCAGTCCTCGCCGGTCGCGACGTTCAACAAATCGATGGGTCAGGTCTATCCGATGATCAACCGGTTCGCGAAAGACGGGCTGATCGCCGGCCGCCAGGTCGAGGACGATGCCCGCGGCACCGAGGTCTGGTCGATCACGGAAAAGGGGGAGGAGACCCTCAAGGACTGGATCACGACATTCCGGTCGGCCCAGCTCATTTCCACCGACTCGCTGGGCACCAAGGTTATGGCGTTCGGCCTGCTGTCGCACCAGGAGCGGGTCGACTGGGTCGTCGAGGCGAAAGCGGAGCTCGAAAAGAAGCGCATCGAACTCGACGAGTACAACGCCAGCACCGATCTGCCGTTTCAGCCCTATGCCTATGACAATGCGATGAGCACGCTGAAGGCCCGGCTGGACTGGCTCGACCGGGTGATGTTCGACCTTGTGACGAACAAGCCCGACTGAATTGCAGTCTCATCTTCGCCGGACAAAAAAATGGCGAGGGTGGGACTTCCAAAACCACCCTCGCCATCAGACTAGAACGTGACCAAACGTTCTAACTTGTGGGGTCCCGCTAGAAGCGCAGTCGGCCAGTTACCGAGTAGCGCCGGCCCAGCGTGTCGTATGTCGACGGGAACGTGTTGCCCGCATTCTGGGAGCTGGTGCCGACCGAGTTGCCGACGACCGGCGGATCGCGATCGAGCAGGTTGAACACCGTCAGCGTGACGTCGAAATTCTCGCTGACGTTCGAGCGGATCGAGAGATCGAAATAGTTCGCCTCGTCGATCGATTCGAATTCGGGATCGAGGCCCGCCCGGCTGAGGATCCGCTCGTAATCGACGCTGTCGATCCAGCGCCAGAGCAGCGAGATGTCGGCGAGATCGTCGATGCTGAGGGTCGTGCGCAGGTTGAACGTCCATTCCGGCGTGATCGCACCGCCCTGGGTCTGCGACGGGAAGCCGCAGTTCGCGCTGTACTGGCCGACGCATTCGCGGTTGATGCCGCCCGGAACGGCCTGGAACTTCAGCGTATCGGTCCAGTTGCCGTTGAGATCGAAGTTCAGCGATCCGAAGTTCAGCGGGACGCGATAGGCGACGCGGAAATCGACGCCGCGGGTAAGCAACGTGCCCTGGTTGGTCAGCGGCGGTGCGAAGCCCGGCGTGTCCCCGCCGCCGTTCAACGAACCGTTGAGCGGATTGCGGATGAGCAGCGAGCAGACCGACGGATCGCTTCCACCGACACCGTCGAGGTTCGGCCCGAAGCAGGGCGTGAGGATATCGTCCGGCGTACGCTGCGTGATCGCGTCGGTGATCTCGATATCGTAATAGTCGACCGTCACCGTCAATCCGGGAACCTGCGGCGGCGTAAGCACCAGGCCGATCGTGAAGCTGTCCGCAACCTCGGGATCGAGGTTCGGATTGCCGCCGGTCGTCAGGTTCGCCTGCTCGGCGGACGGCTGCTGGATCACGCCGGCATTGACGAGCGCCGCCGGGGCGCCCTGCGCGATACAGATCGCCGTCAGCGCGGCATTGCCGACCGGGGCCGTGCCCGCGCACGGATCGACCGCAAGGCCGGTGAGGCCGGTCGTGACCGGGAGGAACAGCTCTCCGATATTCGGCGAACGGACCGACCGCTGGTAGATGCCGCGGATGCGGAAGCCCTGGAACGGTTCCCAGCTGCCGCCCGCTTTCCAGGTGACGCTCGTTCCGGTGTTGGAGTAGTCCGACACGCGGATACCGCCTTCCGCGGTAAGGCTGTAGAAGCCCGGAACATCTTCGAGGATCGGCACGATCAGCTCGGCAAAGCCCTCGATCACGTCATAACCGCCGCCGAAGGATGGCGAAGGCGCGCCCGTGCCGAGCACTTCGTCCTGCGTGCCCGCCGGGAGGTCGGCGACGCGGCTGGCCGTGTAATCGCGATATTCGGTGCCGATCGCGAAGCCGACAGGCGTGTCGGTGAAGAAGCCGGTTTCGCCGAGGTCGCCGGACAGCGAGGCGTTCACTACGGCGAGCGAAGTCGTGTCCGAGAAACCCGATGGCTGGTCGAAGAAAGCGACCGAACGCGGATCGATATTCGTGCCCACGCCGCCCCCGAACAGGTTGATCGGGAAACAGCCGTTCGACGGATCCTGGCATTCGGTCGGGCTGTCGGCGAGCAACGCCTGCTGCACGCGAGACTTCAGCCCCCAGCCGAGCCGCGTATTGTTGCGCTGCGATTCGCCGTAGGACGCGTAGACATCGTAATCGATCGAGTCGGTCAGGCCGCCGCGGACACCGGCCCAGATCTGGAACTGGTTGAAGGTATTGTCCGTCCGCCGCGGACCCTGTTCGACGAGGCGGCGGTTGATGGTGACCGGGACCTCGAGATAGTTTGGATCGGTCGGTCCCGTTGCCGCGCCGGCGGCCGTACAGGTCGCAGCATCGACATTGACGACCGGCGAGGCGCAGATCTGCTGGCGTATCGTCTCGTTGATGAATGGGTTGTTGAGCGGGAACTGCCACGTATCGCCGAACAGGCCGGACGGCGCCAACTGCAGGTTGACGGTCGTCTTGTTGTACATCGCGCGCGAATAGACTTCGATGCCCGGCGTGATCTCGTAATCCGCCGACGCATAGACATTGTAGCGCTGGAACGGCGTCTGCAGGAAGTTGAACGGCGAGAAGTTGAAGGTGTTGTAGGTCGGGATAAGCGCGGTGCCGTCTGCATTGAGCTGGTTGACCCCGCCGCCGCCGACGACGGTGCTCGAAATCCGGGTCGGCACCGACGTGCCGGAGCCGCCGGTCGTGCCGTTTCGCCGCAAGCCGTTCTGCGAGAAGAGGCGGCTCGCCATGATGATGTCGTCCATCTCCTGATAGCCCACACTCAGCACCGCATTGCCGCGGCCGTCGTCGAAATTGGCGCCAATCGTCAGATCGACGCGGAAACGCTCGCCGTCGCCCCGTTCGGTGATGCCGAACGTCGCGGCCGCTTCCATGCCTTCGAAATCGCGCCGGGTGACGAAGTTGGCGACGCCGGCGATGGCGTCCGCACCGTATACGGACGACGCACCACCGGTCACGATTTCCACGCGTTCGATGAGAGCCACCGGAATCGTATTGAGGTCGGTCTCGCTGAAGAGCGAGGCGGGGACGATGCGGGTGCCGTCGAGCAGCACGATGTTGCGCCGCGAGTCGAGGCCGCGCAGGTTGAGCGTGCCGATGCCGGCGCTGCCGTTATTGACCGAGTTGCTGACGCCCGGGGTGATACCGGGCAGTTCGCCGATCAGGTCTTCGGCGTTGGTCGCCTGGCGCAGGTCGATCTCGTCCTGGCCGACAACCTGTACCGGGCTCGACTGGTCGAGATTGGGATTGGCGATGCGCGTACCGGTGACGACGATGGCCGGTTGATCGGTATTGGCGGCCGCGAGTTCGTTGCTGGTCTGCGCGGCGGCCGGCGCCCAGGCGAATGCCGTTGCGGCCGTGCCCACCATCAAGCTGGCGACCGTGCGCTTGCGCGACGAGAAACCGGTGCCGGAGATCTGTTCAGTCATTGAAGTCTAACCCTTTCAAAATGTCCGCGACGTCGAGCTTGCCCTGTTCGGTCAGATGCCCTGCGCCGCCTCCCCAAAAATCGATGGGCAAAATGCCAATTCGCGTTCCGCCATGGCCGGGCTTATGCCGATGCACGGTTTTCCATACAATCAGTTTTTATATCGAATCGTAGTTCTTAAGGAGTATGTTGCTTCAATGACACACTCATATTGACGTAAATTAAGGATTTATGACGCTCATGGTCGCGGAAATCGGCATCTTGCTATTACGGATCGGTCTATTATATTTCGAAACGAAATAATAAAGAGGCCTAGAGGACGCTGGTATGCATCAGGCAGCAAAACGCCCCCGGGGATCGAGTGTCGACTGGCTTACCCGCCGCGACGAAATCGCGGCCGCGGTCCTGCCTCTCTATATGGAACGGCACTGGAGCGGCGTAGCGCTCGACGAGATCGCCGAGCGGCTCGATATCGGCTGTCGGCAGATCCATAGCTCGTTCGACGGAAAGGAAGACATTTATCGCGCTACGGTGCGCCGTCTTGTCGAACGCCTGACTGCGCGGCTGGCTGAAACGCCCGAGATCCTCAATTCCGTCACCGGCACGGTGCGCGCCTATGTCGCGCGGGCGGCGGACATGATCGGCGGTGAGGACTATGCGCGGCTCCTGTTCTTCGCGATGCGCGACAGCCACAGCGATCCCTGGGTGCATAGTGCCTATGAGGCGAAGGTTGCCGGGCCGCTGCGCAACGGATTGGAAAAAGCGGTCGGCGATGCCGGCAGGCGAGCGGGGCTCGATCTCATATTGCTGGACGGCGCCGCGGAACAGTTTCTAACGTCGCTTGAATCCGCTCTCGCTCTGCCGCGGCTGCTCGGGCGCGATGCATTCGCGGACCGGAATTGCGAGCGCGCGGTCGCTGCCGTCGCGCGCGATATCTCGGCCGCAACCTGCAATTTCGATGGATTTGCGGGGACCGCGCCGGTCGGAGCGCCGCGTGCCGCCTATCCGCCGGCGCTATCCGCCTGACACGGCCCGCGGCCATACACCCATCGTTGCAATAGCCAGAACATAACCGGTCGTTCGTCGAAGCGTGTTTCTCTGGCCTTTCCTGCCCTGATAGGCGAAGTTCGTCTGCGAGGGGGCATCATATGCAAAAGTTTCAACGGCACATCGGCCGCGCCTGGTCAGCGCTCGCCATCGGGTTTGCGGCGCTCATGCTCGCGCCCGGCGGCGCGGCGCTCGCGCAGGACAGTGTCGGTGCGCGCACCGCCGCCGCCTTGCCGGATCGCGGCGAGTTCTTCCTCGGTCTGTTCAACGATGGCGAGCGCGACGGTTTCATGCGGCTCGGCTGGATCAAGCGGGACGACGGCGTGATCCTCTACGACCGCACGATGATGCCGAGTACCGAGGTCTATGAGACGCTGGCCTTCAATCTTGCGCCGGACCTGCAGTTCGAGACCATCCATCTCGAATTCCATCGCGGCACCAGCTACATGAATCTCGATCTGGAATTCGCGAACGGGCGGGCGACCGGCAATCGCGTCATCCTGCGCCTCGAGGACGTCGAGATACAACCGGTCGACGAGGCCATTCCCGAGGGCACGTTGCCGCGTCCCGTCGCCTTCATCATGCCGCTGACGATGGGCGAAGAAGAGGGGACGCAGGAAAGCTTCCACTGGTACGGCCCGCTCGGCAATGCCTTCGCCGATGTCACGATCACCGCCTATCCCGGCGGACGCATCCGCACGCCCGCCGGCCGGTTCGATACCGTGCGCTACGAGATCCGCGGCGGCACGCCCGACAATGACGTCTATGTCACGCGGGGCGAAGACCGGCGCGTGGTCCGGATCGACGTGATCGGCCAGGATATGCAGTTTCTGGCCGTCCCGCAGGCCGAAACCGGCGGCGAATAGCCGGTTTCGGCCGCGTCCCTCGCGCGTCCCTTCTGTCCAATACGGTTGCGATAGGCTGTGATAATATTCCGGCCTTATTGCATGGTCGCGCTGTGGGAGACGAAAAGGGGAGGGCGATATGACGGATATTCGTTTGGCGGTCTGGAACATGGAATGGCTGAACAACCTGTTCACGACCGATGACAATGACGATGTGATCTTCAAGCCGGACGATGAAGACGGCGATCGGTCCGGCAAACACACGGTCGGCGAGCGCAAGGCGCTGATCGGATCGGGCCTAGTCCATATCGATGCGGACCTGGTCGTCGTCGTCGAGGGGCCGAACAAGACCGAGGAACTGCAGCTCCTTTTCGACGAACTCGCGCCGGGCGACTGGACGACCTACATTCAGGTTTCGAAATCAATCAACGGGCCCGGGCGCACCGATGTCTGGTCGTCCTCGCAATGTGTCGGCATCGCGGTGCGGACCGACCGCGGCAAGTTCGCGGCGGACCCGATGCAGGTCTTCGATTCGATGGACCAAGCATCGGGCGCGATTTTCGAAGCCAGCGAACCCTTCTGGATGGACACGGGCAACGACAAGATACCCGAATGGTACCGTTTCGAGCGGCGGCCGGCCTATGCCGAGATCACGCTCGAAAACGACGCGAAGTTCCGCGTCATGGGCGTGCACCTCAAGAGCAAGGGCATCTTCTCCGCGCATGAATGGTCGCGCTGGTGGGCGATGGCGGACGCCAACCGCGAGCGGCTTGTCGCCCAGTGCCGCCGCGTGCGCGAGGCCTTTATCGAACCCTATCTGACCGACGACGCGACCAAGGACATCCCGCTAATCGTTTGCGGCGACATCAATGACGGGCCGGGCTTCGACACTAGCGAGATGAAATTGAAGTCGAGCGGCGTGGAGACGCTGATGGGCTCGGTCTGGCGGCCCTATCTCACGCTCGGCAACGCGCTCTACGACCGGCTGTCCGACAAGGACAAGGCCGCGCTCAACTTCGAGGACAATTCGACAACGTCATTTGCCGATCCGATCTTCAACCGGACCTATCACCGCGTCTGGATCGACCATATCGTCTATTCGCTCAACGCGGACGAAGGCTGGGTCCATGACGCGGACATCCTGCGCAAGGTCGGCGATGACGGCCCGCCCTACTATACGATTTCCGACCATTTCCCGGTCGTGGCGACGGTGACGCTGTAGCGCGCCGGCCTCAGGCCGCGAGGAAGCCTTCCAGCCGCTGGCGGATGATCGTCTCGGCCTCTTCCATGATGCCGTCGATCAGCTCCTTGCAGGTCGGGATATCGTTGATGAGCCCGGCGACCATGCCGCAGCTCCACGCGCCGCGATCCATGTCGCCCTCCATCATGATCTCCGGATAGACGCCCGCGACCTGGTCGAGAATATCGGTGATCTGGAGGTCTGCGCCTTTCTCGCGCTCGATCTTCAGGATTTCCTCGACAGCTTCGTTCTTCAGCACGCGTTCCGTATTGCGCAGCGGCCGCATGACGAGCGCGGTATCGAGTTCGCTGGCATCGACGATCGCCTGCTTGACGTTGTCGTGCACCGGCGCCTCTTTCGTCGCGATGAACCGCGTGCCCATATTGATACCTTCGGCGCCCATGGCGAGGCTCGCGACGAGGCTGCGCGCATCGGCCTGACCGCCCGAGGCGACGAAGGGAATGTCGAGCTCGTCGGCCGCGCGGGGTAGCAGGATCATGTTCGGGATATCGTCCTCGCCCGGATGCCCGCCGCATTCGAACCCGTCCACCGACACCGCGTCGCAGCCGATCGATTGGGCTTTCAGACTGTGGCGCACGCTCGTGCATTTATGGATGATCTTGATCCCCGCTTCTTTCATCTTGGGCAGATGTTCCTGCGGGTTGCGCCCGGCGGTTTCGACGACGGTAATGCCGTTCGAAATGATCGCATCGATATATTCGGGATAGGGCGGGGTGGTGAAGGCCGGCAGGAAGGTCAGGTTCACGCCGACCGGCTTGTCGGTCATCTCCTTCGCCTTCTTGATCTCCTTGTCTAGATCTTCGGGCGTCTTCTGCGTCAGGCCCGTGATGATGCCGAGCCCGCCCGCTTCGGAGACCGCCGCCGCCAGCTCTGCAAAGCCGACATAATGCATGCCGCCCTGGATGATCGGATGTTCGATGCCGAACAGTTCGGTGATGCGGGTCTTCATGGCGCTCTCCCTGATTTTGGCTTTGATTCTGCTTTGCGCGGACTGTCGCGCGGGTTGACGTGCGCGTCAACCTCGCGGTTCTGCGGTTCGCACCGATTTCCATGATGTCCGTCGGGATATCCGGTCCATGCGCGCATATATTGACTCTAAGTCGATATATATCGATATAAACGGTTATGCGCCGAACTCGATCTCCGTCCAAAGCCACGCTTTCGACTCTCCGCATTCTGCTCGACGCGCCGAAGGGCTTGCACGGCTATGAGATCATGAAGATCGCCGGCATCGGGCCGGGGACGCTTTATCCGATCCTCGCGCGTTTGGAGGATCGGGCGATCCTGGTTTCCGAATGGCAGGACGCCCCGACGAACGGCCGTCCTCCGCGGCACATCTATCGCCTGACCGCAGCCGGGCGCGCCTTTGCGCGCGACAGTCTCGGCAAAATCGGTACGACCGATATGAAGCCCAGTCCGGCATGAGCCGCCGATGGTTGGATCGCTTGATCGACGTGCTCGCGCCCGATCACCGCGCGCAATGGGTGCAGGCGATGAAGGCCGAATTCTCGAACATAGAGGGGCGGTGGGCGGCGGCGCTCTTCGCGATCGGCTGCATAATCGCCTGCCTGCGTTTCCGGCTCGAACCGGCAGCCACAGCTGTGCCAACAGGGGAGGGTATCATGCGTGATCGTTTCACCGTAGCGGCGACTATCGCAGGACTGGCGGCGAGCCTGATCGGGCTGATCTATCTCTATGGTGCGAACGCCCCGGCGACCATGATGATCGTTAATGTCGCGGCAATTATCATCGGCCTGCTCCTAGCCGCAGCCATGCGGTTGACCATCCGGATGACCGACCGCTTTTTGGCGGCATGCGCAGTCGGCGCGTCTCTGGTCCTGCTGGGCACTGCATTTTACGGAAGCGCCGTCGAAGACGCGCGTAGATGGATCGCGATCGGCACTTTTTTCGTCCAGACCAGCCTGATCTTTCTGCCGATTGTCGTCATCGGTTTCGCGCGAAACCAGAGTGTATGGGCGACATTTGCGGTCACTGTCGCCGCTCTCGCTATGACCGTTCAACCCGATCGCGCGATGGCGGGAACGCTGTTCGTTGCGGTTGCCGTCGTCGTGCTGATCCGGCCCACCATGTATGGCGCCGCCGCAGCCTTCGTCGCCATGCTCGCATTTGCGGCGACGCTGTTCCGCCCCGCCGCATTGCCCGCGGTACCGTTCGTCGATCATATCCTCTGGTCGGCGTTCGATATCCATATCGGCCTTGGGCTTCTGCTTTGGGCCGGATGCGCGATGCTGCCATGTGCGATAGTCTTCGTGCGGCAAACGGACAGATCGGCTATGCACTTCGCATTCGCCGCCTATTGGACCGGGCTGGTAACGGCCGCAGCGCTGGGCGCCTATCCGACGCCGCTCGTCGGTTACGGAGCAAGCGCGATCATCGGCTATTTCCTGAGCGTGGCCTTCATACCGCCGCGCGTGATCGTATCGCGAGGGGTAGAAGGCGAAGCTGAGAAAGTCGCGAGCCCATCAGGACGATCCGGCCCTCTCTCGCGCTCCATCTCGCATTGTCTGACCGCCCAAAACTCGCCACAGTGACGGGCATTCGAGACGGTCACGGAGAGACAGCATGGAGATGCCGGCCAAGGGGCGCCCATGGGACGCGGTGAAAGCCGATCTGCTGGATCGCGGCGGCAATGATGCGAAATGGCGGGACGGGAAGACGGCCGTGTACGTCTTCAACGCCGGCGAGGATGTCGCGCGGGTCCAGAAGGAAGCCTATACCGCCTATATGTCCGAAAACGGGCTCGGCCCGGCCGCCTTTCCTTCGCTCGCGCAGATGGAGAAGGACGTTATCTCCATGGCGCTGGGCCTGCTCAACGGCCCGGATGGCGCGACCGGCGCGATGACGTCCGGCGGCACGGACTCGATCACCATGGCGATCAAAACGGCGCGCGATCATGCGCGCGCCGGCGGCAAGGCGCTCGACACCGCCAATATCGTCCTGCCGCAATCGGCGCACTTGGCTTTCGACAAGGCCTGCCACCTGATGGATATCGAAGTCCGCCGTATCCCGCTCCGGGCGGACGAGAGTTACGAAGCCGATGTCGCGGCCATGGAAGCGGCGTGCGATGCCGAGACGATCATGATCGTGGGTTCCGCGCCCAACTTCCCGCACGGCATCATCGATCCGATCGCGGAACTCGGCGAGGCGGCGGAGCGGCAGAGCGTCTGGCTCCATGTCGATGCCTGTGTCGGCGGCTATTTCGCGCCCTTTGCCCGGATGAACGGCGTGCCGGTGCCGCCCTTCGATTTCGAAGTGCCCGCGGTCAAGTCGATGAGCGCGGATCTACACAAGTACGGTTATGCGGCGAAGGGCGCCTCGACGGTGCTGTTCCGCTCCGAAGAGCTCTACGCGTATATGCCGTTCGAATTTTCCTGCTGGTCGGGCGCGCCGATGACGACACCGACGCTGGCGGGCACGCGGCCGGGCGGGGCCATCGCCGCGGCCTGGGCGATCATGAACTATCTGGGCGTGGACGGGTATCGCCGCCTGCAGGGCGAGGTCTGTGCGACGCGCGAGCGGGTGGAGGAGGGCGTCAAGGCGCTGGGCTTCGAGATACTCGGCAAGCCGCTGCTCGGCCTGATCGCGTTCAGCCATCCTCAGCATCACGCGCTGGCGCTATATGGCGAGATTTACCGGCGCGGCTGGTTCACGTCCGCCACGATAGAACCACCGAGTCTGCACCTGATGCTGTCGCCCAAACATTCCGAATTCATCGACGCCTATCTCGATGACCTGGCCGCGAGCGTAAGCGCGCTTGCCAAGGGGGAGGACGGCAAGGCCGCCGAAAAGGTCGAAGCTCGGTACAGCTAGCGCGAGACCGCCGCCGTCTCATGGCGGCGCGCACAGCGTGGCGCGGCTGCAACGTATTGCAGCTTTTATGGCGAATCTGTGTAACCGATTTGACACATATCCGCGTTGCGACAATGAATGCCTTCTCATCAATAACGAGTGTTTTCCGATTCCTGCGCGGCGTTTCGCGATGCAGGGGGGCAAGAACGGGGCAGGCTCATGATTCACAGTTCGAAACTCTTTTCGTCCGCGGCGATCGCCGCGGTCTCGGCCGCTTGTTTCGGCGCGGCGCCGGCGATGGCGCAGATGACCGACGATGTCGCGAATGCCGTTTCCGGCCCCAGCGTCGGCCCGATCATCGTGACGGCGCAACGCCGAGAGGAGAATATCCAGGACGTCCCGCTTTCGGTGACGGCGATCGACGACGACGCGCTGACCGCCATCAACAGCAGCGGTCAGGACGTTCGCGCCCTGTCGGGCCGCGTACCGAGCCTGGTGGTCGAATCCTCGTTCGGGCGGACCTTCCCGCGCTTCTACATTCGCGGGCTCGGCAATACCGATTTCGATCTCAACGCGTCCCAGCCCGTCAGCCTCGTATATGACGATGTCGTCCTGGAAAACCCGATCCTCAAGGGTTTTCCGATTTTCGACATGCAGCAGGTCGAGGTGCTGCGCGGACCGCAGGGTACGCTGTTCGGCCGCAACACGCCGGCCGGCATCGTCAAGTTCGACACGGTCGAGCCCGGCGATACGCTCGATGGTTTTGCCCGCATTTCCTATGGCCGCTTCAACGCGGTCAATATGGAGGCCGCGGTCGGCGGGCCGCTGAGCGACCGGATCAGCTTGCGCCTGTCCGGCCTGTATCAGCGCCAGGACGATTATATCGACAACGTCCTGCCTGCGGGCCGTCAGAATGACGCCTTTGGCGGTTATGACGAATATGCGTTCCGCCTGCAGGCCGCGTTCGACGTAACCGACGATTTCGAGATCCTTTTGACCGGCCAACTACGCGACCTCGACGGAACGGCGCGGATATTCCGGGCGAACAATTTCACGCGCGGGGCGCCGGGGCTCAACCAGAATTTCGACCGCTTCAACGTGTCGACCGACGGCCAGAACGAACAGGAGGTCGAGACCCAGAATATCGCGGCCCGGCTGACCTGGGACCTGGGTCCCGTCTCGCTGATCTCGGTGACGAGCTACTGGCACGGCGAATCGACCTCGGTCGGCGATGTCGACGGCGGCTTCGGGGCGAGCTTCCTACCGCCGAACCTGACCGGGCCCGGCGTCATTCCCTTTACGGCGGAAACGCGCGATTCCGTGCCCGATCTCGACCAGTTCACGCAGGAGTTGCGGATCGCGAGCAATGGCGGCGGCCCGCTCAGCTACCAGTTCGGCATTTTCTATTTCGACGAATCGCTGAGCATCCTCAGCGAAAACTATTCGACGCTGGGCGATCCGCTGAATCCGCCGGGCGGCGTCAATATCGTCGTGGCGCAGCAACAGGAGAGCGAGGCCTTCGGTCTCTTCGGTTCGCTGACCTATGCGCTTACCGACGATCTGCGCGTATCGGGCGGCCTCCGCTATAATGACGACCAGCGCGATTTCGTCGTCGTTCGCAGTCAGGATACGCAGTTCCCGGTCTTCCTGCAGAATCCGCTGGGGACGGTGACCCGTCAAGTCAGCGACGATACGATCACGTGGGACGTCAGCCTCACCCATGAGATAAACGATGACGTGAACGTCTACGCCCGCGTCGCGCGGGGCTATCGCGCACCGAGCATCCAGGGCCGCATCCTCTTCCCGCCGGCAACGGCCACGCCGCTCGAGGACGGCGTGTCGGTCGGCCAGTCGGAGACGATTACCTCCTATGAGGCCGGCATCAAGACGATCTTCATGGACGGGCGGGCCCGGGCGAACCTGTCGGGTTTCATCTACGATCTGGACAATGCGCAGCTCACGGCGGTCGGCGGGAATGTGAACGCCAACCGGCTGATCAACGCCGATAATGTACGCGGCTATGGTTTCGAGCTCGATACCCAGTTCGCCGTCACCGACTATTTCTTCGTGACCGGCAGTTTGAGCTACAACCACACGCAGATCCGTGACGACGATCTGACGACAGCCGCGTGCGGCGCCGTGCGGGTCGATACTTTCCCGAACGTTTCGCTCTGCACGATCCTCGATCCGATCGTGACCCCGGCCGCGCCCTTCTCGGCGGCGATCGTCAATATCGACGGTAACAGCCTGCCGCAGGCGCCACGCTGGATCGCGAACTTCACGGCCCGTTACGAGATCCCGGTGGGCGATGGCGACATCTATATCTTTACCGACTGGGCCTATCGCTCGCGGATCAACTTCTTCCTCTACGATACGGTCGAGTTCCAGGACGAGACGCAGCTCGAAGGCGGCATCCGTGTCGGCTATCAGACCGACCGCTACGAATTCGCCGCGTTCGTCAGGAACATCACCAACGACACTTCGGCGGTGAGCGGTATCGACTTCAACAACCTGACCGCGATGGTCAACGAACCGCGCGTCTGGGGCGTTTCGGCCGGCTTCACCTTCTGATCGGGCCGTAACCGCCCTCAGTGTAGTTTGAGCTTCGGCCGGACGACGCGGTTGACGTGGCCGAGGAGGATCATCGCGATGCCGCGACGCCAGCCATGGATGGCGATGATGTGGAGCCGGTATAGCGAGAGATAGGCGAGGCGCGCGAGGCGGCCTTCGATCGCCATCCGGCCGCCGACCAGATTGCCCATCAGGCTGCCCACGGTCGAGAAGCGGCTGAGCGACACCAGCGAGCCATGATCGCGGTAGCGGAAGGGTTTCGGCTCCTTGCCGCGCCGCAGCCGCTCGAGATTGTCCAGCACGCTATCGGCCATCTGGTGCGCGGCCTGCGCGCGCGGCGGCACCGGGCGATCTTCGCCGGGCAGCAGGCAGCTCGCGCAATCCCCGATCGCGAAAATCCGGTCGTCCTTCGTCGTCTGCAGCGTCGGCTTGACGAGGAACGTGTTGAGCGAAGTCGTCTCCAGATCGCTTTCGAAGGGCAGTTCGTCGGCGCCTTTCACGCCGGCCGCCCATACCGTGATTTCCGTCTCCAGCCGGTTTCCGTCGGCGGTCTCGATGCAATCCTCGTCGACGCGCACGACCTGCGTGTCGACCCTCACCGAGACGCCGAGCGCCTCCAGCTCTTCGCGCGCCGTGTCGGCCAGCTCGGGGTCGAGGGCGGGGAGGATACGCGGTCCGGCTTCGACCAGCGTCACCTCCAGTTTGCTCTCATCGAAGACTTCGAGCCCGTAATGCCGCAGCGCCTTGGCCGCGTTGTAGAGTTCGGCCGCGAGTTCGACGCCGGTCGCGCCGCCGCCGACGATCGCCACCCGGACTTTCGCGTCCTGTTTTCCCCGGCGATTTTCGTCGTTGGTGCGCAGGCACGCGTTCAGCAGGCGCTGTCGGAATTCGTCGGCCTGGCCGCGATGCTCGAGAAACATCGCATGCTCGCGCACGCCGGCGACGCCGAAATCGTTCGAAATGCCGCCGACCGCAAGCACGAGATAATCGTAGCGGATGCTGTGCCGGCTCGTGATCAGCCGGCCGCGATCGTCATAGCTGGGTGCGGTGATGATCTGGCGTTCTTCGCGGTCGATCTTTTCGAGTTCACCGTGGAAGAAGCGGTAATTCCACCGCGCGGCATGCCCGCCATAGCCGACCTCGTCGAGATTGGCGTCGAGCGATCCGGCCGCCACCTCATGGAGCAGCGGCTTCCAGATATGCGAGACATTCTTGTCGACGAGAATGATGTCGTGATCGCGATTGCCGTAGCGCGCGGCCAGCCGACGGACCAGTTCGAGCCCGCCCGCGCCGCCGCCGACCACGACAATCTGTCTCTTCTTGCCTTCCAAATGCGCCCCCATCTCACCGCGATAATGGCGGTCGTGCCAGCGTGATGAACCAAGCGCGGGCGTCTTTCAATCGGGGTGGCCCAAAGCGCGTGTCGGCCGTAGCGCCATGGCCGGTACAGCTCGTCAGTCCCGGATGCCCAGGAAACGGAGCGTTTGTGCCAGCGAATTGAAGATTCCGTGCGCGAAGACGAGCGGCAGGATATTGCTCCGCCCGAACCAGATATAGAGGAGCGCGAACGCCAGCCCACCGGCTCCGGAGATCAGCGCGCCGTGCATGCCCTGATAATAATAGTGCCTATATCCGAAGAAGATCGAGGAGACGATTGCGGCGACGAGGTCCACGCGCAACCCGCCGCCGCCGAAACGGCTGGCGTGATCGATGACAAACGCCCGGAACAACAGCTCTTCGAAAAAAGAGCCGTGCGTCCAGACCAGGGCCATGATGCTGAGATAGGCCGCGAGATTGCCTTCGATATGATCGAAGCGGCCGCTCGCGCCGACATCCTCGAACAGCAGGTCCGCGACCAGCTGCATGGATTGCGTCGCCGCGATGAAGGCCGCCATAGTCAGCAGCGTCAGGCCGATCGTCTTCAGCCAGCTTTGCGGCCAGCGCAGTCCAAGGTCCCGCCAGCCCGATCCGCGGCGCCACAGCAGATAGGATCCTACGGCCATCGCACTGAAGGTCGAAGCGGGGCCGGCGTACAGATAAGTGAACGGCAACAGCGATTGCTTCACGACGACCAGGGTCGCGACGACGATCAGCAGGTCCCTTAGCGCGCTCCAGTCCCACCGGCCGGAACGCTGCGATGCCGTTTCATGTACGCTTGTCGTGTTCTGCAAAACTTGGCTCCCCGTCGCTGTGTATTATTCAGATAATACACTAGCCTATTGCGGGCAACCCCGAAACTGAACGCCTTTAGCCTTTGATCTTCGGAAGCACCTTCGGATCGACGCTGGTTGCCGCAAGAAGGCCGCCCATGAGCGCGCCGGGAATGCCGGGGCTCACCACATCCTGGCCCGCAAGATAGAGGCCTGGAATCGGCGTTTTGGCACGGAGCGCATCGCACATGACCCGTTCCGGCGTCACGTCGAGCCCATAGAATGCGCCCTCGCGATGCCTGGTGAAGGTCACAGTCGATAGCGGCGTGGCCAGTTCGCGATACACGACAAGCTTGGCAAGGTCGGGAAAATAGCGCTCGAACTGCGTCATCAGCGTTTCCTCGGCGCGCCGCTTGAAGTCGGCATAGTCGTCGCCGCGCGCGCCGGCGGGCCGGTCCGCCCATTTCTCGACGGCCGCCCAGTCGGCCCAGACCAGAAACTGGCCCATATGTTTCTGGCGCGGGCCCGGATCATGGTTTGGGTCCTTCAGCGAACCGAACGAGGCTGTCATATGGGGCGGCACACCGTCGGGCGCGGTCGTCCAGAGCACGTCGACCTTGCCGGTGGGGTAAATCCAGTGGTTCGCCTTTGTCGCGCCCGCGGCTTCGATATCCCCCTCGAATCCCAGGAACAGCGTGTAGTTGGCGATGCTGGACGGCAGTGCGCGAATTACCGCGACCCAGTCTTGGTGTCCGTGCTCGTCGGGCAGGAGCGTGTCGACGGTTTCCCGCACGCCGATATCGGAGATGACAATTTGCGCGCGGATGTCCGTGCCGTCATCGGTCTGCACGCCGACCACCGCACCGTTCTCGAACAGCAGCTTTTCCACGCGGACGCCCGCGCGCGCTTCGCCGCCATTCTTCGTAATGGTCGGAATGATATGCTCGGCGAAGGCCGCGCTCCCCCCGACCGGATACCAGGACCCGCTCCACAGGTAGGACGCCGAAATCAGGGCGTGCATCCCGAAGCTCGCCTTGCTCGGCCGTCCGCCGTGATCGCCCCATTGTGCGGCCATCGCAGCGGCAAGCGCGGGATCGTCGGTGATATCGTCGATAACCTCTTGCGTCGTCCGCGTGCACCATTTCGCGATTGTATGCCGGTTCCACCAGTTGAGCATGTCGCCCGCGATCTTCGGCATTGCGCGGGTCGGAAGGGTCTTCAAGATCGTCTCACGGCCCTCGAGCAGCGCATGGGTCCATGCTTCGATCGCCTCCGCCTGATCCGGGAATCGGTCTTTGAGGTCCCGTTCCTGGGCTTCGTACGGCCGCGATAGCGACAGCGGCTCCGCCGATCCGATGTGCAGCGTGTCGTAGACCGATCCCAAGGAAACGAAATCGATGGGCGTATCGGCCAGCCAATCGATCATCGCACGAGCATGATCTTCGGGCGCCACGCCGCTCAGATAGTGAATGCCGACGTCCCAAGAGAATCCGTCGCGGGAGAAGTTGTGCGTCAGCCCGCCGAGCGTTCTGTGCTGCTCGAGCAACAGCACCTTGTGTCCGACCTTGCACAGAGCAGCGGCGGCGGCCATGCCGCCCATGCCCGAACCGATGACGATGACGTCCCAATCGGCCTGTTCCGTATCCGCCATGCGTAACTCCCTGACAGTCCGAGGACCGTTCGCTCGTTTCGCCCGGGTCCAACCGTCCGACCAAACCGGCACGTGCGATATTTTTCGCAGGCGTAACGAGCGGCCGCGTCAGACGCATTGATGCGGATCAATCGCCCGCGTGCGGATGTTTTGCGGTTCCGCTGTCGTCCAGTCCAGAGCCGGCCGGCGCTCGGTACGCTATCCGTCGCGACGCGGCGACAGGCGGCCTACTTGCCCTTCCACTGCGGCTTGCGCTTTTGCGCGAACGCCATGGCGCCTTCGCGGGCGTCTTCGGACTGGAAGATGCCGCCGATGATCTTCTGCTGTTCGGCCCACATTTCGTCGTGCGACCAGTCTTCGGTCTTGACGATGACTTCCTTGCTGGCGCGGACGGCGAGGGGGCCGTTTTCGGCGATCTTGGCGGCGAGTTCCTTCGCGCCGTCGAGCGCCGGCCCGTCCACGACGCGGTTGACGAAGCCCATCTCGGCAGCGCGGCCGGCACTCACGAAATCGCCGGTCAGCGCGAGTTCCATGGCATAGCGCTGCGGGATCAGGCGGGGGAGCCGGAGCAGCGCGCCCGCACCGGCGGCAAGGCCGCGCTTGGCTTCGGGAATGCCGAACTGCGCGTCTTTGTTGGCGACGACGAGATCGCAGGCAATGGCGACCTCCATACCGCCGGCCAGCGCATAGCCGTCAACCGCCGCGATCAGCGGCTTGGCGGGCGGCGCCTCCACGAAGCCGGCGAAACCCTTGCCGCTGACCACGGGGAGCTCGCCCTGCAGAAACGCCTTCAGGTCCATGCCCGAGCAGAAGGTGCCGCCCGCGCCGGTTATGATGCCGATGACGAGGCTGTCGTCGGTTTCCAGCGTTTCGATGGCGGCGGCGATGCCTTCGGCGACGGCGCGGTTGACGGCGTTCTTGGCGTCGGGCCGGTTGATGGTGATGGTGAGGATGCCATCGCTGGCTTCGGTGAGGACTTCGTCGGACATGCTCGCTTCTCCCGTGATTCTGTTTGGCGACAGTGTCGCGCCGCTTTACGTGCACGTCAACCTTGGTTTGTGCGCGGACATGCGGAATAACGGCTTCCATGACCGAGCCTTCCTTCCGCCCCCGCCGTTCCTGCCTGTACATGCCCGGTGCCAATGCGCGCGCCTTGGAAAAGGCGAAGTCGCTGCCCGCCGACGTGCTGATTTTCGACCTCGAGGATGCGGTGGCGCCGCGCGAAAAGCCGGCGGCGCGCGAGCAGGTGGCCGAAGCGGTGAAAGAGGGCGGCTATGGCGCGCGCGAGATCGTGATCCGCGTCAACGGCGTGGATACCGAATGGGGCGCGGACGATATCGCGATGGTGCAGGACGTGCGGCCCGATGGGGTGCTGATCCCGAAAGTGTCGCGGGCGGCCGATATCGGGTTCGGTGCGGAGACGGATCTGCCGGTCTGGGCGATGATCGAAACGCCGCTCGCCATCCTCAACATCGCGGAGATCGCGGCCGCGCCCAAGCTTTCGGCGATGGTGATGGGGACGAACGATCTGGCGAAGGAGATGCAGGCCAAGCTGCGCCAGGCGCGGCTGGGCTTCGTCAACGCACTGTCGATGACGGTGATGGCGGGGCGGGCGCATGGCCGGATCGTCATCGATGGCGTGTTCAACGCGATCGGCGACGATGCGGGGCTCGCGGCCGAATGCGAGCAGGGCAAAGCCTTCGGGTTCGACGGCAAGACGCTGATCCATCCCGACCAGATCGAGGCGGCCAACCGCATCTTCGCGCCCTCGCGCAACGCGCTGCAGGACGCCGAGGCGATCATCGCGGCTTTCGCGGACCCGGAAAATGCGGACAAGGGCGTCATCGACCTCGACGGCGTGATGGTCGAGCGGCTGCATCTCGCCGAAGCGGAGAAGCTCGTCGCGATGGCCGAGGCGATCGCCGCGCGCGCCGAATAGGATATTTCCAACGCCGCCGGAACGGGACCCGCTCTGTCCCGATAGGAGACAGGTGCGCGCTGTACCCATCTTAACCCTGTTTGGGTGTAAACGAAAAGGTAAACGAAATGTTAACGCCGGGGCATGGCAACCGCTCCGACCGAATCGCGCTATGCGCCGCTGACCGCCGACCTCATCCGCCGCGAATGCGATTTCGACGATGTGATCCTGCTCCGCCGCCCGCCTTTTCCGCGGCGCTCGGAACTGGCGGAAAACGCGAGGCTCTTCACGATGACCTGGGCCGGCGGCTTCGTCTTCTTCCTGACGTTTATCGGTTAGCCGCGCGAGGAAAGGCGGCTATTGGGCCGCCTGGGGCAGCGGGTGCTTGGTCTCGCGGTGGAGTATGAAGGCCAGCCATGCGGATGTGGCGCACATCGCGACAACGACGAGCAGAAGCTCCGTCACCGTGATGAAGTTGCTCAGTATCAGCGCGATAACCGAACCCAGCACCATGCAGCCGGAGTTCACCACGTTGTTGGCCGCGATCGCCCGCGCCGTCATGCTGAGATCGACGGTGGTCGTCAGAAAGGCGTAGAGCGGCACCACGAACATGCCGCCAGCGACGGCTACGCCGAAGAGAACGCCGAGCACCAGCCATGCGTTGTCGAGCATAATGAACGTGCCGAGATTGAAGAGCGTTTCGTCTGGCGACCCTTCCCACGACAGCGCGACGAAATAGAGGATCAGAACGAAACCACCCATCAGGATAACGCTGAACGGCGAAAAACGCGCGGAGACCTGGCCTTTCAGGAGACGGTTGATGAGGATCGAGCCTACCGCGATGCCAACCGAAAATACGCCCAGGAAAAGGCTCGCCACGATAGGGTCGGACGTCAAAACGTTCTTGACGAGCGGGGGAAACAGGATCGTCAGCACTGCCGCGATCGTCCAGAAAAAGCTGATGCAGATGATCGTGTGCCGAAGGCGCGGCACATGCATGATATCGCCGATGACACGCTTTGTAGCGCGCAGAATATTGTAATCGACCGGTTCGGGATCTTTCTGCGGCGGCGCCGGCAATACCTGCCGCCCCGCATACCAGCCGATCAGCGCAATCGTGACGACGATCGCGGACGCCCACTCGGCGCCGAGCTCATTGATGATGACGCCGCCCAGAATCGTGCCGAGGAGGATCGCGACATAGGTCCCGGCTTCGACAAGGCCGGTACCGCCGAGCACTTCGTCCTTTTCCAGCTGCTGCGGCAGGATCGCATATTTGATCGGCCCGAAAAATGTCGATTGCACGCCGAGCGCGAACAGCGCCAGCAGCATCAGCGGAATGGATTGGAGGATCAGGCCGAGCGCCCCGGTCAACGCGATAACGATCTCCGCCGTCTTCACGATACGGACGATCCTGGCCTTGTCGTTATTGTCTGCCAATTGCCCGGAGACGGCGGAAAACAGGAAGAAGGGGAGAATGAATATCCCGGTCGCCAGCGCGCTGAACTGGGTCTCCGTGTCGGGGTCGTCATAGATATTGTAAACGACCAGTATCACCATCGCGAACTTGAAGAGATTGTCGTTCACCGCGCCGAGGAACTGCGTCGCAAAGATCGGCGCAAAGCGGCGCTTGTTCAAAAGTGCGAGCGACATTTGCATGGGTTTGGGAGAGGGCCCCTATTTGCTGGACGCAGCGATATTCCACCCCGCATAACCAAGGTAAGGGGCAGCGCCAAGGCCGCGTGGACAGGATTACGGCATATAGATTGCCGGAACTGCAGAAATCGTTAGGACAAGGCGGCATGTTGACCTTGCCGAACCTGCTGACCCTCTCGCGCATCTTTGCCGTGCCCGTACTCGTGGCGCTGCTGTGGGATTCCGCATGGCTCGGCTATATCTGCGCCTTCGTCCTTTACTGCACGGTCGGCGCGACCGACTATCTCGACGGCTATCTCGCGCGCTCGCAGGGGACGGTATCGAAACTCGGCATCTTCCTCGATCCGATTGCCGACAAGATCATGGTCGCGTCGGTCATCCTGATGCTCGTCTTCACGCGCGATATCGAAAGCTGGCACGTGATCGCCGCGCTGGTGATCCTGCTGCGCGAAATCATCGTTTCGGGTCTGCGCGAGTTTCTCGCCGGCCTCAGCGTATCGGTGCCGGTCAGCCAGCTCGCCAAATGGAAAACGGCGTTTCAGATGGTGGCGCTCGGCGCGCTTATTCTGGCAGGCGCCGTCGATCATGGCGGCTGGGCGGGCTTCGACTGGGTGAAGCTGGTCGGCCTGGTATGTCTGTGGATGGCGGCTTTGCTGACGCTGGTCACGGGTTGGGATTACCTGCGCGCCGGCCTCAAACATATGGATTAAGCGCAGTGGCGATCGAACTGCTCTATTTCGCTTGGGTCAGGGAAGCCATCGGTAGGGACGGCGAAACGGTCGAACCGCCTGATGCCGTGAAGAGCGTCGTCGACCTGATCGATTGGCTCGAAAGCAGGGGCGGGGGTTATGCCGAGGCGTTCGCCGATCGGTCGCTGTTGCGGGTAGCCGTGGATCAGGAATTCGCGGCTCTGGATGCTGGGCTCGAGGGCGTGCGGGAGGTTGCGATTTTCCCACCGGTGACGGGCGGATGACGCCAGTTATCCGTGTTCAGAGCGAAACGTTCGATCCGGTTGCCGAAATGATCGAACTCGAAGCCGGTGAGCCCGGCGCGGTCGCGACATTTACCGGCATCGTGCGCGGGGAGGGCGGGCTCGTTGCCATGGAGCTCGAACATTATCCGGCCATGACCGAGCGCGCGCTCGCACAGATTGCGGATGAGGCCGCCACCCGATGGCCGTTGAGCGCGCTCACCATCATTCATCGGGTCGGGCGGCTCACGCCCGGCACGCGCATCGTGTTCGTGGGTGCCGCATCCCGGCATCGCGGCGACGCGATCGACGCGGTGCATTTCATGATCGACTGGCTGAAAACCGACGCGCCCTTCTGGAAGCGGGAGGAATTTGCCGATGGCCGGTCCCGCTGGGTCGAAGCGCGCGAGGGCGACGTTACCGCCCGGGATCGCTGGCGCGATGCATGAAAAAGGGGCGCCGCATCGCTGCAGCGCCCCTCGATCTCTTCATTTGGCTCGCTATTAGCGATCGCCAGCGGCAGCCGTTTCCGGTTCGGGAACGAGCACGCCGTTGATGACATGGATGATACCGTTCGACTGGGTAACGTCGGTCTGGGTGACGTAGGACACGCCGCCGATTTCGTCGCGCAGGGCAACGATGCCGTTATCGACCGTCGCGACCAGCGGCGATCCTTCGACCGTGGTCAGCGTCAGCTCGCCACCGGCTTCCTCGATCATGCCGACCAGCGTCTCGGCATCAACCGCGCCGGAAACGACATGATAGGTCAGGATCTGCGTCAGCTGCGCCTGGGCACTGTCAGCCATCAGAGCGTCGACCGTGCCAGCGGGCAGAAGGCCGAACGCTTCGTCGGTCGGTGCGAACACGGTGAAGGGACCCGGGCTGGACAGCGTGTCGACAAGGCCGGCCTGCGCGACTGCGGCGACGAGCGTCGTGTGGATCGGCGAGTTGGATGCATTTTCGACGATGTTGCGCGTCGGCAGCATTTCGGCCCCGCCGACCGTAACCGGCTCAGCGGTTTCGGTAGTCGCTTCGGCTTCGGTCGCCTCGGCATGATGGTCGGCAAGCGCAGGTGCGCTGCCCATTGCGAACAGGGCCACACCCATTGCTACGCCGGTATTCTTGGCCAATCGCTTCGTCTTCAACACTGCTAATCTCCTAAGTTGGGGGTAGGGGGATACGTTCAATTTACGCATAACCGCGCGAAAGGTTTCCATCGACCTGTCTGTTCGGACATCAGCGGAACCTCAGGCAGCGGCTTCGCGCATGGCATCGGCGAGCAGGCGAAAGTCCTTTTCGCGCGGGCTGTTCTTGCGCCAGACGAGCGCGATGGTGCGTGCCGGATGATCGGCATCGAGCGGACGAGCGACGATATGGGTGTCGCGCAAGATGCCCGCATCAATTGCCATCTCCGGCAGCATCGTCGTGCCGAGACCGTTCTCGACCATCTGGACGAGCGTATGGAGCGACGTTCCCATCATCCGTGCCTCGGCGCGAAGTTCGGGGCGGTTGCAGGCTGCGAGCGCGTGATCCTTCAGACAATGCCCGTCCTCAAGCAGCAAGAGCCGGCCCTCGTCGATAATTTCCGGCGCGATCTCTTTCGGTGGATTGGCCGGTTCGCCTTCGGGAAAGGCGACGAACAGCCGATCGTCGAACAGCTCGGCGGTATCGACCTCGCCGCAGCTATAGGGCAGTGCGAGCAGGATGCAGTCGATCTGGCCGCGCTGGAGGGACTCGCAGGCCGCCGGGCTGGTTTCCTCGCGCAGGAAGAGTTTTAGGTCGGGCCAGTCGGTCCGCAGCTTCGGCAGGATCTGCGGCAGCAGGAATGGCGCGATCGTCGGGATGACGCCCATGCGCATTTCGCCGGACAGCGGTTTGCCGGCGGCGCGCGCCATCTCGGACAGCTCTTCGGCTTCCCTCAACACGCGCTGCGCCTTGTCGGCGATACTCAGCCCGAGCGGCGTGAAGCGGACGACGCGGCGCGTCCGCTCGACCAGCGTGATACCGATCAGCGATTCCAGCTCGCGCAAACCGGCCGACAGCGTCGACTGGGTCACGAAACAGGCTTCGGCGGCCTTGCCGAAATGGCCGTGGTCGCGCAGCGCGACCAGATATTGCAGCTGTTTCAGCGTCGGCAGATAGGTTGCCATGGCATCGCCCGAATCATGTTATCGATGAAATTGCTAAATATGCGATGATTAATCGATTTCAACGGCTAAAGTTCCGAAAGCTGGGCTTTGGGGGGCGATAGCGTACCGAACTGGCGTTTTTCCGCGGGACATATTATTAGGTTGCGGATCGCCACTGGCGCGGGAGACGCACATGCCCGGCAGACTGATTGCCTATATCGATTCCATCCGGTCCCGCGATCCTGCCCCGCGCTCGCGCATGGAAGTGCTGCTTTACCCGGGCGTCTGGGCTTTCACCTATCACCGGCTGGCGCATCGCCTGTTTCGCGCCCGCCTCTTTTTCCTCGCCCGGTTCGTCAATCACTGGTCGCGCTTTCTGACGGCGATCGACATTCACCCGGGCGCGAAGATCGGCCGGCACCTGTTCATCGATCATGGTTTTTCGGTCATCGGCGAAACCGCCGAGATCGGCGACAATGTGACGATCTACCAGAATGTCACGCTCGGCGGCACCAATCCCGCTGACGGTGTTGCTGGCAAAAGACATCCTACAATACAAGACGATGTCATTATCGGTTCAGGCGCGCAGATCCTCGGGCCGATCACGGTCGGCAAGGGGGCGCGGATCGGCGCCAATGCCGTCGTCACCAAGGATGTGCCCGAAGGCGCCGTGATGGTCGGCATCCCCGCCAAGCCGACGCTGATGGACGCCGAAAGCAAGCCCGAGGGCTTCGTGCCCTATGGCACGCCGTGCAGCGACATGTTCGATCCGTCGACGCAGCGGCTCGAGCTTATGCGCTGCGAGCTCGAACAGATGCACAAGCAGATCGAAGCGCTGATTGCCGAGCGCGACGGCGACGAACCGCCGGTTCAGGAGAGCGATTGCGCCTGATGGGCACCGTCACTCCGTTTCCGAACCAGCGCGGCGCCGGGGCCAAACCGAACCAGGTCGGCTTCGAACGCACCGAGCTCAACCGCATCCTCGATCTCTACGGCCGCATGGTCGCGGCCGGTCACTGGCGCGACTATGCGATGAATTTCGAGAAGGACTTCGCGTCCTTCTCCGCCTTTCGCCGTACTGCAGAACGCCCCGAGTACCGGATCGAGAAGCGACCCTCGCTGCGCAACCGGCAAGGCATGTGGGCGCTCCTCAACGAGGCCGGCATGGTGCTCAAGCGCGGGCATGAGCTTGCGCCGGTACTGGCGCCTGTGGAGCGGCGGCTGCTCAAGATCGTCAGCGAGTAGGTTCTTTTTGTCAGTCTTGACCTTTCGGTCGAGCGCCGCACCGGCCCGCTCCCCCTCCCGACCTCCCA
>NZ_JBQLZN010000026.1:0-15034 GCF_052168295.1 Parasphingopyxis sp. | reverse complement strand
GCCACATGATAGGCGAGCAGCTGCACGGGAATCGCATAGACGAGCGGCGCGATCAGCGGGTGCACCTTCGGCATCTCGATCGTCGCGATCGTCCCCTCGCCTGCCTTGGCGATGCCGTCCGCGTCCGAAATCAGTACGACCTTCGCGCCGCGCGCCTGCGCCTCCTGCATGTTCGACACGGTCTTTTCGAACAGCGGCCCGGACGGCGCGATCACGACCAGCGGCACCGCGTCGTCGATCAACGCGATCGGCCCGTGCTTCATCTCTCCGCTCGCATAGCCTTCGGCGTGTATGTAGCTGATTTCCTTGAGCTTCAGCGCGCCTTCCAGCGCCATCGGATAGTCGGGCCCACGGCCCAGATAGAGCACGTCGCGCGCTTCGGCGATCGTCCCCGCCATGGCGGCGATATCCTCGTCATGGCCGAGCGCGGCATTCATCGCCTCGGGCGCTTCGGACAGGTGCCGGACAATATCGCGTTCCGCGTCCGCATCGAGCTTGCCCTTGGCGCGGGCGAGATTGGTCGCGAAGGCAGCCATCACGGCGAGTTGGCAGGTAAATGCCTTGGTCGATGCGACCCCGATCTCGGGCCCCGCATGGGTCGAAAGCAGCAGATCGACTTCGCGCGCCATCGAGCTCGTCGGCACGTTGATGATGCCGGCAGTCTTTACGCCCGCCTTCCGGCAGTGCTTGAGCGCGGCCAAGGTGTCCGCCGTCTCGCCGGATTGGGAGATGAACAGCGCGAGCTGGTTTTCGGTGAGTACGGGTTCCCGATAGCGGAATTCGGACGCCACATCGACTTCAACCGGCACGCGTGCGAACTGCTCGATCCAGTATTTGCCGATCATCGCGACATAGCTGCTCGTGCCGCAGGCGACGATGGAAATGCGGTCGAAGCCGGCCAGGTCGAATTGCATGTCCGGCAGCGCGACCTGCTCTTCGAGCGGGCGGAGATAGCTTTGCAAAGTCTGGGCGACGACGATCGGCTGCTCGAAAATCTCCTTCTGCATGAAGTGGCGATGATTGCCCTTTTCCATCATCGCCGCCGAGGCGCCGCTTTCGCTGACCGGGCGGGCCGTCAATTCGTCATCGGCATCGTATATCATCGTCGCATCGCGCGTGATGACGACCATGTCGCCTTCTTCGAGATAGCTGATACGTTTGGTGAACGGCGCGAGCGCGAGTGCGTCAGAGCCGAAAAAGCTCTCTCCCTCCCCGTGACCGACCACGAGCGGCGAACCGAGCCGCGCACCGATCAGCATGTCGGGATGGCTTTTGAACATGATGGCAAGCGCGAAGGCTCCGTGCAGCCGGTCGAGCGTCTTGCGCACGGCATCGCGCGGCTCCTCGCCGGCCTCGAGAAATTCGGTGATCAGATGCGCGACGACCTCGGTATCCGTCTCGCTCTCGAATGTACGGCCGCGCGCCAGCAGCTCCTCGCGCAGCTCCTTGAAATTCTCGATGATCCCGTTGTGAACGAGCGCGACCTCGCCCGTGGCATGGGGATGCGCATTGTCCGTCGTCGGCGCGCCATGCGTGGCCCATCGCGTATGGGCGATGCCGACCGCGCCGTCGATCGGATCGGCGGCCAGCACTTTGACGAGATTATCGAGCTTACCCTCCGCCCGGCGGCGCGTAATTGCACCGTCGCTGAGCGTCGCGACCCCGGCGCTGTCATAACCGCGATATTCGAGCCTGCGCAGACCGTCGATCAGCCGCTCGGTAACCGGTGCGGTTCCCAAAATTCCGATAATGCCGCACATAGGCGCCGTTCTTCCCGCATCCAGAGTTTTTGCTATGCAGGCTGTTTAGCCGGAATATGGATAGCATCAAGTAAACACAGGCGCTTGCTTCACATTACTGATCGCAGTCGTATCCGCCGGGGATCTGCGGAGTGCCTTGCCGCCACTTCCCGGATGGCGCTGGCGATAGGCCGACGCGGCAGAGATATCGCAGGTGCGCCCATGGCCATGCTTGACCATCGCCGCGCAAAAGCGCTGCCACCGCGTCCGTTTCGAACGCTCAGGCATAGCTCACCACTTCGAACTCGATGCCGTTCCAGTCGAAGAAATAGAAACGCCGCCCCGGCTCATAGTCGCCATGGCTGAACGGCTCCAACCCCGCCGCGATCACCTTGCGTTCGACGGCATCGAGATCGTCGACGACCACGCCGACATGATTGAGTGGCTTGCCTTTGGAAAAACGCGGGTCGGCGGCTTGCGTTGCCTCGTTCGTATACAGGGCGAGATAGTCGGTCTCGCTGCCGACATGGATCGTTTCGCCGCCAAGCTGCGAAGCGCCCTGCCAGCGGACGTCCCAGCCGAACAGATCGTGCATCAGATCGGCCGAACGCCGCGGGTCGGTCACGGTAATATTCACATGTTCGATACGCGCATCACTCATTTGCTGTTCTCCTTTTCATTGGTCTGCTGACCGATCCGCCAAGGCGGGAAGCGCCGATATTCGCCCGCGCGATACAGGCACAGCCGGTTGCCAGCCGGGTCGCGGAGCCGGGCCTCGCGCCAGCCCCAGCGCTCGTCGCGCGGGCCGCTGTCGAAGGCGATGCCGGCATCGCGGAGCGCGGCCACTGCCTCGTCCAGCGTGTCGATTTCGAAATAAATGACGGTGCTCGCGCCGCGCACGGCGTCGAGTCCATGGATCGAAAAGGTCTCGCCGGTCGGCGTCTCGAACCGCGCATAGCCGGGCGGCGCATCGACGATCTGCGTCAGCCCCAGCCGCCGGTAGAAGGCGACCGAAGCGGCATAGTCGGTACATCCGACGGTTACCTGGTTGAGTCGCACTCGCCCGCTCCCTTGCGCCGTTTCCTCACGTTGCGAGCAGGCCTGACTCTGGGCGGTATTCCCGATGCATTCCTGCTTCGGTTGCCTCTTCTAGAACCTCAAGCTAAGTTGAGGTCAAGCATTGTTTTGAACGGAAGATGCGATCACGGTTATGGCCAAATCCGCTCTGCTCTCTATTGGCGATCTCGCGGCGCGGACCGGGCTCTCGGTCTCGGCGATCCGGTTCTACGAGGATAAGGGCCTCGTCCACCCGCTGCGCAGCGAAGGCGGACAACGGCGTTTCCTGCGATCCGATATCCGGCGCCTGTCCTTCGTGCTGATCGCCCAGCAGCTCGGTCTCTCCATCGGCGAAATCCGGGATCAGCTCGCGAAACTGCCGCAGGGCCGCAACCCGACCCAGCGGGACTGGACGCGGATCAGCACGGCGATCCGCGGCACGATCGATGCGCGGATCGCCGAACTCGAGCGTACGCGCGACCGGCTCGACGGCTGTATCGGCTGCGGCTGCCTGAGCCTCAAGAAATGCCAGCTCTACAATCCCGAGGACCGGGCCGGGCTGCGCGGCCCCGGGCCACGGCATCTCATCGACGGCTGAATGACACGGCGCCGGCTTTCCGGCATAATCCGATATTGGACGGTTGAGGGAGCCGGGGCATGAAAACGGGTTACGCATTCTTTCTTTCCATCGGCGTTGGCGGGGCGATGCTGGCATCGGCCGCGTTCGCCCAATCTTCGGACAACGGCATTCGCACCGCACCGCCGCCCGGCATCGCGACGGACGCGACGCGGCAGGCCAACGCCGCGGTGGCCGAGCGCCTCCCGCTTACCGACGAAGCCGATTTCATCGATGCGCGGCGCGGGCGCATCGCGCAGATCGAAGCCGACGCCATCCGCGCCGAAGACGGTTCGGTGGTCTGGCCCATCGCGGCGCGGGCGTTTCTGGAGAGCGATGCGCCCGACACGGCCAATCCCTCGCTCTGGCGGCAATCGATACTTGCGGCCGAGCACGGGCTGTTCGAGGTGACCGAGGGCATCTGGCAGGTGCGCGGCTACGATCTTTCGGTGATGACGATTATCGAGGGCGAAACGGGCTGGATCATCGTCGATCCGCTGACGACCACCGAAACCGCCGCCGCCGCGCTCGCGCTCGTGCAGGAAACGCTGGGCGAGCGACCGGTCACCGGCATGCTCTACACCCATTCGCATGCCGACCATTTTGGCGGCGCACGCGGGATCATCGACGAGGCCGAGATCGCCGCGCGCAGCGTGCCGGTGCTCGCGCCGATCGGCTTTTCCGAAACCGCCGTCGCGGAGAATCTGCTCGCCGGCCCGCATATGAGCCGCCGCGCGACCCTGATGTTCGGCCAAGTCATTCCCCCCGGCGCCAGCGCCCATATCGGCTCCGGCCTCGGCCCGGGCATCCCGCAGGGCACGGTCAGCCTCGTCCTGCCGACCGAGGAGATCGAAGGCCGGGGCACGCGGCGCACGATCGATGGTGTGGAGTTCGAATTTATCGATGCGGCCGGCACCGAAGCGCCCGCCGAGTTCATGTTCTACCTGCCCGAACACCGCGCCTTGCACACGGCCGAGGTCGCCACCGCCACGCTCCACAACGTCCTCACGATGCGCGGGGCGCAGGTGCGCGACGCGCTCGCCTGGAGCCGCGCAATCGATCATGTGCTGATCGAATATGGCGACCGCTCGGACGTCGTGCTCGCCTCGCATCACTGGCCAAGCTGGGGCACGAAAAACGTCACGCTCTTTCTCACCGGCCAGCGCGATATCTACCGCTATATCCACGATCAGACGCTGCGCCGGGCGAATAGCGGCGCGACGATGGTCGAAGCGGCCGAGGCCATCGCCGAACCGACCTTTTCGCGTCAGGCGTTCGATACGCGCGGTTACTACGGGACGCTCAATCACAATGCCAAGGCAGTGTACCAGCATTATTTCGGTTGGTGGGGCGGCGTGATGGCCGAGTTTCACCGGCTGCCGCACGAGCAATCCGCCGCACGCTATGTCGAGGCGATGGGCGGCCGCGATGCTATACTCGCGCGCGGCATCGCCGCCTTCGATGCTGGCGACTATCGCTGGGCGGCGGAAGTGCTCAACCATCTGGTGTTTGCCGCGCCCGACGACGAACAGGGGCGAAACTGGCTCGCCGCCACCTACGAACAGCTCGGTTTCCAGGCCGAAAGCGGGCCTTGGCGCAGCTATTATCTCGGCGCGGCGAGCGAGCTGCGTAACGGCGTGCCCGATACGGGCGGCGCGCGGCTCGGCAATGCCGATTTCCTGCGCGCCGTGCCGACGCTCGATCTGTTCGACATGCTGGCGAGCCGCTACGCACCAGAGCGATTCCAGCATAGCGAATTTACGCTGAACTTTGTCTTCACCGATACCGCGGAAACCATCGGGGTCGAGATTGGCCCGAGCGTGATTGTGCCCCGCGAGCGCGCGGCGCAAAACCCGCGCGCAACAGTTACACTCGATCGCGCGAGCTTCGAGGCAATGCTGCTGGGAACGGTTCGCCCATTTGCCCTCGCAGAATCAGGCGCGATGGAAATCGATGGAAACTGGACGGCGCTATATGATTTTCTCGGCCTGCTCGAACAGCCCGAATTCTGGTTTGCCACTGCAACACCCTGAGTCATTGCACCTTTTCTAGGCTTTGTGACTTATCCGTAACGATCTGCTAGCCTCGCGCCTGCGAGCCGGGCGACCGTGGCGTTTCTCGAGCGGCGCGTGTCCGAGCGAAGAGCCGGACGATTGGGGAATTGGGAGAGAATAATGAAAAACCTATATGGGGCGGCACTCGCCGCCGCATTGTGCTGCGCATCTGCGGCCAATGCCGAGAATTTCACTTATGAAATCACGTGGGGCGATGTGAACATGGTCGGCGGTATCGGCGCCGACGGGACATGGGGCCGCGGCGGATCGGTCGAGGGCACATATGTCACAACACTGGAGGACGACAGTACCGTCAACGGCGCGATCCGGTGCGTCGGCATGGATCAGGCACCATCGGCCACGATGTTCGCGGTCATGCTCGCCTGCGACGCTGTGCGGGACGGTGCGGCCGATGCGACCACAATCGCCTATGGCTGCAACTATATCGGCGATCCCGGGCCCGACACGCCCCTTGGCTGCGTCGGCGGAATCCGCTTCGCCGGCGGCGCCACCGGCGAAGTGCGCCGCGGTTCGGTGACCATGCACTGGCACAGCGCCACCGAAGCCCATGGCACGGGCCAATGGTATGAATGATGTCTGACTAGCGGTTGCGCCGCATCGGCCCCCTCATATCGGAGGGGTGCCGGTGCGGCCTGCTGTTATCCTGCCGCGTCACGGCCCATGCGCGTAGCGCGTTCAATCCAACTTTCGATTTTCTCGCTCTTGGCCGTTTTGACCGGGCCGATCTGCACGATCTTTTTCACCTCGATTCCGCAGAAGCCGAGGACCTGATTCTTCATGACGCGCCGGCCCGGTTTGCGGTTCTTTAGCGTATCGTACCATGGCGGGGTGTCCGAAGTGATCATCGCATCGGCGGTCCTGCCGGTCAGCAGCCTGTCCCAGCCCAGCCCCTCGTCATGATATTTGAACGCGAAACCGGGAACGAGCGCCCGGTCCAAGACCGCCTTCGCCCGGCCCGGCATCGCGCCCCACCAATAGGGGTGAACGAAAAACAGGTGATCGGCCCGGGCGATATTGTCCTGCCAGGCTTGCAGATCTGGCTCCAGCGGCACGCGTTCCCCGGTATAACCGGCGAAGTCGCTGTCGAATTCCATCGCGCTGAGCTTCTGCACACGGACATCCGCCCCACCCTCTTCCGCGCCCGCCACATAAGCATCCGCCAGCGCATCGCTCAACGAGCCCGAGCGCGGATGCGCAGACCAGACGAATATCTTCCTTGGCATTCCGGCGTTACTCTTGAGCCTTCTTCTTCCGCATCGCGTCCCGGAACTTCTTCGCCCAACCGGGTTTCGCGCTTTGCTCGCCGCGCGCGAGCGCGAGTGCGTCGGCCTCGACATCCTTCGTCACCACCGATCCCGCACCGACAATCGCACCCTCGCCGATCTTCACCGGGGCGACCAGCGCGCTGTTCGAGCCGATAAACGCCCCTGCCCCGATCTCCGTTTGATATTTGAAAAAGCCGTCGTAATTGCACGTGATCGTGCCCGCGCCGATATTAGCGTTGGCGCCGACCGTCGCGTCGCCGAGATAGGTGAGGTGGCTGGCCTTGGCGCCCTCGCCGAGCACCGCCTTTTTCATCTCGACGAAATTGCCGACCTTCGCGCCCTTCTCCATCACCGCGCCCGGGCGCAGCCGCGCATAGGGGCCGACCGAACAGCCTTCGCCGATGCTCGCGCCCTCGATATGGCTGAAGGCATGGATCGTCGCGCCATCGGCCACCTTGGCGCCGGGCCCAAACCGGACCTGCGGCTCGATCGTCACGTCGCGGCCGATCTTCGTATCGTGGCTGAACCAGACGGTGGATGGATCGACGAGCGTCGCGCCCTCCGCCATCGCGTCGGCCCGCTTGCGCTCCTGCCAGTCGCGTTCGACCGCGGCGAGTTCGGCGCGGCTGTTGATCCCGGCGACCTCCCAAGGTTCGGTCTCGATGACGGCGCTGTGTCGCCCGTCCGCCTGCGCCACCATCACCATGTCGGGCAGATAATATTCGCCCTGCGCATTGTCGTTCCCGACCCGATCGAGCAGCGCAAACATGTCGTCCGCCTTCGCCGCGATAAGGCCAGAATTGCACAGGGTTACGACGCGTTCCGCATCGCTCGCATCCTTATATTCGACCATCTTTTCGATCCGCCCGGAAGCGTCGGCGACGATCCGGCCATAGGCCAGCGGATCGTCGGGCCGGAAGCCGAGCACGACACAGGCCGGTTCATCCGCCTGCAACCGGTGCAGCATCCGCGCGACCGTCTCGGCGCGCACCATCGGCACGTCACCGAAACAGGCGAGCACCATGCCATCGAACCCGGCCAGCGCCCCGCGCGCCTGCAATACAGCATGGCCAGTGCCGAGTTGTTGCTCCTGCACGGCGACGGCGGCGCCGCGCTCCGTAACGAAGGGTTCGACTTCCTCGCGGCCCGCACCCAGCACGACGACCATCTTCTTCGGCGTGAGCGTCGCCAGCTCGTCCATCAGATGGCCGAGCATCGGCTTGCCAGCGATCGGATGGAGCACCTTGTGGCGCGCCGATTTCATGCGCGTGCCCTTGCCCGCGGCCAGGATGACGGCGGCGAAGGGACCGGACGGCGTAATGTCTGCGCTGTCGCTCATTGCGCTCGGCGGTCTGCCAGCAAATGCTTGCCATTTCCATAGGGCAGACGGCATGGCGCGGGGATGACGCAACCGCCCTTGCCTTTCAACCTGATCGGTTTCGATCTCGACGGCACTTTGCTCGACACAAGCGACGAGCTGACCGTCTCGCTCAACCATGCGCTCGCGACCGAGGGCCGGCCGCCGCTATCGCAGGAAAAGGTGCGGCCGATGATCGGTCTCGGGGCGAAGCATATGCTGGACATGGGGTTGCAGGCGTCGGGGGAGAGCGACGATGCACTGGTCGACAAATTGCTTCCCATACTCGTCGATCATTATGACGCACATCTGGGATCGGGATCGCCGCCCTTCCCCGGATTGCTCGAGGCCATGGACGCGCTCGCCGAGCGAGGCGCACGCTTCGCGGTCGTGACCAACAAATATGAACGGCTCGCGGTAAAGCTGTTGAAAGCCAAGGGATTCGACCATCGCTTCGCGGCGGTCATCGGCGGCGATACGGTACCGGGCAAACGCAAGCCGGACGCCGCGCCGATCCGCGCGATGATCGAGCGATCCGGCGGCGGCTGCGCGGCCTTCGTCGGCGATTCGATTTACGACGTCGATGCGGCACGCGGGGCTGGCATCCCGAGCGTGGCCGTCAGCTTCGGCTTTCTCCACCAGCCGGTCGAGGAGCTGGGCGCCGATGCCGTCATCCACCATTATGATGAGCTGGTGCCGACTCTGCTGAAGCTGCGTTAGATGCCGTCAGGCTGCTTCTACCGCACCAACGCCGATCAACAGGACAGCCGCTGCCAGCAGCATCCAGCCGAAATGCCGGCCCCGCGTGCCCCAGAGATTGGCGATCGCCCCGAATGAGTAGAAGCCTGCCACGAAAATGCTGGTCGTCAGCCGTGCCGCTGGATCCGCCCACAACGCCGCACCGATCAACGCGATACCGCCAGCCAGCCAGCAATATGTGCTGAACTGCAGGAGCAGAGGAAAGAGCCGCATTATCGAGGGGGCAATGCCATCATGCCGGCCCGCCGCCGCCAGCAACGGCTGAGTCATCAGGCGATGCGTGAGCACGCCGTGCACGATTGCGGTCGTTATGCCGATCACGCCGGCAAGAATTAGAGCCATATCTTCCATATCAACCTCCATACACAAATGTATGGTGCCCCGCCTCTTGGCAATTGTCAATACACATGTGTATGGTACTGCATGATGAGCAAACTGAGCCGGGCTGACTGGATCAAGCACGCAACACAGATGTTGACCGAAAACGGGCACAGCGCGTTGCGCGCGCAACCGCTCGCCAAGTCGCTCGGCGTTACGCGTGGCAGCTTCTACTGGCATTTCCGCGATGTGGGGGCGCTCGAATCGGCCGTGCTTGAAAGCTGGTCGCGGCGATCGACAGAGATCGTAATCCGGCGCTTGGGGAAGGACGCGCCCGCGGGCGAACGGCTCAAGACGCTGATCAAGCAGGCCTTCAACAGCGATATGCGGCTCGAACGCGCCATTCGCTCATGGGCGCTGATCGACCGGAATGCCGGCGCGGCGGTGGCCGCCGTGGACCGCCGCCGGATCGGTTACATCGAGAGTTTGCTCCGCGAAATCGAAGTACCCAAGGCGGCGCTCCGATCGCGGGCGCTGATGGTCTATTGGGCCAGTCTCGGCCGGCTGATGATTGCGGATGAAAGGCTTCGAAAAATGGCCGCGCGGGATATCGAAATGATGGTCGACCTGATCACCGCGCACGACTGAGCCCCATCACCCCTTACGCCATTTCGTCCAGAGGTGCCGCGCCAGCATCAGCGGCGGCATGCGGAGCCAGTGGGAGCGCCCATAGAAAGCCAGGCGCAGTCCCTTGCGCGTCTCGCCGCCCCAATTGTCACGCGCGAGCAGACGGCGGACATAGAGTGCGTCGGCGGCCCGCGTCTCGCCCGCGACATCGCCATCGATGGGCGTTTCGTAAAGCCTTTCCGCGAGACGCAGTGCCCGGGCGACGGGCTTTGTCAATTCGTGCCGGTCCGCCCGTTCGCCAAGCGCCTGCCAAAACCCCTCCCGCTCTCCGAAATCGCGGAGCAGCCGGTCGATATCCCAGAGGTTGCGTAGGCCACCCGCCAGATCGCCATCGGCGAAGAGATGCGCGGCGGCATGGCAGATCATATCGGGCGGCGAAAGGATGCGCAGGCCGTCATCGAGCGCTTCGCTGTCGGCGATCATCGCAGCCGCATCGGGCGTCGGTTTCGCGGTCAGCGGCAGCACCGTATGATGCACATCGATCATCCGGTCGCGATCCTTGTGGATCAGCGGCGGCAGCTCGTGCATGTGATCGCGATAATAGGCGTCGTCATAGTCGTCCTCTTTCACCCATTCCCAGCCGCCGCACTCGATCAGCCCGCGCTCGACCGCGTCCAGCGCTTCGCGGCGGACGAGGATATCGAGATCGCCGATCGAGCGGCCCACGCCTGCCGACAGACCGGCCGCCACATAGGCCGTGCCCTTGAGCAGTACGACCGGTTCGCCGAGCGGCGCGAGGACGCGGCGCGCCATTTCCGCCTCCCACAGCGCCTGGCGCCGGCCATGCTCGATCGAGCGCCGCGCATCGGCGCAGATGCGGGCGACCGCGTCCGGCAGGTCGAGACCATCGAGCCGATGCGCGAGCGTGCCCATCAGCTGTTCCGCGCGTGCCATGGCGATTAGCGCGGTCCAGCCGGCCGAATCGAGGCCGGCGGTCGATGCCGGATCGGTCAGCGCGCGGACGAGAGGCCTCGCATCGGTCATTTCGCCAGCTCCGCCCAAAGCCGTTCGACGCTGTCGACGGCGCTTTCGGTGTCGGGATAGTCGACGGCCCGGCTCGGCACGGTGGTCACCAAACCCGACAGCGCATCGAAACCCGCCTCGCCCAGCGTGACATAGTTGGTCGACGCCTGGGTCAGCCGCACGAATATCTCGGCCTGGCCGATCTCGCGGATATCGGGCGCATGACCGAAACGCGGGAAGAGCAGCAGAGCGGGCCGCGCGGGCTCGTGCATCTTCGCCACGGCATCGTCGGGCGGGCGTAAATGGCGGATATCGCCCTTCGGCGTATCGCGCATCAGCGGCCCGAGGCGGCTGGCGTCCACACTGCCTTCGAACAGGGCGATCGCCTCATTCTTGAGGCTGACGAGACGGGGGAACGGGTGGATCGCGCCGCTGTCCAGATCGACCAGCGCGAACTCGTCGCCCATGAACCGCCAGCCGCGTTCGCCGAGTAACGCGGAGAGCGTCGATTTCCCCGCGCCGGATTCGCCGGTCATCAGCAGCGCCTTGCCATCGCGCTCGACAGCCGAGGCGTGGAGCAACAGAAAGCGCCGCTGGCCCAGCGCCATCTGCAGGTTCATGCCCATTTCCGCGCCGAGCATCCCGTGCGCGAGCGAGAGCGGCGCGGCATCGGGCAGCATATAGTCGCCGCCGATCATCACCGAGGGGCGCAGGAACCGCCGCCAGAAGCACCGGGCGAACAGGCGGACGGTGAAGTCGGGAATGTCCGGCTCTGGATAGCCCGTGTACAGCGCCGCCATCTGATCGAGCGGCCGGCGCCAATCCGATCCGATCCGGAAGGCGGCCGGCCCGACCTGCACGCGAAATTCGTGCTTCATGGCCGCCACACCAGTCCGGCCGTTTCGAGTTCGGCGAGCCGCGCATCGAGCGCCGCGGCGAGATCGTCCGCCTCCCCGAAATCATAGTCGCGCTGAAGCCGCGCGAGCAGCGCTCCCGCACTCGCATCGCCCTCCTCCAGCGCTTCGAGTATCTGCGGTGCGGGCGGGGCGACGATATGGGTGAGCCCGGACGGGCGGTGGAAGATGAGCGCGACGCCGTCGAGCATCACCATGCGCCGGGCCTCGGGCGGATCGGCGCGATAGGGTGCGTCGGTCATGACGGTTTCCGGTGGAGCGTCAGCTCCGCGACATCTGGATCGATGCGTAACAGGTGAAGCCGCTCATGCCGGACTGCAGGCGGCGGATATAGTTGGTATAGGCCTGGCTCTGCTCATAGCCGTAACCCGGAATGGTGCCACCGCCCAAAACGGCATCGCGCACTTCTTCGCCGATCAGGTTGCGGCCCGGCGGCGGGAAAGCGCCCGGCGTGCCCGGCGGGACGACCGAACCGTCGGCGGCGATGTAATTGCCCATGCGCGCGGGATCGGGGATCGGGATTTCGCAGGCCATGATCGACACCTGCGCCTGGGCCAGCGCGGGGCGGACCGTGACGACGGTGGACGCAGCGGCGGCGCCGAGCGCCAGCACCTGACGCCGGCCGGGCTTTGCCGGGCCCTTGGCTTCGGGCGTATCGTCTTCGCGCTTCTCGCTCATGCCGTCCTTCCCGGATTTGCCCTGCTACGCGCCAATTCCATCCTGTACTGGCGAGTGTAACATAACAACTGTATTACATGCTCAATGGGCCAGATAACGCCTCTTCGCGCCGTTGTCGCGCTGTTAACCACTTTTGGCCTCGGTTTCCTCGCTTATACGCTGGGCGCGCCGCCGCTTCCGGCGATCCTCGCCGCGCTGGGCGGGTTGCTGGGCGGAATCGCCCTGACTTTCGCCAACATTGCGGAACGCGAGGAGCCGGAAGAGGAAGAACCGGCGCCGGCCGAACCGGCGTTCGACGAATCGCAGCTGCCGACGCTCGAACAGCTGATGAACGCGATCGACGATCCCAACATGCTGATCGTCGGGCGGCGCGTGGAGCGCGCTAACCCGGCCGCGCTCGCCCTGCTCGGCACGCATATCGTCGGCGAGGATGTCCGGCTCGCGATCCGCCATCCTGCCGCCGCGGACCGGCTGACCGGCGAAGCGGGGGCCGAAGAGTCGCGCGTCGCGATGGAGCTCGTCGGGATCGGCGAGCGCGAGCGCCCCTGGGAGCTGATCATTCACGAACTCAAGGGCAATGCGCGGTTCGTGCGCCTTGCCGACCGCAGCAGCGCGCATGCGGCCGAAAAGATGCGCGCGGATTTCGTCGCCAATGCCAGCCACGAACTGCGCACGCCGCTCGCCTCGCTGCTCGGCTATATCGAGACGCTGCAGGACGGCGCGGCAAAGGAGAAGAAGACGCGCAACCGCTTCCTCAAGATCATGCATGGCGAGGCGAGCCGGATGCAGCGGCTGATCGGCGATCTCATGTCGCTCTCCCGGATCGAATCGGAAAAATACCGGGCGCCAGCCGACGAAATCGAGCTCGGGCCGCTGATTCAGGAAGCCTGTATCGCGATCTGCGCCGAACAGGGCGTCGAGCAGGATCGCGTCGAGATACGCGCGCCCCCCGAACCGGTCACGATTGCCGGCGATCGGGTCCAGATCACGCAGCTCGTCAGCAATCTCGTCGGCAATGCACTTAAATATGGCGACCAGGAATCGCCCGTGACCGTCCGCTATCGGCCGATCTCCGACGACATGATGCGGCTCACGGTCGAGGATCGCGGCGAAGGCATCGCGCCCGAACATCTTCCGCGTCTCACCGAGCGTTTCTACCGCGTCGATCCGGGCCGCAGCCGCTCGCTCGGCGGCACAGGTCTCGGTCTCGCCATCGTCAAGCACATTGTCGAACGGCATCGCGGCCGGCTGACGGTCGAAAGCGAAGTCGGCAAGGGCACGAAGGTCAGCGTCGATCTGCCCAAAAAACCTCTGTCGATGTCATCTTCTCGTAACGACAATGTCACAAAGGCTGAGCGGCCGTTAATGGTCGCCATGCGTGATTCGCGATAGCCGGGTAACGGATGGGGTCGTGGGGGTTCTCGCAACAAGCGAATACACGGTCGGCACCGAAGCCGGACGCTGTCTAAGAGCCTGACAAGATCGATTTTTCCGGCTGGGATGCCGGTTGCGAAAGGGATTTGAACGGAACCGTGTCGATCTTCTTCCTGTTCCTGCTGGTAATAGGCCTGGGTGCGATGAGCTGGTTCGCCGCGCGCATGCGCGCGGCGCAGCTGAGACCCATCGACGGGCTGCGCGCCCATTCGCTGCCCAGCTATCATGGCTGGTACGTCGCGCTCTGGCTCGGCGTTCCCGCGCTGATCTTCCTGTCTATCTGGGCGATCGTGATGCCCGGCATGGTCGAACAGTCGGTGCTGACCAGCCCTGCGGCCGACATTCTCCCGGACTCCGAGATCGAACGCACCGCCATTTTGGGCGAGGCCCGCGCCTTGGCCAACGGGTCGCTGAGCGTGGCATTCAATCCCGAAGCCCAGGAACTCGTTCCGGCCTATCAGGAAGCGTCTTCATTCTACCGCGTCATCGGCACGGTCGCGACGCTCCTGCTGGCATTCGCCTGCGGCGCCTTCGCTTTCCTGCGCGTGCGGCCCGATTTCCGCGCGCGCAACCGCGTCGAGCGGGTCGTGATGTGGGTGCTGCTGATCGCCTCGCTGATCGCGATTCTCACGACCGTCGGCATCGTCGCCTCGCTGTTATTCGAAACGATCCGCTTCTTCGACCGCATATCGCCGGTCGAATTCATCTTCGGCACGCAATGGAGCCCGACTTCGACGACGTTCAGCGACGATCCGGGTTCGTTCGGCGCGATACCACTCTTCTGGGGCACGATCCTGATCGGCGCGATCATCGCGATGATCGTCGCGATACCGTTGGGCCTGATGAGCGCGGTGTATCTTACGCAATATGCGCCGGCGCGCGTGCGCTCGGTGATGAAGCCGGTGCTGGAAATTCTCGCCGGTGTCCCGACCGTCGTCTACGGATATTTCGCGGCGCTGACCGTGGCGCCGGCGGTTCGCGACTTTGCGGTCAACGTGCTCGGCGTAAGCAGCGCCTCGTCCGAGTCCGCGCTCGCCGCCGGTGTCGTGATGGGCGTCATGATCATTCCGTTCGTCTCCTCGATGGCCGACGATTCACTGGCCGCCGTGCCCGGTGCCATGCGCGACGGCAGCCTCGCCATGGGCGCGACCAATTCGGAAACGATCAAGCGCG
>NZ_JBQLZN010000025.1:0-3105 GCF_052168295.1 Parasphingopyxis sp. | reverse complement strand
GATGGCGGACGCAGCCTGACCGCGAAACAGGCCGCAAGGCCATTCCCTCGGAGGCGGGGCGGCGGACAATGTTGCCGCCCCGCCGATGGAGCGAACCCATGATCTTTCACCAGCTCTTCCATCCGCGCGCGAACGCCTTCGCCTATCTGATCGCCGGCCATGTCGGCGGCGAGGCGGTGATCGTCGATCCGATCCGCGAGGCGGTCGAGACCTATCTCGGCATTCTCGACAAGCTCGGTCTCAGGCTCGCCATGGCGATCGAAACGCATCTTCACGCCGACCATTTCGCTGGATCGGGCGTGCTGGCTGCGGCGACGGAATGCGGGATTGGGATGGGCGAGGAAACCCGCGCGGCGCCGGTCGATTACCGGATCGCGGATGGCGAACGTCTCGGCTTCGACGGTTTCGCACTTCGGGCGTTGCATACGCCGGGCCACACGCCGGATTCCTATTGCTTCGTGATGGACGACCGGGTGCTCACCGGCGATACGCTACTGATCAATGCGAGCGGGCGGACCGACCTGCCCGGCGGCGACGCCCATGCACATTTCCGCTCGCTGCACGAGACACTGCTGCGCCTGCCGGACGACATGCTCGTCTTTCCGGGGCACGACTATTTCGGTGCCAACGTCTCGACCATCGGCCATGAGCGCCGGCACAATCCGCGCCTCCAGCACCGCACGCCGGATGCCTATGCGGCGTGCATGGACGCGCTGGATTTGCCCTTTCCCCGAATGATGGAGGCCGCCATCCCCGCAAATCTCGATCTCGGCCGGCCGGCCGACGGCGATCTTCCGCAGAAAATGCGCGCCGCGACATGACTATCCTGCTCAGGCTTCTTCCGATTTTCTGCGCGCTGATCATGCTCGCGCCGGCCCCGGCACGCGCGGAAGTTGCGGTGACCATCCTCTACGACGCCTTCGGCGCCCATCCCGAAATGACGCGAGACTGGGGCTTTTCGGCGCTCGTCGAATATCGCGGACAGCGGATCCTGTTCGATACAGGCAACGATCCCGACACGCTCGCACACAATCTCGGCGCGGCGGGGGTCGATCTCGCCACGGTCGACTTCGCGATCGTCTCGCACCGCCATGGCGACCATATCGGCGGGCTTTCGCATGTGCTTTCCGAGCGCCCGGACCTGACTGTCTATACGCCGCGCGAGAATTTCAGCGTCTTCGGCATGGCCTTTTCCGGCGATTTCTTCCGTCAGGATCCAACGCTCCCTGCGCGCCTCCGCTATTTCGGTGGGAACCCACCGGCGGAGGTTGCGTTCGGCAGCGCCTGGCCGGATGGCGATTTCCGCTGGATCGGCGAGACGGTCGAGATTGCGCCGGGGCTCCACCTGATCGCCAACCATGGCGATTGGGGCGTCGATCTCGACGTGAAGGAGCTGTCGCTCGCGATCGAGACCGAGAACGGCCTGATCCTGATCGTCGGCTGCAGCCATCCAACCATCGAGACCATCGTCCGGACCGCGACCGAAGCGACGGGGCGGCCGGTCGACACGATCGTCGGCGGTCTCCACCTGCTGCCGGCCGATCATGCCGAGTTCCGGCGCGTCGCCGAAGCGCTGCGCGACGAATGGCGGGTGCAGCGTATCGCGCCGGGCCATTGTACCGGCGAACATGCGCTGGCGATCATCCGCGAGGTTTTCGGCGACGCGTTCATCGAAGCGGGCCTCGGGTCGACGATAGTGCGCTAGGAGCGGCGCCATCCGCTATACTGGCGATCTTTCCCGGTAATCACAGCATGATCGCCTCGCGCGCCATTGCCTCGGCTTTCAGGGGACATGCGCGCTAATCCCGGATATGAAGGCGCGCCAACGCCGATAAGGATAGCGCATGACCGCCCATGTCGATTTCCGGAACCGCCCGCGCGCGATAGAGACCACGCTTGCCGACGGCGCGCCGATCTGCCTGCGCCCGATCCGCCCCTCGGACGAGGAGGCGATAGAGCGCGGCATCCGCGAGCTGTCCGATCGGTCCCGCTATCTGCGTTTCTTTTCATCCTTCAAAAGCGCCCCGCCGTCGGTGATCGAGCGTCTGTCCGCGGTCGACGGGTTCGACCATATCGCCTGGGGCGCCGTCATGACCGGCGAGGATGGCGAGCCGCCGGTCGCCGCCGCGCATGCGATCCGCGACGGCGACAATCCGGACACCGCCGATCTCGCAATCGCCGTACTCGACGCCTATCATCATCGCGGGATCGCCCGCATCCTGCTGGCTACGCTTATGCTTGATTGCCGCGCGGCGGGGCTCACCGCACTGACCTTCGACATTCTCCACGCGAACAAGCCGGCGATTACGCTGGTCAAAGCCCTGGGCGCGCAAATCCATTCCAAGGAGTCGACCGTTATCACCTACAGTTTCGACGTGGACGAAACGCTGTCGCGGCTGCGCGGGATGGATGCGCCGCGCGCGCTCGGCGATGTCTTCGCGGCATTCGAAGGCAGGTGAGGGCAGGCGTCACGCAGGCGGCGGTCGATCACTCGATCCTACATATAAAGAATCCTTTATATGTCGCTTGCCATCGGCGCCGCAGGTCGGTACAAGCGCATTAACAACGGCCGCCCGATTCATCGCGCGGCCCTTCTTTTTGACCAACCGGATTACAGGAGCCCTTCATGGCCACCGACGTGCTTGAAGCCAAACAGGACTATATCGTCGCCGACATCAGCCTCGCCGATTACGGCCGGCGCGAGCTCGATATTGCCGAAACCGAAATGCCGGGCCTGATGGCCACGCGCGAGGAATATGGGCAGGAACAGCCGCTGAAGGGCGCACGCATTGCGGGCTGCCTGCACATGACGATCCAGACCGCCGCGCTGATCGAGACGCTGACCGCGCTTGGCGCCGAAGTCCGCTGGGCCTCGTGCAACATCTATTCGACGCAGGACCATGCCGCCGCCGTGATCGCGGCCTCGGGCGTTCCGGTCTTCGCCAAGAAGGGCGAGACGCTGGCCGAGTACTGGGAATATGTCGACCAGATTTTCCAGTGGGGCGACGAGCCCTGCAACATGATCCTCGACGATGGCGGCGATGCGACGATGTACATCATCTGGGGCGCGCGCGTCGAAGAGGGCGAGGAAATGCCCGCGCCGAC
>NZ_JBQLZN010000024.1:0-57215 GCF_052168295.1 Parasphingopyxis sp. | reverse complement strand
GACGCCGAGCGCGAGGCGGCGTTGTGGCGTGCGCGCACGGCCGCCGCGTGGACGGAGATCGATCGGCTGCGCAGCGAGAAGCGCATACGCGCGGGCCGGGAGAAAGCGCTTACGGCGCGGCATGAACGCGATCTGGCGCGGCAGGCGGAACGCACGCGCACAGAGATTGACCGGCTGCATCGCGCGGCGGGCTGGTCGGGACGTTGGCGCGCGCGTTTCGCGCGGCTGTTTGGCCGATAGCCGTGCACCGCTTCCCGCCGCCGCCCGACGGACCTATGGCCGCCGCCATCGTCGCCAGCCAACGCGGTTTCTGGTCCGATGCGATCATGCTGTGGCGCGATGTCTTTCGGTCCGGCGAGCACGTTCGGCTTGCGTCCGCCTGTGCCGCCGAGGCGGCGCTGAATCTCGGACATCGGGGCTTGGCCGATCACATGCGGGCGCAGCTCGATCCAGTTCCGGATTTTCTTGCATCGATCGATAGCGCGGGTCCTTCGGCGCATTCGCTCGACTCTTACAGCGGTGACGCCGAGCCGGTCATCGACGCATTTCGATCGGATCATCCGATGGGGGATCTGGTGCCTGACGATCTCTCTTTCGCCGCGCCATCGGCATCGCAGCGGGGGTCCGCGCTCGGCCGGATATTCGCCGGTTCGGCGAAGAAAACGCAAGCAACGGTTGAAACATTGCGCACGCGGGGTGATGCGGGCGGACTGCGCGACCATATGGACGGCCTGCTGGACCGTGGCGCATCGCCGGCGCATCTCCACTGGGCGATTGTCGGACTGCACAAGCTGGGCGCCGGTCATGACGATCCGCTGCTGGAACGCGCCATTGCATCTTTTGCCGCATATCCACTTTCCGCCGAAGACCGCGCTATCGCCGATGCGCGGCTGGCGCGCGCGCTCGGCTATCCGGGTTTCGCGCGCATCCTTTTACGGCGGGCGCTGACCGAAACGAAGCGCGCCAAGAAGCGCGCGGCGATCCGCCGCCGCTTGGCCAGCCTGGCGGCGGAGCGCGGCCGCTGGCTCGACGACAGCACAATACTGGCCGCCGCCAATTTCGCTGGGGAGGTGCCTGCGCGTGCCGCTTTGCTCGATCATGTTCGCAGCAAGCCGGATGCCCAGCCGCCTATTTCCGCCGAGCCGGTCGAACTGGCCTTCGATTGGCTGTTCGAACGCGGACTCGAAGGCGCCGAGCCGTACGATCCTAACAATCGCCTGCTGATGGTCGGCAACACGCTGGCGTGCGGCGGCATGGAGCGGATGCTAGCGCGCGCCTATCGCCATTTCGCCGAGGGCGACGATTTTGATCATGTTAATCTCGCGCTGCTCGATTATGCCGACGGCGCGCCGTCGGCCTTCTATGCGGAAGAGGCAGGCGTCAGTGCGCGCGATATCGTGCTGCTCGGACCCGATGGCGCGGCGGCCATGCCCTTCGCGCTCCTGCCGCCGAGCTGGAATGTGCGCGCGTACAAGCTCCATGCCCATATCCGCGATACCCGTCCGTGCGTCATCCATGCCTGGAACGACCTGACCGGATTGCTCGCGGTCTTTGCCGGGCTGGTCGCCGGATGTCCAAGGATCGTCATCCATTTCCATCATACGCCGAATGTCCCGCTAACCGGGCGGGCCGAGCCGATCGCTTCCTATCCCGCGGTCTATCGCCAACTGCGGACGCGGCCCGAAGTCGCGACCGTCTTCTGCGCAGAGGCGGCGGCGCGCGGCTATGCCGACTGGTGGCGCGCGCCCGAGGATGAGCGGTTTCGCGTGCTCTATAACGGCTTCGATTGGGCCGCGCCCGGAAAGCCGAAAGCGGAAGCGAAACAGGCGGTCGGTCTGGCGGGAGACCGGCCGGTTATCGGCACGGTGCTGCGCTTCTCCGAGGTGAAGCAGCCACTGCTCTGGGCCGATGCCGCTATCGCGTTGGCGCGGGAAGCGCCGGATACGCAATTCCTGATGATCGGTGACGGGCCCTTGCGCGCCGCGGTCGCGGATCGGTTTGCCGAGGCCGGCCTGGCGGCGTCTGTGCACATGCCGGGGCAGGTGGAGAATGTGGCCGATTATCTGGCCGCTATGGACCTGTTCTGGCTCACCTCGCGTACCGAAGGACTGCCGAACGTCCTGATCGAGGCGCAGTTTTCGGGCGTGCCCGTTGTGGCATTCGATGTCGGGGGGATCGGCGAGACCTTTGTCGATGGCGAGACGGGCATTCTCGTACCACCTGACAATGTCGGGGTGCTCGTCGATCGCAGTATTGTGCTGCTACGCGATGCCGAGTGGCTCGAAACCGCATCGCGAAAGGCTGTCGAGCAAGCCGGGCACCGTTTTTCGTCCGAGGCGTTTTTCGCCGGTCTCAAGCGGCTCTACTGACGGTCCGCGCTTGTAATCGCCGGGCGAGCCTGTTTGAACATGCGGATGGAGAGGGCTTGGCGCTTCGCGATCGATCGCGGCGGGACATTCACCGATGTGGTCGCGATCGCGCCGGACGGCGCGCTGCATGTCGAGAAACTCCTCTCCGACAATCCCGAACAATATGACGATGCGGCCGTCGCCGCGATCGAGCGATTGCAGGCAGGCCATGGCACAGGGCCGATCGCCAGCGTGAAAATGGGCACGACGGTCGCCACCAATGCGCTGCTCGAGCGCAAGGGCGAACGGGTGGTGCTGGCCGTGACGCGCGGGTTCGGCGATGCGCTTCGGATCGGCTATCAGGCGCGGCCGGAGATTTTCGCGCGACATATCAAGCTGCCGAGCCAGCTTTACGAGCGGGTGATCGAGATAGACGAGCGCGTCCGCGTCGACGGCGCGATAGAGACGCCGCTCGACGAGGATGCTGCGCGAGAAGCGTTCGAAGCGGCCCATGCCGACGGCTTTCGCGCCATCGCGATCCTGCTCATGCATGGCTGGCAGTACACGGACCATGAAGAGCGGCTCGCCGCCATCGCCCGCGAGATCGGGTTCACCCAGATTTCCGTCAGCCATGAGGTCGCGCCGCTCATCAAGCTGGTGGGGCGGGGCGATACGACCGTCGTCGACGCCTATCTCTCCCCGGTGCTGCGCCGATATGTGGACAAGGTTGTGGATGGAATTGGGGACGACGTTCGATTGCAATTCATGCAATCCAACGGCGGCCTCGCCGATGCGCACGCGTTTCGGGGCAAGGACGCGATCCTGTCAGGCCCGGCGGGCGGCATTGTCGGCATGGCGAAAACGGCGGAACAGGCCGGGTTCGAGCGGATCATCGGCTTCGATATGGGCGGCACGTCTACCGATGTCTCGCATTATGCGGGAAAATACGAACGCACGTTGGAAACGGTCGTCGCGGGCGTGCGGATCCGCGCGCCAATGCTGCAAATCCGCACTGTGGCCGCGGGCGGCGGCTCGATCTGCCATTTCGACGGCAGCCGGTTCCGGGTCGGGCCGGACAGCGCTGGCGCGGTGCCCGGGCCGGCCTGTTACCGGCGCGGCGGGCCGCTGACAGTGACCGACTGCAACGTCGCGCTCGGCAAGATCGACGCCGATCATTTTCCGCATGTGTTCGGGCCAAATGGCGATCAGCCCATCGATGTGGATATCACTGCGGAGAAGCTTGGGGAAATGGCGGTGGATATCCAGTTGGCAACGGGCACGCGCATGACGCCGGAGGAGGTCGCCGAAGGGTTCCTGCGCATCGCCGTCGACAACATGGCGAACGCCATTAAGAAAATCTCGATCGCGCGCGGCCACGACGTGACCCGTTACGCGCTCGCCTGTTTCGGCGGAGCCGGGGGGCAGCATGCCTGCCTCGTCGCCGACGCGCTCGGGATCGACCGGATCCAGATCCATCCGCTCGCAGGCGTGCTGTCGGCGTACGGGATAGGTCTCGCGGATGTGACGGTGCTGCGCGAGGTCACGTTCGGCAGGCCGCTGGGCACGGATTTCGGCGCCGAGATGGCATCGCTCGCCGAAGAGGCGGAAGCGGCCGTCCGGGAACAGGGCGTCGATCCCGCGGCGATAGAAAGCGAGTGCCGTGTCGCGCTGCGCTATTCCGGCAGCGACAGCGCGCTCGAAGTCGCGCGCGATACGCCCAGGGCGATGCGCGCGGTATTCGAAGCGCTGCACAAGGCGCGTTTCGGTTATGTCGACGAGGAGGCCGAGGTTATTGTCGAGACGCTAATCGCCGAAGCCGTGGGACGGACGAACGATATCCGTGCTCCTGCGAAGGCAGGAGCCCAGGCCCGGCCCCCTCGGACTGGACTCCTGCCTTCGCAGGAGCACGGAAAGGTGATTGCGCGCGAGGGTATTGCTCACGGCGAAACGATCACCGGCCCCGCCATGATCGTCGAGGAGACGGCGACCACCTATGTCGAGCCGGGCTGGCAGGCCGAGGCAGATACGCATGGAAATCTCATCCTGACCCGCGCAGAGCCGCGCGCGGAGCATCATGCGATCGGCACGGACGTCGATCCGGTCATGCTCGAAATCTTCAATAACCTCTTCATGGCGATTGCCGAGGAGATGGGCGTTGCACTGCAGAGCACGGCGAGTTCCGTGAACATCAAGGAACGCCTCGATTTCTCCTGCGCCCTGTTCGACCCTACGGGCGCGCTGATCGCCAATGCGCCGCATATCCCCGTCCATCTCGGCTCCATGGGCGACAGCATCCGGACGATCATCGAAGCGCGCGAGGACTGCAGGGATGGACGCGGCATCCGCCCGGGCGACGCCTATGTGCTCAACGCGCCCTATCGCGGCGGCACGCACCTGCCGGACATCACCGTCATCGTCCCGGTATTCCATCCGGGCGACGATGCGCCGTCCGCCTTTGTCGCGGCGCGCGGCCATCATGCCGATATCGGCGGGATCGCGCCGGGCTCGATGCCGTCAGATAGCCGTTCGATAGAAGACGAAGGCGTGCTGCTGGACAATGTCCTGATGGTCGATGAGGGGCGTTTCCTAGAAGCCGAGATGCGCACGATCCTCGGTGCGGGCGACTATCCGGCGCGCAATCCGGACCGTAACATTTCCGATCTCAAGGCCCAGCTCGCGGCGTGCACGCGCGGCGCGGAGGAACTGGTGCGGATCGCGGCCGATTATGGCCGCGATGTCGTGGCCGCCTATATGGATCACGTCCTCGCCAATGCCGAAGAGGCGGTCCGCCGCCTGATCGAAAAGCTGGACGACGGGGCGTTCACCTACGAGATGGACAATGGCGCGCAAGTATCGGTGGCGATCACGGTCGACCGCGAGGCCCGGTCCGCGACCATCGATTTCACCGGCACGAGCGACCAGCAGCCCGACAATTTCAACGCACCCTATTCGATAACCCGCGCCGCGACCCTCTATGTGGTGCGGACACTGATCGACGACGCGATCCCGATGAATGACGGGTGTCTGCGCCCGATCGAGCTGATCGTGCCCGAGGGTTCGATGCTCAACCCGCAATATCCGGCGGCCGTCGTCGCGGGCAACGTCGAGACCAGTCAGGTCGTCACAGATGCGCTGTTCGCCGCGACCGGCCGGCTTGCGCCGTCCGCCGGCACAATGAACAATTTTACCTTCGGCAATGACCGGCACCAATATTACGAAACGATCGCCGGCGGCTCGGGCGCGGGGCCCGATCATGACGGCACCAGCGCCGTGCAGACGCATATGACGAACAGCCGGCTGACCGATCCGGAGATTCTGGAGACCCGCCTCCCAGTGTTGCTTGAAAGCTTCGCGATCCGGCACGGCTCGGGCGGGGCAGGGCGGCATCGGGGCGGCGACGGCACGGTGCGCCGCGTGCGTTTTCTCGAAGCGATGCAGGCGAACATGCTCGCCAACCGCCGCCGCATCCCGCCCCGGGGCATCCGAGGAGGATCGGACGCGGCGCCGGGGCGCAACTATGTCGTGCGGACGGACGGTAGCGAGGAGGAACTGCCCGCCACCGCCTCGAGCGCGTTGGAGCCGGGCGACGTCTATGTCGTTGAGACCCCCGGTGGTGGCGGTTTCGGGGAGGATAAATGAATCGTTTTCGTCATCCCAGCGAAGGCTGGGATCTAAGGCAATTTGGCAATGCGCATGCGGCCAGAGATTCCAGATTTCGCTGGAATGATGTTAGCTAATGGCCGACTATCTTGTCCTGTCCGGTATCCTGATCGTCGTCGTCGGCTTCGCGCTGCGTTTCAATCCGCTGCTTGTCGTTGTGGTTGCGGCCATAGCAACCGGCCTTCTCGGCGGGCTCGATTTCGTTGCGGTGATCGAGGCGCTGGGCAAGGCGTTCAACGACAACCGCTATATTTCGGTCACCTGGATCATCCTGCCGGTGATCGGTCTGCTCGAGCGTTATGGCCTGCAACAGCGCGCGCGTACTGTGATCGAGGGACTGCGAGGTGCCACGATGGGCAAGTTGCTCGTCGTTTATCTCGGGTTCCGCCAGGTCACTGCTGCGATCGGCATGAAGGATATTGGCGGCCACCCGCAGGCGGTTCGGCCGCTCGTTGCGCCGATGGCCGAGGCGGCGGCCGAAAAATCGCATGGCGATTTGCCCGACGATGAGCGCGAGAAGGTCAAGGCGATGTCGGCGGCGACCGACAATGTCGGGCTGTTTTTCGGTGAGGACATCTTCTTCGCCATCGCGTCGATCCTGCTGATCCAGGGCGTGTTCGAAAGCGCCGGCTATCCGCTGACGCCGCTGCAGCTGTCGGTCTGGGCGATCCCGACCGCGATTTGCGCTTTTTTCATCCATGGCAGCCGTATCCTGGCTTTTGACAGGCGGCTGGGACGCATTCCTTCTCGTCGTGTCGAGGAGAAGCGCAGGTGATCACCTATGAATGGCTCTACATCCTCGCCGGCTCATTCTTCGCGCTATGGGCGCTGTTGAGCTTGCTCGACCGGTCGAATGGCAAGCGTCTCGGCAATGCCGCTTTCTGGGGGTTGCTCGCCGCGAGCTTCCTGCTCGGCAGTCATGTCTCCGATTTTGCCAATGGCCTGCTGGTGCTGGCGATGGTGGGCATTGCCGGCATCGGCGGCCTCGGGCGCAGCGATCCCGAAACGACGACAGTCGAACAGCGCTTCGATTTCTCGAAGCTTCTCGGCAACCGCCTGTTCCTGCCGGCGCTGATCGTTCCGATCACGGCCGTCGCGGGTACGCTGCTCTACAATTATACCCCGCTGTTCGAGACCGGGTTGTTCGAGGAGCGCCGCGAGACGCTGATCCTGTTCGGCATCGGCGTGGTCTTCGCTTTGGTCGCGGCAATGATCTGGTTGAAGTCGCCGCTACTGGCGCCGGCAGAGGAGGGGCGCCGCCTGCTCGATTCGATCGGTTGGGCCGCGATCCTGCCACAGATGCTCGCTGCGCTCGGCGCCGTCTTCGCGCTGGCGGGCGTCGGCGATGTGATCGGCGGAGCCGCCGGAACGCTGATACCGGAGAATAATATCCTGATCGGGGTGATCGTCTTCTGCCTCGGCATGGCGATCTTCACGATGATCATGGGTAACGCCTTCGCCGCCTTCCCGGTGATGGCGGCGGCGATCGGCATTCCGTTGCTCGTCGAGGATTATGGGGGTAACCCGGCGGTCATCGGCGCGGTCGGCATGCTGGCCGGTTTCTGCGGTACGCTGATGACGCCCATGGCGGCGAACTTTAACATCGTCCCTGCGGCGCTGCTCGAGCTGAAAGATCAGAACGGCGTTATCCGCCAGCAGGTCGGAACGGCGATCCCGCTCTGGTTCTGCAATGTCGCCATCATCTATATCGGAGCCTTTCTGCTATGGAGCTGACCCAAGACCTCGCCGAGAAATTCGCCCGCATCGCGCTAGGCCATGTCACGCAACAATATCCGCACAAGCTCGATCATGTCATGAACGGACCCGAGGACGCGCGCGAACCCAAGGTGCTGCACCCGATCTTCTATGGCAGTTTCGACTGGCACAGCTGCGTGCATGGATACTGGATGTTGCTGACCCTGCGGCGGCTCTATCCCGATGCGCCGTTTGCGCGGGATGTCGAGGTGCTGGCGGACCGGATGCTGACCGAGGAAAAGGTCGGGGGCGAGCTTGCTTATCTCGATCGCGAATATTCGGGCGGGTTCGAGCGGCCCTATGGCTGGGCCTGGCTGCTGGCGCTGCATGGCGAGGCGGCGCGGCACGAGGACCGCGACTGGAGCGCGAACCTCGAACCGCTCGCGCGCGCATTCGCGGAGCGGTTCATGCTGTTCCTGCCCAAACAGGGCTATCCGATCCGCACGGGCACGCATTACAATACAGCTTTCGCGCTGGTACTGGCTCATAGCTGGGCCGCGGCGCATGATGCGGACCTGCTCGGCCTGATCCGCGAGCGAGCGGGCTTCTATTACGGCATGGATCGCGACTGTCAGGCCTGGGAGCCGGGTGGCGATGAGTTTCTCTCTTCGGCGATGATCGAAGCGCTGCTCATGCGGATCGTGCTGGGCAAAGCGGATTTCGCCGAATGGTTCGCGAACTTCCTGCCGCGGCTCGATATCGGCGAGCCAGCCAGCCTGTTTACGCCCGCGGTTCCGAGCGATCGCAGCGACGGCAAGATCGCGCATCTCGACGGCTTCAACCTCGCCCGGGCCTGGTGCTGGCGGGGCATCGCCAATGCGCTGCCCGCAGACCTCGGCGAACGCGCTGCGCAAACCGCCGAGCGCCATCTCGACGTCGCGCTACCGCATGTCGAGGGCGACTATATGGGCGAGCATTGGCTGGCGAGTTTTGCGGTGCTGGCGTTGGGCTAGCAAGCACGGATAACATCCAAAGCTCGACCAGGTCTGCTATCGTGCCTTAATCAAGAAGGTCGCATAGTTGTTACGCTGAGATATTTTCAATATTGCAAGTGGGGCAAATCCTCTTTCGTGCAATAGCACCCAAAAGTCGTCGAGTTTATACGACGTGGCTGTCCGCGGATCGGAGGCGTATTCCTGTATATTTTCTTTGGGCGCGTAACGGGGATTGCCATTATCGAAGCGAATCTGAATTAATCCAATGGCATCCGTGGCGCATACAGAACGAATAGCTTTCAAAACCTCAGATCCATAATCTTGGTTTGGAAAATGTTGGAATACGGCAGTGCTCAGAAAAGCATCGACTTCTCCGTCCACCATCTTCTTAATATTTTCAGGTTCGCCGTCGAGGAGAATTGGGCGGAACAATTGATCATAACCTTCCGCGGTGATCATTCGTTGGCACTCGGCCAGGTTTTTCGCCGAAATGTCTACCCCGAAATATTGGTCAGCAATATCCTTCAACGCAAATACATTTGAACCGCCGCCTGGCCCCCATTCCAGGATACGCAAATTGCGAAGATCGCTTTCGCGACCGGCCATCTTGGCTGCCATCCGCAATTGGCTCGCGGTCAGCTGACCGATCTTCTGCCATCGCTCGTCATCAGCCCAACGTCCCTCGCCTCGATAATGTGATTGGTCTTTGCGCCATTCTTCGTCATCGTTCCGGTCCCAGACCTGCGAAATAACGTCAACCACCTCTTGTTCGGAAGGCTTTTTCTCGCCCATATACGACCCCTGTTTGTCAACTCTTTGGCAAAATACCCTACGATATTTGACTGCCCTCTATACGCGTTTTCCGGTATTCACAATATTGTCACATGGCTGCCTCCTCCAGCGCTTCGGAAGCCCTGGTCCAGATCTCTTCCTGTTCGGCGATCCGTTCCTCGATCTTCGCGCGCTGCATCATCAGGTCGCTCATCGTCGCGGCAGCGAGATCGCCTTTTACCTCGTCTGGCGCGAACATCGCATGATCTATGGCTGAGCGCTCCTTTTCGAGCTTCGTGATTTGCGCTTCGGCATCCTTGGCCTTCTTGCGCAAGGCTTGCGTTTCCTTCCGCGCTTCGGCTGCCTCGCGGCGCGCCTGTTTCGCGTTCTTCCGCGCGCCCGACTTCGCTTCCGGCGGCGGCTCGTCCTTGCCGAGCACGAAATCGGTGTAATCGTCGATCGATCCGTCGAACTCCGTAGCCGTGCCATCGTCGATCAGGATCAGACGGTCCGCAGTCAGTTCCAGCATGTGCCGGTCATGGCTGACGATGACGATAGCGCCGGAATATTCGGTCAGCGCCTGCACCAGCGCCTCGCGCGCATCGACGTCCAGATGGTTGGTCGGTTCGTCGAGGATCAGGAGGTGCGGGGCATCGCGCGTAATCAGCGCCAGCGCCAGCCGCGCCCGCTCGCCACCGGAAAGCTTGCGGACCTCTATCGTCGCCTTGTCGCCGGAAAAGCCGAACCTGCCGAGCTGTCCGCGCACCGCGCCGGGTTTCGCATCGGGCATGGCGCGCGTCATATGGTCGAGCGGCGTATCCTCGCCGTCCAGCTCCTCGACCTGGTACTGGGTGAAATAGCCGACCCGCGTCTTGCCGTGGATCGCGATATCGCCGCCCATAGGATCGAGTTGCCCCGCCAGCAGCCGGGCGAGCGTCGTCTTGCCGTTGCCGTTTCGGCCGAGAAAAGCGAGCCGGTCTTCGGGGTCGATGCGGAGCGACACGCGGGAGAGAACGGGCTTGCCCTCCTCATAACCGACCGCCGCATCGTCGAGCACGATCATCGGTGGCTTCATTTCGCCCGGGCTCGGGAAACCGAAAACGAGCGTCGGATCCTCGACCGCCGCTTCGACCGGGGCCATCCGCGCCAGCGCCTTCATCCGGCTCTGCGCCTGTTTCGCGGCATGCGCCTTAGCGCGCCAGCGATCGACGAAGGCCTGCAGTTTCTCGCGCTCGGCGATCTGCTTGGCGCGCACGCTGGCCGCCTGCGCCGCCTGTTCGGCCGCCTGTTTCTCGAACGCGTCATAGCCGCCCGGATAGAGCTTCGTTCGCCCAGCTTTCAGATGCAGGATATGATCGACGACGTTATTGAGCAGGTCCCGCTCATGGCTGATCACGAGCATTGTCCCGCGATAGTCGCGCAGGAAATTTTCGAGCCAGAGCGTCGCTTCGAGATCGAGATGGTTCGACGGTTCATCGAGCATCAGCATGTCAGGCGCGGTGAAGAGTAGCGCGGCGAGCGCCACGCGCATCTTCCAGCCACCCGAAAAACTGTCGAGTGGTTGCGCCTGCATGTCCTCGCTGAATCCGAGCCCGCTCAGGATGCGCGCGGCGCGGGCGGGCTCGGCATGCGCATCCATCGCGGCGAGGCGTTCGTGAATATCGCTGATCCGCTGCGGATCGGTTGCCGTTTCGGATTCGGCGAGCAGTGCGGTGCGTTCGGAATTGGCCGCGAGCACCGTCTCGAGCGGCGATTGCGTTCCGGCCGGGGCCTCCTGCGCCAGATAGCCGATCCGCATATCGTTCGGCATGTCGATCGAGCCGTCATCGGCCTCGATCTGCCCGGTCAGGGCGCGCATCAGCGTCGATTTGCCCGCGCCGTTGCGCCCGATCAGCCCGACCTTCGCACCCGGCGGCAGCGCCGCCGTCGCGCCGTCGAGTATCACCGTGCCGCCGAGGCGCACCTTGAGATTGCTGAAATTGATCATCGGCCCATCCAACAGGATCGCCGCCTATAGCGGAAACGACGCGCCGGGCCACTAGTCGTCAGCTAGAATTGTTAGAGTTCGACCACTCCAATGGCTTTCAGTCTGTTCCGACCGTGTCGACAAGCCGTTCGTAGATGTATTCGCTGATCGGCGCCTCGAACCGGCAGCCGACCCGAAACCCGTCGCGCCATACCACCCTTGCGCTCAATGGCTGAATGCCTGGGAGATAAATGAAGATGATTTCGCCCGTGGCGAGATTGACGGTGCTGTCGATCTGGAATCCCGTTTGAGAGATATCGGTCATGTCCGTTTTCGTCTGCGCGTAACCGCGTTTTCGCATGCCGATGCGCACATTGGCGCGCCGCCGACTGTGCTGCCGCTTGCCTGCCCCGGACTCTTGGGTTTGATTGTCGTCGGTAAACACGGTCGTCATTTTGTTCACTTCCAGAAGCCTTCCTCGCTAAGCGCATTCCTCGGCAGAGCGCGATGCGGCGTGATGATCGGCGAGATATCGACATCTTCCACTCTGATCGGCCGTTCGAAACGCGCGGCGAACCTGCTCGGCTCGGTGCGAAGGACGGTCGCGTCCACCGTGCCGATCCCGTTTATTCCGATGCCGATCCGCTGGCCGGGCTCCAGATGTGCAATATTCGACCCGCAGAAGCCGTTAGCCGAGATATCGTATGTCCGCGACATGCCCAGCACCGTGCCGTGCAGCGAGAGCTGCACGTGCGTAAGTAGCGGTTGGCGCGGCTCCCGCCGCCTGTTCACAAAGGGTTCTGTGACGACATTCGCTCTCATTTCGCGAATCAAAGTCACAGAAAAACGTGAAAAATCAGATAATTAGCATTTGTTAATCGCGCCGCGCGGCTGCTGAGCTTTCAGGCTCGCGCGACAATGAAACTCGCCACCGTGGTAGTGCTGCCGCCGATGTTCAGCATTCCGGCCTTGTCCGCGCCCTCGACCTGATAGTCGCCTGCCTGGCCCGTCACCTGCTTTGCGCAGTCGAGCATCATGCGGACTCCGGTCGCGCCGACCGGGTGGCCGGAGCCGATCAGGCCGCCGCTCGGATTGATCGGGTGCGCGCCGTCGATGGCGATCCCGCCATTTTCGATGATCTTCCAGCTTTCGCCGGGTCCGGTCAGGCCGAGATGGTCGATCGCCATATATTCGGTGGTCGTGAAGCAATCATGGACTTCGATGGCGTCCAGATCCTTGGCCGAGCCGATGCCCGCCCGCTCCAGCGCGTCGGCCACCGCCTTGCGGACATGCGGGAAGACATAATCCTCCGCTTTGCTCGCCTCGATCTTCGGCCGATACGCGATATGCGCGGTGCGGTGGCCCCAGCCGTCGATCCGGGCGATGTCGTCGAGCGACGTGCCATGTTGCGCAGCATAGTCGCGCGCCTTGGCTTCGCCCGCGAGAAAGATGACCGCGCCGCCATCGGTGATCTGCCCGCAATCCTGCCGCCGGATGCGACCGTCGATGACCGGATTGGCCTCGTCATCTTCTACGAAGCTCGCATTGCCGAACGTCCATTTGCGCGTCTGCGAATTGGGATTACGCCGGCCATTTGCGAAATTGGTGCGCGCGATCTCGGCGAGATGCGCCTGTTGCAGCCCGAAACGCCGCTCATATTCGTCGCCGAGCTCGGAAAACATGTGCGGCCAGGGATATTGGACGCCATCGCATTCCTTGCCGGAGAACATCGCCGGGCCGCCGATATATTGCGCGGCAGTGTCGCCGGGCACGTTGCGCATCATCTCGATCCCGAGCACGCAGACGCAGTCGTACCGCCCGGCCTCGATCTCGGCCATCGCGGAAAGGATCGCCATGCTGCCCGAGGCGCAGGCGGCTTCGTGGCGCTGGGCGGGCATGCCGGAGAAGCGGTCGTCGACCGCCGCGAAGAAGCCACCGAGCTGGCCCTGGTTGCAGAAGAGTTCCGCCGTGAAATTGCCGACATGGGCGGCTTCGATCTCTTCGGGTTCGAGGCCCGTATCGGCAAGACCGCCTTCCAGCGTTGCCTTGAAGAGGCCGAAAATATCCTCGCCTTCGCGATGCCAGTTGCGCGCGAAATCTGTCTGATAGCCGCCAAGGATGAATACAGGTGCGCTCATATGGTTTCGCCTATAGTTCGTCGCTGTTCGCCCAGATCGCATGTGTGCCGCTGCTGATGCGGTGGGGCAGGGCGATCCGGCAGACCGGCCCCGCTTCGATATCCCGCGCATCCAGCAACACGCATTCCGAGCGGTCGTTATTCGTGTCGATGGTGAAGGTTATCAGATAGCCGTCATCTTCCTCGGTCGATCCGATGCGCGGCACGAAGCACGGCTCACTTAGATATTCGCCGTCCGGGAATTGCAGTTCGACCGAATCGCCTGTCTCGAAATCATGCTTCACGATGCCGGTAAACACGAACCAGCCGGGCTTGGCCGTCGTGCTGTAAAGATAGCGCGTTTTCTTCCCCTGAAAATTGCGGTTGAAGCAGCCGAATTCCAGGATGCGCTCGTCGAGATGCTCTTCCTGCGTTTCGCCCGTCTTCAGGTTAAAGCGCCAGCGGTGGAGCTTGGGCTTCATCGAATGCTCGTCGAGATAGGCCATCATCTGCGCCCATTGTTGCGGCACGTCTTTCAGCGGCTTGGGCTGCGGGTCTTCCTGGAAATAGCCTTCGAGCACGATCTCGTCGCCCTCTTCATAGGCATTCATCCAGTGGAGAACGAAGGTCGGGTCGGCCTTGAACCAGCGGATATCCTCTTCGCTGCCATAGCGCGGGATGATCGCGAAGCGCGTGCCGAGTTCGGGATAGAAGCGCGCGGCGTGCAGGTCCCGCTCCAGCAATTCCGGGTCCCAGAAGAGCGGGAGATCATTGAAGATCGTGTAATTTTCGGTGAAGGCCATGTCGTGCGGCAGGCGGGGGCCGGGCAGGGGGATCGGGACGTAATGGGTGAGCTGATTGTTCTTATCGACGATGCCGTAATGCATGTACGGCGCCTTCTTCGAATAGTTGAAGAACAGCAGTTCGCCGGTATCGAGGTCGACCTTGGGATGGGCGGAAATGCCCTCGTCCGGCCCCCAATCGGCGATGCCCTTGTCCTCAAGCGTGACTGGATCGAGCAGATAGGGCTCGCCGCACTGGTAGAATGTCGAGACCACATTGCCGGCATGAACGACGACATCGGTCGAGGATGAGTCTTTCAGCGAACCCTGCGCGCCCCAGCCCGGCCGTTCGGAGAGCTTGGGGTTGGCCGCGATGCCGGCCCATAGCGCCCGGCCGGCTTCCTGTTCGGCGAGGAAGCCCTTCGTGCGGACAAAGCGGTTGCGATAGCTGGCCTTGCCGTCATGGATATGGATCGCATGCAGCATCCCGTCCCCGTCGAACGGATGATAGGTGCCGATCGCTTGGTGCACGGGGTTTTCGGTATTGCGGACATAGACGCCGGAAATATCGGTCGGGATCTCGCCCACCGCATCGAGGTCGTGCGCGTCCACTTCCTCGAAATTGGGCGTCCAGGCCCCGCCGATATAGGGATGGCCGTCATCCTCCAGCGTCGACTTTACGCGGTTGACGGTTTTGACGTCCATGGCGGCGATCCTTTCCAGTTCGGCTTTTCAGCATGGGTATCGAACCTGCGCGGCTCTGCCTAGGCTTTCGAAAAGCGTATGGCCAAGCGCCGCGGGGCGCAGCATATCGGTCGTAAAAACAACAGGGGCACACACTTCATGGAAAGCTTTCTCTTCGTTTTCGGCGTCAACGCGGCCGTGATCCTCGCCATCCTCGTGCTGCTCTGGGCGATCAGCGTTGCGATCAAGGATGTCAGCTTCATCGACAGTTTCTGGGGCTTCAGCTTCGTCATCATCGCCGGGGTGACCTACCTGCTTACCGAAGGCGGATCGGAGGAACGCCGCCTGCTGATCCTGTGCATCGCCGCCATCTGGGGCACGCGGCTCGCCGGCTATCTCTTCTGGCGCTGGCGCAGGGAAGGGCCGGACGGGCGATATGTCGCGATGCTCGGCAAGGCGCAGCCGCATCCGCACCGGTTCAGCTTCCGGATGGTCTTCATGCTGCAGGGCATCCTGTTGCTGATCGTCTCGCTCCCGATCCAGCTCGGCTCGATCCCGGCGGAACCCGCTGCCGTTGGCTTGCTGGGCTGGTTCGGCGCTGGCCTCGCCATTATCGGCATCCTCTTCGAAACGATCGGCGACTGGCAGCTCGCGCGCTTCAAGGCGCAAGGCACCGGCGGCGTCATGGACAAGGGGCTATGGCGCTACACGCGCCATCCCAACTATTTCGGCGACGCCTGCGTCTGGTGGGGCCTCTATCTGATCGCGGCGGAAACGACGCTCGGCATAGCGAGCTTCATCGGCCCGGCTGTCATGACCTATCTGCTGGTGAAATGGAGCGGCGCCGCGCTGCTCGAGCGCCGCCTCAAACGCGCCAAACCCGAATATGAGGATTATATCCGCCGGACGAGCGGTTTTTTCCCTTGGCCGCCGAAGGCCTGATTTCTCGAAATATTCCGGCGAGGAGACGTGGAGGCCCGAGCCGGAATCGAACCGGCGTACACGGATTTGCAATCCGCTGCGTCACCACTCCGCCATCGGGCCCCGCGGCAACTGTCGAGGGCGGGCAAATGGGCAAGCCGGGGCAATCTGTCAAGCGCAACCGCGCTTTCGTCGAAACCGTTCGCATAGCGGCTTGGCCTCGCTTGTTATTGCCGATAGAAGGCGGCGTTGACGTGACTGTATTGCTGAGATAAGACAGTCGTGTGCAACGAGAACAAGAACAGCAAGGCTTCCCTGCTATGACTCACGATTTCGAGGCGATGCGTGCGGCGATGGTGGAAAGCCAGTTGCGGCCGAACGCCGTCGACGACCGGCGTGTCATCCGGGCGATGGCGGTCCTGCCGCGCGAGGATTTCGTACCGGAAGACAAGGCGGCGCTTGCTTATGCGGAAATGCTGCTGCCCTTGAGCGATGGCCGCCGCATGAACCTGCCGATGGCGACCGCCCGGCTGTTGACCGAAGCGGCGCTCACACCGGACGATCATGTGCTCGTCGTCGGTTCGGCAACCGGTTATACCGCCGCATTATGCGCGGGCCTCGCTAAATCGGTCGTTGCGCTCGAAGAAGACGAAGCGCTCGCCGCGCACGGCGCGAAAACGCTCGCGGATTTCGCCAATGTCGACAGCGTTTCCGGGCCGCTCACCGACGGGTGGGCGGGCGGCGCGCCCTATGACGTGATCATTGTCGACGGTGCGATCGAACATCTGCCCGATGCGCTGGTTGCACAGCTCGGAGACGGCGGACGGCTCGTTGCTGCAATGGCCGACGATGGCGTGACGCGTCTTGTGTACGGCCGCAAACAGGGCGAAGCGTTCGGGACGACGGCCTTTGTCGATGCGCAGTCGGCGGCCTTGCCCGGTTTTGAACGTCCCGCGGCATTTGTGTTTTAGGATGAGTAACATGGCGGCAAAGGCGAGTATCTTTCTGTCGGGCGCTGCGGCGGTCGTGCTGATGACCGGGGCGCCGGCCTCGGCCGAGACGCTGCGCGGTGCATTGCTCGAAGCCTATCAGACCAATCCGACGCTGAATGCCGCGCGCGCCGGGCAACGGGCGAATGACGAAAATGTGCCGATTACCTTGGCGGACGGCCGTCCGAATGTAAGCGTGACGGGCTTCTACAACGAAAATCTGCGCAACTCGCCCAACTCCTTTACTGCGCCGGACCGGATCACCGGCGCGCAAGCCGATGCGACACTGCCGATCTATCAGGGCGGTTCCGTCCGCAACCGCATCCAGGCGGCCCGCGACCGGGTGGAGGCCGGCCAGGCCGATCTGCGATCGACCGAGGCCAATCTCTTCACCAACGTCGTCGCCGCTTATCTGGACGTTATCAGCAACCGGAACATTGTGGAGCTCAACGCGAACCAGGTGCGGGTGCTGGATACCAATCTTCAGGCGACGAGCGACCGCTTCGAAATCGGCGATCTGACGCGTACGGACGTCGCCCAGGCCGAAGCCCGGCTGTCCACGGCGCGTGCCAATCTGGACTCGGCCGAGGCCGAGCTTGCCGCGGCGGAGGAGAATTATCTGCGGCTCGTCGGTGAATGGCCCGAGGAACTTGAGCCGCCGCCGCCGCTGCCGGAGCTGCCCCCGACACCCGATGCGGCCGAAGATATCGCCATCGTCAACAATCCGGATCTGATCTCGGCGCAGCGCAATGCCGATGCGGCCGAACGCGACATCGCAGCCGCCCGGGGCACGCGGCTGCCGCGCCTCGAAGCCTTTGCGCGCGGCAATTACAACAATTATCTCGATACGCTCGGCGGCCCCCTCGGCAATCAGTTCGTGCAGGAAGAAACGACCGCGACCGTCGGCATTCGCGCCACGTTGCCCATCTATCAGGGGGGCCGGCCGGCCGCGCAGGTCCGCCAGTCACAGGCGCGCCGGACGCAGGCAATGGAAACCGTGATTGCCACCGAAAGGGCCGTTGTGGCCGATGTGCGCGCGGCGTTTTCGCGCTATCGCGCCACTTTGCAGGTGATCGACGCTACCGAGACGGCGGTCGACGCCAATGCACTCGCCCTTGAAGGTGTCCGCGCGGAAAATTCCGTCGGTTTGAGAACGATATTGGACATTCTTAACGCCGAGCAGGAACTGTTGAACAGCCAGGTCGATCTCGTGACGGCGCGGCGCAACGCCTATGTCGCCGGTTTCAACCTGCTGGCCGCCATGGGGCAGGCCGAAGCGCAGGATCTGGGCCTGGACGGCGGCGCGCTTTACGATCCGAACGTCAATTATGAGCGGGTCGACAATCAGTGGTTCGACTGGAACGACGATCCGCGTCCTGTGACTCAATCGACACGCACGGTCGATAATCCCGAGCGCGGGATGACAAATCCCGAAAATTGAGGCATGTCGCGCCCATGGGCGACGTTAACCATGAGCCGACGATGGAAGAGATACTGGCTTCCATCAAGAAGATCATCGCAGAGGATGGCGATCCGTCCGGTGGCGAGCCCGAACCGCGCGCGCCGCGCAAGAAGCCGGTCCTGGAAACGTCCGAACCGCCCGTGGCCGAGGATGTTCTCGAACTCACCGACGAGGTAGAGACGACGCCGGAAGTGCCGAGCGCGGATGTCGCCGGAGATGCGGACGAGACGATAGCTTCGGAAGAGACCGTCGAAGCGACGCAGGCGGCCTTCGCCGCGCTCACTGCGATAACGACGCCGCGCGCGAAAGGCGGCAACGCCGACGAGGCGCATCCGCTCGAAGGATTGGTGCGTGAAATGCTCCGGCCGATGCTCAAGGAATGGCTCGACGAGAATCTCTCCGGTATCGTCGAAGAGATGGTGGCTCGCGAAATTGCGCGCATAGCCGCGGGCCGCGAATAAAGGCGGCTTTCGAGCATTCTGACAGCTTGCGCCGCTAGACCGGTGCGCTATCACATCGACATGAGAAAAATCGCCCTGATGACCGCGGTGTGCGCGCTTGCGGCAACCTTGTCGCCCGCTTCCGCACGGAACTTCACGCCGGAGGACTTGGTCCAGCTCAACCGCCTCGGCGGCAGCGCTGTTTCGGCCGATGGCGGCATGCTGGCCTTTGCGATGCAGGAAACCGATCTCGAGGCAAACGCGCGTAGCGGCGATCTGTGGTTGCTCGACCTGCGCGAGCCCGGCTCCGCGCCGGAACGCTTGCGTGCGGCGTCCGATAGCGACGAAAGCGCCCCGGCATTTTCGGCCGACGGCACGCATATCTACTTCCTCTCCGATCGCAGCGGCTCGAGCCAGGTGTGGCGTGCGCCGATCGGCGAGGGCGATGCGGTTCAGGTTACGACTGTCGAGGCTGATGTCGCCGGTTTCGCGATCGGCCCGGGCGGGCGGCGCATAGCGATATGGTTCGACGAGGATTCGGATTGCGCCGATATCAGCTGCGCCGACGCGGAAGCCGTGCCGGATGCGGGCAGCGGCCGGTTTTACGATGCGATCATGGCGCGGCACTGGGGCAGCTGGAACGACGGGACGCAGTCGCGGCTCGTCACCTACGCGCTGGCGGACGGGCTGATCGACGGAGAGGGCGCGGTCGTTTCGCGGCCGCTGAACGGAAATACGCCCACGCGCCCGTTCGGCGGCGGCGAGCAGGTCGCCTGGCATCCGTCGGGCGCGGCGATTTTCTTCACGTTGCGCGAGGGCGGTGTTTCCGAAGCGACATCGACCGATCTCGATATCTACCGCGCGCCTGCCGACGGATCGAGCACGCCGGAAGTGTTGACGGCCGAGAACGAAGCCTATGATTCGCTGCCGACCCCGTCGCCGGACGGACGCTTCCTCGCCTATGTGGCGATGGAGCGCCCTGGTTATGAAAGCGATCGACGCGTGCTCCATCTGCGCGACCTCGTGACCGGTGAAACGCGTGCGCTGACAGAAGATTGGGATCACAGCATCGGTGCGCTCGCCTGGTCGCCTGACGGCCAGTCCATCTATCTGGTTGCGCAAGACCGGCTCGATACGCCTGTCTTCCGCTATGCGCTCACCGAAGGTCGGATCGAGCGCGTGTCGGGCGAGGGCAGCATCGGCGCGATTCTGCCGCAGGCGGACGGCGCGCTGATGGTGAGCCTGGCGAGCGCATTGGCGCCCGCCGATCTCTATCGCATCGAGGCCGACGGGACGATGCGGCAGCTGACCAATGTCAACGGCGCGACGTTCGGCGATATAGAAATGCCGATCCGGGAGGAATTCTCCTTCGCGGGGTCGGATGGCGAGACCGTCTACGGCCAGATATTCCGCCCGCCGGGGCTTGCCGAGGGCGAAACTGCGCCGGTCGCCTATTTCGTGCATGGCGGCCCGCAGGGATCGTTCAGCAACAGCTGGTCGTATCGCTGGAATCCGGCGGCCATGGCGTCGCAGGGCTATGCCGTCGTCACCGTCGATTTTCACGGCAGCACGGGATATGGCCAAGCATTCACCGACAGCATCAACAATGACTGGGGCGGCAAGCCGCTGCGCGATCTGCAGCTCGGCCTAGACGCTGTGCTGGAAGCGAACGGGTGGATGGACGGCGATCGCGTATGCGCGCTCGGCGCCTCCTATGGCGGCTATATGATGAACTGGATCGCCGGCAACTGGCCGGACCGGTTCGACTGTCTCGTCAACCATGCCGGCATCTTCGACCTGCGGCAGTTCTATTATTCGACCGAAGAGCTGTGGTTTCCCGAATGGGATTTCGGCGGGCCCTATTTCGAGCGCGAAGATGCCTATGAACGTTGGAACCCCGTCCATCATGTCGAGAACTGGCAGACGCCGATGCTGGTGATCCATGGCGAGCTCGATTTCCGCATTCCCTATAGCCAGAGCCTCGCCGCCTTCACCGCCCTGCAGCGGCAGGGTGTCGCGTCCGAACTGCTCGTGTTTCCCGACGAAAACCACTGGGTGAACTCGCCGCGCAACAGCCTGCAATGGCATCGCACCGTATATGACTGGGTGGCGCGCTGGACGGCCAGCGAAAGCGGCGCGCCCGAGTGAGCGCCTTTCGCACCGAAACACGCGGCGCGACACTGCTGGTTACGCTGGATCGGCCGCCGCTGAATGCGTTGAACGCGGAAACGCTCGAAGAGGGCGCGGCGCTGCTGGAAAAACTGGGCGACGAGCCGCCGGCCGGCGGCGTGGTCCTGACGGGCGCGAACGGCGTTCTGACGGCCGGCGTCGATATCAAACAGGCCGCCGATGCGGATCGCGCGATGCGGCGGCGGCTATTCTGGGGGATCAACGATTTCTGCGCGGCATTGATGCGCCTGCCATGCGCTTTCGTTTGCGCGGTACCGGGGCACGCGATCGGCGCCGGTGGGATCATCGCGATCGCCGCCGACTGGACGGTGATCGCCGATACGGACCTGAAGATCGGATTGCCCGAAGCGAAAGCGGGTCTCGCTTTCCCCCAAGTACCGCAGATCATTATGGAATATGGGCTCGACCCGGTCTGGCATCGCAGGCTCGCTTTCAGTTCGCGACTGATGGGCGCGGCAGAGGCCGTGGAGACCGGCATGGCCGACGAGTGCGTGATGCCCGAAAGGACAGTTGATAAAGCGGTTGCGAGGGCCGAGGAATTCGCTAGTCAGCCCGCCTTTAACGAAGTGAAGGCTAATATGCGCCACAAGGCATGGGCCGATATCGAATCGGTATATGCGCGGCGCGGAACGGATTAGCCGTTCGGACATTGTTTCCGGCATGACAGAAGGAATGAGTATGAGTGATACAGACGGCATCGGTACTGGCGACGAAACCATATTGTTCGTCGAAGACCAGGAGGATGTCGCTGAAGTCGCCCAGGCCATGCTCGAGGAACTCGGCTACACGGTGATCCATGCGATCAATGCGCAGCGCGCGCTCGATATTCTCGAAGATCGCGACGATATCGACTTGCTGCTGACCGACATCGTGATGCCGGGTACGCTCAACGGCGCGGATCTCGCGTTGCGCGTGCAGAAGGAAAAGGGCCTCAAGGCGGTTCTCGTCACGGGTTATGCCGACAAGGCGATCCCGACGGACCAGTTCGAGCGGTTCGACGTCATACTCAAGCCGTTCCGGATGGACGAACTGGGCAAACGCATCCGCGCCGCGCTCGACGGCGAATAACAGGCGCACGGGTAAAGGCCGCATTAACCGTATTTCGCAAGACCATGTTAGCTCTCTGTGATAACCATATCGCTCCCACAAACCTTTGAAAAACAGTGATAAATTGTGGCAATCCGTGGCGCGTGGTGATAGTGGGCCGCGCGTGTTAACCGATGGCGAAAAATGTCGTGAGATTTGGGGGAACCGGCAGCGTTCATTGTCGTTTGCAGACTATGGCTCTCTCGCGAATCTTCAAAAAACTTGCCGGCCCGGACAAGGTGCCGGAGCCGGGCAGGCCGATCACGGTGCTGCTCGTCGATGACCAGCCGGATGTGGCGCAGGTCACGAAGGAACTGCTCCGGGAGAAGGGCTACACGGTCGTCGCGAAATCGCACGCCGCAGGAGCGCTCGATGCCCTGGCGACGAACCCGGATATCGATATCGTCGTCTCGGACGTTGTGATGCCCGGCGAGCTGGGCGGCGCGGATATCGCCGAGTTCGCCAAGGAGATGGCGGGCCTGAAGACGATCCTCATCAGCGGCTTTCCCCACCACAGGATCACGATAGAAAGTCTCGGAAAATATGATGTCGTGCTCAAGCCGTTCCTGATCGACGAACTCGACGAACGGATCCGCGCGGCGCTCGACTGCGACTGACGCGGACAGGCTCGTAACAGCGAAAAGCCGGTAGCGCCGCGCGATGCGCCTTGCTAACGGCTGATCGCCATGAGCGAGCTACCCAAGACATTCGATCCCGCGGCCATCGAGGCGCGCTGGTATGCCCATTGGGAAGAGGAAGGCCTGTTCCGCCCCGAACGGGATGAGGCCGAACCCTTCACGATCGTCAATCCGCCGCCCAATGTGACGGGTAGCCTGCATATCGGCCATGCGCTCGACAATACGCTCCAGGACATCCTGATCCGGCACCAGCGGCTGCTAGGCAAGGACGCGCTCTGGGTCGTCGGCACCGATCATGCCGGCATCGCCACCCAGATGGTTGTCGAACGCCAGCTCATGGAAACACAACAGAAGCGCACCGATTTCACGCGCGAGGAATTCGTCGAGAAGGTCTGGCAGTGGAAGGAAGAGAGCGGCGGGACGATCACCCGCCAGCTCCGGCGCCTAGGTTGCTCGATGGACTGGGAGAACGAGCGCTTCACCATGGACGAGGGCTTCACCAAGGCCGTCACCAAGGTGTTCGTCGATCTCTACAATGACGGGCTGATCTATCGCGACAAAAGGCTCGTGAACTGGGATCCGGGCCTCAAGACCGCGATCTCCGATCTCGAGGTCGAGAATAGCGAGATCAACGGCCATTTCTGGCACTTCTCCTATCCGCTGGAAGATGGCAGCGGCGCGATCAGCGTGGCAACGACCCGGCCCGAAACCATGCTCGCCGATATGGCCGTCGCCGTGCATCCGAGTGACGAACGCTATGCCGATATCGCCGGCAAGAGGGTAAAGCTGCCGATCACCGGCCGGCTCGTCCCGGTAATAACGGACGAACATGCCGATCCCGAACTGGGGTCTGGCGCGGTGAAGATCACGCCGGGCCATGATTTCAACGATTTCGATGTGGGCAAGCGGGCCGGCATCGCTCCGGCTGACATGCTCAACATGCTCGATGCCGATGCGAAGGTCTGCCAGACGGCGGACGGACTGATCCCCGACGCGCTTGTCGGCATGGACCGGTTCGATGCGCGCAAGAAGGTCGTCGAGATGATCGACGCCGCCGGCCTGCTCGAACAGGTCGAGGACCGCGTGATCGTCACGCCCTATGGCGACCGTTCCAATGTCGTCATCGAGCCCTGGCTGACCGATCAATGGTATGTCGACGCCGAGACGCTGGCGCAGGCCCCGATCAAGGCGGTGCGCGACGGCACGATCAAGATCGTCCCGAAAAGCTGGGAAAAGACCTTTTTCAACTGGATGGAGAATATCCAGCCCTGGTGCGTATCGCGCCAGCTATGGTGGGGGCACCGTATTCCGGCTTGGTACTCTTTCAATCACATCACACTCGAAACCGAAGTGTTTGTGACGGACAGTAAGGAGGAATTCGAAAGGCTGGCGCTGGCCAAGGACCAAAACATCGCAGAGTTCTTGTATTTCGATAGCCGCAGCGAGGCTTTAGACTACCAACCTGCTGGCGGAATCCCGAGCAATGTTTGCATTGCATATCGTGACCCCGACGTGCTCGACACGTGGTTTTCCTCCGGCCTCTGGCCTTTTGCGACTTTGGGTTGGCCCGAGGAAACCGAAGACCTCAAGCGCCACTATCCCAACAGCGTCCTGATCTCGGGCTTCGATATCCTGTTCTTCTGGGATGCGCGGATGATGATGCAGGGGATGCACTTCATGGGCGAGGTGCCCTGGCATACGCTCTACCTCCACGGCCTTGTCCGCGCCGCGGACGGGCAGAAAATGTCCAAGTCCAAGGGCAATACCGTCGATCCGCTTGGATTGATCGACAAATACGGCGCAGACGCGCTGCGCTTCTTCATGGCGGCGATGGAAAGCCAGGGCCGCGACATCAAGATGGATGAAAAGCGCGTCGAGGGCTATCGCAACTTCGCAACCAAGCTCTGGAACGCGGCGCGTTTCTGCCAAGCCAACGGCATCGGGGCGAGCACAACGCTGGAGGCGCCGGCAGCGGAAAAACCCGTTAATCGCTGGATCATCGCCGAGACGATCCAGACCATCCAGCAGCTCGATCTCGCCTTCGCCGACCTGCGCTTCGACGGCGCGGCGAACACCATCTACCATTTCGTCTGGGACCGGTTCTGCGACTGGTATCTCGAACTCATCAAGGGCCAGATCGAGGACGAGACCAAGGCGGTGGCGGGCTGGGTGCTGGACCAGATCCTGGTCATGCTGCACCCCTTCATGCCTTTCGTCACCGAAGAGCTGTGGAGTAAGATGGGCGACCGCCCGGACTATCCGCTGATCACCGCCAAATGGCCGATCGCCGATGCGCGCGCGATGGACGAGGATGCGGCGAAGGAGATCGATTGGTTGATCCGATTAGTCAGCGAAGTACGCACGGCGCGATCAGAACTGAACATTCCGCCAGGCGCGAAGCTTGGCGTTCATGTCAGCGATGCTTCGGGGACTACGCTCGAAAGGCTGGAGCGGCAGGCGTCTGCGCTGGCGCGTGTTGGCCGGATCGAAACGGTCAGCACCGGTGCTGCTCCCGATGGGAGCGCGGCTCAAATCCCCGTGGACGAAGCGACATATGTCATACCCCTCGAAGGCGTAATCGATCTCGATGCCGAGAGGGCCCGCCTCGCAAAATCGCTCGCAGCGGCTGAGAAGGAAGCCAACTCACTCGACAAGCGCCTGTCCAATCCGCAATTCGTCGAAAAGGCGAAGCCTGAGGCGGTCGAGAAGGCCCGCGCCGATCATGCGGAAAAGACCGCCGAGGCCGAGCGGCTCAAGGCGGCGCTGGAGCGGTTGGGCTAATCAATCCCTCTCCCCTTGCGGGAGAGGGAAAGGCGGCGCGCAGCGCCGTCAGGGAGAGGGGGCGCAGAGTGAGCGGAGCGAGCGTGATTTCATGTGCATGGCTCTCCGCGATTTACCCCTCTCTTACTGCGACTACGGCAACAAGTTGCCAAGTCTCCGTTTTCTCTCCCGCAAGGGGAGAGAAGCATGACCGCTAGCCCGGTCCTCAAATCCCCGCTAAACCGCATTGCATGACCGAAGCCGCCTATCCCGCCACGCGCCTGCGCCGTACCCGTGCCACAGCCTGGTCGCGCGCGATGGTCGCGGAGAACCGGCTGCATCCGTCGGACCTTATCTGGCCGCTTTTCGTCACCGATGGCGACGAGGAGCAGCCGATCGGCACGATGCCGGGCGTATCGCGCTGGCCGGTCGAGCAGATCGCGGAGCGGGCGCGCGAGGCGGCGGATGCGGGCATTCCCTGCGTCGCGCTGTTCCCCAATACACAGCCCGAACTCCGCTCGGACGACGGGGCGGAAGCGCTCAATCCGGACAATCTGATGTGCCGCGCGATCGGCGAGATCAAGGACGCCTGCGGCTCGGATATCGGGATCCTCACCGATGTCGCGCTCGATCCCTATACGTCGCACGGGCAGGATGGGCTCGTCGGCGATAGCGGCCGGGTGCTCAATGATGATACGGTATCGGTACTCGTCGAACAGGCGCTGAACCAGGCGCGGGCCGGGGCCGATATCATCGCGCCGTCCGACATGATGGACGGCCGGGTCGGCGCGATCCGCGCGGCGCTCGAAGACGATGCGCACACCAATGTGCAGATCATGGCCTATGCGGCGAAATATGCGAGCGCCTTTTACGGGCCGTTCCGCGATGCCGTGGGCAGCGGAGGTCTCCTGAAAGGCGACAAGAAAACCTATCAGATGGACCCCGCCAATGGCGACGAGGCGCTGCGCGAAGTGGCACTCGACATTGCCGAGGGCGCGGACAGCGTGATGGTGAAGCCGGGGCTCGCCTATCTCGATATCGTGCGGCGGGTGAAGGAGCGGTTCGAGGTGCCGGTCTTCGCTTATCAGGTGTCGGGCGAATATGCGATGATCGAAGCCGCGGCCGCAGCCGGGGCAGGGGACCGCGACGCGCTGGTGCTGGAAACGCTGCTGGCGTTCAAACGGGCCGGCTGCTCGGGCGTGCTGACCTATCATGCTCTCCATGCCGCGCGCCTGATCGGATCGTGAGCGGCACCGCGATTGAAACGCAAAGACTGATCCTCAGAAACTGGCGCTTCGAGGATCGCTGGCCTTTTGCCGAAATGAATGGCGATCCGGAGGTCATGCGCTATTTTCCCTCGACGCTGACACGCGACGAGAGCGATGCGCTGGTCGGGCGGATCGGACAACATTTGGCGCGGCACGGGTTCGGTCTCTGGGCCGTCGAACGTAAGGAAGACCGCCAGTTCCTAGGCTTTTGCGGCTTGGCGCGGATCGAATTCGCCTGCCCGATAGAGGGCGATGTCGAGATCGGTTGGCGGCTGGCCCGGCATTGCTGGCGCCAGGGCTATGCATTGGAGGCGGCATCGGCCTGTCTGGAATGGGCATGGGCGCACCGCGATTTCCAGCGCATCGTCTCGATGACCGCCGACATCAATGAACCGAGCTGGAGCCTGATGCGAAAACTCGGGATGGAGCATCGTCCAGAGCTCGATTTTCTACATCCGCGGCTCGCGGATGACAGCCCGCTCAAGCCCCATGTCGTCTATGTCGTGGATCGGCCGGCATGACCGACGCGATCATCGAAACCGACCGCCTGATCCTCCGCAATTGGCGCGATGCGGACCGCGAGCCAATGTACGCGCACGTCAATTCTCGGCCCAATGTCATGCGCTACCTGCTCGGCGTGCAGACGCGCGAAAAGACCGACGAGATGATCGACAAATTCATCCGCTGGCAGCGCGAGCATGGCCACAGCTTCTGGGCGGTCGAGCGCAAGGACGATGGCGCGTTGCTCGGATTTTGCGGGTTGAAGCGTGTCGATGACGACGGCACCTTGCCGGACCCGGGAACAATGGAGATCGGATGGCGGCTGCGCGAGGATGCGTGGGGGCGGGGCTATGCCCGGGAAGCGGCCGTCGCCAGCATGAATTACGCTTTCGATGCTTTCGATCCAGCATTCGTCACGGCATTCACGGTCGAGGGCAATGCGGGGTCATGGGGCCTGATGAAACGGCTCGGCATGCGCCGCCGCGAGGATCTGGATCATTGGTATGACGATTGGGGGCCGGAGCTCGGCAACGGCATAGTCTACAGGATAACGGCCGAAGAATGGGCCGAGAAGCGCAAGGAATTCGAAACATGAAAGATGTCAGCATCATCCCGTTCAACGGCAAGACGCCGCAGATTCATGAGACCGCGTTCGTGGCGCCCGGCTGCCGTCTGATCGGCGATGTGCGGATCGGCGCGGGGTCGAGTATCTGGTACAATTGCGTGCTGCGCGCGGACGTCAACTATATCGAGATCGGCGAGCGCTCCAACATCCAGGACGGGACCGTCGTTCATTGCGACGGCGATCATGGCCCAGAGCATCCGGGCACGCCGACGATCATCGGCCACGACGTGCTGATCGGCCATATGGCGATGGTCCATGGCACGAAGCTGCACGACAAGAGCTTTGTCGGGCTCGGCGCGATCGTGATGGACGGCTGCGAAATCGAGAGCGGCGGGATGATCGCGGCGGGCGGCATGCTGACGCCCGGCAAGATCATCAAGGCCGGCGAAATGTGGGGCGGGCGCCCGGCGAAGAAGATGCGCGACCTGACCGAGCAGCAGCAGGCGGTGAACAATCTCGGCGCGATGCATTATGCCCAGCTTGCGCCGCTGCACGCCGATGCGGTCAGCGAGTCCTGAGCCGCCCGTTCAACGCGCCGTAGCGCGCGTTTTGCGCCGCGTAGAGGGTTGCCACCCGATCGCGCGCTTCGACCAGCCGATCGATTTCCACCGGTTCGCCGCGCATCATCTGCTCGGCCAGGATCGTATCGAGCGCGCTGAGTGCGATAGTCGTTTCGGCCCGCGCTGAATCGAGCGCCGACACCGCAAGTTGCGCTTCGATCCAGGCCTCGCTTTCGGCCGGACGTCCCGCCGCCATGTCGACCGCCTGCCGGGCCGACGGATAGGCCGCATCGAAATCGCTGTCGCCAGCGCGCGCTTGGCTCACGAGCCGTTCGATCTCTGCAGCAAGCGTCGCGTCGGTCGCCGAGGGCACGGGTGCGATTGCCCGCGTCGGCTCGTCGAGAATGCCCTCGATCGGCCGCGTGGCGAGCGACGGCGGCTCGCCTTCGGGGCCCGCACAGGCAATCAGCAGAAGGGGCATGGCACATATGGCGGCGCGACGGATCATGCGCTTCTCCTAGGCGCACAGGCTTTTGCCCGCAACGGGGTTGCGCCGCCGCGCCAGTCCGCCTACATGGCGCGTTCCCAAGCGCCCGTAGCTCAGCTGGATAGAGTACCTGACTACGAATCAGGGGGTCGGAGGTTCGAATCCTTCCGGGCGCGCCACTTCCCTAATTGCCGGCTTTCTATCGCAATAGCGGCGTAATGTCCGTCTGATATGGTATTCAGATGGTCCGCCTCTCGACAAGAGGCAAAGCTATGTTGCGGAGAATGGAAGATGGCCGACACAGTCCCCAATATCGCTGGTATTGCCGCTATCACGGGGCAGTCCGACGGCGACGTTGTCTACCTGACTGACACCGATCGTGCTGGCTGGTTTCAGTTCGATGACGATGATGTGTCGGCCGCCGTGTCGGGCGGTGTGGCCTATGGTGACACGGAAAATGGCATATATGTTCTGCCGTCTTCGGACACATCAGGCAGCTCCGGCCTTTGGATCAGGCAATATGACGGGCCGATAAATTCACTGTGGTTCGGCTCTGGGGAGAATGGAATCGAGGCTGCAATCGCACTGGCTGGGACCGGCAACTGTGCGCGGGTCGTCGACACGCGCGAAATAACTGGCACTTTGTCGATAACCAAGGATTTGTGGGCAGGGGTCACCGATGTCACGGTCTTGACTGGTCCGGCGACCTGGGAGATCGATTCCGACACAGTTCAGCAGCGTCCCTATCATGGCTGCACGATCATCTGCGCGGACACGGTCTTCCAACCGGATGCTGACGACGCCGAAGGCACGGGCCCCTCGGTGCAGGGCCAGGGCCTGTTCGCCTTGCATGTCGAAGAAACTACGGCGACGACTACGTCCTTTCCCAACGAGATAACGGTTGCCAGTACAGCAAATCTTCGCCCCGGAGGTTGCGTTGCCGTGCAGGGGCTTCTCGGTGCGAACAGTAATCAGCGTACGACACTAAGCGGCGCGCTTGATGCCAGTTCGACTACGATTAGCGTCGCGGAGACGACTGGCTTCGACAATGCTTCCGACGGCGTCGGTACCATCATGATCGGGTCGGAGATCATCACCTATACAGGCGTTAAGAGCAGCCCCAGCCACACTTTTACGGGCTGCGTGCGCGGAGCACTGGGGACCACGGCAACCTCTCATTCCGATGGCAGCAATGTCGATATCGTCCTGGACAAGGTTGCCAGAATAGAATCGATAGTTGGAACGACAGTCACACTTGATACCATGGCGACGGAGAGCCTCACAGATGCGCGTGTCAGGATCGGCGCGAAGGACGTGTCGTTTCTGGGAACGGCAGACTGGCGCGGTCGGCGGGGTGATGACCCCAATCATGCCCTTTTGGGCGGTGTGTCGATGTCGGTCTCTGCCGGATGTATCATCGAGAAGGGACATAGTTTTCGATCATTCAATCATTTCGGCGTTCTCATTAGAGCGAGCATCGATTTCAACATCGAGGTCGGCGCTTGTGCCGACAATTTCAAACCAACACCCGAGACCGGTCAGGACGTGTTCGTGTTCGGCCAATGCCGTGATGGCAGGCTCAGAACCACCAGCCACAACAATACACGGGTTGCCGTATTTCTCGATGATCGCAGTTCGAGTGGCGGCAACAGCCTGATCGGCGAAAACGAAGCCGTTGCAGTCGATGTCGGACCGGCTGATACCGAGTCGACCACGCTTGCCGTCCATGGCGCACGCAACTGCAACATAAGGGCGCCGTATCTGAAAAGCGATACGGGCCCCGCTTTCCAACTCCTTTCCGGCGGCCCGCAATGGACGACACCGACCGCCAGCGAAAACAACTCGATCGACATCGGTTACGCCGAAGGCTCTCCGGCCGTCAGAGTTGGAGATGGGACGGCCGGAATACGCAACGTTGACGACGGTAACAATATCATCGTCGTGGGGCGAGCCGTTGGCGCCGTCAATCCCAACGACAGCGTTGGTAACACGATCATCGTCGAAGGCGTTACATACGGATTGCTGAAAGAGGGTTTCGGTGGAGAGGTTGTGATTTCCGGCGGCGATGTCACCGTTACGCATAGAGTTCATATCATCGACACTGAGGGAAATGCTTCCACAGACGTTCTTGACAGCATCTCGGTTGCTGGGGATGGGCCGAAGAGCGGGATGACGGTGACGTTTCGGCAGCAGGCAAATTCACGGGCTGTGACTTACGAGCATAGCGCGACATTGGTCTGCAAGGGTTCTGTGGATGCAACGCCCGCTACGAACAGTGAAACCATTACTTTTATGTATTTCGCTGACTTGGCGCGCTGGCAGGAAATTTATCGTTCATTTTGATGGATAATGACGAAGCGACCACCGTCGACCGCAACATGGCCTCCTGGTTTTTTCGGAGCGATGATTGCGCTAGACTAATGTCATGACCACGCCGCGCTGGACTTTCTCCCATGGCCTGCACGATCTCGGCAATGGCGCCTGGGCGTGGTTGCAGCCGGATGGCGGATGGGGGTGGTCGAATGCGGGGCTGATCGTCGATGGCGACCAGTCGCTGCTCGTCGATACGCTGTTCGATGCGCGGTTGACCGGCGATATGCTCGGCGCGATGCAGGATGCGACCGGGCTCGCGGCCGACGATATTGGCACGCTCGTCAACACCCATGCCAATGGCGATCACACGCATGGCAATGGCCTGTGCCGGCATGCGGAGATCATCGCCTCGGAGGCCAGCGCACGTGAGATGGAAGAGGTCGACGCCGCGCGGCTGCGGACGATGATGGAGGCGGCACCCAATCTCGGCCCGACCGGCAAATATCTGCTCGACATTTTTGGGGATTTCGACTTCGGCGACGTCGCCGAGCGTGCCCCGACGCGGACCTTTTCGGGCGCCCTGGAGCTGCGTGTGGGCGACAAGCGGATCGAACTGATCGAAGTCGGCCCGGCGCATACGGCGGGCGATGTACTCGTCCACGTACCGGACGATCGCATCGTCTATACCGGCGATATCCTGTTCATCGACGGCACGCCGATCATGTGGGCGGGGCCGGTCGGCAACTGGATCGCCGCCTGCGACCGGATACTCGCGATGGATGTCGAGGCGATCGTGCCCGGACATGGACCGATTACCGATAAGGCCGGTGTGCGCACGGTGCAGGCTTATCTGCGCTATATCGACGGCGAGGCGCGCACGCGCTTCGATGCCGGATTGTCGGTCCGGGACGCGGCCCACGATATAGCGCTCGGCGATTATGCGAGCTGGATCGACGCCGAACGGATCGCGGTCAATGTCGACACGCTGTATCGCGAATATCGCGAAGATACGTCGCCGCCCGATATCGTCGGCCTGTTCTCGCTGATGGCGGAGTTGAAGCGCTAGCCTTTAATGTCGCTCGCGCCAGTCTCGGGCGAGCTTGCGCAATCGTTTCTGCCGCGGGCGTTTGGGCGTCGCATCGAGGATTTTCGCGCCGCCGAGAAACACCGCGCCGGTACAGCACAGCGCGAGGAATATCCCCATCGGACCTTTGTACTGGACGAGGTAGAGCTGCGCGCGCGCCGTGGCGCCGACCGCCAGCGCATAGATGATCAGATAGGCTTCGAACCGGGTCTTGATGACGAACAGGCGAGCGATACGCAACCACATGCCAAATAGTTAAGCAAGGCGCATGCCAACCCCGGAATTCCGGGACTCCCGCGTTAACGGAAATGGTAAACTGTAAGTTAATCCGACAGGGCCGGTCAGATCAGTTCGGTCAGGTCCAGCGTTTCGTACAACGCGGTGCGCGCGGCCGCGATATCGCTGTGCAATTGAGTATCGGCAAGATGATCCGCGTCGATCGTCTCGGGCCAGGTCGCGGCGGCGACATCGCGGATCGCGTCGAGCTTCGCTTCGTTCATCAGAAAACGCGGGTCGATGGTTTCCGGATCAGCCAGCACGCGCAGCCGCAGACAGGCCGGGCCGCCGCCATTCGCCATGGACTGCCGCACATCGACCGGGATCAGCTTCCGGATCGGCCCGTTGCCTGAAACCATATCTTCGAGCCACGACCACACGGCCTCACTGTCGCGGGATTCGGTCGGCAGGATCAGCGCCATGCCGCCTTCGGGCAGGCTGACGAGCTGGGCGTTGAACAGATAGGTCTTGATCGCTTCTTCCAGTGACACGGCGACCGTGGGGACCTCGACGATCGCGACATCGGGCATCCGGCTCCGCAGGTCCGTGAAAAAACTGTCGCGGTCGGCGAACGCCTGTTCGTGACAGAAAAGGACATTTTCGTTGGCGACCGCGACCACGTCGTTATGAAAGGCGCCTGCGGCGATCGCCGTAGTCGATTGTTCGACGAACATCGCCCGCTCCGGAACGAGGCCGTGTTTGCGCGCGACGGCTTTGGAAGCCTCGATATGCTGACGGGCCGGGAAGGGACCGCCGCTCCTGCCATAGACGAAGATCTCGACCCCCGGCGCGTCGTGCGATGTGGCGAGCCGCATGAAATTGGCTGCGCCTTCGTCTCCGAACGGTGGCGGGACGGGATCGTGCACGGCAAAATGTGCGCCATCGGCGAAGGCGATGCGGAGCTGCGCCAGCGTCTCCGGCCACTCATGGCTGCGATGCGGCATGGTCACGAGATTGGCGGGCGTGAGGTGGCAGCGGCCATCGGCCGTATCGGGTGCCGGGGAAACGGTCGCCGCATTAGCCGTCCACATGGCGGAGGCGGACATCGCATTGGCGAGCAGGGGCAGGTCCGCATGGGTGGCATCCGTGCCGAGCGCCTCGAGCCAGGCCGCGTCCGGCCGCCGATGCGGGAGAAACGCACCCTGTGCCAGACCGAGCCGTACATTGGCGCGCATCTTCTCGATGCCCTGCAAGGCGGCCGCGCGCGGCTGAGAGATTTTCCCGGCATTCTTGGCCGAGGCGAGGTTGCCCAGGCTGAGCCCCGCATAATTGTGCGACGGACCGATGATGCCGTCAAAATTGATTTCGGAGAGCGCCATGACAGTCTCCCGTTAGCGGCTCACGTACCGGATCGTATCGCCCGTTTCGGCCTTCAGGATATCGGCGGCCTGGGAATCGATTTCGACCTCCTCGTCGCCCAGCATGCCGACATTGGCGTAACAGCAGCGAAAGGATTCGAGCCGGCCGATCGCGGCCAGCGAACGGCTGCCACCCTCGGCTTCGATATCGACGATCTTCCCGGTCCGCGATTCGGACACGGATTTCACATTGTCGATATCCGCCTCCATCGTGGGCCCACCATCGAAGATATCGATATAGTTGTTGAAGCGGAATCCCTCGCTTTCGAGCATCCGCATGGCTGCGCGTCCCGAGGGATGGGGTTTGCCTATGACGGAACGGGCGGCTTCGGGGAGCATGTTCAGATATATCGGATGTTTCGGCATCAGGTCCGCGATGAACTGGTTGCCGTGGCGCGCGTTGAACTCATCGGCTTCCTGGAAGGACATGCCGAAGAACTTGCCGGCCAGCGCATCCCAGAATGCCGAACCGCCCGCCTCGTCGATCACGCCGCGCAATTCCGCGATCAGTTTCTGGCCGAAGCGCTTACGATGCTCGGCGATGAACAGGTATCGGCTGCGGGCGAGCAGCTTGCCGAGCCCGCCCGCGCGTTCATTGGGATGGAGGAACAGGCCGCCGACCTCGGATGCGCCCTCATAATCGGTGGTCAGCGACAGGATTTTCGAGCTGAAGGTCCGGTCGAGCTCCTTGCTGTGCTGCGTATAGGTAGTGATGCGATAGCTGTAGAAGGGCCAGCGCTTGCCGACGGCGGCGAAAATCTGCGCCGTGCCGCGCACATGGCCGGTATTCACATTTTCGAGCGCGAGCAAGAACAAGTCGTTCGCGGACTCTCCCTCGGTTTTCGCGAATGCTTCTTCGGAGCGCGCGAGCTTTTCATTGAGCGCGCCGCGATCGGGCGGCAGGTTCGTGAACCCGCCCCCGGTAAGCTTGGCCATTTCGTAGAGCTGGTCGACATCGTCGCGGCGCGCGGCGCGGACAACGAAACTCATAATTTTCCCCTCTCGGCGAGCCGGAGCAGCACCAGCGTGGAAAGCTGCGCCCGTTCCGGCAGGCTGTCGACTAACAAGAATTCATCCGGCGAATGGATCGCACCGCCGCGCACGCCCATCGTATCGACGACCGGCACGCCGCAGGCGGCGATATTGTTGCCGTCGCAGACGCCGCCCGTCGATTTCCAGGCGATATCGAGGCCGAGATCGGCGCCGCATTCCTTCACGAGCCCGAACAGCTTCTCGGCCTGCGGGTCGATCGGCTTGGGTGGTCGTCCGAAGCCGCCATGGACATGGATATCGACTTCCCGGCGCGCACCGATATCGGCGACCGCTTCATCGAGCAGGCGCTGCGCGCGCTCCTGATCTTCGAGTGTCTCGGGCCGCATATTGAGCCGCAGCACGGCATGATCGGGCACGACATTGTTCGCGCCGCCGCCCTCGATCTTCGCCGGGTTGACCTTGAGGCCCGGCCCGATTCCCGCTTCGAGTTTCAACGCCAGCTCGGCGGCCGCGAGCAATGCGCTGCGGCCTTCTTCGGGATTGCGGCCCGCATGGGCGCTCTTGCCGGTGATGATGATCGACCAGTTGCCGCTGCCCCCGCGCGCGCCGGCCAGCGTGCCATCGGGCAGGGCGGGTTCGTAGGTCAGCGCGGCGAGCTTGCCCTTCGCGGCCTGTGCCAGCAGCGCCGCCGACCCCGGCGATCCGATTTCTTCGTCCGAATTTATGACGACTTCATAGCCGATCCGTTCAGCAAGCGGCGATGCCTCGACGGCTTTGAGCGCCGAGAGCATCAGCGCGATACAGCCTTTCATATCGGTCACGCCGGGGCCGTTCAGCGTATTGTCGTCGAGCCAGGTCAGATTTTGAAACGGATGATCTTTGCCGAAAACGGTATCCATATGGCCGGTCAGCAGCACCTGCACGGGCGCATCCGGGCGGACTTTGAGATGCAGGTTTTTGCCCGTTTCGCGCTGTGTGACGGTGCCGTCGGATTCGACGATCTCTCCGGGAACGGGATCGGCCAGCTCCAGCTCTCCCGGCAGAGCCGAAAAAGCGTCGACCAGTTTCCCGGCGACCTGTTTCAGGCCTGGCAGATTGGCGGATCCGCTGTTGATCGCGGCCCAGTCCTTCGTCTGGTCCAGCATTGGCGCGTCGGCGGCCTTTTCGAGCGCGCCGCGCTCTTCGTTGGTCATCTGAGTCATCGCGAACCCCTTAGCCGCTGCCATGCGCCGCGTCACCGCCTTGCATCCCCAATTCGCGCACGGCATAGCGTGTCCGTCTCCTCCCTCTATAGTGTCGATCGAAACCCGCGGACGACGTCCGCAAGCCGGGAGTACCCATGTCTGATTATGTCGATCGCGCAGGGCTGCGCGTTGCTGCAAATCTTGCCGAACTCGTCGAAACCGAGGCGCTGGACGGCCTCGATATCGCGCCGGACGCGTTCTGGCAGGGCATGGCGGACATCTATCGCGATTTCGCGCCCGAGAATCGCGCGCTGCTGGAGAAGCGCGAGGAATTGCAGTCGCAGATCGACGCATGGCATGATGCGCGCAAGGGCCAGCCCATCGACCAAGCCGAATATCAGGCGTTCCTCACAGAGATCGGTTATCTGGTGCCGGAGCCCGAGCCATTCACGATTGGCACCGAGAATGTCGACGATGAAGTTGCGCGGATCGCAGGACCGCAACTCGTCGTGCCGGTCCTCAACGACCGGTTTCTGCTCAACGCCGCCAATGCGCGTTGGGGCAGCCTGTACGACGCGCTCTATGGCACCGACGCCCTCGACGCGCCGCCCGCCAAGCCCGGCGGTTACGATCCAGAGCGCGGCGCGCATGTCATCCGCCGCGCCAAGCAAATCCTCGACGAAATCCTGCCGCTCGACGGCACAAGCTGGGCCGAGCTCAGGGACGTCAAAGAGAAGGGCATCCCGCTGGCCGATCCCGAGCAATGTCTAGGCTGGAACGACACGGCATGTCTGTTCCGCCACAATGGCCTGCATATCGAAGTCGTGTTCGATGCCGACCATCCGATCGGGCGGCACGATCCGGCCAATATCGCCGATGTGATCGTCGAGGCCGCGCTGACCACGATCGTCGATCTCGAAGATTCGGTCGCGGCTGTCGATGCCGAGGACAAGGTGCTCGCCTATCGCCACTGGCTGGGGCTGATGCGCGGCGATCTGGTGGCGGAGTTTGAAAAAGGCGGCAAGACGATGTCGCGCGCGCTCAGTGCCGATCGCGACTATACCGGCATGGGCGGCGAGGCGTTTTCGCTGCCCGGCCGGAGCCTGCTGTTCGTCCGCAATGTCGGGCATCTGATGACCAATCCGGCGGTGCTGTTGCCTGATGGCGAAGAAGCGCCCGAGGGTATTCTGGACGGCATCATGACGAGCCTGATCGCGATGCACGACCTCAAAGGGCTCGGCAAATATCGCAACAGCCGTGCGGGTTCCGTCTATATCGTGAAGCCGAAGATGCACGGGCCGGAGGAATGCGCGTTTACCAACCGGCTTTTCGACGCTGTCGAGGACATGCTCGGGCTCGACCGGCACACGCTGAAGGTCGGCGTGATGGACGAGGAGCGGCGGACATCGGCCAATCTCGCGGCCTGCATCCATGCCGTGAAAGACCGGATCGTCTTCATCAACACCGGTTTTCTCGATCGCACGGGCGACGAGATCCACACCTCGATGCGTGCCGGCGCCATGATGCGCAAGGCGGCGATCAAAGAAGCCGATTGGCTGCAGGCCTATGAGGATCGCAATGTCCGGATCGGGCTCGCCGCAGGGTTCTCCGGCAGGGCGCAGATCGGCAAGGGGATGTGGCCCGCGCCGGACCTGATGGCTGACATGATGGAGGCCAAGATCGGCCATCCTGAGAGCGGCGCCAATTGCGCCTGGGTGCCCAGCCCGACCGGGGCCACGCTGCACGCTCTGCACTATCATCGCGTCGATGTGTTCAAGCGGCAGAAGGAACTAGCCGACGAACCGATCCCGGCGCTGGAAAAGCTGCTGACCATTCCGCTGGCCGACGGCACCAACTGGTCGCCGGACGAAATTCGAGAAGAACTCGACAATAATGCGCAGGGCATTCTCGGTTATGTCGTGCGCTGGATCGACCAAGGTGTCGGTTGTTCGAAGGTGCCGGACATTCACGATGTCGGCCTGATGGAGGACCGCGCGACGCTCCGTATCAGCTCGCAACATATGGCGAACTGGCTCCATCACGGCGTGTGCAGCGCCGAGGAAGTTGATGCGGCGCTCGAACGCATGGCAGCAAAGGTCGATGCGCAGAATGCGGGCGATCCGTCCTATGTGCCGTTGGCCGGCAACACGGACGGGGCAGCCTATCAGGCGACGCGCGATCTCGTCTTCAAGGGCGCTGAACAGCCGAGCGGCTATACCGAGCCGCTGCTCCACGCCTATCGGCGGAAAGTGAAGGACGACTGATTCGCTGCTGGTCTCAGTGGAAGCGACGCAGAAGCGATCTTACAGATAGTCTGAGAATTCGGACAGAAGCTCTTGGTAAAGCTGCCTTTTGAAGGGCACGATCATCCGGGGCAACTCCATCGGATCGGCCCATTTCCAGGCCCGGAACTCCTGATGGTCGGTCTCGATATTGACGTCGGAGTCATCCCCCTCGAAACGCGCTAGGAACCAGCTCTGCCGCTGGCCGCGATATTTGCCTTTCCAGATCTTGCCGATCAGCTCGTCGGGCAGGTCATATTGCAGCTCGCGCGCGGCGCGGGCGATCAGCGAGGTCTTGGCCGGCGCGATACCGGTCTCCTCTTCCAGCTCCCGGAATGCCGCGGTTTCGGCATCCTCACCCTTGTCGATACCGCCCTGCGGCATCTGCCAGGCATCACTCCATTCATGCTCACGTTGATCGGTCCGCTGGCCGACGAACACACGGCGTTCGGCGTTCAACAGCATCACCCCGGCGCAGGGCCGGTAGGGCAAGTCCGCGCCTTTGGTCATTCGGCGGCGGCGGCTTGTTCCGGTGCGGATTCTTCGGCGACTTCGGCGAGAATGAGCTTCAGCGCCTCGAGGCAGGCGACGACATCGTCATGCGCCGAGGGGATGATCTTCCGCAGGTTTGCGAAGCCGTGAATATTGCCGCTGGCTTCGCGATAGACGGTGTGGACCCCGCCCGCGATCAGCTTGCCCGCATATTCGCGGCCCTGATCGCGCAGCGGATCGAGACCGGCGGTGACGAGGACGGTCGGGGGCAGGCCCGCCGTGTCCTTGAGCACGGGGTTGAGCCGCCAGTCGGTCTCGTCGCCCGCATAATGATTGCCGAACCAGGCCATGGTTTCCGCTTCGAGCAGGAAGCCCTGCGCGAACTCCTGCATCGAGCCGCCATCGGCGCGCATATCGGTCGCCGGATAGATCAGCCATTGCGCGATCACCGGCACGTCCGCCGGTTCGTCGCGCAGGGCGAGCGAGGTGACCGCGGCGAGGTTGCCGCCCGCGCTGTCGCCGGCCGGGATCAGTCCGGTCACCTGCAGGCCGAGTTCTTCGGGGCTCGTCGCGATCCAGCGCGCCGCCGCGATACAATCGTCGGGCGCGGCGGGGAAGGGCGCTTCGGGCGCGAGCCGATAGTCGACCGAAATTACCGGCAGGTCGAGCGTCTGCGCGGTTTCGCCGCACAGCCCGTCATGCGTCTCGATATTGCCGATTACGAAACCGCCGCCGTGGAAGAAAACGACCACGGGCCCGGGTTCGCGGCTCTCGCGGGCGTCGTAGAGCCGCGCCGGAATGTCGCCGGCCGGGCCGGGCAGGGTGAAGTCGCGTTTGACCGCGAGATCGGCGCACGGCCGCTCGGCCATCGTGAATACCATGTCCATCACCGCCCGGGCGGTTGCGGGGTCGGTTTCGTGCGTCTTCGGGCCTTCCTGGGCGGCCAGAAGATCGAGCATCATCTGAACATCGGGGCGGACATACGGCATCGTCATTCTCCGGATTTCGGTTCTGTTTTGGCGGCCGTTATAGGCGCAAACGTCCGGGCGGCAAGTCGCGGGGTCAGCGCGAATTGGCCTGCCGCGCGGATGATTAGGAAGACCGTGAAGCTCAGCCACAGCCCGTGATTGCCGAGCGGGGCGGTGAGCCAGAGCATCGCGCCATAGGCGAGGAAGGCGACCGCCATCGTCGCCAGCATTGCCCGCGTCCATGTCGCGCCGACGAATACGCCGTCCATCACGAAAGAGGCGACGCCGGCGAGCGGCAGGGCGAGCAGCCAGATATCGTAGCGCAACACGGTTTCGACGACATCCGGATCCGTCGAAAAGCTGGCGACGATCGGGCCGGACGCGATGGCGAAAACGCCAGTCAGGATCAGCGCCGTTCCGATCCCGCGCAGCATGATACGGCGAACCGTCAGGTCGAATCCCTCCCGGTCCTTCGCGCCGATGGTCTCGCCGCACAGCACCTGGGCGGCATTCTCGAAACCGTCGAGCAGCAGGGCCGTCAGCATGAACATCTGGAAGAGGATCGCATTGGCCGCGAGGATATCGGTGCCCTGCAGCGCGCCTTGCCGCGTCACCAGCATGATCGCGATGGTCAGCAGCAGCGTGCGCAGGAAAAGGTCGCGATTCACCCGGAATAGCGAACTCATCCGGCTCGTATCCCACAGGTCGGCACGGCCCGCCGCCGCCTTCAGCTCGGCCAGTTTCGCGCTCGGCAGAATGGCTAGCGCGAGCAGCGCCGACTTTCCGGCTTCGACAATCAGGCTGGCATAGGCGATTCCCGCAACGCCCATATCCCAGACGAGCACGAAGAGCACGCCGAGCCCCACATTGACGACATTCGCCGCGACCTCGACCGCGAGCACGGTGCGCATGCGGCGCAGGCCGATCAGCCAGCCGATGAGCGCCGCGTTCAGCAGCCAGGCCGGCGCGGCCCAGAAGCGGATGTCGATGTAGAGCCGGGCGTCTGCGCGCACGTCCGGCCCTGCCTCGAGAAAATCGAGGCCCAGCGGTACGATCAGCGGTTTGGCGAGGAGCAGCAACACCCCGATCGCCAGCGCGATAACGCCAGCGCGCAACAGGGCGGCCATCTTCTCCGTTTCGTTCTGCTGGCCGACGGCCTGGGCGGTCAGCCCGGTAGTCGCCGTTTTCAGGAAATTGAAGATGACGAGCAGGCTGATGACGAGGCGCGCGCCCAGCTCCACCGCGCCCTGCGCCGTCGCCTGACCGAGCTGGCCGATGATCCAGATATCGGCGATCCCGATCAGCGCGGTCGCGACATTGGTCGCCATGGCGGGGAGGGCGATCGACCAGATCGCGCGCGGATCGTGCGAGGCGAGGCGCTGCGGCATGGCCGGGTCATAGTCTCCCGCACCCCAAGCGCCTATATGCTTTGCACGATGCTGCATTTCGTCCATCATCCCGGCTATGTCGCGCCCGCGCCGGCCGGCAGTGCGTTCCGCTTCAACAAATATGGCCTTGTCCGTGAGGCGCTGCGCGAGAGCGGGCAGGCGATGACGGTCCATGCGCCCGATCCCATGCCGCGCGACTGGATTGAGGCGGTGCATGATGCGGACTATGTCGAGCAAGTGATGACGGCGTCGGTGCCGCGCGAAAAGGAACGCCGGATCGGGTTCGCGGTGACGCGCGAGATTCGTGAGCGGTCGCTACTGGCGCAGGGCGGTACGTGGCAGGCGGCGCTGCTGGCGCTCGATCACGGGTTCGCGGCCAACGGGGCAGGCGGCAGCCATCATGCGCTCCCCGACACCGGCGCCGGTTACTGCGTGCTCAACGATCTTGCCATCGCGGCGAACCGCTTGGTGGCCGAAGGGCGGGCGAGCCGCGTGCTCGTGCTCGATTGCGACGTGCATCAGGGCGACGGAACCGCGGTCCTGTTGGCCGGGCGCCCCGACATCTTCACGCTGTCGGTCCATGCGGAGAAGAATTTCCCGGCCCGCAAGGCGCGCTCGTCGCTCGACATCGCCCTGCCGGACGGCATCGAAGACAAGAGCTATCTGGCGGCGCTCGCCGATGCGCTCGATGCGGTGCTGGACGGCTTCCGACCCGATATCATTCTCTACCAGGCCGGCGTCGATCCGCATCGCGAGGATCGGCTCGGCAGGCTCGCGCTCAGCGATGCGGGGCTGATGGCGCGCGAGCGGCTCGTGATGCGCGCAGCGCGGCGGCGGGGTATCCCGCTCGCAAGCGCGCTGGGCGGCGGCTATGGTGACGATCACGGCGTCGTCGCGGCCCGGCATGTCCGGACAATTATCGCGCTCGCCGAGGAAGCGGCCAAGCATGGCTGAACGGCTTGTGAGTTTTTCTATTTTGTTCCGCCGCGCAGCTGTGCATAGAGCAAAATGACAGTTTTTCATGGGTGATTAGATGGCCAGCGCGGCACACACGATCAAAGACAATTCTCCGGAAGACGCAGCGTCCGTCGTCGTCCGCTTTGCCGGCGACAGCGGCGACGGGATGCAGCTTACAGGCGGACAATTTACGCTTTCCACGGCACTTGCGGGCAACGATCTCGCGACATTCCCGGATTTTCCGGCGGAAATCAGGGCACCGCAAGGCACGCTGTTCGGCGTGTCGGCGTTCCAGATCCATTTCGGCAGCCGCGCGATCCGCACCGCTGGTGACGAACCGGACGTGCTCGTCGCGATGAACCCGGCGGCGCTGAAAACCAATGTTGACGATCTGCGCAAGGGCGGGCTGATCATCGCGGACAGCGGCGCGTTCGGCGATCGCAATCTCTCCAAGGCCGGCTACACCGAAAATCCGCTCGAGGACGGGTCGCTCGCCAAATGGCAATTGCTCTCGCTCGACATGACCGAGATGACTCTGGAAGCGGTGAAGCCCTTCGGCCTCGGCAACAAGGAAGCGCTGCGCTGCAAGAATATGTGGACGCTGGGGCTGACGCTCTGGATGTTCGATCGCAAGCGCAAGCCGATCATCGACTGGCTCAATGCCAAATTCGCCAAGAAGCCGGAGATCGCCGAGGCGAATATCGCCGCGCTCAATGCCGGCCATGCCTATGGCGAAACGGCCGAGCTCGGTTACGCGTTCCAGCCGCGTCATGTCGACGCAGCGCCCGCCGAACCGGGCCTGTATCGCACCGTCACGGGCGCCGAAGCCATTTCGCTGGGCCTGCTCGCGGGTGCCAAGCTCGCCGGGCTGCCGATGTTTTTCGGCGGCTATCCGATCACGCCGGCCTCGGCGATCCTCCACCATCTTTCGCGGCTCAAGCAGTTCGGCGTCACGACCTTCCAGGCCGAGGACGAGATCGCAGCCATCGGCGCCGCGATTGGCGCGTCTTATGCCGGCTCGCTCGGCGTGACCTCGTCTTCGGGGCCGGGCATTGCGCTCAAGGGCGAGGCGATGGGCCTCGCGATCATGACCGAGCTGCCGCTTGTCATCGTCAACTCGCAGCGCGGCGGCCCGTCCACGGGCCTCCCGACCAAGACCGAACAGTCGGACCTCTATCAGGCGATCTACGGCCGCAACGGGGACGCGCCGATGCCGGTGCTCGCCGTCCGTTCGCCGTCCGACGCGTTCGAATGCGCGATCGAGGCCTGCCGTATCGCGACGCGGTTCATGACGCCGGTGATGCTGCTGACCGACGGCTATATCGCCAACGCCGCGGAGCCGTGGAAGATGCCGGACGTCGACGCGTTCGAACCGTTCCCGGTCGCTTTCCACGACGAAGCGCCGGCCGAGGGCGAGCATTTCAATCCGTACAGCCGAGACGAGAAGCTGGCGCGGCCCTGGGTGAAGCCCGGCACGCCGGGCCTCATGCACCGGATCGGCGGGATCGAGAAGGCTTCGGGCAGCGGTAATATCGATTACTCGCCTGAAAACCATCAGGAAATGACGGATATCCGCGCGCAGAAGATCCAGAATGTCGCCGACGATGTGCCCGAGCAGGAAATCGATCTCGGCGATGGCAGCGAAACGCTGGCCGTGGTCGGTTGGGGCTCGACTTATGGGCCGATCTATCAGGCGGTCATGCGCGCGCGCAACAATGGGCAGAGCGTCGCCCAGATCCATCTGCGCCATGTCTGGCCGCTGCCGCGCAATCTCGGCGATCTGCTGCGCGGGTTCGACAAGATACTCGTGCCGGAAATGAACAAGGGTCAGCTCAAGACCGTCCTGCGCGATCAGTATCTGGTCGACGCGAAACCGCTGAACAAGGTTTCGGGCCAGCCCTTCCGGATTTCCGAAATCGAAGCGGCCATCACAGAGCATCTCGATGGATGAAAAGCCCAAAAGCGTCATGCCGCTCGTCGGCATGCTCATCGTGATCGTCGCGATCATCTATTTCCTGTGGAGCTGAGGAGGCTGCCATGAACGATATGACCCCCGTCAAGACGACGCTGAAGGATTGGGAAACCGATCAGGAAGTGCGCTGGTGCCCGGGTTGCGGCGACTATGCGATCCTCAAGGCAGTGCAACGGACGATGCCGGAGCTCGGCGCCGACCCGGCTAATACGGTGTTCGTGTCCGGCATCGGCTGCTCATCGCGCTTCCCCTATTATATGGAAACCTACGGCTTCCACACGATCCACGGCCGCGCGCCGACCATCGCGACCGGCGTGAAGCTGGCCAATCCCGAGCTCGACGTCTGGCTGGTGACCGGCGATGGCGACGGGCTGTCGATCGGCGGCAACCATATGCTCCACCTGCTGCGCCGCAACGTCGATTGCCAGGTGCTGCTGTTCAACAACGAGATTTACGGCCTGACCAAAGGCCAATACTCGCCGACCTCGCGCACCGGCACGACCAGCCCCTCGACGCCGTTCGGATCGGTCGACCGGCCGGTCAATCCATGCGCCTTTGCGCTGGGTTCGGGCGCCCGCTTCGTCGCGCGCGGCATCGACGTAAACAAGAATCTGACGGATACGTTCAAGGCGGCCTACAAGCACAAGGGCACGGCGTTCATCGAGATTTTCCAGAACTGCATCGTCTATAACGAAGACGTGTTCCAGGGTTTCACGAACAAGAAGACGGCTGCCGAAACGCAGATCTGGCTCGAACATGGCGAGCCGCTGCTCTTCGCCAACGGCACCAAGGGCCTGGCGCTCGATCGCGAGCATCCCGAGCACCTGAAGCCCATCGTCGTCGATGTCGTCGATGGCGACTGGCAGGCGGCCGGTGTGCTGCGGCACGATCAGACCAACCATGCGCTCGCCTATATGCTCGTCGAAATGCCGTTCGGGGAATATCCGATGGCGCTGGGCACCGTCTACGACGACCCGCGGCCGACCTTCAACCAGGTACTGACCAAGCAGCGCGAGGAAGTATCGGCCGGCAAGCCCGCCGATCTGCAGGCGCTGATCGAACATGGCCAGACCTGGACCGTCGAAGAGGACGGGCCGGAACTGTAAGCCGGGTAACCGGACCGGAACGCTAAGCGCGCATGGACAATCTGACGCACAGTCTGGCCGGTGCCGTGCTCGGCCAGATCGGGCTCAAGAAGAAAACCGGCCTCGGCATGGCGACGCTCATCATCGCCGCCAATATTCCGGACATCGATGCTCTTGCGGCGGTGCTGGGCGGGCATCAGCATCTGGCGATCCGGCGCGGCATCACGCACGGGCCGCTCGCCATGCTGATCCTGCCGGTGTTGCTGACCGGCATCATGATCGCGTTCGATCGATGGCAGGAACGGCGCGAGAAGCGGCCGGAACAACGGCTGCCGATCCACAAGGGCTGGCTGCTGGCGCTCGCCTATATCGGCACGCTGAGCCATCCGGCGCTCGACTATCTCAACAATTACGGAATCCGCCTGCTCGAACCCTTTTCCAGCAACTGGGTGTATGGCGATACGCTGTTCATCATCGATGTCTGGGTCTGGGCGGCGCTTGGGATCGCGCTCTGGCTGTCGCTGCGGCGAGAGCGGCAGGGGCGTGAGGATTGGCGGCGGCCGGCGGTGGCGGCCGTCGCGATCGTGATCGCCTATATCGGCGCCAACGGGCTGATCTCCAGTCGCGCCGAGCATCTGACGGCGGAGCAGGTCGCGGCTGTGCGCGACGAACCGGCCGAACTGGTCGTCGCCAACAATCTGCCGCTGACATTCTGGGCGCGCGACATGCATTGGCGCGGGCAGGGCGAGATCGGCAGCGGACATTTCACACTGTTCGGCGGCGAAGACATGGTGACGCTGAACGACGATGCGCGCCCCGACGGCATGGACACGGTCGACTGGGATGCGGTCACGGCGAGCAATCCGGATGCGCGCGCCTATCTGTTCTGGGCGCGCATGCCGTTCGTCGAGCGGCGCGACGGGCGGGTTTTGCTGCGCGACCAGAGGTTCACTTTCGACGGTATTGGCGACCGGTTTATCGTTGATGTAACGCCTTCTGAATGAGCGATATTTCGATAGTCTGGTTCCGCCGCGATCTGCGTCTTTCCGATCAAGCGGCGCTGGCAGCGGCCGCATCGGGCGGGCCGGTGATCCCGGTCTACATTATGGACGACGAGACGCCGAAGCATCGCAAGATGGGCGCGGCCTCGCGCTGGTGGCTCCATCATTCGCTCGAAAGCCTCGACAAGAGCCTGCGCGACAAGGGTTCGCGGCTGATCCTGCGGCGCGGGACGAGCGCCACGATCCTCGCCGATATCGCCGCCAAGGCCGGGGCCAGCCAAATCCATGCGCTGCGCCATTACGAGCCCTGGTGGCGCAACGCGGAACGCGATCTGAAAGAGGCGCTCCCCGAGAGTGTCAAGCTCTGCCTGCATGATGGCAATTATCTGATGCGGCCCGGCTCGGTGACGACGGGCTCCGGCGATCCCTACAAGATCTATACGCCCTTCTGGAAAGCGCTGCGCGAGCATATGCCGCCCGCCGAGCCGCCCCGCACGCCGCAGAAGATCGATGCGCCCGGGGAATGGCCGGCCAGCGACGAGTTGGGTGATTGGGACCTGCTGCCGACCAATCCCAACTGGGCGACGGGTTTCGATGTCTGGACGCCGGGCGAGGAGGGGGCGCGGACCAATGTCGATGCGTTCATCGACAAGGCGACACGTTACGATGATCGCCGCAACCTGCCGAGCATCGAAGGCACGGCGCGCCTGTCGCCGCATCTCCATTTCGGCGAGGTCTCGCCGGCCTATGTCTGGCATCGCGTGTCCGGTCCGGGGCGGGACGTCACGACCTTCCAGAAAGAGCTTGTCTGGCGCGATTACGCGCAGAACGTGATCCTGCAATTCCCGAAATATGGCGGCGAGGGCTATCGCGATCAGTTCGACGATTTTCCCTGGCGCGATTTCCGCTCGTCGGCCGTGCGCGAGGAGTTCGATCGCTGGTGCAAGGGCGAAACCGGCTATCCGATCGTCGATGCCGGGATGCGTGAGCTCTGGGAAACGGGCTGGATGCACAACCGGGTCCGGATGATCGCGGCGAGCTTCCTGATCAAACACCTGCTGATCGACTGGCGCGAGGGCGAGCAATGGTTCTGGGATACGCTCGTCGATGCCGATTACGGATCGAACAGCACCAACTGGCAATGGGTCGCGGGCACGGGCGTCGATTCCAACATGTTCGTGCGGATCATGGCACCGCTCAGCCAGTCTGAGAAATTCGATGCCGGGGACTATATCCGCCGCTGGGTGCCCGAGCTTGCCGATCTCGACGATCCCTATGTTCACGACCCCGAAGAGCATGGCTGCAAGCCCGAAGACTATCCCTCGAAGATTATCGGTCACAAAGAGGCTCGCCAGCGCGCGCTGGATGCGTACGAAAAGGTGAAATCCTGATTGCCGAAATGGCACGCGAAACCGTTGCTCTTCGCTACGCTTTTCGGCAATAAACGCGCGCAGGAGGGGATATGGCGAGCAGTCCGTCACCACGGGGCGAGCATTTGCTGCGCGCGGATCGCGGTTTTTCGACCGGTCCGTCCTGGTTTATGCGGCTGTTCGCGCCCGGCTTTCACAAGATACTCGACCGGATCGATCGCGGCCTCGCGACGGGCAAGCTTTCGGCGAAGCTGCCCGACGGGAAAAGCCGCGTTCTGGGCGATCATGCGCCGGGGCCGGCCGCCGAGATCGAGCTCAAAAGCTGGCGCCCGCTGATCCGGCTGATGACGTCGGGTTCGGTGGGCTGGTATCGCGGATGGGCGGAGGGTGAATGGGTCAGCCCCGCGCCCGAAACGCTGTTCGAACTGTTCGTCGCTAACCGCAAGACACTCGGCAACGTCGCGCGCGCGAAGGGCAGGGCGCGGCTGCGCAACTTCCTCGCCCATGCACAGCGGCGCAACAACCGCGCCAATGCGCGCAGGAATATTCAAGCGCATTACGATCTCGGCAACGATTTCTACGCCGCCTGGCTCGACGAGACGATGAGCTATTCGAGCGCGGTGTTCGAGGACCCGCTCTCGCGCGACGAACCGCTGGCCGAAGCGCAGCGCCGCAAGGTCCGCATGCTGCTCGACCGGCTCGACCTGAAACCCGGCGACCGTTTGCTCGAAATCGGCTGCGGATGGGGCGGGCTGATGGAGATCGCGGCCAGCGAATATGGCGCGGATGTCACCGGAATCACGCTCTCGACCGAGCAGAAGGCCTTTGCCGAGGACCGGATGCGCAAGGCGGGGCTCGAAGGTCGCACGCGAGTCGAGCTTGTCGATTATCGCGATGTCGAGGGGACGTTCGACGCGGTCGCCAGCGTGGAGATGGTAGAAGCCGTCGGGCAGGAATATTGGGACGTCTATCTGCAAGCCATTGCCGACCGGTTGAAACCCGGCGGCAAGGCGGCGATCCAGCTGATCTCGATCGAGGAGGAAGGGTTCGAAGCCTATGCCGCGAGCGCCGACTTCATCCAGACCTACATCTTCCCGGGCGGCATGCTGATCGAGGAAACGCGCTTTGCAGGTATCGCGGAAGAGGCGGGCCTCGCATGGGCGGACCGGGAGGGGTACAACCTGCACTACGCCGAAACCCTGCGCCGCTGGCGCGACCGCTACGACCGGGCCGTCACCGAAAAGCGCCTGCCGGACGGGTTCGACGAACGCTTTCACGGGCTGTGGCGCTATTATCTGATGTATTGCGAAGGCGGCTTCCGCGCCGGCGGTATCGATGTCGCCCAGGTGACGCTGATCAAAGGGGATTAGTGGCCTGAGCGTCATCCCAGCGAAAGCTGGGATCTCAGGCGGATGGGCAGAGCGCTTGCGGCCGGAGATTCCAGCCTGCGCTGGAATGACGAAATAAGAATGGGGGGAACGATGAAGACTTTGGTTTTTGGAAGCATGGCACTTTTAGGCTTGGCGCTCACTGCGCCGGCTGCCGCACAAGAGGCGGCCGAAGCCGAAAGCCACATCCCGACCGACACCAATGTCCTCATGTGGACGCAGCCGCAGCGCGATTTCGGCTTTCCGCGTATGGAGGAACTCGCGCCGGTCCGCACGATCCCCAATGGCGATACCTTCCGCGAAATCCCGCGCGGACCCGATCTCGATATCGCCTTCGAGATGGAGGGCGAACCCTGGACGGTCGAGCAGTATCTCGACGACCAGCGCGCGGCCGGGATCGTTATCGTCCATAACGGCCAGGTCCGCTTCGAACGCTATCGCATGGGCGCGGACGTCGATACGCGCTGGACGAGCTTCTCGGTCGCCAAGTCGCTGACCTCTACGTTGGTCGGCGCGGCGATCGTCGACGGGCATATCGAATCGCTCGACGCGCCCGTCACCGACTACATTCCGGAGCTGGCGGGCAGCGGCTATGACGGCGTGAGCGTCCGCCAGCTGCTCACCATGACCTCCGGCGTCCGCTGGAACGAGAGCTATACCGATCCGAATTCGGACGTCTCGCTGTTCAACCAGGTCACGCCCGAACCCGGCATCGACCCGGTCGTTACCTATATGCGCAACCTGCCGAGTGAGGCCGAGCCGGGCACGCGCTGGCAGTATAATACCGGCGAGACGAACCTGATCGGCGTGCTCGTCGCCAACGCCACCGGCATGCCGCTCGCCGACTATCTGTCGCAGCAGGTCTGGGCGCCGTTCGGCATGGCGCAGGACGGCGAGTGGATCGTCAATGCGGGCGGCAACGAGATCGCCGGCTGCTGCATCTCGGCGACGGTGCGCGATTATGCGCGCTTCGGCCTGTTCGTGCTGGCGGACGGGATGATCGGCGAAGAGCGCGTCGTCCCCGAAGGCTGGTTCGCCGATGCGACGACCCGCCAGGCCGATATCGGCACGCCGGGCCGCGGATACGGCTATCAATGGTGGACCTTCGACGACGGCAGCTTCGCCGCCCAGGGCATTTTCGGCCAGGGCATCTTCATCGATCCCGCACGCAATCTGGTGATCGCGAGCAACGGCAACTGGCCGGTGGCGAGCAACGCGCTGTACCGCGAGCGGCGGAACGCGTTCTACCGGGCCGTGCAGGCGGCCGTTGACAGTGATGCTGAGTGATCTCGCCGCAACACGCCGTTCAGACCCTCTTCATGGCGTTTCTTTAGGCTAATTATTTGAAAACCGGACGGGCTTTCGGCATGCTACCGGCGCGCCAGTCGCAATGAGAGATATGCGTTTGTCATGAAGATCGTTGTCATGAAGATCGCGGCACTTCACGCGTTAATCGCCCTTTTGCCAGCCTTGTTGGGCGCCGCGCCTGTGGCCGCCCAGAATCGGGCCGAAGTGCAAATGTTCAGAGGCCAGTGTGAATATTCCGACCGGTTCGCGCCTTTGCTTGAGCGCGGCGACCATTCCTTTGCGCTCTGCGATTCGGCGACGGTCGCGGGCGGTGTATTCGACTTCCGGCGCGACAGCTGGGGTTCGATGATGCGTTTTGAGGGCACTCGATCGGGCGATCGTATGGCCATCGGCCATGTGCAGCTCCGATCCGGCAGTCGACGCGCGGCGACCGGAGCATGCGAGATATTCTACCGGGACGGCGCAGTATCCACGATTGCCTGCACGGCCGTAGCGGGAGGGCGGACCTACGCCGCCAATTTCGTGCCGCGCCGGTAGCTGTGATAAGCCGGTGTCAGCGAGTGGCCCTGCTCACCGCCTAAGGCGTATAATAAGTCGGCGAACCCGGCCCGACCGGCAGACCGAGCACGAAGGTCCAGACGAAGAAGAAGGTCGACCAGGCGATGATGAAGAAGATCGTGTAGGGGAGCATCATTGCGATCAGCGTACCGACGCCGAGATTGCGTTCGTAACGCGTCGCCCAGGCGAGGATCAGGCCGAAATAGCTCATCATCGGGGTGATAATGTTTGTCGTGGAATCGCCGATCCGATAGGCCGCCTGGATCGCTTCGGGCGAGTAGCCGATCAGCATCAGCATGGGCACGAAGATCGGTGCGGTGACCGCCCATTGCGCCGAGGCCGAGCCCAGCGACAGGTTGATCACCGCGCAGATCAGGATGAAGAAAAAGAACAGCGCCGGGCCCGTCAGCCCGCTCTCCTGCAGGAACTGCGCGCCCGTCACCGCCGTGATCGCGCCGAGATTGGTCCAGCCGAAAAAGGCGACGAACTGGGCGGCGAAAAACACGAGCACGATATAGAGGCCGAGTGAGGAGAGGGCGGCGGCCATCGCGTCGATGATATCGCGATCCGTCTTCATGGTGCCAGCGGCGCGGCCATAGGCATAGCCGATGGCGATGAAGAAGATGAGGATCCAGACGACGAAGCCCTGGAAGAAGGGCGAGTTGATCCGGTCCCCGGTTTCCGGATTGCGCAGCACGCCCCAGTCCGGAACGAGCGTGAGCGCCATCAGGCCGAGCACGCCGAGCAGTGCGATGCCCGCCCAGCGCAGGCCCTTCTTTTCGACCGGCTCGAGCGGCTCCATCATGTGATCGTCGAGGATCGTCTTGTCCGCATGGGTGGGGTCATACTTGCCGAGCTTGGGCTCGACGATGGCGATAGACACCCAGGAGCCGATGGCGGTGATGAGGAAGGTCGAGGCGACCATGAAGTACCAGTTGGCCGTCGCCAGCACGATATAATCGGGATCGATCAGCCGTGCGGCCTCCTGCGTGATGCCGGCGAGCAGCGGGTCGATCGTGCCGATCAGCAGGTTCGCGCTATAGCCGCCGGAGACACCGGCAAAGGCGGCGGCCATGCCCGCCAGCGGGTGCCGGCCGAGCGCGTAATAGATCGCGGCGGCCAGCGGGATCAGCACGACATAGCCGACTTCGGACGCGGTGTTGGAAACGATACCGGCGAAGACGATCGCGATCGTTACGAGCTTGGGCGGGGCGGAGAGCACCATGCCGCGCACGGCCGCCGAGAGCAGCCCGGATTTCTCCGCGACCCCGACGCCGATCATCGCGACGAGCACCACGCCGAGCGGTGCGAAGCTGGTGAAATTGCCGACGAGATTGGTGAAGATGCGCCGGACGCCGTCGCCGTCGAGGAGGCTAACCGCGCGGATCATGCCGTCTTCCGCAACGCCGGGCGCGTCCGCGGGCCGGGGATCGACGACCGCGACGCCCATCCAGCCGAACAGGCCCGACAGCAGGACGATGCCGACCGCGAGCAGCGCGAAGAGCGTGACCGGATGCGGGAGCAGGTTACCGAGCCATTCGACGCCGTCGAGAAAGCGCGTAAAGGCGTTGCGTCGCGGTTCTACTGCCTGCTGCGGCGCGTCGGCCATGGCGGTCTCCAATGGGTTGCAAAGCGTTACCGCGACGACAGGAGCCGATGCAGCGTGAACAGAAGCTTATGATTGCGGGGGTTGCGCCTGTCCATAGCGCCCCGCGGCCGGGCTGCCGGCGGAGCGCGAGCTACGGCTTTTCGACGACGTGCCGGTGTCCGGTTTCGAAATCGCCCGAGATCAGCTCGATGATATCGGCGGCCACGACATCCGGCGATTTGAGCGTCGCCGGATCCTCGCCCGGAAAGGCCTGGGCGCGCATATCGGTGGCCGTGCCGCCCGGATCGACGATCGCGACCTTGATGGGCGCGAGATTCTTCACCTCTTCGCCATAGGCCGTGACCAGCGTATCGAGCGCCGCTTTCGACGCGCCGTAATTGCCCCAATAGGCGCGCGGCTTCGCGCCGACGCTCGAGGTGATGGCGATCAGCCGCCCGGCCTCGCTCTTCTTCAACATCGGGTCGAAGGCCGCGATCAGCGCCTGTTGCGCGATGAAATTGAGCGTCATCACGTCGCGCAGTTCCTTCGGCTCGATCTGTGCGACCGGCGTCAGCGAGCCGAGGATCGCAGCGTTGAGTACGAGAATGTCGAGCGTGCCCCAGCGTTCTTCCACCGCCGCGGCGAGCCGCTGGATGCTGTCGCCGTCGACAAGGTCGAGCGGTGCGATCGTCGCGCTGCCGCCCGCCTCGTGGATCGCCTCCTCGACTTCCTCGAGGCCGCCGGGCGTGCGCGCGACGAGGATGACGTGCGCGCCCTCGGCGGCCAGCGCCTTGGCGGTCGCGGCGCCGATCCCGCGGCTTGCACCCGTGACGAGGGCGAGCTTGCCGGTCAGCGATTGGGTCATCTGCTTGAAATTGTCCTGCTGGAGAGAGGTATCAGGTCACGCGCTCGGCAAGGAGCGGGAGCTGCGTAACGTTTTCGATGCCGTCCTTGTCGGTCAGCGTTGTCGGATAGTCGCCGGTGAAACAGGCGTCGCAGCGCTGCGGATGCGCATCGTTGCGGCCCTCTTCGCCGACCGCGCGGTAGAGCCCGTCGATCGAGATGAAGGCGAGGCTGTCGGCGCGGATATAGTCCCGCATGCCCGCCACATCGTGCTGCGCGGCCAACAGCTTCTCGCGCTCGGGCGTGTCGACGCCGTAGAAGCAGCTGTTGGTCGTCGGCGGGCTGGCGATTCGCATATGCACTTCGGACGCTCCGGCTTCGCGCATCATGTCGACGATCTTCGTGCTTGTGGTTCCGCGAACGATGGAATCGTCGATCAGCACGACGCGCCGGCCTTCGATCAGCGCGCGGTTGGCATTATGCTTCAACTTCACGCCGAGGTGGCGGACCTTGTCGCCGGGCTGGATGAAGGTGCGCCCGACATAGTGGGAGCGGATGATCCCGAGCTCGAAGGGGATCTCCGCCTGCTGGGCATATCCGATTGCCGCCGGCGTACCGGAATCGGGCACGGGGATCACGAGATCGGCGTCGACCGGGCTTTCGATGGCGAGTTCCGCCCCGATCCGCTTGCGGACCGAATAGACGGACTGCCCGTCGACGATCGAATCGGGCCGCGAAAAATAGACATGCTCGAAAATACAGGGCCGCGAGGCGACGGGCGGGAAGGGGCGATGCGTCTTGATGCCGCTATCGTTCACGACGATCAGCTCGCCCGGCTCCACTTCGCGGATGAACTCGGCGCCCACGACATCGAACGCCACGCTTTCCGAGGCAAAGATGATCGCATCGCCCAATTTGCCCATCACCAGCGGACGAATGCCGAGCGGATCGCGACAACCGATCATGCCCTCGGGCGTCATACAGACGAGCGAATAGGCGCCTTCGAGCTGCTTGAGCGCGTCGATGAAACAGTCGAGCAACGTCTTGAAGCCCGATGTCGCGACAAGATGGATGATCGTTTCGGTGTCCGACGTCGACTGGAAGATCGAGCCGTGCTTCACCAGATCCTGGCGCAGCGTCCAGGCGTTGGAGATATTGCCGTTATGCGCGACCGCGAAGCCGCCGGAGGAAAGCTCGGCATAGAGCGGCTGCACGTTGCGCAGTCCGCTTTCGCCGGTCGTCGAATAGCGGACATGGCCGCAGGCTGCATCGCCGGGAAGCTGGCGGATGATATGGTCTTCGTCGAAATTGCCGGCGACATGGCCTATCGCGCGGTGGCTGTGGAACCATTTGCCGTCATAGCTGGTGATGCCCGCGGCTTCCTGCCCGCGATGCTGGAGCGCGTGCAGGCCGAGCGCGACGACGGCCGCCGCGGTATCGGCACCCCAGATGCCGAACACGCCGCACTCCTCGCGCAGCTTGTCGTCATTGAACGGATCGGTGGTCAGCATGGCGACTCCGGCGCAATGGTCGTCACTCGCGAGCATATAGGGCGCGCAATCCGCTTTGTCTCGCATTTGTCACAAAATTTGCCTTGCCGCGCTCGAAGCATCTCTTGGGAGCCTTTGCCCGCCGACTGCGTTGAAGGAGAAAGGAGCAGATACATGGCCAAAGACCACGGACCCTCGATCAAGGACGACGAAACCTATCAGGCGCTGCGCGAGGATGGCGCATCGAAAGAGACGGCGGCGCGGATCGCCAATGCGCAGGCCGATGACGATGTCGATCATGACGGACGCAGGCTGGAGGACCGGACGAAGGACGAATTGTACGAGCAGGCACAGGAGATCGGCATCGATGGGCGCTCGGACATGTCGAAAGAAGAGTTGATCGAAGCCATCCGCTCGCACTAGCAGGAAGCATGGATCGTGAGACGACAACCGAGCTGACGCCGAAATTCGACGCCAACGGCCTCGTGACGGCGGTCGTTACCGACAGGCGCAGCGGTGACTTGCTGATGCTCGCGCATATGAACCGCGACGCGCTAGATCGAACCATCGAAACCAAGGTCGCGCATTTCTGGTCGCGCAGCCGGCGATCACTGTGGAAGAAGGGCGAGACTTCGGGCAATGTCATGCATGTCGTCGAGATGCGGATCGATTGCGACCAGGACGCGGTCTGGCTGATCGCCGATCCCGCAGGCCCGGCCTGCCACACCGGCGAGACCAGTTGCTTCTATCGCCGCATCGACGGCGAGCGGCTGTTGAAGATCGACTAGCAAAGCGTCCAATTCCGAAATAGCATGCGCGCTTGACGTAGCGTCACAGCTTGACGTTAACGTGAACGTTAGCTAAGGGGACTTATGGCAAAGGCACTTCCGCAGGCAGGCATCGATACGCCTGACGAAAAAAACCGCGAAACCTACTCGATCTCGGATCTGTCCGAAGAATTCGGCGTAACGCCGCGCGCGTTACGCTTCTACGAGGATGAAGGGCTGATCTCGCCGGAGCGGCACGGGCTGACCCGCGTCTATGCGAAGCGGGACAGGGCGCGGCTCGCCTGGATACTGCGCGCCAAGCGCGTCGGTTTCAGCCTCGCGGACGTCCGCGAGATGATCGATCTCTACGATCTCGGCGACGGTCGCACGAAGCAACGCGCGGTGACCCGGGAAAAATGCCTGGAACGCATCGAGGCGCTGAAAGGCCAGCGCCAGGATATCGATTCGTCGATCGCCGAACTCGAAGGCTTTCTCGAACTGCTCGACGAAGTCGAAAGCTAGACACTCACTCTTACTCAGTATTGGAATTCGCAATGCCGACTTACACCGCGCCCGTTCGTGACAGCCAGTATGTGCTGAATCACATCGCCTCGCTCGATCGCTATTCGAACCTGCCGGGCTTCGAAAATGCGACGATGGAAATGGCGGAAGCCATCCTTACCGAAGGCGGCAAATTCTGCAGCGAAGTGCTTTTCCCGCTCAACCAGGTCGGCGATGAGCAGGGCTGCACGCGGCACGATGACGGCTCGGTAACGACGCCCGAGGGCTTCAAGGAGGCCTATCGCCAGCTCGTCGAGGGCGGGTGGACGACGCTGACCGGGCCCGAGGAATTCGGCGGTCAGGGTCTGCCGCACGTAATCGGCCAGGCGATCGAGGAATATATGATCAGCGCCAACATGGCCTTCGCCATGTACAATGGCCTGACCATGGGCGCGACCGCGGCGATCATGGCCAAGGGCTCGCAGGAGCAGAAGGAAAAATACGTACCGAAAATGGTGTCCGGCGAATGGGGCGGCACCATGAACCTCACCGAGCCGCATTGCGGCACGGATCTTGGCCTGATTCGCACCAAGGCGGAGCCACAAGCCGATGGCAGCTACAAGGTTTCGGGCACGAAGATCTTCATCTCCTCCGGCGAACACGACCTGACGGAAAATATCATCCATCTCGTCCTCGCGAAGACGCCGGATGCGCCGGACAGCGTGAAGGGCATTTCGCTCTTCATCGTGCCGAAATTCCTCGTCAATGACGATGGCTCGCTTGGCGAGCGCAACGCGGTCACCTGCGGTTCGATCGAAGAGAAGATGGGCATCCACGGCAATTCGACCTGCGTCATGAATTATGACGGCGCGACGGGCTGGATGGTCGGCGAGGAGAATAAGGGCCTCGCCGCCATGTTCATCATGATGAACGCCGCGCGCCTCGGCGTCGGCACGCAGGGTCTCGCCGTCGGCGAAGTCGCCTTCCAGAACGCCGTCGCTTACGCGCAGGACCGGCGTCAGGGCCGGGCGCTGACCGGTCCGGCCGAGCCGGAAGAAAAGGCGGATACGCTGTTCGTCCACCCGGACGTGCGCCGGATGCTGATGGAATCCAAGGCCTATCTCGAAGCGAGCCGCGCGCTGTGCATCTGGGGCGGCCTCCAGGT
>NZ_JBQLZN010000023.1:0-21438 GCF_052168295.1 Parasphingopyxis sp. | reverse complement strand
CGACCCCGATGCCAATTTCACGACGCTGGAAGCGCATATCTCGCGCCTGCGCTTCGAGCATGATTTCTCGGACAGCCTCTCCTACAATTCGACGCTGCAATATGCCGATTACAACAAATTCTATCAGAACATTTACCCGGTCGGCTTCGACGATGTCGCCAACACCGTCTCGCTGGACGGCTATCGCGACACGACCCAGCGCGAGAATTTCATCATCCAGGGCAATCTGATCTGGCGCGGCAATACGGGCGCGATAGGCCACACGCTGCTGCTCGGCTATGAATATGGCGACCAGCAGACCCAGAATGCGCGCCGCGACATCCTGTTCGCAAACAGCTTGGACGATCAGACGACGATCGGCTTTACGGACCCCCTTACGATCCCGGCCTTCACCTTCCCGCGCTTCGTACGTGCGCGCAATTCGGACGCCGAGTTCTTCTCGGTCTACGCCCAGGACCAGATTGCGATCGGCGAGCATGTAATTGTCGTCGCCGGCCTGCGTTTCGACCGGTTCGAGATCGATGTCGTCGACCAGATCGAGGTGAACGACGGTGCGGCCGACGGCAATGACGGTTTCCTCAGCCGCTCGGACAGCGAATGGTCCCCGCGCATCGGCGTCATCTACAAGCCGCAGGACAATGTCTCGCTCTATGCGAGTTACGCGCGCTCTTTCCTCCCGCGCTCGGGCGACCAGTTCCTGACGCTCTCGCCCACCACGGAGTCGCTCGCGCCCGAACAGTTCGACAATTACGAGATCGGCGTGAAATGGGATCCGCAGCCGGGCCTCAGCCTGACCGCGGCGATCTTCCGGCTCGATCGCGAGAATGGCACGACTCCCGACCCCAACGATCCCGGCAATTCGATCCTGACCGGCAGCCGGACCGAAGGCTTTGAGCTGCAACTGGTCGGCGAGATACTGCCGGGCTGGAGCGTCAATGCCGGCTACAGCTATCTCGATGCGGACGAGCGCGGCCGCGTGGTCGGCGCGGCGCTCGCAAACCGCACGCTCGCCCAAGTGCCCGAGCACATGATTTCGATGTGGAACCATATCGACGTGACCGAGCAATTCGGCATCGGCCTCGGCGTGACCCACCAGTCCTCGCAATTCGCCGCGATCGACAATAGCGTACGGCTGCCGAGCTTCACGCGCTTCGATGCGGCGCTGTTCTACGACATCAGCGAGAATGTGCGCGTGCAGGTGAATGTCGAGAATGTGTTCGACGAGGATTACTTCCCCGCCGCGCACAACAACAACAACATCTCGACTGGCGAGCCGCTGAACGCACGCTTCACCATCCGCGCGAACTTCTAGGATGGGCGATCGGGCAGCGGCGTGATGCGTCGCTGCGCAGCCCCTACTTGCTCAGTTTTTCGATCTGTTCCTGGAGCTGGGCGAGCTGATCCTTCAGCGCCTCGACCTCGGCATCGCGATGGTCGTCTTCCTTCGCAGCCGCACCCGGTTTCATAGACTGCTGGAACGCGCCGGCCGCGGCTTCGAACATCTCCATGTTACGGCGCGCAATCTCGCCGAACGGGCCCGAACCGAGCGCGCCTTCCATCGCATCGCGGAATTTGGCGTGATTGCGCTGAAACGCTTCCATCGACGCTTCGAGATATTGCGGCACCATCGCCGACATGGAATTGCCGTACATCCCGATCAGGTCGCGCAGGAAGCTGACGGGCAGCATGTTCTGGCCGTGGCTTTCCTCTTCCATGATGATCTGCGTCAGCACGCTGCGGGTGATATCGTCGCCACTCTTCGCGTCGATGACCTGGAAGTCCCGCTTCTCGCGGATCATGTCGCCGAGATGATCGAGCGTGATGTAACTGGAGCTTTCGGTGTTATAGAGGCGGCGGTTGGCGTATTTCTTGATGATGACCGTGTCGGAATCGGAAGCGGATTTAGCCATGGCTGTATCTCCAAATGATGCAACCGCTTAGCACCCGGAGATAGTGCACTGCAACACAAACCCCGTCCGTTGCCCCTTTTCCTTGATTTGTTGCGCAGCGAAACCGCAGCATCGCCGGAGCGGATGGCGGCGGCGCTGGACGGGCTCAAAGCCTATCAGGAGGCGGAACGCCCGCCCCCGCCACCCGCCGTTCCGGTTGCCGCAAGAGCGGGCCGCGCCCGGCTGCTCGATTATGGCGGCGACGGACGGGCCACGATCTTCGTGCCGTCGCTGATCAACCCGCCGACCATTCTCGATCTGGCCGAGGACAATTCGCTGCTCCGCTGGCTGAGCGGCGCGGGCGTCCATCCCTATCTCGTCGACTGGGGCGCCCCGACGCCGGACGAGGCGGAGCTGAGCGTGGCCGGTCATATCGAGAATCTGCTGCTGCCGCTGATCGACGCGCTCGACCGGCCGACGCATCTGATCGGTTACTGCCTGGGCGGCACAATGGCGATTGCCGCCGCGACGCTCCGGCCGCCGATATCGCTCGTTACGATGGCGGCGCCCTGGCGGTTCGATGGCTTTCCCGATGAAGCCCGCGATGGTCTGCGCGCGCTCTGGGAGAATGCCGAACCGACGGCGCGGGAAATCGGCGCGCTGCCGATGGAAGTGCTGCAGACCGGCTTCTGGAAACTCGATCCCGCGCGCACGGTGAGCAAGTTCGAGATGTTCGGCCGGCTCGATCCAGACAGCGACAAGGCCCGTGCCTTCGTAACGCTCGAGGACTGGGCGAATGACGGGCCGCCGCTGACCTATGGCGCGGGCCGCGAGCTGGTCGAGGATCTGTTCTGCGCCAACGCGCCGGGCGAAGGCCGGTGGACGGTCGGCGGCAAGGCTATCGATCCAGCCGCCCTCTCCTGCCCGACCCTCGATATCGTTTCGACGAGCGACCGCATCGTGCCCGAAGCGACCGCCGCCCGGACCGGCGAGACGCTGACGCTGAAACAGGGCCATGTCGGCATGGTCGTCGGCGGCCGGGGCCGAACCGCTCTGTGGGGGCCGCTCGCAAATTGGCTTTCGCGGGTGCAGCATTAGGGTTAAGCTGCTCCGCGACTCCGATATATTCAGCGAAAGGTCCCCGGCCATGTCCGATATCGTCATCACCGCCGCCAAGCGCACGCCGGTCGGCAGCTTCCTCGGCGCGTTCGCAACGACGCCTGCCCATGAACTCGGCAAGGTCGCGATAGAGGCGGCGCTCGAACAGTCCGGCGTCGCGCCCGAAGAAGTGTCCGAAGTCGTGATGGGGCAGGTGCTGACCGCCGGCGAAGGGCAGAACCCTGCGCGCCAGGCATCGATGGCCGCGGGCGTGCCGAAGGAAATCCCGGCCTGGGGCGTCAACCAGGTCTGCGGATCGGGCCTGCGTGCGGTCGCCATCGCCACCCAGCAGGTGGCGACCGGCGATGCGACCGTCGTCGTTGCCGGCGGGCAGGAGAATATGTCGCTCTCGCCGCACTGCCAGCATATGCGCAGCGGGACGAAGATGGGGCCGATCGGGCTGGTCGACACGATGATCAAGGACGGCCTGACCGACGTGTTCAACGATTATCATATGGGCATCACGGCCGAGAATCTGGCCGAACGCTATCAGATCACGCGCGATGACCAGGACGCCTTCGCCGCGCTCTCCCAGAACAACGCCGAACGCGCCCGCGCCGACGGCCGCTTCACCGACGAAATCGCTCCGGTGACGGTGACCCATCGCAAGGGCGAAACCGTCGTCGAAGATGACGAATATATTCGCCCGGGCGTGACAGCGGAAAGCCTCGCCGGCTTGCGCCCCGCCTTCAAGAAGGACGGCACGGTCACGGCGGCCAATGCCAGCGGCATCAATGACGGGGCAGCGGCGCTGGTCGTGATGTCCGCGGACGAGGCCGAGCGCCGGGGCGCGCCCGTGCTCGCGCGGATTGCAAGCTGGGCGTCCGCCGGCGTCGATCCGTCGATCATGGGCATCGGTCCCGTCCCCGCCACCAAGCGCGCGCTTGAAAAGGCCGGCTGGTCGATCGGCGATCTCGATCTGATCGAGGCGAACGAAGCGTTCGCGGCGCAGGCGCTGTCGGTCGGCAAGGAGCTTGGCTGGGACCCGGACAAGGTCAACGTCAATGGCGGCGCGATCGCGATCGGCCACCCGATCGGCGCGTCCGGCGCCCGCGTGCTGACGACCCTGCTCTACGAGATGCAGAAGCGCGATTCGCATAAGGGCCTCGCCACGCTGTGTATCGGCGGCGGCATGGGCATAGCGATGTGCGTCGAGCGTTAAGCCCGACCCAAATATTAGCGGCTTTCACCACTATTTTGGACGCATTGGCCGAAATATGGGCACGCGGAACGGATAAACCGTTGAAAATCGAACCTTTCCGATAGTTGGCACGACTTCTGCTTTGCAAGGTGCGTAACCGATAATGATCGGGGCACGGACAGACACAAAGTTTGAGGTTCAGGAATGTTCAAGGAAATCGCTCTCACCGCAGCAGTCGGCCTTCTCGCAGCCGGTTTCGGCGCCGGCGCCATAGGCGGCGGCGCCGATACCGAGGCCGCCGAGGGCCGCATCTATCACTATGTGCGCAGCAACAAGGACGGAAGCGGCGCCGAGAATGTCTATGTCTACCGCGCCGCGGCGAACCGCCTCGAAGTCTACAAGTCGCGCGGCCGCTGTGAAGGCGCGGCCTTCGTGACCGCATGGGTCGACGCTGAGACGGGCCGCGCGGCGGTCATCAATGGCGGGCGGCTGATGCCCGAAGCGCGCCACGAGACGTTCGCGACGATCAGCTATGACGGCGCCGCCACCATGCTGCGCGCCGAGGCCGCCCTGCCCGACCGGATGGTCCGCGAGCAGGTGCGCGTCGAAGAGCCGATCTACCATCTCTACGATTTCGATCTCGCCACTCTGTCGCTTCAGACGATGGCGCTCGACAATCCCCGCGCCGGCTTCTCCTTCGGCCTGCCGCTGATCCGGACCGATGCGCCGGGCGGCCGCCATGTCAGCAATCTCGGCCGCGCAGACGCTGAATATGTCGGCGAGGAAGACTATCGCGGCACCGCCGCGATCCGCTTCGAAGTCGCCGGGCCTGCGCTCGGTGAGAATGGCGGCCCGCTGTGGATCGATGCGGAAACGGGTCATGTCCTCGGTGCGGAATGGGGCGTACCCAACCATGCCGGCATGGACGATTTCGCGCTCCGGCTGGTCGAGACGGACGATGGCGGCGAGGCCGCGTGGCAGAATCTGCTGACCGCCCATTTCGAAGGCTGCGAGACGGCGTAGTTTGTCAGAATTTCGCTAGCGCGAAATCGCGGCACCGGCCCGCTCCCCCTCCCGACCTCCCACAGGGTACACTCAATGGGAGGTCGGGAGGGGGAGCGGGCCGGTACCGCGCTCGACCGACAGGTCGAGTCTGACAAAGTCAAACTCCAAAGCTTCCGGTAATTGCAGCCACCCTCTGTTCACCCTACCATTGCGCGCATGAAAATCACCACTCGCACGGCGCTTGTCGCCTGCCTTGCCGGATTGGCCGCCTGCACGATGCCCGAGGAACCAGCCGAAACCAGCCCCCCACCTGCCGCAGAGACGCAGCCGGACATCATGGCGTGGGACGATCTGTTCGCCCGGCCCAAACCCGAAACCGATATCCGGATCGCCTATGGCGAGGGCGATCTGCAATTTTCCGAACTCTGGCTGCCCGAAGGCGGCGGGCCGCATCCGGTCGTCCTCATGATCCATGGCGGCTGCTGGCAGACCGATATCGCCGAGCGCGACATCATGAACTGGATCGCCGGTGATCTGCGGGACCGCGGCATCGCGGTCTGGAACATCGAATATCGCGGTGTCGATAGTGGCGGCGGCTATCCGGGGACTTACGAGGATGTGATCGCGGCGAGCGATTCGCTGATGGTCAATTGGGAGCGCTATAATCTCGATGTGGATAATATCGTCGCGATCGGCCATTCGGCTGGCGGCCATCTGGCACTCTGGCTTGCCGCCCGGCAATCCGCCTTTACCGGCCAGCCGCTGACCAATCGATATCGGCTCCCGATCGGCACGGTGATCAGCCAGGGCGGTTTACCGGACCTTGAGGCCGGTATGCAGCGCGAAGGCCATCCGTGTGGCACCGAAGCGCCGCGCCAGATGATGGGAGAGCGCCCCGAACTCACGTCCCCGCAACGCATGCCGGCGGCGATGGCGCGCCAGATTCTCGTCAATGCAGAGCGCGACCGGATCGCCCCGCCCGCCTATGCCGAAGCGTACCGCAACGCCAATCTCGCGCGCGACGCGACCAATATCGAGCTGGTCGTGGTTCCGGATGAAGGTCATGTCGAACTGGTGACGCCGGGTACGGCGAGCTGGGAGCGCCAAGTCGCGCTGATCGAAGCGGCGCTGGGCCGGCAATGATATCGCTGGACGACGCTCGCGCGCGCGACGCCGCCGACCCGCTGGCCGGGATGCGCGCGCATTTCTCGCTGCCCGAAAGCGTCATCTATCTCGACGGCAATTCGCTCGGCGCCCTTCCCGAAGCGACGATCGCCGCGCAGCAGGACGCGGTCGAGCGGCAATGGGGCGCTGACCTGATCCGCAGCTGGAACAGCAATGACTGGATCGGCGCGCCGCAGCGGATCGGCGCGAAGATCGCGCCGCTGATCGGGGCAAAGCCCCATGAAGTGATCGTGACGGACTCGGTCTCGGTCAACCTCTTCAAGCTGATCGTCGCCGCAACGCAGATCCGGCCGGATCGATCGCAGATCCTGACCGAGCCCGGCAATTTCCCGACCGATCTCTACACAGCCGAAGGCGCATCCGGCGTTCTGCCCGACCATGTCGTTCATACCGAACAGGCCGGCGATCTCGCCGATGCGCTTGGGCCGGAAACGGCGCTGATGATGCTGACCCATGTGCATTACAAGAGCGGCGAACGGCACGACATGGAGGGGCTGACCGAGGCCGCGCATGAAACCGGCGCGCTGACGCTTTGGGATCTGAGCCACAGTGTCGGCGCGATCCCCGTCGATCTCAACGGCTGTGATGTCGATCTGGCCGTCGGCTGCGGCTATAAATATCTGAACGGCGGCCCGGGCGCGCCGGCCTTCCTGTACGTCCGCGAGGATTTGCAGGACGAGTTGCGTTCGCCCCTGTCTGGTTGGATGGGCCATGCGGCGCCGTTCGAATTCCGCGACGACTATGAGCCCGCGCTGGGCGTCTCTCGCTTCCTGTGCGGCACACCGCCGATCCTCAGCCTGTTGGCGCTGGAGACCGGGGTCGCGCTGTTTACCGATATCGATATGAAAGACGTCGCCGCAAAGTCGGCGGCGCTATTCGATCTGTTCGCGGCACGCGTCGAAGAGCGGTGCGGCGACCATGGTCTGGAACTGATCACACCGCGCGATGCAGAGCATCGGGGCAGCCATATCTCCTTCGCCCATCCCGATGGCTGGCCGATCAGCCAGGCGCTGATCGAACGCGGCGTGATCGGCGATTTCCGCGCACCCGATATCCTCCGTTTCGGCCTGACGCCGCTTTATCTGCGCTTCGAGGATATCTGGCAGGCGGTCGAGATACTTGGCGAGATTCTCGACAGCGGCATCTGGCGCGAGCCGCGCTTTGCGGAGAAGGCAGCGGTTACCTGACGACGGGCCGTTCCAACACAACGATCTCCTCGTCCTTGAACTGCGACCGGCGCGTCTCGACAAATCCGAATTTCCCGGCCAGCGCGAGCGACGGCGCGTTGTCCGGGCTGATGATGCATGAATACTTCGGATAATCGAGATTGGCGTCCGCCCAATCGAGTGCCGCTGCCAGCGCCTCGCTCGCATAGCCTTTGCCATGCGCCCATCTGTCGAACACCCAGGCGCCCTCCGGCACATCGGGTAGTGGCGGCTCCATCGCACGCTGGAAATCGCCAAAGCCGAGATTGCCGGCCATGCGACCGCTCGCCTTTTCCTCGACGATCCACATGCCGTAGCCGAGCAGGGCCCAGAAGCCCGGTGCGCGGGTGAATTTCTCCCACGCCGCGGTCCGGTCCGTCATGACCCCGCCAACGAAGCGGCCGACATCGGGATCAGCAAGCATCGCGCAGAAGGCGTCGAAATCCTCGCGCCGGAATGTGCGCAGGATCAGCCGCTCGGTTTCGATCCGCGGCGCAATTATCGCCCTGTCGGTCATGCTTGCCCTCCCGCGCCCGCCTTACCGCGCTAACGGCATCGGGCCAAAGAAAAACCCGCACCGGCCGAGGGGGTGGCCGGTGCGGGTCGATATCCGAACCGCGGGGTTTTGGGAGAGAACGCGGTTCAGAAGATGAAGGCGTTAGGCCGCCTGGCGCTGTTCGCCGCGATTGTTGCGCAGCCAAGCCAGAAGCTGTTCCGGATTGGTCTCGACATAGGGATCTTCATCCGTACCGTCGTCGTTGATGCCGGGCTCTTCGAACCAGGCGACGATTTCGCCGTCCTCGACGATAATCGCATAGCGCCAGCTGCGATCGCCGAACCCGAGATGGTTCTTCTTGATCAGCATACCCATGCGGCGCGTGAAATCGCCCGATCCGTCCGGCAGCATCTTGATCTTCTCGACACCGAGATCGAGCGACCATTTGTACATGACGAACGCGTCGTTGACCGAGATGCAGTAGATTTCGTCGACGCCGAGCGCCTTGAAGTCTTCATAGTAGCGTTCGAAGGCCGGGCACTGCTCGTTCGAGCAAGTCGGCGTGAAGGCGCCGGGCAGCGAGAAGATCGCGAAACGGCCGTTCGAGAGCAGCTCGCCGGTCTTCACATCTTCCCAGCGGAACGGATTGTCGCCGCCGACGCTTTCGTCGCGCACGCGCGTCTTGAGGGTAACGTCAGGAACAGTGCGTCCAAGCATGTGTATCAGTCTCCATTGGTGGTTGCGGGCGGAAATGCCCTTGGGTTGTGAGAGGCAAATGCGTACGCCCACCCTCTCGTTCCAATGGATTTGCCAATACAGTCTCAGCGAAAGAATCAATCAAACGAGCGAAATAAATTGAAAGCGCCGATTCGCTCCCGATCAGTCGATCGGTCCGTCCGCTTTCCCCATGACGAACTGATCGACATGCTCGTCGCCCGAGTGGCGCAGATCGCCGACGGGCCCCGACCAGATGATCCGGCCATCGTACAGCATCGCGACGCGGTCCGAGATCTTCTCGACCGAGCCCATGTCGTGCGTGATCGTCAGCGCGGTGATGCCCAGATCGCGCACCAGCTCCAGGATGAGCCGGTTGATGACGTCCGTGCGGATCGGATCGAGGCCGGTCGTCGGTTCGTCGAAGAAGATGATTTCCGGCCGCGGCGCGATGGCGCGCGCCAGAGCCACACGTTTCTGCATGCCGCCGGAAAGCTCGCTGGGCCGGAGCTCGAGCACATCCTCGCCAAGCCCGACGCGCTCCAGATTCTCCAGCGCCGTCGCGCGCATTTCGCGCGCATTGCTGTACCGGCCCTTGGTGAGCGCGAAGGTCACATTGCGCCAGACGGGGAGCGAATCGAACAGCGCACCGCCCTGGAACAGCATGCCGAACTTGGCGCGTATCGTATCGCGATCCGCCTGCGTCATCGCGCACACATCTTCGCCATCGACGAAAATCTGGCCGGCATCGACCTCCATCAACCCGAGGATGCATTTCAGCATGACCGACTTGCCGCTGCCCGAGCCGCCGATGACCGTCATCGATTCACCCGGTTCGACGGCGAAATTGACATCGCGCAGCACATGATTGCTGCCGAAGCTTTTCGAGACGTTGCGCAGCTCGATCTTGGGTTGGCCTGCCATGGTCTCGCTATCCGAATGCCGTCAGCGTGACGATGAGGTTCGAGAGCAGGATCAAGACGAACGCCCCGACAACGGCATTGGTCGTCGCCCGGCCCACGCCCGCCGCGCCACCGCGCGTGGTAAGGCCCGCATAACAGCCCGACAGCGCGATGAAGAAGCCGAACACGCCCGCTTTCACTAGCGACATCATGATATCGTCGAATTCGAGGATATCCGCCGTCATCGTCAGGTAATTGGCCGGGTTGAAACCGAGCTTGTAGATCGAGAGCATATAGCCGCCGAAAATGCCGATGACGTTCGCGATGCACACCAGGATCGGCAGCGTGATGACGCTTGCGAACAGGCGCGGCGCGATCAGATAGCGGTACGGATCGGTGCGCAGCGTCACCATCGCGTCGATCTGCTCCGTCACGCGCATCGTGCCGATCTCGGCCGCCATCGCCGAGGACACTCGGCCCGCAACCATCAGGCCGACCAGCACCGGACCGAGCTCGCGCACCATCGCGATGACGACGATCGCCGGCACCGTCGACTCCGCGTTGAAGCGTTGTCCGCCGGTGTAAATCTGCTGCGCGAGCGCCGCGCCCGTGAAAATAGCCGTCAGCGCGACGACGGGAAGCGACGCCCAGCCGATCTGGAACATCTGCTCGAGCAGCCGCAGCGGATACCAGGGCGGGGTCAGCGCCTTGCGGATCGTCTGCACCGCGAACAACGCGACTCGCCCCACCATACCGAAGGCGGCGATGACGGCCCGCCCGATCGTGGCGAAGAACAGAATCACGGGATTGGGCGCTGTGCTATCACTCATTCCAGACGCGCTGATAGCGGCGGCCGAGGCCGGTAAGCAACTCATATTGCGACAAACCCGATTGCGCCGCGGCGGCCGGCAGGTCGTAATCGATAGCCAGCCAGTCGCCCTCGCCGATTTCCGGTGCGGCATCGACGGATACCGCGATCAAATCCATCGAGACGCGGCCGATGACCGGGCACTCTGCATCTCCGAACCGGGCGATGCCCGTTCCGGAGAAGCCGCGCAGATAGCCGTCCGCATAGCCGATGTTGAGGATCGCCAGCTCCATCGCCCGCTCGGCCGTGAAGGTTGCGTTATAGCCGACACAGTCTCCAGCTTCGATCCGGCGGCGCTGGATGACCTGGGCTTCGGGCAAGGCGACCTGCTTGATATGGGACGCCAGCGCGTCAACCTGCACGCCGCCATAGAGCGACAGGCCGGGGCGGGCCAGATCGAGATGATAGCCCTTGCCCAACGCGATACCGGCCGAATTGGCGAGGCTGATGCGCGCCGCGTCGGTCGCCTCGGACAGCGCGGCCAATGCCGCGCGCTGCCTTTCGTTCATCGCATTGTCCGGTTCGTCGGCGCAGGCGAGATGGCTCATAAGTGTGTCGATCCTTAGGCCATCGAGCAGGCCGTCCCGAACTTCCTGCGTCGAAACCCCGAGCCGGTTCATGCCCGTATCGACCATCACGTCGCACGGTCCGCCCGCCGCCTCGCGCCAGCGCGCGACCTGTTCGGCCGAATTGAGACAGGGCCGCGCCGCGCTCTCCAGCGCCACCGCCATGTCCTCCCGGCGCACCCCATGAAATACGGTCAGCGACATATTCGAACACAGCTCACCGATTTCGGCGGCTTCGGCCCAGGTCGCGACATAGAAATCGCGGCAACCGGCGGCGATCAGCCGCTCCGTGACTGCGCGTGCGCCCAGCCCATAGCCGTCTGCTTTCACGGCCGCACCGCACATCGCCGTGCCGCTCATCCGGTCGAGCGCCTGCCAGTTCTGGGTAAGCGCCTTGCCGTCGAGGCGCAGCCGGAGCGGCGCGTCAGACATCGTCTTCGAAATCGCGCGGCGGACCGGAGGGCAGCCCCCACCAGGCGACGAGCACGCCGAACGCCACGATCACCCATGTGTACCAGAGGCCCGAATAGATATCGCCCGTGCGCGCGACGATGATCCCCGCGATCAACGGCAGGAATCCGCCGAGATAGCCCGCGCCTATGTGGTACGGGATCGACATCGAACTGTAGCGGATCTTCGCTGGAAACATTTCGGCGAGCAGTGCCGCGACCGAGCCGTAGGTCAGCGCCGAGAGCGCCGCCGACACAAGCAGCAGCGCGAAGATGCCGACTATGTTGATGAAGGGCGGCGTCTGGCGCGCGAAATCGAAACCGTAGTCGCTGAGCGCCGCCTGTATACCGTCACGCCGCGCCATGCCGTCGGTCAGCCATTCGTCGGTAATCTCGACCGCTTCTCCGCCGACCGTCAGCCCCAGCGTATCGCCGGACTGTAGGTCGTAGCGTACGCCGCTCGACGTCAGCGTTTCGAGTATCCGGCCGCATTCGGTCTGTTCGCTGCCGAACAGTTCGGCAAACGGATCGGTCGTGCATTCGGGGCCGGTCACGACGACGGGGTTCTCCGCCGCCGCCCGCGCGAGCCCGGGATTGGCGAGACTGCCCATGCCCCAGAAGATCGGGAAGAGTAGAACGAGCGCCAGCAGCGCCCCGATCATGATCGGCTTCTTGCGCCCGACCCGGTCCGACCATTTGCCGACCATCACGTAGAACAGCATCGACACGAAGCCGGCGGTGAAAAGGATCAGCTCGACCGTCAGCTCATCGACGCGCATCGGTCCGCGCAGGAAGGACAGGCCGGAGAAGAAGGCCGTGTACCAGATTGTCGTCAGCACGCCCGTGACGCCGAACAGCGCGACGAAGATGCGTTTCTTGTTGCCCGGATAGCGAAAGCTTTCCGTAAACGGGTTCGCCGATGTCTCGCCGGCCTCCTTCATCGCCTTGAACACCGGGCTTTCGGAGAGTTTAAAGCGCATCCAGAGCGAAATGACGAGCAGGATGATCGACAGCAGGAACGGTACGCGCCAGCCCCAGGCGGCGAAATCGTCGGCCGGGATCAGGAATCGGCAGAGCAGCACGACCGCGATGCTCAGCACGAATCCGCCGACCACGCTCGCCTGGATGAAGCTCGTATAGAAGCCACGCTTTTCCGGCGGCGCATGTTCGGCGACATAGATGGCCGCCCCGCCATATTCGCCGCCCAGCGCCAACCCTTGCAGGATGCGGAACAGGATCACGATGATCGGCGCGGCAATCCCGATCGTCTCCGCGGTCGGAATGAAGCCGACGCCCGCCGTGGCGACGCCCATCAGCGTCACGGTGGCGATGAAGGTGTATTTGCGCCCCAGCCGGTCGCCGAGAAAGCCGAACAGGATCGCCCCAAGCGGGCGAAAGCCGAAGCCGACCGCAAAGCCCGCCCAGACGAGCAGGAGCTGCAACGTCTCGTTTCCGGCCGGGAAAAAGGCCTGGCCGATCAGCGCGGCGAGCGTGCCGTAGATGAAGAAATCATACCATTCGAACACGGTCCCCGCAGACGACGCTGCGATGACGAGGCGGACCTCTTTCTTCGACGGTTCGTGCGACGCGGCATCCGCTGCTACGCTGGCCATAGGGCCTCCCCTCCTGATGTTTGCGCGCCTTATTGAGAGAAAGCGCGACCCACGGCAAGCGGACTGTTCAGGATCGCAGCGGCGCGCCATAAGGCGGACTTGCACTCACCTTCGCCGGAGACACTGTCATGCGTCCGTTCGTTACCGCTCTTGCCGCACTCGCCTTCGCCGCCGCGCCAATCTCGGCGCAGTCGGTATCCGAGCGCACCATCGGTACCGCGACGCTGCAGAACGTTCCGGCGATCCCGGCGGAGGTCGATGCCGCCGTTCAGCGTTTCCAGAACTATCGGAGCGCGGAATTGGAAGCCTGGCTCGCCGACGGGTCTATACTCGTGACGACCCGGTTCGGGAGCACCGATCAGGTGCATCGCATCACCGAGCCGATGGGCACGCGCAGCCAGCTCAGCTTCTTCGCCGAACCCGTGCAGTCGGCGAGTGCGATACCGGGCGAGAACCGCTTTGTGCTTGTGCGCGACACCGGCGGAGACGAGTGGTTTCAGTTCTACGCGATGGGCCTGTCCGGCGAACCGGTCCGGCTTACGGAGCCCGGCACGCGCAACCAGGCGATGGTGTTTTCCGACGACGGATCGCTGATGGTCTGGGTCAGCGCCGGGCGCTCGACCGAATATACCATCCACGCGGCGAACCCCGCCGATCCCGGCAGCCGGCGCACGATCGCGATTTTCGATACGCCGATGTTCCCGAGCGACATCTCTGCGGATGGCGGCACGGTGCTGCTGCAGAACTACCGCTCCAACCGGGATTCGAGCATCTATCTGCTGGACATGGCGAGTGGTGAGGCGACCGAATTTGCGCCGAGCGCCGGAACGGTCGATGAATCGCCGCAGTTCGCCCGTAATGACACTTCGATTCTGGCGATCTCCAATCGCGACAGCGACAATCGCCGGCTGGTGGAATTCTATCGCGAGACGGGTGAGATGAGCCCGGTAACGCCCGAACTGGGCTGGGACGTAGAGGCTTTCGAGCTGTCCGGCGACGGCCGCTACCTCGCCTTCGTTCTCAACGAGGAAGGTTTTTCGCGGGTATGGGTGCAGGATTTCGTCACGTGGCGCGAGTTGCCGCAGCCCGAACTGCCGGACGGCGTGCTGACCGGCATGGAATTCTCGCCCGACGATCAAAGCCTCGCCGTCAGCATGAGCACCGCGACATCGGCGGGCGATGTATGGGCGTGGAACATAGCGGACGGCAATGCCGTGCGCTGGACGCAATCGGAACCGGGCCCGCTCGATCCTGACAGGCTGGCGGAACCCGATCTGATCCGTTTCAGCTCGTTCGACGGGCTTTCCGTGTCCGCCTTCGTGTACCGGCCGACCGGACCGCGCGACGGCGTGCCGACGCCAGTCATCGTCGATATCCATGGCGGACCGGAAAGCCAGTCGCGGCCGAGCTGGAATGCGCGCGCCCAATATTTCGCCGATACTTTGGGCGCGACCGTCATCCTGCCCAATGTGCGCGGTTCGGACGGCTATGGCACCCGCTACCGTGATCTCGACAATGGCCCTCTGCGCGAGGACTCGGTGCGCGATATCGGCGCGCTGCTCGACTGGATCGACGACCAGCCCGATCTCGATTCCGACCGGGTCGCCGTCTACGGCCAGTCCTATGGCGGTTACATGGTTCTCGCCTCGATGATGTTCTATTCCGACCGCCTGGTCGGCGGGATCGAGCGCTACGGGATCAGCGATTTCCGGACCTTCCTGCAGAACACCCAGGATTACCGCCGCGACATGCGGCGCGGCGAATATGGCGACGAGCGCGACCCGGAAATGGCCGCCGTGTTCGAACGGATCGCCCCGATGAACAATCTCGACCGGATCACGAAGCCGATGCTCGTCATGGCCGGCGCCAACGACCCGCGCGTGCCGCTATCCGAGAGCGATCAGGTTGTCGACGGCCTGCGCGAGAATGGCGTGCCGACCTGGTATGTGGTGTTCTCCGACGAAGGCCATGGGTTCCGGAAAAAGCCGAACAACGATCTCCGGCATGCGGTAGAGACGGTGTTCTTGCGGGATTTATTTGAAGGGTCAGCAGACTAACAGGAGGTCGATGAAGCGAACAAACGCAAGAGCTCAGCTATATTTGCGTTTGCGATTATGGCGCATCTCTCTTCGCCGCTCTTGTGACAGAATATGGTCTCGCAGCGGCTCGTCAGAACATTTCCTCCAACCGCCTACGCGTTCAACATCGTGGAGCAACGAACTCTCCGCGATGGCTGCATCGTCCTCGGATAGCCGATCAACGACTTTTAGCGAATGACCCGCTTTGCGTCGCGACTTTTTATTTTCAATCGCTTTTCTCGCCGGTATCGCTTTTCGCGATGCCTTGTCGTTCGCACGATAGTTGTTGCGGCGATCTCGCTTATAGCTGAGCGACTTCTTTTCCTGCGGACTGCGAAGCTTCTTTCTCGGCATAGTGCCAAATATATATGGAGAAGCAGCACTTCTCAACGGTTGGACAGCAAACTCCCCTAAAGCCCCTCCCGCGCCGCCTCCCAATTCCGCCCGTCGAACGCCCGCACCGTTACGTCCAGCCCGTGCCCGTCGTCGAGGGCGCGGTAGTTGACGCTCCAGGCTTCGGGGTGGCTGCGGGGCTGGTAGAAGCTCTTGATGCCGCAATGCTTGCAGAAGATGTGGTTCGCCGCACCCGTGCCGAAGCGATAGGAGGTCAGCGCCTCTTCGCCTGACACGAGAGTGAAATCCTCACGTGGCACGATCAGGTGCAGGAAACCGGTCTTGCTGCACATCGAACAATTGCAGTCGAGCAGCTCGGGGCGCGGCTCGCGGATCAGCGCTTCGAACCGGACCGCGCCGCAATGGCAGCCGCCGGTGACGATCGTGCCCTCCTCCATCCCGGTCAGCTTCCGTTGAACAGCTGCTCGACGATATATTCGGCCGCCTCTTCGGCGCTCATCTCTACCGTGTTGACGCGAATCTCGGCATTTTCCGGCTCTTCATAGGGGCTGTCTATGCCGGTGAAATTCTTGAGCTCGCCGGCCCGCGCCTTCTTGTAGAGCCCTTTGACGTCGCGTTCCTCGGCTACCTCCAGCGGCGTATCGACAAAGACCTCGATGAACTCGCCATCGGGAACCATGCTCCGTACCATCTGCCGCTCGGCGCGGAAGGGGGAGATGAAGGCCGTCAGCACGATGAGCCCCGCATCGGTCATCAGCTTGGCGACCTCGCCGACGCGGCGAATATTCTCGACCCGGTCGGCATCGGTAAAGCCGAGATCGCGGTTCAGGCCGTGACGAACATTGTCGCCGTCCAGCAGGAAGCTGTGCCGCCCCATCGCGTGCAGCTTCTTCTCGACGAGATTGGCGATCGTCGATTTGCCCGAGCCCGATAGGCCGGTGAACCAGAGCAGCTTCGCCTGCTGCCCCTTCTGCTCGGCATGCGCCTCGCGCGTGATATCGACCGCCTGCCAGTGAATATTCTGCGAGCGGCGGAGCGCGAAATGGATCATCCCCGCACCGACCGTCGCATTGCTCAGCCGGTCGATCAGGATGAAGCCCCCGAGATCCGGATTCTCGTCATAGGGCGTGAACGGAACGGGTTTGTCGGTCGAGATATTGCAGACCGCAATGCCGTTCAGTTCCAATGACTTGGACGGCGCCTTTTCCATCGTGTTAACGTTCACCTGATATTTGTCGTCGGTGATCGTCGCGCGCAGCGAATTGGTGCCGATCTTCATCGCGTAGGGGCGACCGGGCAGCATTTCTTCATCCGCCATCCAGACGATCGTCGCCTCGAACTGGTCGGCGACTTCGACCGGCGCGTCGGCGGTGGCGATCACGTCGCCCCGCGAACAGTCGATTTCGTCGACAAGGGTGAGCGTCACCGACTGGCCGGCAATCGCGTGATCGAGATCGCCGTCGCGCGACACGATGCGCTCGACGGTCGATGTCTTGCCCGAAGGCAGTACGCGCACCGGATCGCCGGGCGCGATCCGGCCGCTCGCGATCATCCCGGAAAAGCCGCGAAAATCGTGATTGGGCCGGTTCACCCATTGCACGGGCAGGCGGAAGGGCTGCTGGCGGCGGCGATCGTAATCGAGTCCGACCGTTTCGAGATGATCGAGCAGCGCCGGCCCCTCGTACCAGGGCGTCAAATCGCTCTTCGCGATGATATTGTCGCCCTTCAGGCCAGAAACCGGAATGGCAAGGAAATCCTCGATTCCGATACCCGACGCGAAGTCCCTATAATCCGACACGATATCGTCGAACGCCTGGCGGTCGTAATCGACAAGGTCCATCTTGTTCACCGCGAGCACGATGTTGCGGATGCCGAGCAGGTGGACGAGATAGCTGTGCCGGCGGGTCTGGGTCAGCACGCCCTTGCGCGCATCGATCAGGATCACGGCGAGATCGGCGGTCGAGGCCCCGGTCACCATGTTGCGTGTATATTGTTCATGGCCCGGCGTATCGGCGACGATGAACTTGCGTTTGTCGGTCGCGAAGAAGCGATAGGCGACGTCGATCGTGATGCCCTGCTCGCGCTCGGCGGCAAGGCCGTCGACGAGCAGCGCGAAATCGATATCGTCGCCCTGGGTGCCGACCTGCCTGCTGTCCGCCTCCAGCGCGGCAAGCTGGTCCTCGAAGATCATCTTCGAATCGTAGAGCAGCCGCCCGATCAGGGTGGACTTGCCGTCATCGACCGAACCGCAGGTGATGAAGCGCAGCAGAGACTTGTGCTGATGCTGGTCGAGATAGGCGTCGATATCGTCGGCGGCGAGCGCGTCCGGGCGGTACGAGGTTTCGGCGTCGGCCATAATTCTACTTTGTCATTCCCGCGAAAGCGGGAATCCCGCTTTCTAAATCTTGTGTGGCATGAGACCCCCGCCTACGCGGGGGTTGACGCTTCGGAAAGCTTCGCATTCCGTGGCGCGTCAAAAATAACCCTCCCGCTTCTTCTGCTCCATCGAGGCGCCCTGTCCCTTGTCGATGGACCGTCCCTGGCGCTCCGAACCCGTCGCGAGTAGCATTTCCTGGATGATGGACGGCAGGTCGGCCGCCTCGCTCTCGACCGCGCCGGTGAGTGGATAGCAACCGAGCGTGCGGAAACGGATAGATTTCTCGACCGGCTCCTCGCCGTCTTCGAAGCGGAAGCGCTCATCGTCCGTCATCAGGATCAGCCCGTCGCGCTCGACGGTCGGGCGCGGCGCCGAATAATAGAGCGGCACGATGTCGATATTTTCCAGATGGATATATTGCCAGATATCCAATTCGGTCCAGTTGGAGAGCGGGAAGACGCGGATGCTCTCGCCTTTGTTCTTGCGCGCATTGTAAAGCGACCAGAGTTCGGGGCGCTGGTTCTTCGGATCCCAGCCATGACTTTCATTGCGGAAACTGAAGACCCGCTCCTTCGCGCGCGCCTTTTCCTCGTCGCGCCGCCCCCCGCCGAACGCCGCATCGAAGCGGTGCTCGGTCAAGGCCTGTTTGAGCGGGTCGGTCAGCATCGTTTGCGAATAGAGCGCGGACCCGGTGTCGAACGGATTGATGCCCGCGGCCTCGCCCTCGTCATTGTGATGGACGATCAGATCGAGGCCGTGCTCCTTGGCTGTCCTGTCCCGATGCTCGATCAGCGCCCGGAAGTCCCAGCCCGACGCGATATGCAGAAACGGAAAAGGCGGGCGGCCCGGATAAAAGGCTTTCAGCGCGACATGCAGCATCACCGAGCTGTCCTTGCCCACGCTGTAGAGCATCACCGGCTTTTCGGTCTCGGCGACCACTTCGCGCATGATATGGATCGCCTCGGCTTCGAGACGCTGGAGATGGGTGAGCCGTTCGGGCGTGATTCCGGTCGTGGCTGTCTTCGCGTTCATGGCAGGGCATTTAGGCGTTGTACGCGATCTTGGCGAGTGTCTGTTGATTGCGGGTGTGAAAGCCGAACTTTACGGCGGGCCGCTAGTCGATGCTCGTCCGGTGAATATCGATGCGGTTCTCCAATGTCCGGTGGACCGGGCATTTGTCCGCAATTTCGAGCAAGCGCGCACGCTGCTCCGGCGTGAGGTCGCCGATCAGCTCGATCGCGATGTCCATCACGTCGATCCGGTTCTCGTCATTGTTACAGGTCGCGCAATCGTCGACATGGTCGCGGCTATGCTCGAGCTCGATTTTCACTCCCTGCAGCGGAATGTCCTTGCGCGCCGCGTACATCTGCAAGGTGATCGACGTGCAGGTGCCGAGCGCGGCCAACAACTGGTCATATGGCGTGGGCCCGAGATCATCGCCGCCCAGCTCGGGCGGTTCGTCGACCAGATAGACATGCGGACCGGCCTGTACGCGCTGCGTATAGGTGCCGCCCGCGCTTTCCACGGTTACGATCCCGCGCGGATGGGTTTCGGCCGGCTCCCTTTCACCTTGGACATAGCGCGTCGTCCAGGCGGCGATCAGTCCGGCGACATAGGCCCCAGCGTGTTTGGCGGTCAGCAGATGATCGTAGCCATCGAGCGACATGAAGCTTTTGGGATGCCGCGCCGCCTGAAAGATCAGGCTCGCATTGTCGATGCCGACGACATCGTCGCCCGGCGCGTGCAAGATCAACAGCGCCTTGTTCAGGCCGGCTATCCGCGCTTCCTGCGGCTGGTTCCGGGTCTCCGCCACAAAGTCTCTACTGACCCGGAAAGCGCGGCCTGCGATGTGCACATCGGCCTCGCCGTTCGCTTCCACCGTAGCCAGATCCTCGCCGAGCTGGCCCAGCACATGTTCGACATCGAATGGCGCGCCGATCGTCGCGATGGCTTTCGCTTCCGCGATCCGTTCCGCCGCCGCGATGACGGCCGCACCGCCCAGGCTGTGGCCAATCAGGATCGCCGGCGCCGCGATGTGCTCACGCAGCGCATCGGCCGCAGCGACCAGATCCTCCACGTTCGAGGCGAAGCCGCTATTCGCAAATTCGCCTTCGCTGCCGCCCAGTCCCGTAAAATCGAAGCGAAGGACAGCAATGCCGCGTTCCGCCAGCTCCGCCGACACCTGCGTCGCTGCCCGGCTCTGCTTGGTGCAGGTGAAGCAGTGCGCGAACAGGGCGACGGCAACCGGCGCTCCGCCGCGCGGCAATTCGAGCCGGCCATCCAGCGTCTGTCCGTTCCGGCCGGCGAACTGAAACTTTTCGGTAGTGCGGGGCATGATGTTTCGTCCTTCTTCTGCGAGTCTGTTCGGCGAACAACGTTTGGGCGTTACATACGCTGTTCTCTCCCGCCGCTTTCAAACCAGGTTCAAGATCGCGCAGAGGGTTCGGGCCGATTCCAGGGCACCCGTCTCGCCGGTATCGATTTCCAAATCATAGTCTTGGCCATCGTGCACCCGGTCGAACTGCCATCGCGCCAGGCCGATATCGCGGTCGCCGCGGGTGCGTTCGCGCGCCTCGACGATGTCGAGTGGTGCGCGCAGTCCGACAAAGGAAAGGTCGAAATCGGTGAGCGCGCGCCGATAGGCTTCCGCTTCGCCGCCGCGGAAGAAGACCTCGTCGACGATGATGTTGTTGCCAGCTGAAGCCAGCGCGGCGACGGCCGCCGGTATCCCCCGAAGCATGCGATCGACGACAGGTCCAGTTGTCACTTTGGTGATCGGTGGACCGTCAGCATCCAATGTGCGGAACGTGATGCCGTCCGGGTGATCGAACAGGTGCGCGGGAATCGTGGCGAGAAAAGCGTCCAGCGAGACATGCAAGAATGGCATGCGCGACAACTCTTGTACGGCTTTGGCCAATGTCGACTTGCCGACGCTGCTGACGCCGTTGAGTATGATGATCTTCGGCTGCGAATCCATTCGCTGTGCGCCGCTATCCGCGCAGCGCAACCCAGGCGAGCCACAGCCAGCCGCCGATGAGCAGCGTCCCGCCGATCGGCGTGATCGCGCCGAGCCAGCGCGGCAGGCCCAGCGCCATCAGATAGAGCGTACCCGCAAAGATCAGCCCGCCGGCCACGAACAGCCAGGCGGGGCCGCGGGCATCGAACTGTACGGCAAGCAGCGCCGCGAGCGCATGCGCGAGCTGATATTGCGCGCCGGTTTTCAACCACTCGGCCGCATCGCCCTGCGCCCCGTGCGCGCCGAACGCCCCGGCCCCGACGGCCATCGCGCCCGATAGCGCGGCTAGCGCAACGATCAGGCTCACTCGACCGTCACGCTCTTTGCGAGATTACGCGGCTGATCGACGTCCGTGCCCTTGGCCACCGCCACATGATAGGCGAGCAGCTGCACGGGAATCGCATAGACGAGCGGCGCGATCA
>NZ_JBQLZN010000022.1:0-70029 GCF_052168295.1 Parasphingopyxis sp. | reverse complement strand
CCGAAAAGACGCGCGCGGTGAAGATGGCGCTCGATACGGACAAGATCACGCTTTCCGTCACCTCGCCGGAAAACGGCACGGCGTCCGAAGAGGTGGCTGGCGAATATGGTTCGGACGGGTTCGAGATCGGCTTCAACGCGCGCTACCTGCTCGATATTCTCGGTCAGGTGCAGGGCGATGCGATCGAAGTGCATCTTGCCGATGCCGCCGCGCCGACGCTGATCCGCGAGAATGACAAGGCGAGCGCGCTCTACGTGCTGATGCCGATGCGGGTGTGAACCTTTAGCGCGATGCCCCATAGAGGCGGCCGATGACGATCCGCCGCCTCAGCCTTACCGATTTTCGTTCCTATGAAAGTGCGCTGATCGCGCCCGGCGCGGGCTTCGTCGTGCTGACCGGGGAGAACGGTGCGGGCAAGACCAATATCCTCGAAGCCGTATCGCTGTTCGCGCCGGGACGCGGACTCAGGCGCGCGAAACTGTCGGAAATGGCGCGGACCGGCGGGCCGGGCGGCTTTTCCGTCGCGGCCGTGCTGGATGCGCCGGGCGGGGAGGTCGATCTCGGCACGGGGACGCTGCCCGAAGCGCCAGATCGCCGCCGGGTGCGGATCAACGGGGCGCCTGCGTCCGCAGCGGCCCTGACCGAATGGCTGTCGATCCTCTGGCTGACCCCGGCGATGGACCGGCTGTTCACCGACGCGCCGAGCGGCCGCCGGGCCTTTCTCGACCGTCTCGTGCTCGCGCTCGAACCCGGCCATGCACATCACGCCTCGCGCTACGAAGCGGCGATGCGTGCGCGCAACCGGCTACTGGCCGACGAAGCGGCGCTCGATGTCGAATGGTGCGCCGCGCTTGAAGCGCAGATGGCCGAGCATGGCAGCGCTCTCGCCGCCGGGCGGTCACGGACGATCGACGCGCTCAACGCGCAACTGGATGCGCAACCGGACGGACCGTTCGCGAAGGCGGCGCTCGCACTCGAAGGCTGGCAACCTGTGGCAGACTATGGCGCGGCCCTGGCGGCGGGGCGGGATCGCGATCGTGCCGCCGGACGCTCGCTCACAGGCCCGCACAGAAGCGATCTCGCCGTCCGGCACCTCGGCAAGGGGCAACCCGCCGATCGCTGCTCCACTGGCGAGCAGAAGGCGCTGCTGCTCGGAATCGTGCTCGCCCATGCCGATCTCGTCGCCGTGCGCGCGGGCCGGCGCCCGCTGATCCTTCTGGACGAGGTCGCCGCCCATCTCGACCCGGTCCGCCGCGCCGCGCTTTTCGAGCGCTTGGCCATAGGCGGCGGCCAAGTCTGGATGACCGGCACTGAGCCTGCGCTGTTCGCGGCAGTGCCGGAACCCGCGGCGCATTTTCAGGTCAGCGAGGGCCGCGTGGAACCGGCCTGAGCGCAGCATGTCCGATCCCCAGAAATATGGCCGTTTCGCTTGGGTTTTCCGCGGAAAACGCCTATATATGACAGATGACTGACACATCTGAAAACGCGCCGGAAAAAGGCGGTTACGGCGCCGATTCCATCAAGGTTTTGAAGGGGCTGGACGCCGTCCGCAAGCGCCCCGGCATGTATATCGGCGATACCGATGACGGATCGGGCCTGCACCATATGGTGTTCGAGGTCTCCGACAATGCGATCGACGAGGCGCTGGCTGGCCATTGCGACCGGATATTGATCCAATTGAACGCGGACGGATCGGTCACGGTCGAGGATAATGGCCGCGGCATTCCGGTCGATATCCATAAGGAAGAGGGCGTATCGGCGGCCGAGGTCATCATGACCCAGCTGCACGCGGGCGGGAAGTTCGAAAACACGTCCGACGATAACGCGTACAAGGTGTCGGGCGGTCTGCACGGGGTCGGTGTCTCGGTCGTCAACGCGCTCTCCGACTGGCTGGAGCTGCGTATCTGGCGCGACGGCAAGGAGCACTGGATGCGCTTCCGCAACGGTGAAGCCGAAGCGCCGCTCGAAGTGGTCGGAGATGCCGACGGCAGGAAGGGAACGCAGGTGACCTTCATGCCGTCCGCCGAGACCTTCAAGATCACCGAATTCGATTTCGAGAAGCTCGAACATCGCTATCGGGAGCTGGCCTTCCTGAACTCGGGAGTACGGCTGTTCATCGCGGATGCGCGCCATGCGGACCGCGAGGAAGTCGAGCTCTATTATGAGGGCGGCACCTCCGCCTTCGTCCAGTATCTGGACCGGCACAAACAGGCGATTATCGGCGATCCGATCGCGATTTCGGGCGAGCGTGACGATATCGGCATCGACGTCGCGCTCGAATGGAATGACAGCTATCACGAGAACGTCCTCGCCTTCACGAACAACATTCCGCAGCGCGACGGCGGCACGCATATCGCGGCCTTCCGCTCCGCGCTGACGCGCACGCTCAACAATTATGCCGAAAGCTCGGGCGCGCTCAAAAAGTCGAAGGTGAAGCCGACCGGCGACGATATGCGCGAAGGGCTGACGGCGATCGTCTCGGTCAAGCTGCCCGATCCGAAATTCTCTTCGCAGACGAAGGACAAGCTCGTCAGCAGCGAAGTGCGCCAGCCACTCGAAAGCCTGATCGCCGACAAGCTCGCCGAATGGCTCGAGGAAAATCCGCAATATGCGCAGGCGGTGATCCAGAAGGTCATCGACGCCGCCGCTGCCCGCGAGGCCGCGAAAAAAGCGCGCGAGATGACGCGCAAGGGATCGATGGCCGTCGCCTCGCTGCCCGGCAAGCTCGCCGATTGCCAGGAACGCGATCCGGCGAAATCGGAACTCTTCCTCGTCGAGGGCGACAGCGCCGGCGGCTCGGCCAAGCAGGGCCGCGACCGCCATTATCAGGCGATCCTGCCCTTGAAGGGCAAGATCCTGAACGTCGAGCGTGCGCGCTTCGACCGGATGCTCTCGTCGAAGGAAGTCGGCACGCTGATCCAGGCGATGGGTACCGGCATCGGCCGCGACGATTTCGACATCGAGAAGCTGCGCTATCACAAGATCGTGATCATGACCGACGCCGATGTCGACGGCGCGCATATCCGTACGCTGCTCCTCACCTTCTTCTACCGGCAGATGCCCGAAATCGTCGAGCGCGGCCATCTCTACATCGCCCAGCCGCCGCTCTACAAAGTCTCGAAGGGTCGCTCCGAGGTCTATCTGAAGGACGATGCGGCGCTCGATGCGTACCTCATTGACGCGGGCCTCGATACGATGCTGCTCGAAACCGGCGACGGGGCGCAGCGCATGGGCGAGGATCTGCGCATCCTGATCGATCATGCGCGCCGGATGCGCTCGCTGATGAACTATGTGCCGAAACGGTATGACCCGGCGATTGTCGAGGCCTTCGCCCTGATGGGCGCGCTAGACGAGGCGCTGACGCCGGAGCAGCAGGAGCAGGCCGTCGCGCTCGTCGCGCAATGGCTGAGCGGTCACGATCCCGAGGCGCAATGGACGGGGAAGATCAACGAAGACGGCAGTTTCGAACTGCACCGGCGCTGGCGCGGTGTCACTGACGTCCATCTGATCGACGCGGCGTTTGTGCGCTCGGCCGAAGCCCGCAAGCTGCAACGCGTCGCCGCGGAACAGGCGGAGAATTACGGGCTTGTCAGCCACCTGGTCAGCATGAAAGCGGCCGAAGCGGCATCCGAGGATGCGGACGATGCGCCGGCCAAGGGCCGCATCGCGATCACCCGCCCGTCCGAGCTGCTCGCGGCGATCCTCGAAGCCGGCCGCAAGGGCCTCTCGATCCAGCGCTACAAGGGGCTGGGCGAAATGAATGCCGACCAACTCTGGGAGACGACGCTCGATCCCGAAAACCGCTCGCTGCTGCAGGTCGAGGTCGACCAGGCGGACGTGGCCGACGAGATTTTCACCCAGCTGATGGGCGATGTCGTCGAACCGCGGCGCGAGTTCATTCAGGACAATGCGCTGAACGTCGCGAATTTGGATGTTTAGATCGTGTGGCGCGCCGCTTGGATCGCCATAACACTCACGCCAATTCTGTCATTGGTCGGATGCGGCCCAGCAGAATCGAACAGTATTGATACGCTTGTTGTGAACGAAGGGCCGATCCGCGTTGAGTACGGTCCGCAACAACAATTTCAGGGCGTATGGTTATCTGAGTTTGAAGGTTCAGCGTTCAACTATTGCCCTCCCGATGCCACGGGATGTCCGAATATGCTGTTTGATAATTGGGGGTGTTGGCTTGAATTTTCCGAAGCCGCGAGGGATCAGCTTCACAGTTCGCTGGCAGGTCAGCCGGAACCATATGAGGTAGAGGGGGTATTCACGCTTAACTTTACCGGGCGCGAAACGCTCCGACGCGGCAGCTATGGCCATTTGGGTGTATCATCGTGTCAGGTTTTGGTTGAGAGCCTCGATTCGGTCCGTCCGTTTGAACCGGATCGACCCGATATGCGGATGACCCGACTGCTTGCCGATACCAATAGAAATGTGGCGCAATAGGAATCTGCTGATGAAGCAGTTCGTTACAACTCAGCGGATCGAAACCCCCGGCAGGTCGCTTACCGATTTCACCCACCAAGTTTCAGACTGGGTTGCCGATGGCGGCGTATCGCAGGGCCTGCTTACCGTCTTCATCCGCCATACCTCGGCCTCGCTCCTGATCCAGGAGAATGCCGCGCCCGAGGTGCAGGACGATCTGATCGCTTTTTTCGAAAAGCTGGCGCCGGAAGGCCCGCACTATGCGCACGACAGCGAGGGGCCGGACGATATGCCCGCGCATCTCAAATCCGCACTGACCCAGACGCATCTCGCCATCCCCGTCATCGACGCCCGCCTCGCGCTCGGCACATGGCAGGGCATCTATCTGTTCGAACATCGCCGCCGCCCGCACCGGCGAGAGGTCGTGTTGCATCTGGCGGGCGAATAACAGGGCGCGCCCGTCATTCCGGATAGCGCCAGCACCCCTTTACATGATCGTTCACCACGCCGACGGCCTGCAGATAGGCGTAGATGATTGTCGTACCGACAAAGCTCATCCCGCGCTTTTTGAGCGCCTTGGAGATCGTGTCGGAGAGCGGGGTCGAGACGGGGACGTCTGCGAAGTTTTGCGGGCGGTTGATCAGCGGCTCGCCATCGACATGATCCCACAGCCAGGCGGCGAATGAGCCATATTCCTCCTGCATCGCGATGAACGCGATGGCGTTTTTGCGGGCGCTGTAGATTTTGAGCTTGTTGCGGACGATCCCATCGTCCTCGCGCAGCGCTTCGAGTTCTTCGTCCGTCATCGCCGCGACGCGTTCGACATCGAAACCGTGGAACGCCGCGCGATAGCCGTCGCGCTTGCGCAAGATAGTCTCCCAGCTCAGCCCGGCCTGGGCACCTTCGAGGATCAAAAACTCAAACAGCGTCCGGTCATCATGCACCGGTACGCCCCATTCTTCGTCATGATAGCGTGCGTAGAATTCCTTGCCCGGCTGCCCACCGAAACAGCGCGCCTTGCCGTCCGTTCCTGTCACCAATTCCATCGCGCCGGTCTAGCCGAGTTTGCCGAATTTCGCTTCGAAGGCGGCGATATCGTCGGCGGCGAGCAGGCCGGCCTGCTCGACCCAACGGTCGCGCGCGATGCGCTGCGCCATGTCGCCGAGCTGTGCGCCGATGGTTTCGACGTCTGCGTCCGTCCAGCCGGCAATCTGGGCGAAGCGCGTTACGCCGAGCGCGTTGAGCTTTGCCCCGGCCTTCGGCCCCAGCCCCTTGATCTGCGTAAGCGGGTCGCTTTCGCCGCTCGCGGGAGATTCTGAGGGTGTAGCAGCAGCGCTAGGCTCCGGCGATTCGCTAACTGCCTCCCGGATGGGTTCTTTCGGTTTCACTTCCGAGGCCGTCGTATCGGCAACGCTCGGTGGCGTCGGCGTTTCGGCGGACTCGACCCTGTCCGCCGGCCTGTCTTTCTTGCCACCCAGCAGGCGCAAAAGAAGGACTGCCGCGACGAGCACGGCGAGGGCGATCAGGACATAGAGCAGCGTATCGGACAAAAGGGCCTCCGGGGTCGGATATCCGGCGGCCTATGCCGGGCGCGGGCCGCCCATGCAAGGCTGCATGGACGGCTCCTGACATACGCGCCGCTGCGCGCTGCTATCAGCCGCCTTCGCGCGTGCCGCCGGGCGCGCTGCGCGCCTCGGCGAGCTCGGTCAGCGTGACGAATTCGCCGCGCCAATAGTCGCTGCTCCGTCCAGCAGCCTGGGCCAGCCGTCTAATATCGGCGAAGTCGAAATCGCCGAGATAGGTGTCGCCGCGCAGCCGCTGGCCGAAGGCCGCGACGGCGGTGACGAAGGCCATGTCACCGCTGGGCGCCCGGGCATTGACCATCGCGCTGCGGCCGATCGGCTGTTCGATCAGGCGCGATTCGTCTTCGCCGGGGAGCTTGTAGCGCAACCGGAGAAAGGCGAGTTCCGCGCCCTGGCCGCCGCGCGCTGCTGGGCGATTGCCCTCGTAGCGGCGCTCGGGCAACCAGCCGCGCGATCCCGTGGGCACGATCTCGTAGAGCGCCGTGACCTGGTGGCCGGCGCCGATCTCGCCGGCATCGACGGTGTCGTTATCGAAATCCTCCTCGGCGAGCAGGCGGTTCTCATAACCGATCAGGCGATATTCCTGCACGTGCAACGGGTTGAACTCGATCTGGATTTTCACGTCCGCGGCGATGGTGAACAGCGTCGAAGACAGCTCCTGCACCAGCGCGCGATGTGCTTCCATCGCGCTGTCGATATAGGCGTAGTTGCCGTTACCGTGATTGGCGATCTGCTCCATCATCGCTTCGTTGTAATTGCCCGTGCCGTAGCCGAGCGTGGTCAGCGAGATGCCGGCCTCGCGCTCGCGCTCGACCATTTCGATCAGCTGGTCGCGGTTGGTCGTGCCGACATTGAAATCGCCATCTGTGGCAAGGATGATGCGGTTGATGCCGCCCTCGATCATATTGGCGCGGGCCGCGTCATAGGCGAGGCTAATGCCTGCCGCCCCGGCCGTCGAACCGCCCGAGCGCAAGCGGCCGAGCGCCGCGATGATCTCGTCGCGATCGTTCGAACCGGTCAGGATCGTCTTGGTCGATCCGGCATAGGTGACGATCGAAACCCGGTCGCGCGGATTGAGTTGTTCGGCCATCATCGCCATCGAGCATTGGACGAGCGGCAGCTTGTTCCGCCGGTGCATCGATCCCGATACGTCGACGAGGAAAACGAGATTGGCCGCCGGACGTTCGCTGCGCTCGATGTCATAGCCGCGCAGGCCGATCCGCAGGAGCCGCGTATTCTCGTTCCACGGCGTCGTCGCCATATCGGTGGTAATGCTGAACGGCCGCGTGCGATCGGCGGGCCGCGCATAGTCGTAGCGGAAATAGTTGACCATCTCCTCGGTGCGCACCGCAGCCTGCGGCGGCACGCGCCCTTCGTTCAGGAAGCGTCGGACATTGGCGTAGCTGCCCGTATCGACGTCGACGGCGAAGGTGGAAACCGGTTCCTCGGCGACGGCCATGATGGCGGCGACCGCTTCGCCGTCATAGCGCTCCCGATTCTGCGGTTGCGGACGCGGCATCATTGCGGGGCGCGCGATTCCGCTGGCTGCGCTTTCCATTGCCGGTTGTGCGCGGCGCGATCCGGTGACCACGACCGCCTGATCGGCGGCTTGCGTCGGAGGCGGCGGCGGGGCGGGCGGCGGTGGAGCGGCCCCTACTGCCCCGCTGGGACGATAGCGCCGCCGCTCATACTCATCGTCATCCGCGACGAGAAACGGCGCGCAGATTTCATCGGCGGTCGCGGGCGTCATCGGCCGCTGCGTCGCCTGGCTGGGTTGGACGGAATAGGCGAGTCCGGTCAGGACGAGCGCCGCGATGGGCGCGAACGACAATAGGCGCATTGGAGGCCTCCCTCTGCTGCCGACCCGATGTGACAGCATCACATCGGCGCCTGAACCGGCGCTTAATGGGATTGGCGGCCAGCGATGCCCGCGAGGTCGGCGCGCTTAGAGCGGGCCGTTCATCTTGCCGAATTCGCGCTCGAACGCGGCGACGTTGCGGGCGGCGAGCAGCCGCGCCTGGTCGACCCAGCGGTCGCGCGTGATCCGCCCCTTGAAGCTGCCGAGGCGCGAATCGACCTCGGCGATCTGCGCCTCGTCCCATCCGGCGATCTGCGCGAAATGATAGACGCCGAGATCGTGCAGCATGTCGCCCAGTTTGGGTCCGACGCCCTTGATCAGGGTGAGCCGGTCGGGCTCGCCGTCTGGCCGATCGAGGAAGGGTGAGGGCACTGCCGCCTGTGCGGTCTCCGGTTTAGGCGCCGGCTCCTCCGCCGGCTCGACATCGGCAACCGGTTCGGGCTCTGGTGGCGTCTCCGGCACGGGTTCAGGCGCAACCTCCGGCTCGGGCTCCGGTTCCGGCCGTGCTGGCGCCGACTCGGCCGGCGCGGGATAGACGAGATCGTCGGCCGATCTGGCCTGGGCCGGCCGCCGCCAGATCGATGCACCGGTGGCGACGCCGATCACGATCGATAGCAGCATCGACAACCAGAAATATGCGATCAGGTAACTCATGCCTTATCCCGGCCCCACAGGGCCCAGGCGATCGTGATGCCGAGCAGGAATGCGACCAGATTGAGCAGTAGCGCTTCGACCCATAACGGAAACATCAGCCCGCCTCCGTATCGGCCAGGGTGACGGTGAATTCGACGCGCCGATTCGCCGGGTCACCGGGATTCCCGCCCAGCGGTTCGCGCGAGCCCCGTCCTTCCGTTGTCAGCATCTCTGCCGGCAGTCCGCGTTCGACTAGCGCATCGCGCGCCGTCGTCGCGCGGAACGCGGACATCTCGTTATTGACGTTCGCGGTCCCGCTGGCGTTGGCGTGGCCGGTAATCGCGATCCGGATGCCCTGGCAATCGCCCGCTGCCTCCGCGATCCGGTCGAGCAGACGCCGCGCGGCCGGGTTCAGATAGGGCGAGCCGCTGCGGAACTGGATGCGCTCTCCATCGATGGCCGAAGTCACCCTGTCGCGGCAGGCGTGGGCGGCGCTCGTGTCGGCCGCGGCTGCTTCGGGTGCTTCGGGTGTCGTCCAGACCACGCTTGATACACCGGAAACCGCCATGACCGCATCACGCAACGCGCCGCGCCGGTCATTGTCCACATCGCCATCGAGCGCGATTGTCCGCCGGACGGGATCGGTCTGGACGGAAATGGTGACGTCTTCTGCATCTTGCGTCGCCAGCGCCTCGGTTGCGCGCTGCTCCAGGTCGTCGGCGATGGCGGCCGCTTGGCCGAACGGCTGCAGCGAGAGCCACGTCACCATGGCCACCCCCAAAATCCCGATCAGCAATTTTACCTGGACCGGCACTGCGCGCTCCCGATTACCCCCGACCGCCGAATTGTGTCCGCCCGGGCCGGTTTTTGCAAATCGTTAACTACGTTCGAGTTCGCGCCAGCCGATATCGCCGCGAAAGAAACCATCGGCAAAGTCGATCTTCTCTATCGCGGCATAGGCGCCGTCCCGCGCGGCCTGAAGCGTATCGCCGAGGGCCGTAACGTTGAGCACCCGCCCGCCGCTCGCGACGAGCTGCCCGTCGTCCTCGCTCGTTCCGGCATGGAATATCTTCGCGCCTTGCGCTTCGGCTTTGTCGATGCCGCCAATCTTGCCGCCCGTTTCGGGCGTACCCGGATAGCCCTTGGCGGCCATCACGACCGTCATCGCGCTTTGCGATGCGAGCTTCGGGGCGCCGAGCTCTGCGAGCCGGCCCTCGGCGGTCGCGGCCATCAGCGCCAGCAGATCATCTTCGAGCCGCATCATCAGCACCTGGCATTCGGGATCGCCGAAACGGACATTATACTCGATAAGCTGCGGTCCGCTTTCAGTGAGCATGAGTCCGGCGAAAAGCACGCCATTGTAAGGCGTCCCCCGTCTGGCGAGGGTTTCGACCGTCGGTTGCACGATTTCGGCCATCACCCGCTTGGTCGTCGCGTCGTCGAGAATGGGAGCTGGACTATAGGCGCCCATACCGCCGGTATTGAGACCGGTATCGCCCTCGCCGACCCGCTTGTGATCCTGCGCTGAGCCGAAGGGCAGCACGGTTTCGCCGTCGACCAGTGCGAAGAAGCTCGCTTCTTCGCCTTCGAGAAACTCCTCGATCACGATTTCCGCGCCCGCCTTGCCGAAATCGCCGTCGAACATGCCCTCCACGGCTTCCGTAGCCGCTTCGGCCGTCTCTGCTATTATCACGCCCTTGCCGGCGGCCAGGCCATCTGCCTTGATGACGACTGGCAGGCCGAACTCCTTGAGTCCCGGCAGCGCGGCTTCGGCCGAGGTGAAGCGCGCATAACGGGCGGTCGGAATGCCCGCTTCGGCGCAAAGGTCTTTCGTAAACCCTTTCGAGCCTTCGAGCTGCGCCGCTTCCTTGTCCGGGCCGAACACCGGAAAGCCCATCGTCCGTAAATTATCCGCGAGTCCGTCGACCAACGGCGCTTCCGGGCCGATGACGACAAGTTCGATCGAATTTTTCAGGCAGAAATCGATGGTCCCGCGATGATCGCCATCCTTGATCTCGACGATCTCGGCATGCTCGGCTATTCCCGGATTGCCGGGCGATGCAAACAGCTTGGTGAGGTTGGGCGATTGCGCCAGCTTCCAGGCCAGCGCATGTTCGCGGCCACCCGATCCGAGCAACAGGACATTCATGGATACACCCCCCAAAGATACAGGCCGGAATCAGTCCGGCGGTGCGCTCGTAGCGGAGAGCGCGGCGGGCGACAATGCGCAGCCGCTATCGGTTTCGGAAATATCTCAGGCGCTTAAACGTGCGGTCGAGCAGAGGTTCGGGCACGTCCGCATAAAGGGCGAGATTTCGGGCTTTAAGCGCGCCGCATCCGGCCATTGCTATCTCGGCCTGAAGGACGAGAAGGCGGTTATCGACGGTGTGATCTGGAAGGGGCAGGCGGCGCGGCTCGCCTTCGCGCCCGAGGACGGTGTCGAGGTGATCGCCACCGGCAAGCTGACCACCTACCCGGGGCGCTCCAAATATCAGATCGTCATCGATCAGCTGGAAGTCGCGGGCGAAGGCGCGTTGATGCAGTTGCTCGAACAGCGCCGCAAGGCGCTGGCGGCCGAAGGTCTGTTCGCCGAAGAGCGCAAGCGGGGGCTGCCGTTCCTGCCACGCACGATCGGCGTTGTGACGTCGCCGACCGGGGCGGTGATCCGTGATATCCTGCACCGTCTTGCCGATCGCCTGCCGAGCCATGTCCTGCTCTGGCCGGTGATCGTGCAGGGCGAGGGCGCGGCCGAACAGGTCGCGCGGGCGGTGCGCGGATTCGATGCGATGGCGGACGGCGATGGCCTGACGCGGCCGGATCTCCTCATCGTCGCGCGCGGCGGCGGTTCGATCGAGGATCTCTGGGCGTTCAACGAAGAGATCGTCGTGCGTGCGATCGCCGACTGCACGATTCCGGTGATTTCGGCGGTCGGCCATGAAACCGATACGACACTGGCCGATTTCGTCGCCGACAGGCGTGCGCCGACCCCGACGGCCGCGGCCGAGCTCGCCGTACCGGTCCGCTCCGAGCTGCTCGCGATGCTCGCGCAGAGCGCGTCGCGTGCGGACAATGCAATACGCCGGCATGTCGCGCGCCAGTCAGAGCGCCTGTCATCGATGGCCCGCCTGCTGCCGCGGCGCGAAAGCCTGTTCGCGGCGCAGGCGCAGCGGGTCGACGAACTCGCCGATCGTCTGCCGCGCGTGCTGGCGGGCCGGGTCGATCTCGCGCAGCTTGCGCTCGCCCGGCGTATCGATCGCCTCAGGCCGGGCCTCGTGGAGGCACGACTGGCCGATGGGCGCACCCGCCTCGACGGGCTTTCGCGTCTGCTGGAGCAGTTGCATCCCGAAAAGCCGCTGGCGCGCGGCTATGCGCGGGTGATGGACCGCAAGGGCGGGACGCTGGTGAGCGCCGCCGCGGTGCGCAAGGCGGGTGCGTTCACGCTGCGGCTTGCCGATGGCGATGTCGATGGGCGGGTTGAGAGCGGTCGCAAGCCGCCCTATTCTAAATCCCGAAAGCCAAAAGCCGAATCCCGTCAGGGCGGCTTGTTCGACTAGAAGGTGACAGACATGCTGACGATGAGCGGCGGGCGCACCGCGAAACTGCATTATATGGCCAACAATTACCGGATGCTCGCGCCGGGCGATCACGTTCTGTGCGCCGTGACCGGCGAGGCGATAGGCCTTGACGATCTGCGCTACTGGAGCGTCGAACGGCAGGAAGCCTATGCCAGCGCCGAGATTTCCGTGGCCGCGGCGGACAAAACACAGTGATCCGCATGGTGCGCGGCGTGGCCGCGTTGACGGCCTGCGCGGCGCTGGCCTGGTCGATCGGCGCTGTCGCGCCGGGCCGCGCCGATACCGCGCAGCAAGGCTATTCCGCAAACAGCGCTTCAGAAGAGTCGGCGCGCCAAAGCTTCTCTTTCGACGGCGTCTTCCGGCAGGGCGGTGTCGTGCGCGGGCGTGCGCCCGCGGGAACGCAGCGGCTGGAGTTGGGCGGCACGGACGTGCCCATGACCGGGAATGGCGAGTTCATTGTCGGCTTCGGCCGCGATCATGGGCCTTCGGCGACGCTCACCGCGATAATGGCCGATGGTTCGCGCGTCAGCGAGGATCTGGCGATCGCCGAGACGGCATGGCGAATCGAGCATGTCAACGCGTCCAGACGCGGCGGTCGAACCTCCGCCGAATTCCAGCGCCGCCGAGCGCCCGAAATCGCGCGAATAGTGGCCGCCCGTGAAATCCGCTCCGATACCGATGGCTGGCGGCAGGATTTTCTGTGGCCGGCGACCGGCCGGATCAGCGGCGTTTTCGGCTCGCAGCGCGTCTATCGCGGCGAACCCGGGTCCTATCATTCGGGGGTGGACGTGGCGCGGCCGACGGGCACACCCGTCGTTTCGCCAGCCGATGGCGTGGTGGTGCTGGCAACGGATACGCCGTTTACGCTCGAAGGCTATCTACTGATCATTGACCACGGGATGGGCCTCAACAGCGCCTTTCTGCATCTCTCCCGGATCGAGGTGGCGGAAGGCGACCGTGTCGAACGCGGCCAGCGTATCGCTGCTATCGGTTCCAGCGGGCGGGCGACGGGACCGCACCTTCACTGGGGCATGAAATGGGGCAACGAGCGAATCGATCCGCAATTTCTGGCCGGCCCGATGCCGGGAGCGAGCGCGGGCAACCGCTAATAGGCTGAATACTATCCGAAGATTGGCGAGAATATGCGGCCTGCCTGCCCGTTCGCACGGGTCGCCTATGTGAACTGTTGCATTTTGGCGACATATCGCCGCGAACCCGCTTTAGAGGCCGAAGCTTTGCTTTACAGGTCGCCGTTCTCAATGCAGTGACGCTGCAAGCCTATGGGTGAGCTGCGCGGGTCGTATGCTTGGACCAACCCAGCAATGGCTAGAAATTAGGCCGCGATTTTGCGGTATCTAACTCCAGAATAAGGGGCTGGAAACGTGACCAAGACTTCCAAATTTACACAGTTGAAGACGGGTGCCGCACCTGTCGTCATCGGCATCGCCATGATGTCGACGCCTGCGTTCGCGCAGGACAGCGAGGCGCTCGCATCGGCCAGCACATCGAGCCAGCCGGGCATCGTTGTTACGGGTACGCGCATTACGAACCCGAACCTCGAACAGTCGAGCCCGATCCAGGTGGTGAGCCAGGACGAGATCGATTATCGCCAAGCGACGAACGCCGAAGAACTGATCGGCGACCTTCCGGGTATCGCGCCGGGCACGAACAACTCTGTCAACAACGGTTCGAACGGTACGTCGACTCTCAACCTGCGTAACATCGGTTCGACGCGTAGCCTCGTCCTGCTGGACGGTACGCGCCTCGTTCCCTCGACGATCCTGTCGCAAACCGACCTTAACATCATCCCGGTTGCGCTGGTCGAGCGGGTCGAAGTCATCACCGGCGGCGCCTCGTCGGTCTACGGTGCCGACGCCATCTCGGGTGTTGCGAACTTCGTGCTGCGCCGCGATTTCGAAGGCATCGAAGCGGCGTTCACCGCCGGTATCACCGAGCGTGGCGATGGCGAGCGTGTTCGCGGCGACCTCACTCTGGGTGCGAACTTCGACGATGGCCGTGGTAACGCGACACTCAGCGTCGGTTATCAGGAAGTCGATGACGTCCTGCAGGCCAACCGCCTGATCTCGCAGGGTGCCAAGTTCGGCGGCGTCGTTTTCGGTTCGGCTACCGCTGTTCCGACGACCTTCAACAGCACGCTCCGCGTGTCGCCGGACGGTCAGGACTTCATCGCGCCGAACAGCACGTTCAACTACGCGCCGTTCAACTATTTCCAGACGCCGCTGCAGCGCTACAATATCTTCGGTTCGGCGCGTTACGAAGTGACGCCGGGCATCGAAGTTTATACGCGCGGCATGTTCACCAACTCGACGGTTAGCCTGCAGCTTGCTCCGTCGGGCCTGTTCGGCGATCCGTTCATCTTCCCGCTGAACAACCCGTTCCTCACGGAAACGCAGCGCCAGCAGATCTGCGCCAGCTATGCAACGCCGATCGACCCGGCGACCTGTACGGCGGCCGGTCAGGCGACCGGGCCCGGCGATCCCAACTATATCGCGCAGCCGACGATCATTAACCGTCGTCTCGTCGAACAGGGACCGCGTCAGACGACGAACGTCACCAACCAGTTTCAGCTTTGGGCCGGTGTGCGTGGCGATCTCAGCCCGACGCTCAGCTATGACGTCTATGCAACCTATGGTGAATCGCAGCGTACGACGACCCGCGTTAATTGGGGTCTGAAATCGCGTGTCGAGCAGGCGCTTAACGCGACGAGCACGACAACCTGTTTCGATGCGTCGAACGGCTGTTTCCCGATCAACCTTTTGGGTGGCGGCGTCGGCACGAACATCGATCCGCGGGCGGTGACCTTCTTCAACCAGCCGTCTGGTTTCACCGACTCGACGACGCTGACCGTGGTCAACGCGTCGCTTAACGGTACGTTCGGCGAGACGGGTTTCTTCACTGAAACGCCGATCGGCTTCGCTGCCGGTGTCGAATATCGTGAATATACGGCGAGCCGAGTTGCCGACGTGTCGGCCGGTACGCAGGATGAGGTGCTCGGTACGGGTGCTCCGGCTCCGACCTTCAACGGCGGCTATGACGTCATCGAGGGTTTTGCCGAGCTGATCGTGCCGATCCTCGAGGACGTGCCGGGCTTCTACAGCCTCCAGGCTGAAGGCGGCATCCGTGTGTCGGATTATTCCAACACCGGTACGTCGGTCACCTGGAAGGCCGGCGGTAGCTGGGAACCCTTCGAAGGCTTCCGCTTCCGCGGCATCTACTCGGTATCGGTCCGCTCGCCGAACATCGGTGAGCTGTTCGCTCCGGTCACCACCGGCCTGACGCCGCTGCCGGTCGATCCGTGCGCCGGTGCCAACCCGGTTGGTAACGCCACGCTGACCGCGATCTGCGTCGCGCAGGGAGCGCCTGCGGGTGCCATTGGCAATATTCCGCAGCCGTCTGCTGCGCAGATCAACGCCACGTCTGGTGGCAACCCGAACCTTGACGTCGAAGAAGCGGAATCGCTGACGCTCGGTCTCGTGGCTACGCCGCCGCAGGTGCCGGGCCTGGTCGTGTCGATCGACTATTTCGACATCCAGGTGACGGGTGCCATCACGACGCCGAATCCGGGCGACATTCTGACGCCCTGCTTCGGTCCGAACAACGATGGCAACGGTTCCGATCCGGCGGCTTGCGCCTTTATCGGCCGTAACCCGATTAACGGTTCGCTGAACGGTGGTGGTGAGACGCTGGGTCTGATCCTGCAGCTGTCCAACCTCGGCGAGATCAACACCAGCGGTATCGACTTCCGGGTCAACTACACGCTTCCGTTGAACTTCGGCTCGCTCAACTGGGACCTCAACGGTACCTGGACCGACGAGCTGACCTTCAACGCGAACCCGGCCAACCCGCAGAACATCACGCGTGAGTGCGTCGGTCTGTTCAGCGGTAACTGTGAGCCGATCACGCCGGAATGGGCGTTCAACCTGCGGACCACGCTGAGCATCGACGATATCGCCGATATCTCGCTGCTGTGGCGCTGGATCGACGGTGTCGAGTATGAATTCTTCAGCCCGACGAGCGCGTTCCTTCTGGAATCGCAGGCATTCGACGACGCGTCCTATTTCGACCTGTCGATCCGCTCGAATGTCAGCGAGAATTTCGACGTGACCTTCTCGGTGTTCAACCTGCTGGACCGCGATCCGCCGGAAACCAGCTCGTTCATCGGTTCGAGCGTCTACAACTCGGGTAACACCTATCCGACGACGTATGACGTGCTCGGCCGGAGCTATCAGGTCACTGGCCGGCTTCGCTTCTAAGCGGACGGCTACTGCACAGTCAGGGCGGCTGGGGAAACCCGGCCGCCCTTTCTGTTTGGAAGGCAGTTATCGGCGGCGTTCGCCGATCAGGCGATATGCGATAGGCCGCTTCGCGGTGGAATAGGTCGCGGATTGCCGATAGACATCCGGAAATGCTTCCAACGGACGATCCAAAAGTCTTGGTTTCCGCCGCCATGCGAGAGCGCGATGCCGGCCGTGCTGCGGCGGCGGTGCCGATCATAGAGGCCGCGCTGGAGAAGCATGCCGATAACGTGCGCCTCTGGCACGTTCTCGGTCTGCTGTATCGGGCAGAGGAAAACTCGGCAGACGCGATGCGCGCATTTCGCAAAGCGGTGGACCTTGCGCCGACCGATCCGAAGGTCACGCACGCTCTTGCGCGGGTCACCATGGAGGCCGGGCGGCCTGCAAAAGAGCTCTTCGACGAAGCGTGGCGGCATTCGCCGGGCGACGCATCGGTGATCATGGGTCGCGCCGCCGCGCAGTCCGCGATTGGCGAAACCGAAGCGGCGATTGCCGACATCGACGAGGTGCTGAAAAACAATCCGCTTTGGCTCGAAGGGCAGGAATTGCTCGCGCAGCTCCGCTGGATGAATGGCGAGCGCGACGGATTCACGGCAGGGTTCGAACGGGCGCTCGAAGCGCATCCCGGCCATCAGGGGCTTTGGTTCAAGCTGATCAATGCGCTGAGCCAGGTGGATCGTTTTGCCGACGCAAACGCGGTCGTCGCACGTGCGCGGAACCATGTCAGCGACATTCGCGCGCTCGATATCAGCGAGGCAATCTGTGCGTCCGAGCTCGGTGATGTCGAACGAGCGGACCGGCTGTTCGACCGCGTCGCGCCCTACAGGGAAATGCCGCTGGCCGTACGGTATATGCGGCACATGCTCCGAACCGGACGGCCGGAAAAGGCGGCACGGTGCGGAGAAGAGCGGGCGCAGGACGCCGATTCGAACGAGATGTGGCCCTATCTCGGTCTCGCCTGGCGGATGACGGACGATCCGCGCTGGGAATGGCTGGAGCGCGACGAGCGCCTGATCAAGACGTATGATATCGGCGAGCGCGTCGATATGGCGGCGCTGGCCGAACATCTGCGCACGCTCCATGTCCTCAAGGCCGATATGGCCGGCCAGTCGGTGCGCGGCGGTACGCAGACCGACGGCCCGCTATTTGCCCGCGCCGATCCCGAGATTCGCGAGCTGCGCGCGGCGATCGTCGATACGGTGACGGCGCATATGCAAACACTTGCCCCTGTCGATCCCGATCATCCGGTCCTGCGCCACAGCCCGGGTCCGTTTCAGTTCGGCGGCTCATGGTCGGTGCGATTGGCGGGCGCCGGCCGTCATACCAATCATATCCACCCACGCGGATGGTACAGCTCGGCGCTCTATGTGAGCCTGCCATCGCAAGAGGATTTCGGCGAGCCGCCAGCCGGTTGGCTCGCCTTCGGAAAGCCGCCCGATGAGCTGGACCTCGATCTCGAGCCCTACGAGATGGTGGAGCCGAAAGTTGGCACGCTCGCACTTTTCCCGTCGATCATGTGGCACGGCACGATACCCTTCGATGCCGGCGAACGATTGACCGTGGCTTTCGACGTGCAGGCGCCGATCAGTCCATGATGTTGCCGCTTGGCCGGATCGGAATGTTCAGGCCCTTGGCGACGGTTTCGACCCAGATTGCGACCTTTTCGATCTCGTCCGCATGTGCCGACTCGCCGGCCGCCTGCTCTTCCTGCCGGTCGGACGCGTCGAAATCATCGCCGAATTTGGAATGGCGCTGAAATACGGCGCTCTCAGCGATCGCCTGCGCGCGGGCCGTATCCATATCGAGCGCGAATAGCTCCCCGATCCGCACGAGGCTGCCGGCGCGATGCGCGAGGAAGGTCTCACTATCGAGCGAAGCGATGCGATCGGCACCATAGTTGGCCAGCAAGGATTCGTAGATCCGGTTCTGCGCGAGCCAGGCGAGGCCGGCAATCTGCAGATCGGTCTGGCCGAATAGCTGTTCCTCATCAAAGCCAAGATCGATATGCGCGGCCTTCTGCAAAGTGATGAACAGCTCGCGGCCCCATAGACGCCCCGTTATCCCCTTGCGGGCGATCGAATTCAGGAATAGCCGAAGCGGCGCGTAAAGAAAGACTGCGTGGCTGTCCGCGCGTATGGCCAGTAACGTATCGGCCAGGCCGTTCACCGTGCAGGATGGTTTCGCCACCACGGCCTCGCCTGTTTCGAACGGCCGCGCCAGCAGATCGAGTGTCCGATCGAGCACGACGCGCACGCGGTCTTCGTCATTCGCGCGCTGCCGATAACCGCTCATATCGCGCAATACCGTCGGTTCGCTCAGCGCGCTGCTCATGCCCGGCTGATCGAGCGCTCGCGTTAGCAGGGTCGAACAGCAAAATCCGGAATGGAAGATGTAATGGAGCGGCGCGCGTGCCGCGCTTGCGTCCGGCATGTCGGTCCGCCTGACGACGATCGGCGTGAGAGAGTCCGGCAGATATTCATCCGACAGGAAGGTCGCTTCGCGCCGCGCCTCGCGATCCAGCCTCACGAAATGGAAGCTGTCCGCAGCTTCATCATATCGATGCAAGAGGATGACGCCGTCATCGAGCGGCAGGGATGATGCTCCGGTCATGGTCGATTACATATCCAAAATGGTGAATGACGAGTTGACTTCGCGATGTGGTTTAGCGCTGGATCGACCTGCTTACCATGGCCATGCTTGCCCGGGCCCGGTTTTCAGGTTACGTTGCGATCGTTACACCGGGAGGGTGTTAATCATTGATATTTGATCGAAAATTGCGGAGTCTTGCAATGAAAATAGCTGTACCCGTTCTGGCCATCGCTGCGATCGCGTTCGTCGCTCCGGCCAGCGCCATGATGCAGGAAGAGGCACCGGGTGTCGTCGGCGCAGAGGAAAGCGAAGAGAATCCGGATGAGCGCATCCGGTGTCAGACGCGTCGCGTTACCGGATCGAACGCGCGGCGTATGCGCACCTGCATGACGATTGCGCAATGGAGAGAGCTGGCACGCGGCGGCAATCGCGATGCGCAGAGAATAGTGGGCTGGGGCGCCGGTTGTCCTGACCCGACCCAGTGCTGAGAGTCGCCTCGCGCAATCTCGTAAAATGATAACCGTTCGTCGGCTGACGACGTGACGAGCCCTTGGGCGATATCAAGCGCGTTAGTGGCTCGGCGGGACTCAAGCTTGATCGCGACACCAGTGGCGCGATACGAGAATATCCCGTTCAGCGAACCCGGGTCACCGACATGAAGCCGGTACGGCCCTCGACGCGCAGGCGATAGCCGCCGATCCCGCCGCGCGAGATCGTAGCACTCGAGCCCACGCGAATTCGCCCGCGCAAGCTGCTGTTATTCCCTTCCCGCCAGATTTGACCGTTCTCGAGCAGGAAGACGCGCCGACGCGTGCCGTCGGTGAATGTCTCGACAATATTGGATGTCACTTCCGTTGGCTCGGGCGGCGCAAGATCGGCAACATCTTCCGCACTGCCGCCACGCTCCCGCGCGCGCTCGACTTCGCGTTCGTAGCGCTCTTCGATCTGGATCGCGGAAAGCCCGAAATCCTCGACCGTGCGCCGCCGCCGCCTTTCCGCCCGTTCCTGTTGCGCGGCATCCGCGCCGGCCAGTGCCGCGTCAAAACAGGCCAGTCGCGCAGGGCCTTCGCTGATCTCTCCGCATTCGCGAAATGGCTCAAGCGCTTCTTCGCCATCGTCCGCAAGGGCGGGCGTAGCGATGAACAGCGGCGCTGCGGCGATACAGAAACAGGAAGCGGGAAGAATACGCATGGTCCGGACTCCAAACCGTCTGGCGGGACTGCAGCATTCTTTACCGATAATCGCGGCTGTGGCTAGTCCATCACGGCTATGCTTTGTGCCGGCCGGAAATCGACCAGGCGATCGGCGCGGCGAGACCTTGGATCCGGACGGGCTGGGGTGCCGTGCACTCGAAGTCGGCGGCCAGCGTTTCGGTAAAATGGTGCGCGGCCTGATCGTCCAACGCAACGTCCAGTAATGCCGCCAGTACCGCGCGTTCCTGCTCCAGCTTCTCCTCGAACGCTTCGAGTTCGGTCTTGCCGCGCTGGCCGCCGAAGCGGATGGTCGCGTCCAGGCCCGCCGCGATTTCGTGGACGACCGGTTGATCGGGATGGCTGCGCGCGATCAGCGAGAGGGCCTGGCTCAGCATGGCGGTATCACTGCCCGGCTGTTCGATCGCCCTTTGCGCCATGTCGCGGATCGACGAACGCGCGATCGCGTCGAGCGCCGCATGCCGCTTGCGGTTCTGCTCGACGATCGGGCTGTCCGCATGGTGGACGATGAACTGCAGCGCGGCGCTGGGTTTCGCGACCCGCGCTATTTCCGGCGCGGCCGCAGCAATATCGGCATATTCGATGCCGAACTGGCTGGTCAGCCCATCGAACCGGGCGTCTTCGAACGGCAGGTCGGCGATGTCCGTCGAACCGACAAGTCGCATGCTTTTCGATTTGCTTTTCGGCAATTCGGCATAGTCGACACCCGTCAGTTCGAGATCGCGGTTGCCGCGCCGTAGCGCGCGCATGACCGCCCCCGTACCGCATGCAAGATCGAGTATTCGTGCTCCGCGCTCGAAAGACTGCGCGAACCGCGCCCATAGCTGCGTCAATTCCGCATCGACGGCGGGCGGCGCGCCGGGCAGGCATCCGCCGGCTTCGCCCATCTGTCTCCAATAGGCGCTCCACGCCTGTGCTTTGCTCATGCCCGGCGGCTTAGCCGAATGTCATCGTCAAAGCACCATCACCTTCATCAATATTGACGGTTGCGCCATCGGCGATATCGCCGCGCAGGATCGCATCGGCCAGCGGGTCCTGCAGATATTTCTGCACCGCGCGTTTCAATGGCCGGGCGCCGTAGACGGGATCGTAGCCGACACGCCCCAGCCATTCGCGCGCCTTGTCGGTCAGCGCGATCTCGACCTTGCGGTCGTCGAGCAGCTTTTGCACGCGCGCGACCTGGATATCGACGATCGGCGCCATATGCGCCTGGCTGAGGCGGTGGAAGAGAATGATCTCGTCTAGGCGGTTGAGGAATTCGGGGCGGAAATGGCCGCGCACCGTCTCCATCACCTGCGGTTCGACCTCGTCGACCGTCTGCTCGTCGCCGAGCGAGGACAGATACTGGCTGCCGAGATTGCTGGTCAGGATGATCAGCGTGTTCGAGAAATCGACGGTCCGGCCCTGGCCGTCCGTCAGACGCCCGTCGTCGAGGACCTGCAGCAGGACGTTGAACACGTCGTTATGCGCCTTCTCGACCTCGTCGAACAGGATAACCTGATAGGGCCGCCGCCGCACCGCTTCGGTCAGCACGCCGCCTTCGTCATAGCCGACATAACCCGGAGGCGCGCCGATCAGCCGGGCGACCGAGTGTTTTTCCATGAATTCGGACATGTCGATGCGGACCATCGCGCCTTCGTCGTCGAACAGGAATTCCGCCAAGGCTTTGGTCAGCTCGGTCTTGCCCACCCCGGTGGGGCCCAGAAACAGGAAGCTGCCTAGCGGCCGGTTCGGGTCCTGCAATCCTGCGCGCGAGCGGCGGACAGCGGTTGACACTGCCTTGACCGCCTCTTCCTGTCCGATGACGCGCTCGCCCAGATGCTCTTCCATCGCGAGCAGCTTTTCGCGCTCGCCCTCGAGCATCTTGTCGACCTGGATGCCGGTCCAGCGCGAGACGACCGAGGCGATATCCTCGCTCGTCACTTCCTCGCGCAGCATCGCGCCTTCGGTGGCTTCGCCCGCTTCTTCGAGCTTCTTTTCAAGATCGGGAATCGTGCCGTAGGAGAGCTCGCCAGCCTTGGCGAGGTCGCCCGCGCGCTCGGCTTGCTCGAGTGCAATACGTGCCGCGTCGAGCTCTTCCTTCAGCTTCGCTTCGGACTGGATTTTCTCGCGTTCGGCCTGCCAGCGCTGCGTGAGCTCGGCCAGTTCCTGTTCGAGATTGGCGAGTTCTTCCTCGATGATCCCCAGACGTTCCTTGGACGCTTCGTCGCTCTCCTTGCTCAGCGCTTCGCGCTCTATCTTGAGCTGGATGGCGCGGCGGTCGAGCGTTTCGATTTCTTCGGGCTTCGACTCCACTTCCATGCGAATGCGCGATGCGGCTTCGTCCATCAGGTCGATCGCCTTGTCCGGCAGGAACCGGTCGGTGATATAGCGTTCGGACAGTGTCGCGGCCGACACCAGCGCACCATCGGTGATGCGCACCCCGTGATGGAGTTCGTATTTTTCCTTGATGCCGCGCAGGATCGAGATCGTGTCCTCGACGCTCGGCTCCTCGATGAAGACCGGCTGGAAGCGCCGCTGCAGCGCCGGGTCCTTTTCGACATGCTTGCGATATTCGTCGAGCGTCGTCGCGCCGATGCAATGCAGTTCGCCACGCGCGAGCGCGGGTTTGAGCAGGTTTGACGCATCCATTGCGCCTTCGGACGCGCCCGCGCCCACCAGCGTGTGCATCTCGTCGATGAACAGGATGATTTCGCCATCCGCGCCCTTCACCTCGTCGAGCACGCCCTTCAAGCGCTCCTCGAACTCGCCGCGATATTTCGCGCCGGCGATCAGCGCGCCCATGTCGAGCGCGAGCAGGGTGCGGTTCTTGATGCCGTCGGGCACGTCGCCATTGGCGATGCGCAGCGCCAGACCCTCGGCGATCGCCGTCTTGCCGACACCGGCCTCGCCGATCAGTACGGGGTTGTTCTTGGTGCGGCGCGCGAGGATCTGGATCGTGCGGCGGATTTCTTCGTCGCGCCCGATGATCGGGTCGATCTTGCCGTCGCGGGCACGCTCGGTGAGGTCGGTCGCGAACTTCTTGAGCGCGTCGTAGCGGTCCTCTGCGCTCGCCGTGTCGGCGGTCCGGCCGCCGCGCAATTCGTTGATCGCGCTGTTCAGCGCTTCGGGCTTCACCCCGGCATTGTCGAATGCGTCGCCGACGGGGGTTCCCTTGGCCATGACCATGGCGAGCAACAGGCGTTCGACAGTGACGTAGGAATCGCCCGCCTTGGTCGCGATCTGCTCCGCGGTATCGAGCACACGCACGGCATCATTGTCGAGCTGCGGCGTCTGCTGCGCGCCGCCGCCCGAAACCTGCGGAATCTTCGCGAGCGCCTCGTCGATTTCGCGTACGGCCGCTTCCGCGCTGCCGCCGGAACGTCCGATGAGCCCGGCCGCCATGCCTTGCTCGTCTTCGAGCAACGCCTTTGCCAGATGCTCGGCGCGCACCTGCTGATGGTTCATGCGGATCGCGACCGTCTGCGCGGATTGCAGAAAGCCCTTGGCCCGATCGGTAAATTTCTCGAGATTCATATGTCCGTCCCTGTTCCTGTCTCCGGGCCGATATAGTGTTGCAAAAATACAACACAAGACATCGCGCGCTTTATCTTTGTCGACAGATTTAGGCGTTCGTCGAGCGACCGCAACCGCTGCTTGCACGCGGCTTTCGCGCCGCTATGGTCGGCCCGGATTTTCCGGGAGAAGATGCGATGCGTTTCCTGAAGCTGTCCCTGCTCGCGCCGCTGGCGCTCCTCGCTACGCCGGCGCTCGCGCTGGATGATCATGGCGAAGCGCCGGCGGGTCCGCAGCCCAATGTCTCGGCCGCCGATCTCGTCGACGAGATATCGATCCCCTATGAACGCTTCACGCTCGACAATGGCCTGCGCGTTATCGTGCATGAGGACCGCAAGGCGCCGGTCGTCGCCGTTTCGGTCTGGTATCATGTCGGCTCGCGGCATGAACCCGAAGGCCAGACCGGCTTCGCGCACCTGTTCGAGCATCTGATGTTCAACGGATCGGAAAATGCGCCAGGCAGCTATTTCGAACCGCTGCGCGAGATCGGCGCGACCGATTTCAACGGCACCACCTGGTATGATCGCACCAACTATTTCCAGACCGTGCCGACCGAGGGCCTCGAACTGGCGCTCTATCTCGAATCGGATCGCATGGGGCATCTGCTCGGCGCGGTGACGCAGGAGAAGCTCGATACCCAGCGCGGCGTCGTCCAGAACGAGAAGCGGCAGGGTGACAACCAGCCCTTTGGCCTCGTCAACTATGCGCAGATCGAGGCGCTGTTCGGGTCCGACCATCCCTATGGCCATTCGACGATCGGCTCGATGGCCGATCTCGACGCGGCGAGTCTGGATGACGTGCAGAGCTGGTTCCGCGCGCATTACGGTCCGAACAATGCGGTGATCGTGCTGGCCGGCGATATCGACGCGGCCACGGCGCGACCGCTCGTCGAGCGCTATTTCGGCGATATCGCGCGCGGACCGGAGACCGAGCAGATCGATCCCGGCGTCCCGACGCTGGCCGAACGCGGCGAGATCCGCATGCAGGACAATGTCGCGACGACGCGGCTCTATCGTAGCTGGGCCGTGCCGGGCCTCAACGATCCCGTGACGGCCGATCTCGATGTTGCCGCTGCCGTGTTCGGCGGCCTCTCCAGCTCGCGGCTCGACAACAGCCTGGTGCGCGACGAGCAGGTCGCCGTGCGGGTCTCGGCGAGCGTCCAAGAATTCGAATATGTCAGCATCTTCGAGGTCCAGGTCGATGTCGCGCCGTCGGCCGATGCGGATGCGGTATCGGCGCGGCTCGATGCGCTGCTGGCCGACTTCATCGCCAACGGGCCGACACAGGACGAGGTCGATCGCGTGGCGATGCGCCAGGTCGCCGCGCGGCTCGCGGGGCTCGAACGGGTCGGCGGCTTCACCGGCAAGGCGGCGGTTCTCGCAAGCGGCGAACTTTATTCGGCCGATCCGGCCTTTTACCGCACCCAGCTTGCGCGGATCGGCGCCGCCACGCCGGAAACAGTGCGCGTTGCCATGCAGCAATGGTTGACCCGGCCCGTCCTCGCGACACGCGTCGATCCCGGCGAGCGCGGCGACTATGAGGAAGCCTCTTCGGTGTCAGGTGGCGCACAGACGGGCCGGCTCGACAGCCCGGCCTATTATCTCCAGCCCGGCGAAAGCGAAGCGCAGGCGCATGACGCGGCGGCTGCGCCCATGGGCACGCGCAGCGTGCCCCGGCCAGATGTCGGCATGATCGACGATCTCAATTTTCCGGACGTCGAACGCGGCACATTGTCGAACGGCGTCGAAGTGCGTTTCGTGCGCCGGACGACGGTGCCGACAATGCGCACGATGCTGAGTTTCGATGCAGGGAATGCGGCCGACCGCGCCGACCAACTCGGCACGCAGGCGCTCATGCTCGCGGTGATGTCCGAAGGCACGACGAGCCTGAATGCGAGACAGATTGCGGAAGCGGAGGAACGGCTCGGCGCATCGGTCACATCGAGCAAGAGCCTCGACCGGACAGGCTTCGGCCTGTTCGCGCTTGCGCCCAATTACGGCCCGTCGCTCGATCTGCTGGCGGATATCGTGCGGAACCCGGCTTTCGATCCGGCGGAGATCGAACGGTTGCGCGCGACGCAGCTGACGCAGATCGCGGCGGAAGGCACGTCGCCGCCGAGCCTTGCGAGCCGCACATTGTGGCCCGTCCTGTTCGGCCCGGACCATCCCTATGGCCGCCCGACCAGCGGTCTCGGCACGGTCGAGTCCGTCGCACAGATCACGCGCGACGATCTGATCGCCTTTCACCGCGAGTGGATTCGACCGGATAAGCTCAGCATTCTCGTGGTGGGAGATTCGACGCTCGCAGATGTGATCGCGGCGCTGGAACCGCGGTTCGGGGACTGGGAGCCGAGCGGCGAGCCCGGCATCAAGCCGATCGATGCGCCCATTCCGGCGGCCAACCCCCGGATTATCCTGGTCGACCGGCCCAATTCGCCGCAATCCTATATCTATGGGGGGCAGGTGCTCGGGCTTGAGGGCACCGACGAACTGCTGCCGCTGCTGACTGTCAACGACGCGCTGGGCGGCAGTTTTCTCTCACGGCTCAACCTCGATTTGCGCGAGGCCCGGGGCTGGTCCTATGGCGTGAGCGGGGCGGTCAACCGCTTTGTCGGGCCGGTGAGCTATACCGTCCGCGCGCCGGTGCAATCGGACCGGACCGGCGACTCGATCGCCGCCCTGCTGCAGCAGATCGGGACGTTCCTCACCAGCGAAGGCATCCGGCAGGACGAATTCGACCGGGCGATCACGGGCAGTATCCGCAGCCTGCCCGGAAGCTTCGAAACCTCGGACGGCATCATCATCGGCATGACGCGCAACATGCTCTACCAGCGGCCCGACGATTATTATGACGGGCTCGCCGAGATGTACCGCTCGTTCGACCGCGCCGAACTCGATGCGGCGGCGCGGGAGGCCATCGATCCGGCGGCGTTCACATGGATCGTGGTTGGCGATGCCGCGCAAGTCCGGGAACAGCTTGACGCGCTGGGCCTGCCTGTGGAAACAGTCGCCTCGGAATAATTGACACAACTGTAAGGAAGGATTCGCACATGACAGACGTAACCGGCACCTGGGATTCGGTCGTGAACTCGCCGATGGGTGAGCAGAAATCGACGATGACGCTCAATCAGGAAGGCGACACCGTCACCGGCGTGAATGCGGGCGCGACGGGTTCGGCCGACGTCCAGGAAGGTAAGGTCGATGGCGACACCTTCACCTGGAAGATGGACATCACCGTTCCGATGCCGATGACGCTCGAAGGCACGGCGACCGTCGAAGGCGACAAGATGGCCGGCAACATCAAGGCCGGTGCGTTCGGTGAAATGCCGTTCACGGCGACGAAGACCGGCTAAACCGCTTCGGCACGCGCGGCTCTCACCAGAGCTGCGTGACATGCCCCATTTTTCGGCCCGGGCGCGCTTCCCCCTTTCCATAAAGGTGGAGGTGCGCCCGGTCTTTTTTGAGCCATTGCGGCCAGTCGTCGGCGGCTGTGCCGATGAGGTTGTACATCTCGACGCGATCCGCGGTTAGCGACGTGTCGCCGAGCGGCAGTCCGCAGATCGCGCGGATATGGTTTTCGAACTGCGAGGTGACCGCGCCCTCGATCGTCCAATGGCCGCTATTGTGCACGCGCGGCGCCATTTCGTTGAAGACCGGGCCGGCGGCGCTCGCGAAGAATTCGCAAGTCAGGACGCCGACATAGTCGAGCGCGTCGGCGATGCCGCGCGCCAGATCGCTGGCGGCCGCTTTCTGGATGCCGATCACGCCGTCGCCGGGCGCGAGCGAGTGCGCGAGAATGCCGTCTTCGTGCCGGTTCTCCGGGGCATCCCAGATCCGTGTTTCGCCGCTCATGCCACGCACGAGCAGGATCGAGAATTCCTTCTCGAAATCGACGAAGCTTTCCAGGACCGAGGGTTTCTCGCCGATGTCCGCCCAGGCTGCGGATGCACCGTCCGCGCTCATGATGCGCACCTGCCCTTTGCCGTCATAGCCGAAGCGGCGCGTTTTCAGGATGGCGGGCGCGCCGATCTCCTTCAGCGCCTGCTCCAGCTCGCCGAGCGAGGACACGGCGCGATAGTCGGCCGGGCGTCCGCCATGGCCGACGACATAGTCTTTCTCCGATAGCCGGTCCTGCGCCAGCTCGAGCGCGTCGACATTGGGGTGGAGCGGCGCCTCGCCGGCAATCGCGCGCAGCGGCCCGGCCGGCACATTCTCGAACTCGTAGGTCAGCACGTCGACGTCGCGGGCAAAATCGCGCAGCGCGGCTTCGTCGGTATAGTCGGCGTGCACATGGCGCGCCGCGACATCGGCGGCGCAGGGCGCGTCTTCGGGGGCGTAGACATGGCAGCGATAGCCGAGCTGCGCGGCCGCCACGCTCAGCATCCGTCCGAGCTGCCCCCCGCCGATAATGCCGATCGTCGCCCCCGGTGCGAGCGGTTCGCTCATCCTGCGGGATCTTCGTCGACGGCGTCGGTCTGCGCCTGCCGCCAGGCGTCGAGCCGCGCCGCGACAGCCTCGTCATGCGTGCCGATGATCGCCGCGCCGAGCAGTGCCGCGTTCTTCGCGCCCGCGACGCCGATCGCGAGCGTGCCGACGGGAACACCGGCGGGCATCTGGGCGATCGACAACAGGCTGTCCATGCCCTTGAGCGCTTTGGATTCCACCGGCACGCCGAGCACCGGCAGCCGGGTCATCGATGCCGCCATGCCCGGCAGATGCGCCGCGCCGCCAGCGCCCGCGATGATCGCCTTGAGCCCGCGATCGGCGGCGGTCTTGGCGTAATCGTATAGCCGGTCCGGCGTGCGGTGCGCGGACACGACCTTGCATTCATGCGCGATGCCGAGTTCGGTGAGGATTTCGGCGCCATGGCGCATCGTTTCCCAATCGGAACGGCTGCCCATGATGATGCCGATAAGCGGCGTGTCGGTCATGCTTCGTCCTGCGCTTTGAGCCAGAAGAAGCGATTTCTTCTAGTGCGAAGCCGGGCGGCGCGCAATGGCGGCGCGCGCTAGCGTTCGGAGAGGTAGTAGCGCTCGTTTGCCCTCAAATCGTCAGCGAGATCGTAGACGATCGGCTGACCGGTCGGAATCTCGAGGCCGGTGATCTCGTCGTCGGGAATCGCGGACAGATGCTTGACCAGCGCGCGCAGCGAATTGCCATGGGCCGAAATGAGGACGCGCTTGCCCTCCTTGAGTGCGGGTGCGATCCGCGCTTCCCAATAGGGCAGCACGCGCTCGATCGTGTTCTTCAGGCTCTCGCTCTTCGGCACATCGACGCCCTCGTAGCGGCGGTCCTTGCTCAGGTCGTATTCGCTGCCGTCTTCCATCGGCGGCGGGGGCGTATCGAAGCTGCGCCGCCATATATGGACCTGTTCGTCGCCATGCTTGTCGCGCATCTCCTGCTTGTTGAGGCCGGTCAGTCCGCCATAATGGCGCTCGTTGAGCCGCCAATGCTTCTCGACCGGCAGCCAGAGCCGGTCCATTTCGGCGAGAGCGAGATTGAGCGTTCGGATCGCGCGGGTCTGGTAGCTGGTGAAGCAGAGATCATGATCGACGCCCTTGTCGCGCATCAATGCGCCCGCCGCCACGGCTTCGGCAACGCCCTTGTCGGTCAGGTCGACGTCCCACCAGCCGGTAAACCGGTTTTCGAGATTCCATTGTGACTGGCCGTGGCGGACGAGGACGAGCTGGGGCATGCGGAAACTCCTGTGTCGATCCGCGCTTTCCTTAGCGTGGCTGGGCGGCGATACAAGCGAATGAACCGGAATCGCCGATAGAGGATCGAGACATGGCAATCGAGCGCACAATAACGCTTTACGATGGCCCGGGCGGACCGTTCGAGGGCATGGCGGTCGCGGACAGCGATTGGGGCGACGCACGGCCCGGTGTAATGATCGTACCCAATGTGCTCGGCCCGAAAGAAATGGACTTTGACACGGCCGAGCGGATCGCGGGGCTTGGTTATCACGCGTTCGTTGCGGACCTGTACGGGCAGGGTAACCGGGCGACGCGCGAAGACGAGGATCCGGCGCGCTTCATGAATGCGCTGAATGCGGACCGCGCGCTGTTGCGGGACAGGCTGCATGCATCACTGGCTGCGATGCGATCGTTGGACGGGGTCGATACGGCGCGGCTCGCCGCAATCGGCTTTTGCTTCGGCGGGAAATCGGTCCTCGATCTGGCGCGCAGCGGCGCGGAGGTCAGCGGCGTGGTCAGCTTTCACGGCATCTACGATCCGCCGCCGTTCGCCAATGCGGACGTGATTCCCGCCAAGATACTCGTCTGTCACGGCTGGGACGATCCGCTCGCGCCGCCCGAGGCCGTGACGACGCTCGCCGTCGAACTGACCGCCGCGGGGGTCGATTGGCAGATCCACGCCTATGGCCATACCGGCCACGCCTTCACCGATGAGAGTGCCAAGATGCCCGATCGCGGACTCGCGTATCAGCCCGATGCCGATCGGCGCAGCTGGAAGGCGATGACGGATTTTCTCGGCGAGATTTTCGCCTAGTCGCCGATATCGTCGATCATATCGAGCAGTGCCGAGAGGCAGGCGCGGCCTAATAGCGCGCAGCGCTCCGGCGACCAACCGAACTCTTCATCCGGGAGCTCGTGATTGTCCTTGAACGGCATTTCCAGTGTCATTGCCACGCAACCGTATCGTTCGGCGACCTGGTTGGTCGACATGGAGAGATTGCCTTTCCGGGGCTTGGCGACCGGATAGCCGAGCTTCGTCTGGAAGTCGGGCGAGGCCCTGAGCAAGGCGGCAAGATAGGCGTCGTAGAGTTTCCCCTGCCGCTCGGTCCAGCTCGGTATGCCTTCGAAGCCGGCGATGAAATTGGCCGGTATCGCCTCGTCGCCATGGACGTCCATCGCGAAATCGACGCCCGTCTCGTCCATGCGATCGCGGACGTAAAGCACTTCCGGGCTCTTCTCGGCCGTCGGTTCATGCCATTCGCGGTTGAGATTGGTGCCGACGGCGTTGGTGCGCAGATGGCCGCGAAACGACCCGTCGGGATTCATGTTCGGGACGACATGGAAGGTCGCCTTGTCGCGCAACACGCGCGCGACCGGATCGGAAGGGTCGGTCAGCCGGTCAAGCGCGCCTTCCATCCACCACTCGGCCATCGTCTCGCCCGGATGCTGGCGCGCATAGAGCCAAACCGAAAGCGGGCCCGAGCCGATGGTGAAATAGTCGAGTTCCCGCCCGTCCAGTGTCAGGCCGAGCGACCCATGGGTGACGCCTTCGCGGCCGGCGATCTCGGTGACGAGATCGTAGTGGCGCTCCATCGTATAGGGCGCGAAATAGGCGAACCAGAGGCTGTCCGCCTCGGCTTCATGCCGGATCGTCAATGTGCCGTCGGCATAATCGGTTTCGGCCAGCCGCCACTGTTCCCGGTCCGTAGAGACACGCGCCCGATATTTTTCCCAGCCCTGCGGATAGGCGCTTTTGCCGGCATTGCCGATCGTCAGGGTCAGCGCCTTGCCGGCGCAGCCCGTGATCCGGAAATAGAACCATTGGTAGAAATCGGACTGGTGATCCTTGACGATTTCCAGTTCCGCCGTGTCGTCACTGGCCGACAGGACCGCGATATTGCCGCCATCGAAGGCGCTCGTAATGCTGAGTGTCATTCGACCGTGATAGTGCGGCCCGACTCACCTGGAAAGTCTTGAAATAGCGCTGTTGCGAGTGTCTGGACGATGGTCGCCGGGTCTTCCTCGCCCGGCCGCGTCACGCGCGTCGCCGTGCCTTCCCAAACGACCGTGCCTTCCGACCGGCGCTTGAGCGCGACCGACAGTTCGGTGACGTTTACCTCGCCGCCGCGCGATCCGCCGACGCCGAAACTCGTGCCGACGCCGACCCCGGTGCGGCTGCCGAACGAGCCGCCGCCGATCCCGATGGTGAAAGGCGAGCGGCGGCCCACCTCTTCGCGCGTGCCGCGCTGCACGTCGATGACGGCGATCATCTCAGCCTCTTCCAGCGACGCTTCGGTGAAACCGATGCTTGCCAGCTCCTGCGAGACGATGGCCGCATATTGGCGAAACTCGATACTGCCTTCGTTTTCCGGATCGGCGGGCTCCATATTGATCGCCTGGGCCGGGACCGGTTGACCGAGATGGAAGCGGGTGACCTCGGTGCCGCGCTGCGATGGCGTTGCACAGGCCGCGAGCAGCGCGAGCGTCGCGATGGCGGCTGAACGGACGAGCGTCTTTTGCATGGGCTATCTCCCTAACGCGACCCAAAGCGCTATAGACAGTTCAACGATTGTGGCACGAAAAGGATGCAAAAGGGAGTCTGGCAGGGGTGAGTATAGCGGACACGGGCGGAAAACCGGCGGTTCTGGTGACGGGCGGCGCTGGCTATATCGGCAGCCATGCCGCGCTGGCACTGCTCGATGCGGGCTGGCCGGTGGTGGTGCTCGACAATCTGGTCACCGGATTCCGCTGGGCGGTGCCGGACGGTGCGGCGTTCGTTGAAGGCGATGTCGGCGATGCAGCCTTGGTGGCCGCGCTCATCGCCGAACACGATATCCGAGCGATCATGCATTTCGCCGGATCGGTCGTGGTGCCGGAATCGGTCGAGAATCCGCTCAAATATTATGACAATAATACCGCGCGCAGCCGCACGCTGATCGAGACGGCAATCGCCAGCGGCGTGCCGCATTTCCTCTTTTCCTCGACGGCCGCGACCTATGGCATTCCCGAAACGATTCCGGTCACCGAGGACATGCCGACCGTGCCGATCAATCCTTATGGCCGCTCCAAACTGATGACCGAATATATGCTGGCCGATGCCGCGGCCGCGCATCCGATCAACTATTGCGCGCTGCGCTATTTCAACGTGGCGGGCGCCGATCCGGGCGGCCGGTCGGGGCAATCGACGGCTGGTGCGACGCATCTGATCAAGGTGGCGGTCGAGGCCGCGCTCGGGAAGCGCGATGGCGTTTCGGTGTTTGGCACGGACTATAACACGCGGGACGGCACGGGTGTGCGCGACTATATCCATGTCACCGATCTCGCGGCAGCGCATGTGCATGCACTGGAAAAGCTGATCGCCGCGCCGGAGGAGAGCCATATCCTCAATTGCGGCTATGGCCGCGGCTTTTCGGTGCTCGAAGTGCTCGACAGCGTAGACCGGGTTGCCGGCGTCACGCTCGATCGCGCGATGGAACCGCGCCGTGCGGGCGATCCGGATGCGCTGATCGCGGATAACAGCGCGATATTGGAAGCGCTGCCTTGGGAGCCGCGCCATGCCGATCTCGACGGGATCGTCGCGGACGCGCTGGCCTGGGAGAGAAAGCTCTCCGAACGCGGTTAGTTTGCGGGCGCGATTGTTGTCACCGCCAGCCCGTCGCTATCCTCGCCGGCGTCATAGTGCCGGAAAACCTCTCCGCTTTCCATATCGACCGCCGCGATCCGGTTGCGCCCGGTCTCCGCGACGTACAGCGTGCGGCCATCTTCGGAAAAGAGGATCGTGACCTGCCGCGTGCCGGCCGAACCCGAAACGGAAATGGTTCGGGCCAGCGTTCGGCTCGCTGTATCGATCAGACTGAGATTGCCGCTCATCAGGTTGGACGCGACGACCGTTGCGCCGTCGGGGCTGATCGCGACGCGGATCGGGAACTGGCCGACGGCGATCTCGGCGACCCGCTCGCCGCTCGCCGTGTCGAACGCGAAGAGAGTCGCATTGGCGCGATCCGCCACCCAGAGCGTCGCGCCGTCAGGCGAAACCGCCAGCCCTTCCGGTACCTCGCCTGCTTCCCAGGTGGCGATCAGCGCGCCAGTCGCGAGGTCAAGCACGCTGACCGTACCGCTACCCATATTGGCGACATAGGCGCGGCTGGCATCAGGGCTGACGGCGACCATGTGCGAGCCTTCCCCGCCGGTCGGCATCGCGGAAACGCTGCCATCGGTCATATCGACAATGGTCAGCGTATCGCTGCCTTCGGTGGTCGCGACGAGCCGGTTGTCGGCTAGCCAGACCAGGCCGTGCGGACGGCTGTTCGGCGTGATATCGATCGTTTGCGATATCGTGGCTGCAGCAATGTCGATGATATCTATCGTCGTTCCGCCATAGGCGACGACCGCGGCGCGCTGTCCGTCCGGCGAAATCGCGATCTCATGCGGCTGATTGCCCGTCTGGAGCCGGGCGAGCTCCGCACCGCTGTCCATGTCGATCAGGCTGACCGTGTCTTCCCCCTTGTTGCCGGTCAGCAGGATGTTGCCCGATACCGGACCATCCGCGTCGAAAGGCGTGCTGTCGGCGGCGGTGCCGCACGACACCAGCAGCAGAAAAAGCGGGACGAGAAGTTTCATGAGACGGGCTCCCCTCGGCTCTGGATGAACCAGCGCTCGCCGCCTTCGAGGCCGAGCGCGGTCAAGGTGTTGCTGAAATAGGCGCCGGTGTCGATCCCGATCCGGTTGTGCCGGTCTTCCGGCTGTGGCGTGATCGAATGCCCATGGACGACGACCGCGCCATGATCCGCGTCGCTGTCGAGAAATTCGGAACGGATCCAGAGCAGGTCCTTGGCTTCCTGATCGTCGAGCTTGCGGCCCGGCCGGATGCCGGCATGGGCGAACAGATAGCCGCCGTGCTGCAGGGATAGCGGCCGGTCTTCGAGCCATATCTTGTGTGCGTCCGGCACATAGGCCCGCACGCCCTCGGCGATCTCGGCCATGCTGCCGCGCCATAAAAGGTCGCCTGGCATGCCGTAGCTCAGCAGTGTTTCGCGGCCGCCATAACCGAGCCAGCTCTCCAGCCAACGCGTTTCGCCCTTCAGCACCGCCAGCAGCGAGGCCTCGTGATTGCCGAGCAGAGCTTCGATCTCGGCGAAATCGGCATTCCAGCGCCGCGCATATTCGACGACCCCGGCCGAATCGGGCCCGCGGTCGATCAGGTCGCCGAGCAATATGATCCGCGTCCTTGCCGAACCGCGCTTGGCATTGTCCGCCTCGATCTTCTCGACAAGCGCCTCGGCGAGATCGAGCCGGCCGTGGATATCGCCGATCGCGTAGAGCCGCTCTCCGGACGGCAATATGCCCGGCCAATCTTTGCGAAATGGCAGTTTCAACCCGTATTCCTTGCCGGCCAGTCACGCCCAAATGCTTGACTTTCGCGCCTCTCGACCATAGATGCGCGCTTCGTTTCCGACAATTAAGATAGCAAAAAGGCCGGGCAGCGCCATGAAAGTCCGTAATTCACTGAAATCACTCAAGGGCCGTCATCGGGACAACCGCGTGATTCGTCGCCGCGGCCGCACCTATGTGATCAACAAGACAAACCGCAGGTTCAAAGCGCGCCAGGGCTAATGGCTGTGCAGGCGGCCGTCTTCGATGTCGGCAACGTCTTGTATCGCTGGGATCCGCGCTTTCTCTTTGAAAAGCTGATCCCGGACCCTGAGGAGCGGGACTGGTTTCTCGATAATGTAGTCACTTTGGACTGGCACGTTCAGCACGATGCCGGTCGTCCGCTTTCGGACATGGTCGCCGAGCGGCGGGCCGAATTTCCCGAACATGCGCCGCTGATCGACGCTTATATCGATCGCTGGCTGGAGACGATTCCAGGTCCGGTGCCCGGCGTTCATGCGCTGGTCGATGCGCTTGCCGCGCGCGACGTCCCGCTTTTCGCCATCACCAATTTCGGCACCGAATTCTGGGAACTGTTCCGCCCGACGGCGCCCGTGATCGATCGCTTCGGCGATATCGTGATTTCCGGCGAAGAGAAGATGATTAAGCCCGATCCCGCGATCTACCGGCTGGCGCTCGACCGGTTCGGGCTCGAGCCGGGCACGGCGATGTTTATCGACGATCGCGAGGAAAATGTCCGCGCTGGCGAGGCTGAGGGTTTTGTCGGCCATCACTTCCGCAATGCCGACAGCCTGGCAGACGATCTGCGGGCAAAGGGCCTGCTCGACTGATCTCCTAGCGGTCCGCGTCTATCTCGTCTTGCGTGTGCCGTTGCAGCTCGTTCCCGATCAGGCGGACGATATGCAGGACATTGGTGGACCCCGGCGTTCCAAACGGCACGCCGGCCATGACGATGACCCGGTCCCCGCCTTCCGCGATACGCGCGCGCAGCGCCATGCGCTTCGACTTGCCGACCATCTGCTCGAAATTGTTGACGTCGCGGGTATGGACCGAGTGCGCGCCCCACAAGAGTCCGAGCCGCCTGGCGGTCTTGAGCTTAGGCGTCAGCACGAGCAACGGCACCGACGGCCGTTCGCGCGAGACCCGCCGCGCCGTCGAGCCCGAGGTGGTGAAGCAGATGATCGCGCTCGCGGACACTGTCTGTGCGATGCCGTTCGACGCTTCCGCCAGCGCATCGGCGCTCGTCGAATCGGGCAGCGTTTCGGTAAAATGCACGCGCGCCCAATGGCTAGGGTCTGCTTCGACTGCGGTGGCGATCTTGTCCATCATCGCGACCGATTCTTCGGGCCAGTCGCCGGCCGCGCTCTCGGCCGACAGCATGATCGCATCGGCGCCGTCATAGACCGCGGTCGCCACATCGGAGACTTCCGCGCGGGTCGGCGTCGGCGAGCGCACCATCGATTCGAGCATCTGCGTCGCCACGACGACGGGCCGCCCGACCGTGCGCGCTTTCTCGATGATCTGCTTTTGCAGCGGCGGCACTTCTTCGGGCGGTATCTCGACGCCGAGATCGCCGCGCGCGACCATCACCGCGTCCACCGCTTCCAGTATCTCGTCGATACGGTGTACCGCCGAGGGTTTTTCGATCTTGGCGAGCAGCGCGGCGCGGCCGTTGATGAGCTTGCGCGCTTCGGCCGCGTCTTCCGGTTTCTGTACGAAGGAGAGTGCGATCCAGTCGACGCCCTGATCGAGCGCAAAGGCGAGGTCGGTGCGATCCTTGTCCGTCATCGCGGCCATTGGGATCACGACGTCCGGTACGTTGAGGCCCTTGTTGTTCGATAGCGGCCCGCCCACCTCGACGCGCGTTTCGATACGGTCCTCTTCCGCCTCCGTCACCCGTAACACGATCTTGCCGTCGTCGAGCAGCAGCCGTGCGTCGGCATCTATGGCTTCGAAAATTTCCGGATGCGGCAGGCCTACGCGGCTCTTGTCGCCGGGGCTCGTATCGCGATCGAGCGTGAAAACGCTGTCCGTCTCCAGCTGCACCAGTCCGTCTGCGAATTCCCCGATCCGCAGTTTCGGGCCCTGGAGATCGGCGAGGATCGTCATCGGCCTGCGCATATCCTTTTCCAGCGCGCGGATCGCCGCGATTACTTCCGCATGATGAGTATGGCTGCCATGGCTCATATTCACCCGGAACGCGTCGGCGCCGGCCAGATAGAGCTTGCGGATCATTTCGGGATCGTCGCTGGACGGGCCGAGGGTTGCGAGAATCCGCACTTTGCGCTGGCGGGGGTCGGTATCCGAAACCACGATATTTCCCGGCTGGCTGGACTTACGATAGCGGCTCTATAGCCTTATCATGACAGTGCAACTGCAATGGAGCCATTTCGATGTCCGATCCCGCGATCATGCCCGAAATCGACGATGCCGTGGCCGCCGCCGCCTTCCGCCGTCTCGTCGCCCATCTGCGCCACCGGACGGATGCGGAGAATATCGATCTGATGGGGCTTTCCGGTTTTTGCCGTAACTGCCTGGCCGACTGGATCATGGATGCTTCGGATGGCGCCCTGACCAGGGACGAGGCGCGCGCCGCGATCTACGGCATGCCCTATGCCGAGTGGAAAGACCGGTATCAGGGCGAAGCGACGCCCGAGCAATTGCAGCGGATGCAGGACAGCGTCGCGAAGAACGCTTGAGGCTTGCCGCGCGCTCGCCTAGAGCCTCGCGCTTTCCACATTCACGCAGAAAGAGATCATCATGGCGGACGGCGCAATTCAGGCGGACAGGCTCAAGCTTCTGATCGAGCGGATCGAACGGCTCGAGGAAGAGAAGAAGGGCATCGCCGACGATATCAAAGACGTCTATGCCGAGGCGAAAGCGGTCGGCTACGATCCCAAGATCATGCGCAAGGTCGTCAGCCTGAGGAAGATGGACACGGCCGACCGGCGCGAACAGGACGATCTCCTCGAAACCTACAAGTCGGCACTCGGCATGGACTGACGCGGCGAAGCCGGCTTAGCCGGCGAGGCCGCGCTCGCGCACGTAAACATTGTCGAACACTGCCCGGTCGGCCGGATCGGGCATCAACTGATGCCGCGCCGCGATCCAGGAATCGACACGGCCATGGCCATAAGCCGCGCGGATGCGGTCGGGCGTATAGGCGTTGGTCTTGCCCCAATGCTGGGTGTAACGGATCCCGGCTTGCTCCATGCGCTCCGCCGAGACGCGGAAAAACATATCCGCTTGGTCATTCGCGATGCCGTCCATGCTGACCACCATTGTCCGGTCGAACCGGTTGAAGGCGAGCAGGGCGTCCGAGCGGTCGACGAAGCGCAAGCCGAAAACCAGCGGCACCGGCCCGATCTCTTTGTTGAGATCGACGAGCAGATCGATCGTCTTGAGCGCGTCTTCATGCGCCACGGCGACGGTACCGCTGCCGACCTTGGTCTGCGGCGCCTTATAGCCGAACAGTTCGCCCCAGCTTCCGGTGCGCGGCTTTTTGTCGATGAACATTTCCATCAGCTTGAAGAAGGGCGGGATGATCTGCTTGTTCGCCTCGAAGATTTTCCCGACGACGCTCAATGAATCATAGCCGGGCCCGATTTTTCCGGCCTTCATGCGGTAATCGGGAATATGGCTCGTCCGCCAGCCCCGTTCATACATCACGTTGATCATCGCATCGGCCGAGTGCGGATTGACGACGATCTGCAGGAAATAGGGGTCACCCTTGCCCTTGAGCTTGGGATGGGTGCTGGGGTCGAGCGTCGCGATCAGGTTGCGTAGGTCCTGATCGAAAGCCACGGGCGCGTAGGTTTCGGCGTCGAGCAGGAATCGCGGCCGGGTCTCGAGCAGGACATTGTGGATCACGCCGAAGCTGCCGAACGACATCACCGCAGCGTTGAACAGCGCTTCGCTGCGGATCAGCTCGGCACCGAGCAGCGCGGCGAATGCCGGTTTCACCACCGGACGGGAGACGCGCTCGAGCCAGACATGCCGATGCTCGTTGACGATCAGGTGCAGCCCGACGATCTGGTCGTGGATCGCCCCCCGTCCGATCACCGAGCCGTGCGTGCCCGTAGCGCTGGCACCCACGATCGTCTGGCCGTTGGCCGCGCCGGTCGTGCGCATCGCGCGGCGATGCGCGTCGCTTTCGAGCAGCTTGTTGATCTCGGCAATCAGGTTGCCGCACTGGAAGAGAAACAAGCCTCGCCGGTCGCTGTCGTCGCCCGGATAAGCCGGGTCGATGTTACCGTCATTGAGTTTCACGCGCCCCTTGAGCCGGCTGGTGTCGAGCATGATGCCGCGATCGGCGATGCCGGCCGTCGAGAGCGACCACGCGCTGCCGGCCGCCCGCAGCGTCAGTCCGCGGGCCTTCGCCGTCTTGATCGCGAGCTGAATATCCTGGGTGCAGCTGTTCAGCACGGCGGGCGTCGTCTGCGGATTGCCGGGCGGATAGTGGAGTTCGTAGATGCCCTCTATCGGCTCGCGGACCGTGTGATGCCAGTTTTCCCATTCCGTTTTGTCGCGCCATTTGAGCGTGATCGTTTCAGGAAACGGATCGGGCATCGGCTATTCTGCCGCGCCGCCGGTATCGAAGCCGCCGAGCGGGGGCGGGGCCGGCGAGGCGCAATGATAGGTAACCGTCACCGGTGAAACCAGGCCGAGGGTCAGTACCGTTACCAAGCCCTGGCCGAAATTGCGGTTGACGCGCACCATCGCCAGCTGCTCGCCATCTCCGCAAGGTTCGGCGACGACGCCCGGATAGGGAGCCGTGACCGCGCTCCAGAGCATCGAATTGGCGCCTTCTTCATGCGGCTGGCCCGCATAGCGGGGCTCGGGCGCGACGACGAGATAGCTGGCACAACCGCCAAGCGGGACGCTGGCCGCGCAGAGAAGCGCCAAGGTCAAATTGCGTCGCATGGCGCTGTTCCTATGTCCCCAAATCTAACGAGTAGTAAATGATAGCATGATCGAGTCGTACTCGCCTAATCGCCGGCAAGTAAAACCGCTCCATATCGATCCTATCTGCCGGGCCCGGTTTTGCTCGTCGGGCGGCATTGCATCCGCCCCAGGCGTTATGGTTTAAGGGCGGATCAGGAGGGCAGACCCATGATCATCACCACCACGCCGCAGATCGAAGGCCGGCCGATCACGCGCTATTGCGGCGTCGTGACGGGCGAAGCGATTATCGGGGCGAACGTGTTTTCCGATATGTTCGCCAAGGTGCGCGATATCGTTGGCGGCCGGGCGGGCGCTTATGAGAAGGCGCTGAGGACGGCGCGGCGCGAGGCGTTCGCCGATCTCGAACATGAAGCCGAGGATGCGGGCGCCGATGCCGTGGTCGGCATCGATCTCGACTATGAAGTGATCGGCGAGACCGGGTCGATGCTGATGGTCTCCGTATCGGGCACGGCGGTGAAGCTCGGTTGACGCCGGCGTGACGTTGAAGGTCCGCCCCGGCCGCGTGGAGGACGCCGAAGCGTGCCGGGCGATCTACGCGCCCTTTGTCGAAGAAACCTGGGTAAGCTTCGAGGAGGAAGTCCCGTCGGTGCGCGAGATGGCGCGCCGCATCGAAGGCTTCGGCGCCTCGCATGGCTGGGTCGTGGCGGAGGTCGATGGCGAAGTCGCCGGCTATGCCTATGGCTCGCCGCACCGGTTACGGCACGCCTATCGCTTCTCCTGCGATGTCGCGATCTACGTGCCGGATGCGCATACGGGCAAAGGCGTCGGCACCGCTCTGTACGAAGCGCTGTTTCCGATCCTTGCCGCGCATCAGATTCACGCCGCCTATGCCGGGATCGCGCTGCCCAACGAAGCGAGCGAAGGGCTGCACAAATCGGTCGGCTTCACACCGGTCGGCGTCTATCGCGAGGTCGGATGGAAATTCGGCGCGTGGCGCGATGTCGGCTGGTGGCAAAGGATCGTCGATGCCTGATCCGCTTTCCGCGTGAAGCGTTGCGCGCGCCCCCGCTGCTACGCTAAGGCCTCGCCAGATCAATCAATGCAAGACTGACGGAACCGATGGCAGGCCATAGTAAATTCGCAAATATCAAGCATCGCAAGGGCGCGCAGGACAAGAAGCGCTCGGCGCTCTTTTCCAAGCTCAGCCGCGAGATCACCGTCGCGGCCAAGATGGGTACGCCCGATCCGGACATGAACCCGCGCCTGCGGCTCGCGGTTCAGACGGCGCGCGCGCAATCGATGCCGAAGGACAATATTCAGCGCGCGATCGACAAGGCGACCGGCGGCGATGCCGAGGATTATGAGGAAATCCGCTTCGAAGGGTTCGGGCCGGCGGGCGTCAGCCTGATCGTCGAAACTCTGAGCGACAATCGCAACCGCACGGTCACCGATGTGCGCACCATCTTTTCGAAGAATGGCGGCAATATGGGTGAGAGCGGCTCGGTCGCGCACGGTTTCGAGCGGCTCGGGCTGATAACCTACAAGGCCGAAGCGGGCGACGAGGAGAAAGTGCTCGAAGCCGCGATGGAGGCCGGGGCGGAGGATATCGCGTCCGACGAGGATGGCCATGAAATCTGGACGGCCGCCGACGATCTCCATGCCGTCGCCAGCGCGCTCGAAAAATCGCTCGGCGAACCCGAAGGCGCGAAGCTCGCCTGGCGGCCCAATGTCGAGGTGACGGTGAACGAGAAGGAGGCGCAGACGCTGCTCAACCTGATCGACGCACTCGAAGATAATGACGACGTCCAGACCGTCTGGGGCAATTACGACGTGCCCGACGAGATTATGGAGAAGCTCAACTGAAGCTGATCGGCCTCGATCCGGGGCTCGGCTGCACCGGCTGGGGCGTCATCGCGGCGAAGGGGAGCAGCCTGTCGCACATCGCGAACGGCCAGATACGAACGGATGCGAAGGCGCCGATGGCGGAGCGGCTGGCGGCGCTGGCTGCAGGACTGCGCGCCGTGCTCGCCGAGCATGCGCCCGATGATGCGGGCATCGAGGAAGTGTTCGTCAACACCAATGCGCAATCCACGCTGAAGCTCGGCCAGGCGCGCGGGGCGCTGATGCTCGTGCTCGCCGATGCGGGCGTACCGGTCGGCGAATATGCGGCGCGCTTCGTGAAAAAAGCCGTGGTCGGCACGGGCGGCGCCGACAAGCGGCAGATTCACGCGATGGTATCCGTCTTGCTGCCCGGCGCCAAGATCGCGGGCGCGGATGCCGCCGATGCACTGGCGGTTGCGATTACCCATGCCCATCACCGGGCGAGCGCCAAGGTCGTGGGAGCCGCGGCATGATCGCCAAGCTCAAAGGGGTGCTGGAAGCGAGCGCCGCCGATCATGCGGTGATCGATGTCAATGGCGTCGGCTATCAGGTCGCCGCCTCGACGCGGACGCTGGACGCGCTCGGCCCGGTCGGCGGCGATGTGACGATCCATACCGAGATGCTGGTCGGCGACGATTTTATCCGGCTTGTCGGTTTCGCCAGCGCCGGCGAGCGGGACTGGTTCCAGATGCTCGGCAGCGTGCAGGGCGTCGGCAGCAAGGTCGCGCTGGCGATCCTTTCGACGCTCGAGACTGCGGAGATTCAGACGGCGATTGCGGCGGGCGATGCCGCGATGCTCGCGCGCACGCCGGGCGTCGGCCCGAAACTCGCCAGCCGCATCGCCAATGAGCTGAAGGACAAGGTCGGTGGCATCCTGGCCGTATCGGGCGGCGGCGCGGCACCCGCACCGTCCGGCCCGTCCGCCGACGCCGTATCCGCGCTCCTCAATCTCGGCTTCAAGCCAGCCGAAGCGAGCGCCGCCGTTGCGGCCGCGCAAGGCGAGCTTGGCGCGGAAGCGAGCCTCGATGCGCTGGTGCGCGTGGCACTGAAAAAGGCGGCGAAGTGACGTATCGCGCGTGGAATATCGAAGAGCGCTTTTCCTTGAGGCGTGGATTGGCAGCCCTAGTTGTTGCACCCATATTGCCGAGCATGATTTTAGCCCTAGCTTTAGGCGCTTATGGTATGCCGACCGAAATATTTGTAGCGATACTGATGGTCGCCGAAATTTGTGCTCTGACGTTAGGCATTCCGGCTCTTCTCGTGTTGCGAAACAAGGTTCAGCCGCGGCTCGTCTGGGCGCTCATTTACGGTGGTTTCGTGGCAGCTTTCCCCTGGTTTGTGATCAGTCTTTTCCCAGCGGACGGACTGGATGCATGGACGAACGGGATCCCAACGGTCGTCGACGGTCAACTGACTTGGTTCGGCTTTCAAATGCGAATGTTGTTCGTTGCAGGAATTTTCGCACTCGGCGCCGTGGGTGGAGCGGTATTCTGGTTCATTGCCGTCGGACGGGCCCGCTTGTTAATCGTCAAGGGCAAGCTGCGCGATGACTGAACCGGCCAACGCCATCCGTACAGCCTCCTGCCGCTGTGGCCAGCTTTCTGCGACTTGCGAAGGCGAGCCTGTCCGCGTTTCCGTCTGCCATTGCTTCGCGTGCCAGCAGCGCAGCGGGTCTCCGTTCGGCGAACAGGCGCGATGGCCGAAGGACAAGGTGACCATCGAAGGCGAAAGCACGGTCTGGGAACGCACCACCGATGCGGACAATCTCACGCGCTATCATTTCTGCCCGACCTGCGGCACGACGGTCTGGTATACGGGCGGGCCGATGCCCGATGCGATCGCCATTCCGGTGGGCCTGTTCACCGATCCCGATTTCCCGCCGCCGAAATTCTCGGTCTGGGAAGCGCGCAAGCATAGCTGGGTGACGATCCCGGGCGACGAGGTCGAACACTATGACTGATAGCGATAATCGGCAGGATCGCCCGGACGGCGAAACGCCCGACCCGCGGATCGCTTATCGACGGCCGCTGACCTTGCTGCCTTTGCTCACAATCGCTCTGTTCATCAGCATCATCATCGTGGCGATCGTCCGATGACCGATACAGATCGCCATGTTTCGCCCGAGCGCAAGCCCGAAGACGCCGATGCGGCGTTGCGGCCCAAGACGCTCGCCGAATTTATCGGGCAAAAATCGGCCTGCGATAACCTCCGCGTCTTTATCGAGGCCGCGAAAGGCCGGTCGGACGCGCTCGATCATGTCATGCTGTTCGGCCCGCCGGGGCTAGGCAAGACGACGCTCGCGCAAATCGTGGCGCGCGAACTCGGCGTCGGTTTTCGCGCGACGAGCGGTCCCGTTATCGCCAAGGCTGGCGATCTGGCGGCACTGCTGACCAATCTCGAAGATGGCGACGTGCTCTTTATCGACGAGATCCACCGGCTCAATCCGGCGGTCGAGGAGATTCTCTATCCGGCGATGGAGGATCGCGCGCTCGACCTGATCATCGGCGAAGGGCCCTCGGCGCGCTCGGTGCGGATCGATCTGCCGCAATTCACCCTGGTCGGCGCGACGACGCGGCAGGGGCTGATCACGACACCGCTGCGCGACCGCTTCGGCATACCCGTCCGCCTCAATTTCTACAGCGTCGACGAACTCGAACAGGTCGTGCGGCGCGCGGCCAGCTTGCTCGATCTCGCGATCACCGACGATGGCGCGCGCGAGATCGCGGCGCGGGCACGCGGTACGCCGCGCATCGCCGGGCGGCTGCTGCGCCGGGTGCGCGATTTCGCCAATGTCGACGGGGTCGGCGAGGTGGACGCCAAGGCGGCGGACGCGGCCCTTAACCGGCTCGAAGTCGACGCGCTGGGGCTCGACTTGATGGACCGCCGCTATCTCACGATGATCGCCGATATCTACAAGGGCGGACCGGTCGGCGTCGAAACGCTCGCCGCTGGCCTCTCCGAACCGCGCGACACGATCGAGGAAGTGATCGAGCCCTATCTCATCCAGCTCGGCCTTGTTGCGCGGACGGCGCGCGGGCGCTTGCTCAATGCGGGCGGCTGGAAGCATCTCGGCCTCAATCCGCCGCAAGGCGCGGAAGACGGGCTGTTCGATTAGCGCGCCCACCGGTTCCCACGCAGCGACAACCCGAAAATCCATGCTTTTCCGGCGAGTCCCGCCCGGCTAAGGCTGGAGCCATGAGCGACGAAACGCGCGATCGGCCGGTATCCGGCTATTTTGACGGCAAGCAGCATCGCTTTCCCGTGCGCGTCTATTTCGAGGACACGGATCTCTCCGGAATCGTCTATCACGCCAATTATCTGCGCTTCATGGAGCGCGCGCGTTCGGACATGCTGCGGCTTGCCGGCGTCGATCAGCGCGCGCGGATGGAAGCGGGCGAGGGCGCCTATGCGGTCGTCGATCTCGCCATCAAATACCGCATGCCGGCCAAGCTCGACGACAATCTGGTCGTGCTTAGCCATGTGACGGGCGTGCGCGCCGCAAGCTGCGCCATTCATCAGCGAGTCATGCGCGGGCAGGACATATTGACGCAAGGCGATGTCACGGCCGCGCTGCTCGCGGCCAACGGGCGGCCCAAGCGCCAGCCGCGCGAATGGATCGATGCGTTCAAGCGCTTGGAAATGGGAGACTAATAACCGCTATGGGAGGATTCGAATTCGGCGCGAGCGAATCGCTGATGAACCCGATGACGCTGTTCATGCAGGCCGATATCGTCGTCAAACTGGTGATGATCGGATTGTTGCTGGCCAGTATCTGGACCTGGGCGATCATCATTAGCCATGGCCGGAAGATCGGCGGCATGCGCAAGAAGAGCGAGCGGTTCGAGCGCGATTTCTGGCGAGCCGAAGATATCGACCGGTTTTTCGATGCCCGCGGCGGCGACGATAATTCGGCGGCCAAGGTATTCAGTGCCGGGCTCGCCGAATGGCGGCGCTCGACGAAGAACGGCACGGTCGACCGGCCCGGCACCCGCCAGCGGCTGGCGACGGCGATGGGCGCGGCGGTCGCGGCCGAAATGGACAAGCTGACGGACCGGCTCAACATTCTGGCGACAGTGGGATCGGTGGCGCCTTTCGTGGGCCTGTTCGGGACGGTCTGGGGCATCATGCGCGCCTTTACCGATATTGCGGGCCAGGCCTCGACGAGCCTTGACGTCGTCGCCCCGGGTATCGCGGAAGCCTTGTTCGCGACGGCGCTCGGCCTCTTCGCGGCCATCCCGGCGGTGATCGCCTATAACCGGCTGACGCACGGGCTGAACCGGCTCGAGGCGCGGCTGACGCGCTATGCCGACGGCCTGCACGCGACGCTGAGCCACGAGCTGGAGGCGACGCGCTAAGCCATGGCGATGCAACTCCCCTCCGATTCCGTACGTGGCCGGCGCGTCCCGATGTCGGAGATCAACGTCACGCCCTTTGTCGATGTGATGCTGGTGCTCCTCATCATCTTCATGGTGACGGCGCCGCTGCTCGCATCGGGCGTCCCGGTGCAGCTGCCCGAGAGCCGGGCGGGCGCGCTCGACCAGGAAAGCGAGCCGACGCAGATCGCGATCGATCGCAGCGGACAGATTTTCGTCGACGATATCGCGATCACCGATGTCGAACTCGCGGCCACATTTGCCGCCATCGCCGAACAGCCCGCCGGGCCCGACGGCCATGCCGTGTTTCTGCGCGCCGATACCGGGCTCGATTATGGCCGGGTGATGCTCGTCATGGGCGAGCTTAACCGGGCCGGCCTCAACCGTATCTCGCTGCTGACGACCGCGCCCGGCGAGGGCAGCGCTCCGGACGCGGCAGAAAGTGCGGACGAAGAAACGCCTCTGGCTGACGATGTCGAGTTGCTCGACCCGGCCGATGTGGAGCCCATCTAGTGGATCGGGCGGAGCGCATCGCGCTCGGCGCGGCGGCCATCGGCCATGTCGCGCTCTTCGCGATCCTGTCCGTCACCCTGCTGACGCGCGACGAGCTGCCCCGCCGGGAGGCGGTCGCGGTGACTTTGAGCGACGATATCGGCGCGTTCGCGTCTGCCGCCGACCGGCCCGCCCCGGCCGCCGAGCGCCGCGATCTGGAGGACGATCTCGACCCGATGGAGCCGCCGGAGATAGAGCCGCTGCCGCAGCCCAGCATCACGCCGACACCCGCCCCGCCCCGTCCGGCAGAGCGACGGGCGGACCGGCGGTCCGAGCCGCGCGCCGAGCGCACGCCGCCGCGCGAACAGCGCCGGTCTTCGCGGATTGCCGGCATCACGGACGGCATCGGCTCGACCAACGATAGCGGCACGTCCCGCTCGCAGGCGCCGGTCAGCGGCGCGGACCGGTCCAATCTCATCAGCCGGATCGTGAACGCGGTGCGGCCCTGCTACAATCTCGGTTCGCTCAGCGGAACATCGGCAGAGGACATCGTCGTCCGCCTGCGAATCCAGCCCTCGCGCGACGGTTCGCTAAGCCGTAACCAGGTCAGCGTGCTGGGCGCACGGGGCGTGAACAGTTCGAACCGCCAATATGAATCGCAGATGGTGGAGGCGGCGCGCAGCGCGGTACTCAATCCCCGCTGCCCGATGCCGCCGCTGCCCGACGCGCTGTACGAGGACGGCTGGAGCGACGTCGTGCTGAATTTCATTCCGGCGCAATTGACCTGAGGAGCATGCGCATCATGGCTATTTCCCTTCCCACGATTTCCACCCTGCGGCGGCTCGCCCTCGGCCTGTGCCTCGCCATGCTGGGCAGTGCGGCAATGGCGCAGGAGGCGGTGGTATCGGGTCCGATCGAAGGCGATGTCGTCGGCGGTATCTCCAATCCGACCGCGATCGCCATTCCGGACATGCCGACGCCGAACGCGGTGGGTACGCCCGCGGGCAACACCGAAGATCTCGGCCGTCAGGTGGCGCGCGTCATCGAGGATAATCTGCGCAATTCCGGTTTCTTCAATCCGGTCGAGCGGCAATTCCTGCGCGATGTCGACATGCCGCAGGTCACCGCGCCCGACTATCCGGCCTGGAGCCAGGTCGGCGCGCAAAATCTGGTCCAGGGCTATGTGCAGGCCGGCAGCAATGGCCGGCTGACGGTCGGGTGCTACCTTTATGATGTCTTCGCCCAGGCGCCGCTTGAGCGCGCCGGTTACGAGGTCGATTATGCCGATTGGCGCCGCGCCGCGCATCGCTGCGCCGACATGGTCTATGCCCGGCTGACGGGCGAGGGCGCCTATTTCGACAGCCGTATCGTCTATGTCGCGGAGAGCGGCCCCAAGGATAATCGTGTGCGCCGGATCGCGGTCATGGATACCGACGGCGCCAATCACCGCTTCCTCACCAACGGCCAGTCGATCGTGCTGACCCCGCGCTTCGCGCCCGACGGGCGGACGATCACCTATATGAGCTATCTGAACGATGAGCCGCGGGTCTATATCTACGACGTGGAGACGGGGCGGCAGCGGCTGCTTGTCAATGCGCCGTACATGACCTTTGCGCCGCGCTATTCGCCGGACAGCCGCTATGTCGTCTTCTCGATGGCGGTGAACGGCAATAGCGACATTTATCGCGTGGCGGTGTCGGGCGGACAGCCGGTGCGGCTGACCAACACGCCGGGCATCGATACGAGCGCCAGCTATTCGCCGGACGGCCGCAGGATCGTGTTCGAGAGCGATCGGTCCGGCGGGCAGCAGCTTTATGTGATGAACGCCGACGGGTCGAACCAGCGGCGGATCAGCTTCGGCGGCGGACGGTACGCGACGCCCGAATGGAGCCCGCGCGGCAATCTCATTGCATTCACGCGGCTCGGCGGCGGTTTCCGCATCGGCGTGATGCGGCCAGATGGGTCGGGCGAGCGCATCCTGACGAACAGCTGGCAGGACGAGGGGCCCAGCTGGGCGCCCAATGGCCGCGTCATCCATTTCTTCCGAACGCCGCGCGGCAATGCGCTGCCGAGCCTCTGGTCGGTCGACGTTACGGGGCGGATGATCCGGCGTTTGCCGACCCCGGTCGGGGCTTCCGATCCCTCCTGGTCGCCGCTGCGCAACTGATCGGCGCGCCGCATACTTGACTCCCGCTCGACATATGGCGGCATAAGGCGGGGCCGCATCGCAAGAAGAAGAGGACATGATGATGACCCAGTTTTCCAGAACCGCGATTTTCCTCGCAGCGGGCTCTGCGCTCGCGCTGGGTGCCTGCTCGCGCGAAGCGCCCGATGACCTGCCGCCGCCGCCGGTGGGCACGACGACGCCCGACACGGGTCCCACGGGCCCGACCGGCCCCGCCCCGGGCAGCCGCGCCGATTTCTTGGCGCAAGCGGCCAGCGATACGATCTTCTTCGAAACCGATTCCTACGACATCGATCCCGAGGATCGCGCGATCCTGGATTCGCAGGCCGCCTGGCTGGTCGCGAATCCGAGCGTGCGCGTCACGATCGAAGGGCATTGCGACGAACGCGGTACGCGCGAATATAATCTCGCGCTCGGCGAACGGCGCGCCAACGCGGCGGCCAACTATCTCGCTACGCGCGGCGTCGATTCTTCGCGCATGACCGTCATCAGCTATGGCAAGGAGCGCCCCGTCGCGCTCGGATCGGATCCGGCCGCCTGGGCGCAGAACCGTCGCGCCGTGACGGTCGTGCCCATTGGCTAGCGCTATTCGTCGCCGTAGATCGCGACGTTCGCGTCCATCTCGCTCGCCGCCATGCCGCGATACATGCCCGGCGTGTTGAAGGAATAGGTGGCCGTGCCCCAGGGCGTGGTGACGATTACGCCGCCCGTGCCGCCCAGCGCGGCCATCTCTCCCATCACCCGGTCGGCGATCTCCTGCACTTCATTCGGCTGCAGGCCGAATTCGCTCGCATGGACATAATATTCGGGGATGCCTTCCGCATCGACCGGCACCGATGCGCGCGCATCGGCAAGGTCCTGCTCGAAGCGAAACCGAATCTGCGCGCAAATCTCGTGTGCCACGCCGACGCGGATGAAATATTCGCCCGTGCCGGTCGCCGAAACCGCGCAGGCCCGGTTATCGGCATAGGTGCCGGCGCCGATAACCGGTGAATCGCCGATCCGGCCCCAGCGCTTTCCCGTCATGCCGCCGGTCGAGGTCCCGGCCGCGACATTGCCGTCCATATCGACGGCGACAGCGCCGACCGTGCCATATTTGAAATCGATATCGTACGCGCTCACTTCCTCGGCTTCGCGGGCGAGAAATTCGTCCAGCTGCTCCCGGCGACGCTCGGTTCCGAACCAGCTGTTATCGACCTGTTCAAGGCCCTGCTCTGCGGAGAATTGATCCGCCCCGCTGCCGCGCAGAAAGACGTGCGGCGATTCTGTCATCACCCGGCGCGCCAGAGTGATCGGATGACGGGTCTGCGATGTGCCGGTTACAGCACCGGCAGAGCGGTCGCGGCCGTCCATGATCGAGGCGTCATGTTCGATAGTGCCGTCATAGGTGAAGACCGCGCCCAGCCCGGCATTGAAGTTCGGATCGTCCTCCAGCACGCGAATGGCCGCTTCGATGGCGTCCAGAGAGGCCCCGCCTTCGCGCAGGATCGCGCTGCCGCTTTCGAGCGCTGCGTTCAGCGCGGCGCGGATCGCTTCATCCTGTTCGGGCGTGAGGCGGTCCCGCTCGATTACGCCCGCGCCGCCGTGGATCACGAGCGTCCAGCGCCCCTGGACGGCGGCAGGTTGCGCCGCCAGCTGGGTTGCCGCGAAAAGGGTCGCGATGGCCAATGCTATTCCTGCGCGCATGTCACTCTCCTCTGCCGTTCGCCTATGCCGATTGTAATTTCCGCCATGCAAGATCGGCGAACTCGCAGAGCAGCGGCCGTGTGTCGCGCGGATCGATGATGTCCTCGACGCTGAACTTTTCGGCCGTGCGGAAGGGCGAGGTTACGGCTTCGAGCTTCGCCTTGATCTCCGCAAGCCGCGCCGCCGGATCGTCGGCGGCTTCGATGTCGGACTTGTAGGCCGCCTCGAGCCCGCCCGCGATCGGCAGCGAGCCCCAGTCGCCGCTCGGCCATGCGAACCGGTACTGGAAGCGTTCGGCATTGCTCATCGCGCTGCCCGCGATTCCGTATGCCCGCCGCACGATCACGCTCGCCCAGGGGACGGTCGCCTTGTAGACGGCGTTCATCGCTTCGACGCCGTACCGGATCGTGCCCGTGCGTTCGGCCTCCACGCCGACCATGAAGCCCGGATTGTCGACAAGGTGAACGACCGGCAGCTTGAACTGCTCGGCCAGTTCGCAGAAGCGTTTCACCTTCTGGCTGGTCAGCGCTTCCCAGGAACCGCCGAGATAGGTCGGGTCGTTGGCGAGGATCGCGACCGGCCAGCCGTCGAGCCGCCCGAAAGCGGTGATCGCCGCACGGCCCCAGCGGCGCCCCATCTCAAACAGGCTGCCCGTGTCGAATACGGCCTCCATCACGGCGCGCATCGAATAGACCTGCTTGTCGTCGCGCGGCACGACGGAGAGCAGCGCTTCCTCGCGCCGGTCGGTGGGATCGTCGTTCGACCAGCGCGCCGCGCGTTCGTTCACATTGCTCGGCAGGTAGGAGAGGAAGCGGCGGGCCGCGGCGAAGGCTTCGTCTTCGTTCGCGACCTCGTCATCGACCACGCCGTTGCGCGTATGGATATCGCTGCCGCCCAGCCCTTCCTTGTCGACATCCTCGCCGATCGCCTGCGCGACGACCGGACCGGCGGCGAATATCTGCGACAGTCCGCGCACCATTACCGAATAATGGCTCGCGACGGTCCGTGCGGCACCCATGCCGGCGGTCGGGCCGAGCGCCAGCGCGACGACCGGCACGGTTTCCTGGTTACGCATGATATCGTCCCAGCCGGGTACGGCGGGCACATAGGTGAAACCCATCGTCTCGAGCGTCTTGACCGAACCGCCGCCGCCCGTGCCGTCGATCATGCGGACGAGCGGGATGCCCATTTCGTGCGCCATCTTCTCGCACTGGACGAATTTGCGGTGGAGCGCCGCGTCCGCCGCGCCGCCGCGCACGGTGAAATCGTCGGCGCTGGCGACGACCGGCCGGCCGTCGATATCGGCGCGGCCGAAGATGAGATTGCTCGGCGCCGCATGGACGAGCTGGTCCTTGTCGTCATACTCGCCGCGCCCGGCGATCTTGCCGATCTCGCGGAAGCTCCCTTCGTCGACGAGGCGTTTTATGCGTTCGCGCGCGTCGAGCTTGCCGCGATTATGCTGGCGGGAGACCTTTTCCGGTCCGCCCATCTCCTCGGCAAAGGCTTCGCGCTGCCGGAGCTCCTCGATTTCCTTCTTCCAGCTCATCGGGGCAGGTTTACACCGAACGCTGTTTTTCTCTTGTGTGACCTTAGGCGCGATCTCTCGGAAAACTGCGGATTCGATCCGCCCGACACGGTTTCGACTGTGACCTTCCGGGTGAGCGTCCGAAGTCGGGAGAAGCTGTAACCGTCCATTGCGGCACCGACCTTAGCGCGAAGCGGGGGCTGTAGGACAGTGCGAATTGGAAGGCGGTCCGCGCAACCGCCTCGATTACCAGGGCAGCTGGCTCCCGTCATAGGCGGTGAAGCGGCCGGTCGATCGCACCGACAGACCGTCGAGCACGGCGCGCATGCCGCTGACGCTGGTTTCCGGGTCGATCGTCGCGTTCGGCCCGCCCATATCGGTCTGCACCCAACCGGGATGGAGGATCGCAACCGCGATCCCGTCATCGCGATAGCGGTTGCTCAACGCCTTCCAGGCGGCGTTCACCGCCGCCTTGGACGAGCGGTAGATGATCGCATTGCTGCCGTTTCCGTCGCCGATACTGCCCATCATGCTGGAGATGACGGCCATCTTCTTCTGGTCGCCGGCCGCGACATTGGGCTTGAGCCGCTCGGCGAGCAGGGTCGGCGCGATAGTGTTGATCTCGAACGTCTTGAGCCAGTCATCCCGGTCGAGATCGTCGCTGCCATAGACCCCGGCATTGTTGATAAAGAGGTCGACCGGGCGATCGCCCAGCGCATCGGCGAACGCATCCACGCTATCGGCATCGGCGACGTCCAGTTGCAGGATCTCGACAGCGCCGATCGCCTTCAGTTCCTCGGCAGAGTCCGGCTCTCGCGCCGTGCCGATCACCGACCATCCGTCGGACGCGTACTGTTTGGCGAATTCGAGGCCGATGCCGCGATTGGCGCCGGTGACGAGAATGGTGGGCATGATGTCTGTCCTTTGCGTTGCGTTCGCTCTTATCGATCCAACAGATCGGCGCTAGGCCTTGTTCCCATGAGCGGTTTCCATATTCGCGAAGACGATCTTTCCGACGCACATGTGCTGGCGCTGCTCGACTATCATCTGGCCGAAATGGTGCGTGTGTCGCCACCCGATGGCGTCAACGCGCTCCCGCTCGCGGGTCTCAAAGCGCCTGGCGTCACATTCTATTCTGCCTGGGATGGAAGCGCGCTGGCCGGATTTGGCGCGCTCAAGCATCTGTCCGCCGGTCATGCCGAGCTCAAATCGATGCGCGCCGCGCCGGATTTTCTCGGCCGGGGTGTGGGGAAAGCGATATTGCGACACCTGATCGCCGAAGCGCGGGCGCGGGGATATGACCGGCTGAGCCTCGAAACCGGGCGCACCGCCGATTATGACGCGGCGCGGGCGCTTTATCGCCGTCATGGATTTGCGGAGTGCCCGCCATTCGGCGGTTATCGGGACGACGGCTTCAGCCAGTGCATGACGCTGCGGCTGTAGCCGTCGCCCCGGAAGTTGCGCGCTCTTCGGGGAGGGAGCGACCGATGCGCGGCGCTATCCGATGTCAGAAGCGGAAGCCGAGGCCCGCGCTCACGACCCAGGGATCGAGATCGTGATCGGTGCGGATCAGCTCCGTGCCGCCGGCCGAGAAGGTGGCGGTCGTACCGATGAAATAGCGCTTCACGTCGACGCCGAAGACCAGCCCGTTATCGTTGAGGTTGAAGTCCGCGCCGGCTTGCAGGGCGACGCCGAATTCGTTGGACAGGTTGACATCGTCGATGCCGAGCGCTGCGGCGCCGGTCCCGACATTCTCGCTGAAGATGAAGAAGAGCGCCGGGCCTGCACCGATATAGGGCCGGACGGCGTCGCCGATCGGGAAGTGTACCTTGGCGGTGACCGTGGCCGGCAGCACGATCGCATCGTCGATCAGCTCGACGCCCGCGAGCGCATTGGTGCCTTCCACGTCATGCGGCGAGATGCAGCAGATGGTTTCGATCGAGAAGGTGTCGGAGATGAAATATTCGGCGGCGATGGTCGGCACGACGCTGTCCGTCACGCGCGTCTGCGATCCCGGCGGCAGGCCGAAATCGTCGCGTTCCACTTCGTCGATATCGCCGCTCGGAAGAATGCCCGTGGCGAATACGCGAAGCTGGACATCGCCAGCCTGCTGCGCGGCGGCGGGCGCGGATACCATGAAGGTGGTCGCCGCGAAGGCGGCGGCGATGGAACGGAATTTCATGTTTATGCCTCGTTGGTTGACGGATTGGGTGTCGCTCTAGCGGACAAATGAGAATTGCGCGCATCGAAAGAAAGGGAGCTGAGTGATAGGTTCTAGCTATGGAAAGCTCTGTAATTCGCGGGTTCGGCGCGGATCGATCTCGGTCCGCGTAAGCGCTCGCGGGTTCGCGGCGCGACAATGCCTTTAATTGGTAATCGTCACGGCCTATACAGCGGCCATGTCCATACGCCCTTGGAGAGATATCGAGCGCCGCCAGTCGCGGCAGATCATGGTCGGCAATGTGCCGGTCGGAGGCGACGCGCCGATCACCGTCCAGACCATGACGAACACGCCGACCTCGGACGTCAAGGCGACGATCGACCAGATCCGCCGGTGCGAGGAGGCGGGCGTCGACATCATCCGCGTCTCCTGCCCGGACGTCGAATCGACGGCTGCCTTCAAACAGATCACGCGCGCGGCCAAGGTGCCCGTCGTCGCCGATATCCACTTCCACTATAAGCGCGCGCTCGAAGCCGCGGATGGCGGGGCGGCGTGCCTCAGGATCAATCCGGGCAATATCGGCAGCGAGGAACGTGTCAAAGAGGTGATTGCGGCGGCCAAGGCCAATGGCTGCGCGATCCGCATCGGCGTCAATGCCGGCAGCCTCGAAAAGCATCTGCTCGAAAAATATGGCGAGCCCTGCCCCGAAGCGCTGGTCGAGAGCGCGCTCGACCATATCAAGATCCTGCAGGATCACGATTTCCACGAGTTCAAGGTTGCGGTGAAGGCGAGCGACGTCTTCCTCGCGGTTGCTGCCTATATGCAGCTCGGCGAAGCCGTCGATTGCCCCTTCCATGTCGGGATTACCGAAGCCGGCGGGCTGATCGGCGGCACGGTGAAATCGGCGATCGGTATCGGCAATCTGCTATGGGCCGGGATCGGCGATACGATCCGCGTTTCGCTGTCGGCGGAACCGGAAGACGAAGTGCGCGTCGGCTATGAGATCCTCAAGAGCCTCGGCGTGCGCACGCGCGGCGTCCGCGTCGTCTCCTGCCCGTCCTGCGCGCGGCAGGGGTTCGACGTCATCCGCACCGTCCAGACGCTCGAGGAACGGCTCCAGCATATCCATACGCCGCTCTCGCTCTCGGTGCTCGGCTGCGTAGTCAACGGACCGGGCGAGGCGCGCGAGACCGATATCGGCATCACCGGCGGCGGCGCGGGCAAGCATATGGTCTATCTCTCCGGCGTCACCGACCACCACGTCCAGGACGGCGACATGATCGACCATATCGTCGCGCTGGTCGAAGCCAAGGCGGCCGAGATCGAAGCCGCCGAAGAAGATCGTGTCGAGGCCGCGGAATAGTCCCGCCGAACCGGTCGAGCGGCTTCCCGCGAAGCAACGTCCTACCTCGCGCGCGCTTGGCGCGGCGGCGGTCGGCGCATTGGCCGTCGGCGCAACGGCTATTGGCGCGCTCGCCATCGGCCGCCTCGCCATCGGTTCGATACGCGCCGGCAATGCGAAGATCGATCGCCTGAGTATCAAGCGCCTCGAAGTCGACGAACTCATTGTGCGCAAGACGGCAGAACCGACTTCCGGCGAGGCTGAATGACGTTCGCCAGTGTGATAGCGGTTCTGCTAGCCGCATCGTCTTCACCGTCGTCCGACTACAACCCGCCAAGGGTTATCGAGATTGCTGGGAATGAATGTTCTGCTCGGATGGACGGTACAGAATATGAAAGCATTGACGAAATCATCGCATGGCTGTCTGGTCAGAGTGAGTTTCAACAGTCCCTGCATCTCGTTGTCGATCCGGAAACGCCATGGAGATGTGTTGGCGGATTAGTCTTCGTGCTGCAGGGTATGGGCTTTGAGATTTCTCCAATGATGGTCGCTTTTCGACCTGCCGAGTCACCGGACTAGGGCATGACAGTCCAAGCTCGCGCTCGGTGCCTCCACTAACTTTAGGAACGCGATGGCCGATTTCGAAACCGATTATCTGATCATTGGCGCGGGCGCGGTCGGGATGGCCTTTGCCGATACGCTGCTCGACGAGACCGACGCGCACATCACCTTCGTGGATCGCCACGCCAAGCCCGGCGGGCATTGGAACGACGCCTATTCCTTCGTCGCGCTGCACCAGCCCTCGGCCTTTTACGGGGTGAACTCGACGCAGCTCGGCCCGCAGGAGAAGGACACGGTCGGCCTCAACAAGGGCTATTACAGTCTCGCGACCGGGTCCGAAGTTGCCGCTTACTACGAAAACGTCATGGCCCGGCGCTTCCTGCCGAGCGGGCGCGTGTCCTATTTCCCGCTCTCCGAATATCTTGGCGATGGGAAGCTAGAATCGATCCTGTCGGGCAAGCGAAGCACCATTGCGATCCGGAAAAAGACCGTCGACGCCACGTACTACGGCACGTCCGTCCCTTCGACGCACACGCCCAAATTCGAGATTGCCGAAGGCGTCCGCCTAGTGCCGCCCAACGCCCTGCCGCAGCTCTGGCAGACGCCGGATGCCGTGCCGTCGCAATTCGTGATCCTCGGCGCAGGCAAGACGGCGATGGATGTCGGCGTCTGGCTCCAACAGGCGGGCGTCGATCCTGCGGCGATCATCTGGGTCCGGCCGCGCGATACCTGGATGCTCAATCGTGGCAAGACCCAGCCGGGCATCGAATTCTTCGACGATACGATCGGCGGGCAGGCCGATATCATGGACGCGCTCGCGAAGGCGGAAGACGCCGACGATCTGTTCGCGCGGCTCGAAAAGGCGGGCGTGATGCTGCGCCTCGATCTCGATGTCTGGCCGACCATGTTTCACTATCCGACGATCTCGGAAGGCGAGGTCGAGATTCTGCGCAGGATCGAGAATATCGTTCGGATGGGCCATGTCCGGCGGATCGAGCCGGGCAGGATGGTCTTCGATGGCGGCGAGGTGGAAACGGCCGGGGATGCGCTCTTCATCGATTGCACGGCGACGGCGGTCGAGCGCCGGCCGGTCGTCCCGCAGTTCCAGGGCGACAGAATCACGCTCCAGATGATCCGCGTGCCCCAGCCTGCCTTCAGCGCGGCGCTCACCGCGTTCATCGAAGCGCATTATGACGACGATGCGACGAAGAACAGCCTCGGCCAGCCCGTCCCGCTGCCCGACGGGATCGATACCTTTCCGCGGGCCAATCTCGTCAACATGATGAACCAGTTCCAATGGTCGCAGCGGCCCGAGCTGCAGGAATGGATGATCAAGGCGCGGCTCGACGGCTTCGGCAAGACGATCGCGGCGGTTTCGCAGGCGGACAGCGCGAAACAGGCTACGCTCAAACGCTTCCGCGACAATGCGCAAGCCGCGATCGCCAACCTGCCCAAGCTGATCGCCCAGGAGGCCAATGAACAAGCGAAAGCGGACGCGGCCTGACGATGGCCGTTCACCGCATTCTGGCGCTGCTGTTCGCCATGGCCGTCCCGATGGCAGGTGCCGTGCCCGTACAGGCAGCCGAGGCCGACCACCCGGAAGCGCGGCCGTATGACGAAAGCCGAGCGGCGATGGTCGACGTCGCGCTGGCGCTGGCCCGCGCGGCGATGAGCCGCAAGCGCGCCATTCTCGTGATGGGCGCCAACTGGTGTCATGACAGCCGCGGCCTTGCCGGCTGGTTCGCCACGCCGCGCTTCGCCGAGATGCTCGGGTCGCGCTACGAGATCGCCTATGTCGATGTCGGTCATCCGCAGGAGGGCGAGGGGCGCAATATCGATATCGCGCAGCGCTTCGGGATCGCGGAGATTGTCGGCACGCCCACCGTGCTGGTCCTATCGCCCGAAGGCGCGCTGCTCAACGCGGAAACCGCGCCGACCTGGCGGAATGCCGCCAGCCGATCCGAGGACGATATTTTCGGGTATTTCGCGGCTTTCACGCCCGAATAACGCACCGCGGCCCCGTATCAGCCGAGCGCGACGGCCTCTGCCTCCAACCAGCGCCCGACATCGCGCAGATGGTCTGGCGGCGAGTCGGCGAGCACGCCCGCCGCGATGTCGACCAGCGACACGCTTTGCAGATGGTCGCGAAACGCCGCTTCCGCTGCGTGAAAGGCCGCGGCGATCGCGCATTTCTGCCGGCACTGGTCGGGCGTTGCGCCGCACGGCCCGTTCTGGCGGATTTCGGTGCAGGTGAAGGCCGGTCTGTCGCCCTCGATTGCGCGCATGACGTCCCATAGGGTGATTGCGTCCGCCGATCTGGCGAGCCGATAGCCGCCATTCTTGCCGCGTGCCGTATGTACGATGCCGGCCTTGCTCAACGCCTGCATCTGCTTGGCCATATAGGCTTTCGGAACGCCGTGATAGCGGGCCAGCGCCTCCGCGCGCAGCCCGGTGCCGGGGGGCAGTCCGCACATCAGCGCAGCCGCGTGCGCGGCCCATTCGACGCCCTTCGATATCTGCATGGTCGCTCGGCTCCCGCTCTTTGGGACAGTTGATGTCCGAATATAATCGCCGCGCGCCGATTATCCATGTCCGCCCGACGCGAGCGATTATTGACAGGTTTCTTATAATCGGACAATAGATATCCGAATAAGGAGAATTGCCATGTCCGGGCCGTACGATACGCTCGACCGCGTCGCGCAGATCATCATCGCGCTGGTCGCCCTGTTTGCGCTGGCCAATGGCGGGTTCATGCTGCTCGAGCCGCTAGACTGGTATTATGCGATACCCACCGTGCCGCCGACCGGCCCGGCGAACACGCATTTCATCGCCGATATCGGCCTTGCCTATCTGAGTTCGGCGGTCATTCTGGCCTATGCGGCCCGGAATCCGAAGATGCGCTGGATGGCCGCGCTGGCGGGGACATTGTGGCTGCTCGTCCATGGCTTCCTGCATATCTACGAGCTGATCGTCGGCATCTGCTCACCCGATCGCTTCGTGCAGGATATGCCCGGGGTGCTCGGTCCGCCCGTGCTGGTGCTCGTTGCCCTGGCCATCCTCTTCGTGCGGCAGAAGATCGCGCCGGCCGGCCTGCCGAAGCGCGCCTTTCTTGCCGCTGTCGACCGGATGAGCCCCGATGAGAGCCAGTATATGCACGAGGTCGCCCGCGCGCCCGGCCATGCGCTGGAAAAGTTCATGCACTTCATGCCGGCCAGCAATCATCGCGAGCGGTCGCCCGCATCGCTGTTCGCCGTCGCCCGGATCGGTGCGGTGCTGGTCGAGGATTGCGGACCCTGCGCGCTGACGGCCGCACGCGGCAGCCGCATGGATGGCGTTTCCCGCGACATTCTGAACGCGGCGCTCGCGGGCGGTAGCGATTTGCCGGAGGACGAGGCGCTCGCCTTCCGCTTCGGCGCCGCGATCGCGCGGCAGGATGCGGAGCTCGACACGCTCGGCGAAGAGATAGAGGCCCGGTTCGGTCGGACGGTCCGGCTCGAACTCGCCATGACCGCCGCCATGGTCCGCGTCTATCCGGCGATGAAGCGCGGCCTCGGACTGGCCAAGGCCTGCGCCGCGACGAAGCTGACCGTCTAGCCGGCTAGACTTTTTTCGTCGTCTGCACCCGGAAGATCGCGCCGGCCAAGGCGCAGACCTCGCCATCGGCGAGCACCCGGCCCTGCGCGCTGTCGATATTGCTGCCCGGCTTGAGGAACGTCGTCTCGAATTCCAGCCACTGGCCGATTCTCGCTGGACGCACGAAATCGAGATGCAGGCTGATGGTGACGAGGCCGGAGACGTTTTCGTGGCGCGCCGCGCAGGAGAGCCCCATCGCATTGTCGGCCAGCGCGCTGATCAGGCCGCCATGTACGAAGCCGCGAGAGTTGCAGTGCTGGGTATCCGCTTCGATCCCGATGATGACCGCGTCCTCGGTGCGTTTCGAATAGAGCGGCTCCCAGGGATCGGTCAGCGGGCTTTTGCGAAAATGCGGCTTGAAGCCGGGCGGTACGGACATCCGTGATTTCCTTGCAGGCGGCGGATCAGAAATAGATGTCGATATAGTCGGTCAGGTTATCGCACCATTCGAATTCGCGCATCCGCCAATAGCGCCGGTTCTGGGTGATCGCGAAGCGCGATCGGCCCGTCTTGATGCAATGGCGCTCGGCATCGGGCGCGCCGCTGATCACGATGCGGCCGTCGAGGATGAAATAGTCGCTGCCGATCTCCGCGATATCGCCGGTGACGGAAACGAACGCATCGCCATCGGCGGCGAACTGCACGCCGCTAATGTGGACCGTATCGCCCCGGTCGGCGACCGACACATGACCGCGCCGCGCCCCCGCGCGTTCGTCGGGATAAGTGAAGTTGATCCATTGCAGCGTGATGCCGCTATTGCCGCGCAGCCGGGCGAGCGCCGTCGCATCGTTGACCATAGTCTGCGCCACCGGCCGTTCGCGCACGTTTTCACTCGCCGGTTGCGCGAGCACCGCCGCCGGAATGACCGCCATCGCGGCGGCCGCTATCACCTGTTTCACGATCCTCGTCTCCCCTCGCAATTTTCGTTCGCGCCCCGTCCCGCCCTTTTCTATAGGAATCAGCCGTGACCGACCACAGCGCATCCGAAACAGGTTCGATCCTTTTGCCGATATTGGCGGTGCTCACCGGCCTCGCCTTCTTCTCGGCAATGGACGCGGTGATGAAGGACCTGTCGATCGCGCTCGGCGCCTATAACGCGGTGCTGTGGCGCTATGCTGCGGGGGTGTTGCTCGTGTCGCTGATCTATTTCAGCCGGCGGCGCAAACGGCCGAGCCGGGCGGCGATGCGGCTTTATCTTATCCGCGGCGTGTTGATCGCCGTGATGGCGTTTCTCTTCTTCTGGGGGCTGGTGCGCGTGCCCTTGGCCGAGGGGGTGGCGCTCTCCTTCATCGCGCCGCTCATGGCGCTGTATCTGGCTGCTGCGCTACTCAAGGAAAGGATCGGCAAGAATGCGATCATCGCCTCGCTGCTCGGCATCGGCGGCGTGGTCGTGATCGTGCTCGGCAAGATGGGCAGCGAATTCGGGCCGGAGGCGCAATGGGGCGTCGCCGCGATCCTGCTCTCGGCCAGCGCCTATGCCTATAACCTCGTCCTGCAGCGGCAGATGGCGCTGATCGCAGGGCCGATGGAGATCGCCTTTTTCCAGAACATGATCGTCTCTATCTGCCTGTTGCTGGTCGCGCCGTTCTTCGCCGTAGTGCCCGCTATCGGCCACTGGCCCGCGCTGACCGGCGCGGCGGCGCTGGCGATCGTATCGCTGCTGCTCGTTACCTGGGGCTATGCGCGGGCCGAGGCGCAATATCTGGTGAGCCTCGAATATAGCGCCTTTATCTGGGCGGCGATCTTCGGCTGGTATTTCTTCGGCGAGGCGCTGACCTGGATGACGGTGGCCGGCACGGTGCTGATCGTGGCGGGATGCCTGCTGGTCGCCTGGCGGCGGCCGAAAAAGGCGAAGACGGTGGAGGCGGCGGTTGCGTGAGATTGACGCATGAGCGTGGACGAGGGACTGGTCGACTGGGTCGCCGAATGCCTGGAGCCGATGGGCCGGGTGACGATGCGCAAGATGATGGGCGGCGCCACGCTTTATTGCGACGGCATTATTTTCGCGCTGATCGACGAAGGCGATCTCTATCTGAAGAGCGATGCCGTCAATGAGGCCGCGTTCGAAGCCGAAGGGCTCGGCAAGTTCGAATTCACCGGCAAGGACGGCAAGATAGCAACGATGAATTACCGCCGCGCGCCGCTCGACGTCTATGACGATCCCGATGCGATGCGGGACTGGGCGCGGCTCGGCATCGAGGCGGGCGAGCGCGCGCCCAAAAAGAAACCGCGCAAAAAGACGCCGAAGCCCTAATCGACGGAGCGGATGTCCGCGACCAGCGCGCGCGGATTCATGCGGACGATGGCGTAAAGGAAAGCGACAACGAACAGCGCGAGCCAGGCGATGGCCGATCCCTGGATCGTGATTGCGCCATAGGCGTCGTCGAAGATGAGCGCCGTCGTTCCGACCCCGCCCAGCGCCACGATGGCGCCGAACAGATAGCCGATGCCGCGATGCCGCGTCAGCAGAACGCCGATGCAGATCGCGCCGATGCCGAGCAACGCGAACTTGGCGCGCACGGCGGGGATCAGCCAGTTGATCTGCCCCTGGGTGCCCGGCAGGTCGCCCATGATCATGAAGAGCCAGAAGCCCTCAAGCTGGTCGAACAGCGCGGCGGCGGCGACGGCCGCGATGCCGATCGAGGCCAGCGATCCGCCATAGCCGCGCAGGGCGAGCAGGGCGCAAATGAGGAATGCCGCATAAGCCGGAATGAAGATCAGCGCATCGACCCAGGTCGCGTGGCGCATCGCGGCGGTGAAGGGTTCGGTGCAGGGCGGCGCGCCGAACAGCGCGGCGACGTCGGCGGGCGTGCGTACAAGCTCGAATGCCATGATTGATCCGAGAGCGATATCGTCTGCTTCGGATGCGCAGCCCTCAAGGCCCGGGTACATGTCGAAGTAAACCGCGACCGCTATCACGATCAGCCCGGCGCCCGCGCAGCGCCACCACCAGCCGCGTTCGATGGCGGGCATCATTCGGCGTTACCCGCCCGCTCGATGCTTTCGACGACGACCTTGCGCGCCTCTTCCGCATCGCCCCATTTGCCGACGCGGACCCATTTCTCGGCTTCGAGATCTTTGTAGTGGGTGAAGAAATGCTCGATCTGCTGCATAACGATTTCGGGGAGATCGCCGCCCTCGCCGACCTTGCGATAATAAGGGAAGGTCGAATCGATCGGCACGCAAAGCAGTTTCTCGTCGCCGCCATGCTCGTCCTCGAGGTTAAGCACCGCGATCGGGCGTGAGCGGACGACGCAGCCCGGCATGAAGGGCGATCGCGCGACGACCAGCGCATCGAGCGGATCGCCGTCCGGCGACAAGGTGTGCGGGATAAAGCCGTAATTGGCCGGATAGCGCATCGGCGTGTGGAGGATACGGTCGACGAACAGGGCTCCGCTCGCCTTGTCGAACTCGTACTTCACCGGCTCGCCGCCGACCGGCACCTCGATGATCACGTTGAGATTTTCGGGCGGATTGTCGCCCGTCGGGATCTGGTCGATGTTCATGCGCTTCGCCTTACCTTATCTCGGAATTTCCCTCTCGGAAAATCGCCGCTCCTGCCCGCTCCCTATTCCCCTACCGCGTCAAAATGCTCTAGGGGAGCCGCCCATGGGAAATAAAGCGCGAAAAGATACGCCGCATGCCATTCGCGGTACGCAGGATATGCTGGGCGAAGAGGCCGAGCGGTTCGCCTATGTCGTCGATACGTTCGATCGGGTTCGCCGGCTCTACGGTTTCGGCCGGGTAGAGGTGCCCGTGTTCGAGGCGACTTCCGTTTTCGCGCGCTCGCTCGGCGAGACGACCGATGTCGTTTCGAAGGAAATGTACACGTTCGAGGATCGCGGCGGGGACTCGCTGACGCTGCGGCCTGAATTCACGGCCGGCATCGCGCGGGCGTATCTCACGAACGGCTGGCAGCAATATGTGCCGCTCAAGGTCGCGACGCACGGGCCGCTGTTCCGTTACGAGCGCCCGCAAAAGGGCCGCTTCCGGCAATTCCACCAGCTCGATGCCGAGATTATCGGTGCGGCCGAACCGGCGGCCGATGTCGAATTGCTGGTGATGGCCGATCAGCTGCTCAAGGAACTGGGCGTTGCCGACGGCGTGACGCTGCAACTCAACACGCTCGGCGACAGCGCGACCCGCGAAGCGTGGCGCGATGCGCTGGTCGCGCATTTCGAGGCGCACAAAGGCGATCTTTCCGAAGACAGTCAGGAAAGGCTCGAACGCAACCCGCTGCGCATCCTCGATAGCAAGGACAAGCGCGACCGGCCGATAGCCGATGCCGCACCGTCGATAGACGATGTGATGAGCGATGAGGCGGCGGATTTCTTTGCACAGGTGACGGCGGGTCTGGATGCGGCGGGCGTCGCCTGGGAGCGTAACGCGCGGCTGGTCCGCGGCCTCGACTATTATCGCCACACGGCCTTCGAGTTCGTGACGGATCGATTGGGCGCACAGGGCACGGTGCTTGGCGGCGGGCGCTATGACGGGTTGATCGAGGCGCTGGGGGGACCGGAAACTCCAGCGGTCGGCTGGGCGGCCGGGATCGAGCGGCTGGCGATGTTGATCGATACACCCGAACACGAATTTGACGTTGTGCTCGCGGTTGACGACGACCGCGCTCTGGCAGAGGCGTCTCAGCTGCTGGCACTTTTTCGCGATGCCGGCTTGTCAACATATTCGATTACGCATGGGTCGCCACGAAAGCGCTCTGACAAGGCAGCCAAAATTCCTGCGAAGACGCATGTGGCAGTTTGGTTGGAAGAGAGCGGTAACTTGGCGATCAAGCACAGAACAGAACCCAACACTCCATTCTACGATCAGATAAATTCGATAACGCTGCAAATGTATCAGAAATGACCACCATTTCCCCCGACCGTATCGACGCGATTCTCTCGCGGCATGAAGAGCTGCAAGGGCAGATGGCGGCCGGCGATCTCGCGCCGGACAAGTTCGTCGAACTCTCCAAGGAATATTCGGAGCTGGAGCCGGTGGCCGAGTCCGCGCGTGAACTCCGGCGGCTGCGCGAGGAGCTGGCGGCGCTCGACGAGATGCTCGCCGATCCCGAAATGAAGGAGATGGCGGAGCTCGAGGCGGAAGAACTCAAGGCCGCGATCCCCGATGCCGAGCGCGCGCTGGCCGTGAAGCTGCTGCCCAAGGATTCCGCTGACGACCGGCCCGCCATGCTCGAAGTGCGTGCGGGCACGGGCGGCGACGAGGCGGCGCTGTTCGCGGGCGATCTGCTGCGTATGTATCAGCGCTATGCCGAGGAACAGGGCTGGGGCTTCGAGCTGATCTCGGCCAGCGCCTCGGACGCCGGCGGTTACAAGGAGGCAGTGGCGAACGTCACCGGCAAGGGCGTGTTCGCCAAGCTCAAATTCGAAAGCGGCGTGCATCGCGTCCAGCGTGTGCCTGTCACCGAAAGCGGCGGGCGCATCCATACGTCCGCCGCGACGGTCGCCGTGCTGCCCGAGCCCGAAGAGGTCGATATCCAGATCGACGAGAGTGATCTGCGCATCGATGTGTTCCGCGCCTCGGGCCCGGGCGGCCAGTCCGTCAACACGACCGACAGTGCGGTGCGGATCACCCATATCCCGACCGGTATCGTCGTTTCGCAGCAGGACGAGAAATCGCAGCACAAGAACCGGCAGAAGGGCATGAAGGTGCTGCGTGCGCGGCTTTACGAGCATGAACGCGCCAAGGCCGAGGCCGAATATGCGGGCGCGCGCAAGTCGATGGTGGGCTCGGGCGACCGCTCGGAACGCATCCGCACCTACAATTTCCCGCAAGGGCGCGTGACCGATCACCGCATCAACCTGACGCTGCATGCGCTGCCGCAGATTCTCGAGGGCCAGCTCGGCGAACTGGTCGGCGCGCTGATCGCCGAGGACGAGGCCGAGCGGCTCGCCCATATCGCGGAATGAGCGGCATGACCGTGCGTGACGCACTGCGCGCGGCGACGGCGACGCTATCCGCCACCAGCGACAGCGCACGGCTCGATGCCGAGCTGCTGATGGCGCATGCGCTGGATATGGAGCGCGAGGCGATGCTGCTCGGGCATCTCGATGCGGAAGTGCCGGAGACTTTCGATGCGCTTGTCGCCCGGCGCGCCGGGCGCGAGCCGCTCGCCTATATCGTCGGCCATCGCGAATTCTGGAGTTTGGATTTCACCGTCGGCCCCGGCGTCCTGATTCCCCGTCCCGATAGCGAGACACTGATCGAGGCCGCGCTGCGCGCCCGCGCCGGGCGCCCGCCCGCTACAATTCTCGACCTGGGAACCGGCTCCGGCGCGCTGCTGCTCGCGGCGCTGTCCGAATGGCCGGACGCGCTCGGCCTCGGGATAGATCGCTCGGAGACCGCGCTCGGCTATGCGTGGCGGAATGCCGAACGGCTCGGGCTTTCGGACCGCGCGCAGTTCCGGCGCGGAAACTGGGGCGAGGGCGAAACCGGCCGCTTCGACCTGATCCTGTGCAATCCGCCCTATGTCGAGCCCGATGCCGATTTGAGCCCGGATATCGCCGATTTCGAGCCGGATGGCGCGCTGTTCGCGGCCGATGGCGGGCTTGCCGACTATCGCGCGATCGTTCCCCAGCTGCGCAATCTGCTCGTCGATGGCGGTGTCGCCTGCCTCGAACTGGGCGCCGGACAAGCGGCAGAAGTCGCGCGCCTATGCGCCGAACAGGGGCTTGAAACGGCGGTTGCGCGCGATTTGGCGGGTCATGAGCGCTGCCTCATTATCCACAATTAGTCTGGCGCCCGGCTATTATTTTGCTTGCAATTGCCAAAACGTAGCGGATATGGCCGGTGATGGAACGAAGGTTCCGGCAGCACACAGCGTTGAAACCTTCACACCATGATCCCCATCGTCATACCGCTGATGTCCGGCGGTGCTGGCACCAGGGCCGGTTCGTCCGGACCTTAGGGATATGTATCCGAGCGGCCGGGATGGGCCCGGCCGGCTAAGCGAAGCGCGGGGGCGCGCTTTTTACGGAAACAAGGGACTGAGGATTTTTTACCTTGATGAACAACCGTAGCTCAGGTCGCCGGCGCAGCCGTGGCGGTCGGTCCAACAATCGCGGGCCTAATGACGGAAACCGGCTGGACAACCGCGCACGCGGCAACGCCAACCAGCTCTGCGAGAAGTACAAGTCGATGGCGCGCGACGCCCATCAGCAGGGCGACCGGGTGATGAACGAATATTATCTCCAGTTCGCCGACCATTATTTTCGCGTGCTGACCGAGACGAACCTGCGCAAGGAAGAGCAGAAGCGCGAGCGCGAGGAGAACAAGGCGAAGCGGCGCGCGGACAATGAAGGCGACAATCAGAAGGCCGGTGGCGACGATCGCCAGAAAGACGACAAGCCGAAGAAGCGGCAATCGAGCCGCAAGAAGGACGAGGCCGGGTCGAACGATGACGGCCAGAGCATCGAGGCCGATCGGCTGCCTGCGGCGATCTCGGTCGATGCGAGCGAAGGGGACGGGCAGGATGCTGCCGAGACGATGAACGGCGGCGGCGAGAAAAAGCCGGCCCGGCGGACGCGTTCGCGCAAGCCCGCGGAAGACGACAAAGGCGCGGGCGCGGAAGCCTAACGGCTATTGTTGCGCCGGGCGAGGCTGTCCTTGCCCTGTTCGTCGACCACTTCGTCATGGCCTGAGCCCGAACTCAGAAACACCAGCCCCATCAGCGCGGCCGCCATGAACACGGTCAGCCCGACGCCGAACGCCGTCGCCAGCGCGACCGCGATGGTCAGCCCGCCGCCATAGACATGCATCCAGGCTAGCGCCGCCACAGCCGCCGCGGCCGATGCGAGCGCCATCCATTTGAGCATTGCCCGAAAGCGCCGCCAGACAAAGGCGGAATATTCGGTGTCGTCGAGTGTCGGCTTGGATTCGGTCACCCGCTTCATCTGGCAACGGCCCCGCCGCGCATCAAGCCGCATCGTGCCCGGAAATGGCGGCCAGCTTCCAATTTTGCGCGAAAAGGCGCATCATCGATGGGTCGATTGGGAGAGTCGCAATGACAGTCAGCCTCATCCTGGAGAATCGCGGGCAAGACACCGTGACCGCCGGTCCGGACATGAAAGTCTGCGACGTCGTGAAGCTTTTTGCCGAAAAGCGCATCGGCGCGGTGCCGATCATCGATGGCGGCAAGGTGGTCGGGATCATGTCGGAACGCGATCTCGTCCATCTCGTGGCGCGCGACGGGAAGGACGGTCTCGACAGGAAAGTATCGGAAGTGATGACCTCGCCGCCGATAACCGTCGACCCGAACTACGCGATACTTTCGGCGCTCGGCCTGATGACGCGCCGGCGCGTCCGTCACCTGCCCGTGGTCGAGGATGGCCGGCTGGTAGGCTTCATCTCGATCGGCGACCTGGTGAAGCATCGGATGGACCGCATCGAGCAGGATGCCCAGGCGATGCGCGACTATATCCAGGCGGTCTGAATTCAGGCGGGCGCAGTCTGACGCCGGACGATAAGATCCCACATTTCGGCGACGAGTTCGCGCGCGAACAGCAGGAGCAGCGCCGCATAGGCCGCCATGCCGGCGCCCGCCAGCACGAGCAGGCGCATCAACGGCGATAGCGGCGGCAGCAGCGCATCGATGCCGACGACGATGATCGCCATGGCGAGCGACGCGGACAGGCCGGGCAACACGGCACCGGCGAGCTGGCGCAGCGACACGCCGATCGTCGGCATGGACATCGCCATGGTGACGCAGGTGAGGATCGGCATCGCGATCAGCCAGGCCCATGCAAGGCCGATGATCCCGTAGCTGACGCCCAGCAGGAATCCCGTCGCCATGATAATGGCACCACAGATGCTAATCCGCACGGATATACCCGGGCGGCCGAGCGCATTGATTGCGGGCTCGAAAAGAATCTGGAGCGTCATGAAGGGCATGGCGAACGCGAGCAGCGAAACGATCGGGATTATCTCCAGCCATTGCTCGCCGAGGATCGCCTGGACCAGCGGTTCGGCCGTAATCGCGAGGCCGAAATAGAAGGGCAGAGTGGCCGTGAGGATCAGCCGCGCCGAATTGGCGAAGGCGGGCCCGAGCGGGCGCTTCTCCCGGTGCATGGTCGAGTAGGCGGCGAACGCCACATCGTTGAGCGGTGGCACGAATTTGGAAACGAGGATCTGCGCGAGGAACAATGAGGTCGTGTAGAGGCCGATATCATAGGCTTCGTAGATCCGGCCGGCGATGAAGATGTCCGACTGGCTCTGCAGGAACCAGAAGAATTGGGTGACAGTCAGCGCGCCGCCGAACCCGATAATCGCACTCGCGCCGCGGAAGGAAAAGCTCGGCCAGATCAGCGACCGTGCGGCGACGGTCATGCAGGTGGCGCGCACGGCGAACATCACGATCGGGCTGAAGACGAGCGTCCAGACGCCATAGCCCATGACCGCCATGGTCAGTGCCGTCGCCGCGCCCGCGACCGAGCCGATCAGATTGGCGATCGCCAGTTTGCGATATTCGAGCTCGCGGCTGAGGATGGCGAAGGGCAGGGCGAGGAACGGCGTGATGAAATAGAGCAGGGTCTGCACGCGCAATATCTCGACCAGCTCGGGCTGTTTGAAATAGGCGGCCGCGAGCGGCGCGATCAGGAACTGGATACCGGCCAGCGTGACGTTGATCAGAATCAGCAGGCCGAAGACTTGGCGCAGCTCTTTCTTGCTGACCGATTCGCGTTGGATCAGCGAGCTGGCGAATCCGAATCCTTCCATCAGGCTCAGAAAGATGACGACGAGCGCGGCCATCGCGACGAGACCGTAATCCTCGGGACTGAGGAGACGGATGACGAGAAAGGTCGTCGCCCAGGTAATCATCTGCGCGACGATCTGGCTGCCCGAGCGCCAGAAAACGGCGCTGCGCACGCGATCCCGCAGGGATGCGGGAACTTTCTGTTCCGAGATGTCGACCAAGCCCAGCCATTCCTTTGCGGTTAGCGCTTGGTTAAGCCCTAGCGGAACAAGGTATATGAGCCGTAAACCGGGGTTTCCGGAAGCGATGCAATTTTTTTGAAATAAAATTGCACAGAGGGTGTTGACCGAATCCTACAGCCCGCATATATGGCTGCTTCCCGACGCGGTAACGGGCACTGCCCCGCGACCCCACTGGGGACATTTCTTGTAAACGGTACCACCGTCTCCCTCTGCTACTCGTAGGGGACAGGAATTGTCGGCTCTTTGACATTGTTAGTTTGAATGAAGGGACATGTGGGCGGCGGCCCCGGTCCGGAGAGCTCAAGGCTCCGGTAACCGGTATAGCTAAGTCGTTCTATGCATGTCCTATTCACGTATCCATTACGTAATTAAGATTTGTGCAGGAACGGCTCCTAGAGATCGTCTTGGATGTGCGCGGCCTTTGGCACGTGGCGTCCTGGATGAACATCAACTTGAGAGTTTGATCCTGGCTCAGAACGAACGCTGGCGGCAGGCCTAAC
>NZ_JBQLZN010000021.1:0-1837 GCF_052168295.1 Parasphingopyxis sp. | reverse complement strand
CGATCGAGTCGGAAGAGGACGAGACACCGAAACCGGCAGCCAAGAAGCCCGCGGCGCGCAAGACCGCGGCCAAAAAGAGTCCGGCGAAGAAGCCCGCGGCGAAAAAGAGCCCTGCCAAAAAGCCTGCCGCCAAGAAATCGACGGCAGCGGCGAAAAAGGCTCCGGCCAAGAAAGCTGCAGCCAAAAAGCCTGCTGCGAAGAAGCCTGCCGCGAAAAAGGCGTCATCCTCCGAAAGCTGATTTTCGGCCGGAAACGGCGATTTCCGAACGTCTTGTTAACCATTGCCTGCCTAGAAGCGGTGCCATCACGGGCACAGCCAGGGACGGGCAATGGAACATATCAGCGAATTCGTGGCAGAGCGCGAAGTGGCATCGCCCTTCGCGGCGGCGCCGAGTATCGCGGTCATCCTGCCATGTTATAACGAGGAAGCGGCGATCGCGCAGACGGTTGCCGATTTCCGCAAAGCGCTGCCCCGGGCCGATATTTACGTCTACGACAATAACAGTTCTGATCGTACCGCCGAGGTGGCGGGCGCCGCCGGCGCCATCGTCCGCAGCGAAAAAATGCAGGGCAAGGGCCATGTCGTACGGCGCATGTTCGCCGATGTCGAAGCCGACATCTACATCATGGCCGATGGCGACGCGACCTATGAGGCCGCCGCCGCGCCGCGTCTCGTCCGGCGCCTGATCGACGAACAGCTCGACATGGTCGTCGGCGCGCGCAAGACTGAGGTTGAGGCCGCCTATCGCAGCGGCCATCGCTGGGGCAATGCGCTGCTGACCGGCATACTGGCGCGTCTATTCGGCCGGACGTTCAACGATATCCTGTCCGGCTACCGCGTCTTTTCGCGCCGGTTCGTGAAGAGTTTTCCGGTGCTGTCGCAAGGGTTCGAGATCGAGACCGAGATCAGCGTCCATGCGCTCGAGCTCAAAATGCCGGTCGCCGAAGAGGTAACCGAATATAGCGCGCGGCCCGAGGGTTCGGAGTCCAAGCTCTCGACCTATCGCGACGGCTTCCGCATTCTCAACACGATGGCCACGCTGTTCCGCATGGAGCGGCCCGTGCTGTTCTTCGGCGCCATTGCGGGCGTTCTTGCGCTCGCCGCGATCATCCTCGCGATCCCGCTTGCGATCACCTATGTGCAGACTGGACTGGTACCGCGTTTCCCTACGGCCATCCTGTCGACCGGGCTGATGATCCTCGCATCGCTCAACCTGTTCGCTGGCCTAATCCTCGACACTGTCGTTCGCGGTCGGCGCGAATTGCGCAGGCTCGCATATCTGAGCTTTTCCGCCCCGCAATCGGGAAGTTCGCACCAAGCCTCTTGAAGCCCGCGCGAGAAGTCGCAATGTTGGCGGCAGACATTCTCCCGGAAAGGCCTTCAATGCACGACCCCATCGACAACGCGCTCGTTCCCATCGTCATCGAGCAATCCAATCGCGGCGAGCGCAGTTTTGACATTTTCTCGCGACTCCTGCGCGACCGCATCATATTTCTGACCGGGCCGGTGGAAGACGGGATGGCCGCGCTGATCACGGCGCAGCTCCTGTTCCTGGAATCGGAAAATCCGAAAAAAGACATTTATATGTATATCAATTCGCCGGGCGGATCGGTGACGGCCGGAATGGCGATCCACGACACCATGCAATATATTCGGCCGCGCGTCGGCACGGTCTGTGTCGGCTTTGCGGCATCGATGGGCAGCTTCCTGCTGGCGGCCGGCGAGCCGGGCATGCGCGTTGCACTCGCCAACTCCAAGATCATGATTCACCAGCCGTCTTCCGGGATGCAAGGCACCGCGGCGGACGTCGAAATTCATGCCCGGGAACTCGTGAAA